>NZ_JBIOAV010000009.1:0-19508 GCF_043952005.1 Haladaptatus sp. CMAA 1909 | reverse complement strand
ACGGACTTGCTCGGACTGCCGGATTGGATTGTCGAGAAGCAACACACGCCCCTGTGGACCGTCCATGTACTCACGCACCGAGAAGTCGCCTGCTTCCGCGAAGTCACCAACAAAGACGTCCTGAACCTTCTGTTGAAGCGTGGCGAACACACCAGCGGCCTGTCGGTCTGCTTCGGGATCGATGGCGCTAGCGGCAGCCATGAGGTCATCGTGTTCCGAGAGGCGCTCGTACATCTCCACGCGATCACACCGTTTGAAGAAGTTGATGAGGGCTTTGTTATGCTGTTCGGACGGGTCTAACTCCCGATGGAGGTACTTGAGAACTGCCGTGAACAGTTGTCTCGCGGCCGTATCGAAGAACTCGCTCCCTCCGTTGCTTGTCTGTGGGAACATCGCTCGGGATATCTCGTCAAAGCCGTCTTCGTCCTCGACCTCCCGGAAGAGGTTCCAGTAGTCGGTTGAGTTCTCACTCGAGATACGAATGATATCCCGGTCAGATTCGTATTCCTCGAAGTAGCGGCGGTAATCGTCTTTGTGGTCGTAGACGACAACTGGCTCGTTCTCGTCGGCGTTCATCTGACGGATGAGGACTTTGCCCGCTTCGGTTTTCCCGGAGCCTGTCGCGCCCAGCAGAAGCGCTGAGCCGGTCTGACTAATCGAGAGGCAGTTACCGAACTTCTCAGCAATGCCGACGTTTCTCGACTTTGTGCTATCGTCGCCTATGATGATGTCGAGCAGCTGTGCCCCCGTATCGAACGGCAATGCGTACCCATCATCGACTGCTCGAGCGTGTGCCTTCCGTGTCCACCATCGGCGTATCGGGGCAATGACGACCGTGCTCACCGTGAAACAGACGGCGATAAGGCCAACAGGGAGCGTCAACCACCAAAAGTCGATGAGGAGGTCGATGAGAGGATTCATCGGAACCTCTCGGCACTGTGCTGAGTGTCCTGTTCAAACTCGTGTTCTGGTAGTAGTGGAGGGGTGTTTTCTTGATGCTGTTCGACAAACTTCGTGTGAGCGTCCTCACGGACGCTTTCAATGTCTTCTGTGTTCATGTACAAATCGTCCTTTGTGCCGGTGAGGGCCACGTGCACGTGTGGATTCTCCGAGTCCCGATGCACAGCGTAACAGTAGTCCGCGGTCGGGCGGTCCTCCGTGAACTCTTGCATGGTCTTGCGCGCATAGAGCGACAGCTCGTCATCAGAGAGAGTGTGCCGATTCTCGGGAGAGACAATGATCGAGCGTTCGAACTCGTGAGCCTCGCTTTTTTCGACGAAGTGCTGAATCTCCGCGTTAGTCATCTCTTCGCCGTACCGATTGTGCAGACCGTTGCCTTCCTCCTTGTTCATGTACGAGAGAAGGTTTGATGCGCCTGATTCTCGGTAATCTGTGTGCAGGACTGTAACCATGGCTGTTCGTTACTTCACGAGGTCAGAGAGGCCATCGGCGTCTTCTTCGGCTTCGATTGCGTCCAATGCGTCATCGAGTTCTTGCTGAAACTCGGGATGCTCATCGAGACGATCGTGCAGTCTTTCAGCCGCTGTCTGGAGTGCTTGTTTGCGTTGCAAGTCCGTGTATTGCTGTTTCTGGAGTTCCCACAGTGCGATGTTGTAGACCGCGCTGCGGGCTTGGACGTCTTCGGAATGGCGGGCGACTTGTTTCAGTTCGTCTTTCCCGCTGGCGATGATATCAGTAATCCGCTTTTCGGCGTCGAGGTCGTCCACGGCGTTCTTTCGCTGTTCCTTGGCGCGTTGCTGTTCGACGAGTTTCTGGATGTACTTCGAGACCGACAGGTTGCGGTCTTTCGCCTCTTGCTTGTAGAGGTCTTTCGTTTCCTGATCGACGTATATCGTGATTTTTTTAGCACTTGTCATTGGGATGTCGGCTTGCTGTAGTGAGGTGATTATTCGAGTGTGTGGAGTGGCAAGGCAGGTTAAAAACCTGCCCCCACAAGGGGGGGAACTGCACCGCTGTACCGCGGTTTACCGCACCGTGCCGCACGGTATATGCACCGTGCGCGGAGCACTTATTATTTGGGTCGAACCGTCTCCAATATGACATCCTCTTATGCGCGAAAAAGAGGACATCCAGGGCATGCCGATACAGATCTGATTGATCGGTGAGACATGAGTTTACAAACTGCCACCGTACCGCACCGCCACTCGTTTCGGTCCCTCTGGTCCCTTCTGCGCCGGAGCCTACGGGTCGGGGGCAAGCCCCCGCTTCCGTCCGTTCCGCTCGGGGGTGCCCGTCGCTCCACTGTTCTCCGGCTTGGAGTGAGGGGTTAGTCATCCGCGATGACTGGTTTCGGAGCATACGACTGTGGTTCGGTTGGTTCGTCCTGTTCGCTCTCTTCTTCGTCCTCGACGTCTTCCTCATCAGTGCCGAGTTCACGAGCGAGGTAGGCGTCAAAGTCGCCATCGTCGCTTTCCCGATAGTCGAGGACGGCCTTCGCGAAGTCGCTCACACGCTTTCGGACACGGTAGACATCCCCGTCCACGTCGACGAGACACTCGCTGTAACTCGTCTCGTTATCGTCACCCGCAGCCAACCCACCCGAGAGTTGTGAGGCCTGTATCGCCGAGAGGCCGAACGGTTCGGGGTCGGACAGGCCCATCTTCCCCATGTTTTGCCACCCACTGATGGCACACTGCTTAGCAATCCGTTTTGCTGCATCCTCGTTGAAATCGTCGTCAGCCTGTGAAATAAAGTCGAACATCAACCCGGCGTTCCGGCCGGCGCGAACCATCGACTCTAATCGGCCTGCCTGTGCCGCTTCGGCAAAGAGGTCGTGTGCTTCGTCAACCACGACATCAACGTAATTCTCTGTCTGTTTCGCCACTTCCGGGGCGATGGAGAGGATATACGCAAGCGCCATTCCCTTTTCGACGGCAGGTTTCCCCTCGAATTTCTGCATGTCGAAGTAGAGGACACGACTGGAGAGGTCAACCTCCGACTCGCCACTCATCCATTCAAACGCACCGTCCGGTTCGTCGTCTGGTGTCGGCTTAAATGGCTTGAGGGCGGTAAGGAGAATCCCGGCGTGTTCTTTCATCTTTTCGACCTCGTAATCCGTTCCTTCGGCAGTGTAACCCCCGGGGTTAGTAGCCGCGTCAGCCATCACACCAAAGAAATCCTCCATCGTCGGCGACTTCTCGCGGGAGTGCGTCTGTGGGTCGTCGGTGATACCGGCCTCCGAGAAGGTTTTGCGGATGAGTTCGGTCAACGTCGCTCGCAACTCCTCGGGCTCGCTGGCGTTCTTCTGCAGGTATAAGTAGAACATATCGGCGATGAGGTTGATTTTCGACGAGAGATCAGCCGTGAACCCGTCGCCGTGTTCACCCGGAGCGCGGACTTCGAACGGATTAATCTTCGTCTCTCCAACCTTGACCTTTGACCCGTCGAACGTCTCCACTACGCCATCGAACCCGCGGGCGATATCGACGATAATCGTCCGAAGGTTCGGTGTCTGCAGCATATCAGAGATAATCAAGTCCTTAATGTTGAACGACTTGCCAGACCCGGAACGGCCAACCCAGAAGCGATGCGGGACAGCGAGTGATCGCCGGTCGACCTGGAGAAGTCCGAGCGGTGTACCAGAGCGTGCCAGTGCCATTCCGTAGATCGTCCCGGACTCATGCGTTTGATAGCCGCCTGCCATCGGGAACATCGCCCCGAGGGTATCACTCGGCATTTCAAACCGTGTATCGTTGTGTGAGGCGTCTTCAAATGCGTCCCCGGGAGTCGGTGCCGCTGTCTTCATCGCCGAGAGTTGCCGATCATCCGCGCCGGTAGCGATGATGTCGTTCGTTGCGAGGAACTCATTTTTTACCTTCCTGCGGAGCTTGAGCGCCTGCTCCCGAGAGTCTGCACGGATAGTGACGACCATCGACACTTCCGACGCTTCAACGCCGTTGTCTCGCATGTGGTCCCGGAGGATAACCTTCTGCGTGGCGGCCACGTTCGCGTCGTCTGACTTGGCCTGCTTCCCACCTTTTTCGATGCCCATTGCGCTGAGCCACTCCTGGTCGGTGGCGAGTTCGTCCATCTTGTCCCGGTACTCCGTTGCGTGCACATAGAGCGCGGTATCCATCCGAACACCCGGCACCGAGAGGGCGTCAGTAAGAAAGCCAGGTTCGGGCGAAGACGGCCACCCAACGACCCACAGACTCGTCGTATAGTGGTCGTTCACGTCTACCGTTTTCACCCCTTCGTCGATGTGTGCCGGTCCATAGATGGCTTGTTCACGTGCGTTCGAGGACGTCTGTTGAGTGACCCACTCGCGGACAGCAGCGAGTCGGCCACCCTCCTCGTCGTCCACGGGTTCGGCGTCATCACGATCGTTACTCACGTACGCGGCCGTGGGGACAGGGGCGTCAGTCGTGATATCCGAGAAGTCGAACGGAGTGGATTCATCCAGCCAGAAGCGACGAAGGTAGGATACGCTCTCGTCCGTCGTCAGTCGGCGACTTCCTGCGACACTCGCCAGGGCTTTCTGTACCGTCTGCACACGGTTGGTGAGGGCGTCAGCTTGCTTCGCCTTGGTTGCATCACCGGAGCCGAAAACACCGATAGCATCGGCGGCGTGTGCCAGATACCCGCTATCTTCAGTTGGTGTGTTGACCTCGTGAGGCTCAATCCACACGACAACAGTGCACGTCTTGTCCATCACGCCGGACCCGGCCAACCAGTCGATGTAGTGTTCTGCTTGCGAGTCAGCGTACTCACGTGCTGGTTGCGGGAGGTCGTCGTTAAACGTGGCTTCGTCGAGGTCGTCCGTCTGTGAAATATCGTTCGGAAGTGTCTGTGGCAGGTGAACCTTCACATCGAAGCCGTCCGATTCGGCCTGTGCGATGTGCTTGTTGATGCCGTTCGCGAGGTCCGCCGCGTCGAGAATCCAGTCGTTGCGGTCGTGTTCCGAGACGTTCTGCAGGTCGACCGTGACATGCGTGAACATCGTCCCGTTGTCCGTCTCTAGGGCGTCATACTCGGGGTGCACGTCCGTCACACCGGGGACGTCCGCTGCGGTCGGGCCAACCAATGGCATTCGAAAGCGTGAGCGGAGGTAATCGAATTTCTTCGAGATCGTCTCGAGCGGTGTTGCGTACCACGGCGTCCGTTTCACGGCGTAGTACAGTCCCCCGCCGACACTACCAACGGACACGAAAAACCACATCAGCGGCACCGAAATATACGTCAGTTCGACGTACGCGAGTGCTGCCGTAGGCACCGTGATAATGGTGAGTTCGCCGAGAGACAGTCCTAATCCAAGGTCGAAGACGCTGCCAGTCGTCTCTTGCGGAATGGTTGTTTCGAGGCCGATGCGTCGCCCGGAATTGTTGTCGTCAGTCATCGTTGTTTTGTTGTTCGAGGTGATCGAGCCGCTGTTCACGCAACTGTTCTAACGAACATGATCCACCGTCTGTTGCCACTGTCTCGTCCCCGCCGTGGAAATGATGGACACGTTCGCGGAGTGTCGTAGAGTACGTCTGCACCGTCTGTCTGCCTGCCTCTCCGGTTGCGTACGCGCTTCCTCCTTCGCCCACGGGGTCGTGACCACGGATTCCTCGGTGGAGGTCACGGGCACCAGTAACCCGCTGGTGGGTTGTTGCTTTGACCTCGCTGGCGCGTTCGCGTTGGTTCTGGTAGGCCTGTTGCATCCCATCAGCCGTGGGTGCCGTGCCGATAACACCGACTGAGGCAAGCGCTGCACCTCCCTTGCTAAGCATCACGTACGGGAAGACGAGACAGGCCAGCGACGTCCCGAGTTGCATCGCGATGAGTTGGATACCCGCCAGGCCGTACTGTCCGAAGATATCCGACGTCATCGGCGAGAAGCCAACTGAGATCGCGATCGAGATGGGTAATGCCACGAGGATGAGCATCAGCCACAACTTCGTGAGGCCATCGCCTATCATGCCGAGCCCCCGGACGGGTACTGACTTGAGTGCGTAGAAGAATGGAATCCACGGGGCGAGTGCTGTCAGGCCGATAGTCCGAAGACTGACAAGGCTGATGACAGCGAGAACAATCCAGATATTCCAGAACGCGATCGCGATTAACCCGACGAGGAGCAATCCCTTGAGGCCATTCGTCGCAACCGTGCTTTGCGTGACGTCACCGACGATGCCGAGCGTGAGGGCGTTGCCGATGTTTAACGCGAAGCCAACGAATTGCCAGCCCCAGAAGGCCATCAACCACGCGATGATTACATTCTTCGTCCCTGCTCGCTCGTAGCGGGCGGGAAGGATACCGAGACCTCGACGTCCTAATGCAAGGTAAAGGCACGTCGAGGAGATGGCAATGAAGAACGTCCACGGTTGGCCGGTCGTCTTCCAGTCGTGGTACTTCTCCGGCCAGACCATGTTGTCCGGACTTTGGTACCAGCCACTTCCCCAGCTCGGCGCCGGCGTGAACGTCACCATCTTGATCGCGGCGTTGAGAGTGGCGTTGATGAAGCGAAACAGGCCGCTGACGAAGTATCCAAGGACAGCGAGGAATGCGTCAAGGATGGCGTTATAGAACATCCCGCCACCACTCCCCTGCATCCCCGTCGAGTTGTTGTAGACGCCGAGTGTGCTGTTATTCGAATTGTATTTGCCCGTCTCGTTGAGATAGCCCGACCCGTACGGGTTGACCGTCGGGCGAGTCGTTGCCGCTGTCTGATTCGTGCTCGAGTTGTTCGCTGTCGTGTTGTTCCCCGTGGACGTCGGTGTCGACTGTGCGGCGGTTACACCAGTGACAACGACACCCACGAGGAAGAGACAGCAGAGCACTCGAAATAACATGGTTCGGTGGTTCATTCGTTGAGGAAAGAAACGTGGTTAGTTCACCTACCGGCGGTTAGAACATGCAGCTGAGGCCGACGTCGCCAAGCGAGCTCCCGAACATGCCGAGAACCCACCCGGCGAGTTGTGGAAGCGCTGCCCCGGCGAACAAGAGACCGACAGCCGACAAATATGCTTTACGTGATCCTGCTTTGCCGTGACTTCCGCCGGAGCGAGAGGATATCATCGTTTTCCCCCCGATGAAGAGGCCGGCTAGGACGAGCACAGAGCGCATGAGGTCACCGAACTGTCCGATGCCGTTCGAAGCGTTCGGCACACTGCACGCCCCGGCTGCAGCGGCGGGGTCGGTGGCGAGGAGGAGTGCGGCCACCCCCGCGCCTGCGATGAGTTTGGTTTTCCGTCCTGTTCGACTGAGGGTGTTGTTTTCGAACTTCATTCCATCCAATACAACCCTCTCCGATAACAAATAATTTACGGACCCTATGATGATATCGAATGTTGGGTCCGTAACACACATGATGGATGAGGAAGAAGGTTTACGCATGCACAACAACAATGCGATAATAATGGTTCGACTCAAAGATGTGGATCATGACATCATTAACCACCTCCGGGAAGGAGACCGGACTCAGTCGTTTCTTGTCGACGAAACAGGTTACTCTCGACAATACATTCACCAACGGCTTGAGGTCCTTGAGGCCGCTGGATACATCGAGAACATCCACGCGAAATCAGCACTGTATCATCTTATCAAGGATCCAGAGGAGGATGAGTCATGAGCACTGACACCCAAGCGACGATGTTCCAGAAAGTCGTATGGACAACAAAAGCGCTCCCTGTCGCTCTGTTACTCACGGTGGTGACCTTTGCACTACTGCAGCCACTCATCGGCGATGCAGGGACGCTCGTCGCCTTCGTGGTCGGCCCCGTCCTCACTCGGTTGTACTTCCCGGCACCTTGACTGGCGTTCTCTTCTTGCAATACATACTCAACAGCCACCGCCACTCGTTTCGGTCCCCTTCGGTCCCTTATGCGCGGCAGCCTACGGGTCGGGGACAAGCCCCCCGCTTCCGTCCGCTCCGCTCGGGAGTGCCCTTCGCTCCGCTCTTCTGCCGCTTGGGATGATTGTGGCAGATAGCTGCTGCTCAAGATGGAAACAACGGTGATGAGGACGGGAACGGTGCGATCCCGGTACAAATCCCAATCAATAATCACGGCAATCCTCATTTTTACCGAGCTATGATAGTGTTCAATTGCTAGCCAGAGCAAGAGAGGAAACAACGAAGATTAGTATTTTATACTAACTACATATTCGTGCCTGTACCGTTCGAAAACGAACGAATGAGAGAATAAGAGAGGGGCAAACGTGCTGCGAGAAACGTTGTTCTTATCGGATGTATCCGCACACTTGGTCAGCGTTCGCTAAGCAGCTACATCGGACAGCGGCGTTTGGCATGAGACGATGAAAAAGTGAGCGGATTAGCAGCAGTCGGTGAGTGCGCCCTTCCGGGTGGCTTCCGCGCCACAGTCCTCACACGTCCAGTAGGTGTGATCGACGGTGCCGTACTTGTCATAACCACGGTACGGACCAGTGATGCGCGTCTCACCCTGGGAAGTGTCGGCGTCAGATCGTATCTCATCAAGATTCTCCTCGACTGCCTGCATATGCTTGCACATCCCGCCGACAGTGTTCGCATGGCGGAACGTGTAGTCCGGGCAGGTACAGTGCAACGCGACGTCGTCTGTGATGCTTACTGTGTAGCAGGTGGACGCCTCGTGACTGTGATTGCGGACATTGATCTTCTCGTCCGTCACACTCGTGAATTCGAATTGGTCTGGTTCGGTACGCTTTTTCTGGTGGGTTGTGTTGATAGACATGGGTTCGCTCCATTCAGAACCCAGGTCGCGTGTGATCACCACGCGGCCAGTTTCCTGATAACCCGAGTTCTTACTATATACAATAAGCTGAACCAACTTAATCTTTCTGAGTAGAGTAAGCCTTACTGCATGTAGAATGGTTAAATGGGTAGAGAACGTCTTACCGAATGAAGTATGGGCCAACACATCAAAAGACCGCTCATGTCCCAAGGGCGCGGTTTGCTGACCGAAAGCGAGCGCGAAGCGATTGCTGGTGAAACCTCCGACTCCTACCGATACAAGACACGGTCGTTCTTCCGCGACCGGCTCCAGGAATTGGAAAAAGACGTGCAGCTGCTCTCGGAAAGCGATCCCGAACTACTCGAAGAACTACAGGACGTCGTCTGTGAACAGAGCGAAAATGAGTAGCGTCAGCCATGCGTCAGACGCCCCTCACTCAACCAGTAACAGGCTTTAAATAAAGGCCATACGAAACCCACAGCTATGTAACGAATCGTGACTGCGGCAGAAGGGAACGGGGAGGTCAGTTCCTCCCCGAACAGATTTGAACACCTGTCCCTTTTGTCGCGACCGTAATAATAGTTTGCCTTCGCTTAGTGGCGAAACTATCACTCGGTCGTGACAGCGTTTCCGTCCCGTCCGCTGCCGTTCCTCAACGGGACAAGCAAAAACCATACAAATGAGCGAGAACGCTGTCAGCACAGCAGTTGCACAGTTTACGGAGAGTGTGACGAACGCTTTCGACGAATATACAGACGCGCCGACGACCGTCGTCGACGAAATCGAAACAGCAGGCGAGCAGCTCGCAGAGCAAGTCGACGAGCTCGAATCATCCCACAAGTTCATCAAACGGTCACTGTGGGATCTCGAAGACTGTGTACTCGGGGATTGGGACCCAACCCGTCCGCGCTTCGAGGAGCGATCTATTGTAGACCAACTGGATGAGGTAGAGGAAGATGTTGAGAACGTAGCTGTGGGGGTCGAAGCGCCAAAGACCACCCTGCAGAACACGCTACTCGCCGAAAGTCCGCTGGAGCAAGTCTGTGGAATGACCGACGATGAAGCCAAAGAACACCTACACGAAAATCAGTATCGAGCGACCAGAGTTGCGTTGATCGCTAAGATCATAGGGAAGAAGACGCCCAAAGGATACGTCGTCTCCAATAAGAAGCTCCGCGAGGAGCTTGCCTCAATGCTTGGCGAGTATCCGAACGATGGGACTGTGAAGCGCGTCAGGGACTTTCTGGACGACATGGGGAAAGAGCATGTCCGGATCATCGACCATCGGGGAGCGAAAAAGGTCGTCTTTGACAAAGCGTTTGCGAAGCGTCTCGGGGCTGACTACGTTGCGCCCGAAGA
The DNA here is from genome assembly GCF_043952005.1 of Haladaptatus sp. CMAA 1909. Taxonomy (NCBI): domain Archaea; kingdom Methanobacteriati; phylum Methanobacteriota; class Halobacteria; order Halobacteriales; family Haladaptataceae; genus Haladaptatus; species Haladaptatus sp. CMAA 1909. The sequence goes on along the minus strand of NZ_JBIOAV010000009.1, from coordinate 9,480 downwards.
GTGTCTTGTCGTCCAGCACAAGAAATCGTGGAGAGACATCCTCGACTCACATGTGTCCTGTAAGGAGGATGCTGAGGCGTCTGTAGCAACGTAAGCAAACGCCAAATATCACGGCTGAACAGTCAAAGAAATAACCGGTTGGACGTTACCCAACGTGTCCTTGGGTGACTGACGCTTACTCTACTACTTACTAGTATAGTATAGTTATAATAATAAAACAAGTTGGTTTATAAGTGGGTATACGCGACAGTGTTTTACTCTCGTCGAGAGATTACGCGACAGGTGTAATCCAACCGCCGTCTAACAGTCGTCCCAATGTGCGCCCAAACGTGGGGTGAAATGGCTCACGTCAATTCCCACGTTTGTCGGGTGGTACGTCAGTGCTTGGGTGTTGTGTGACGAGGTTGGTCTTTCCACCCGACAGATCATGCTAACAACCCACACGCGTATAATTCCTCGGGGGTAGGTGAGACAGTCCCACGTTGTCGTCAGTCGCTACCTTTTCCGAATACCCACCACTTCAGACGCGTTCCGAGTGACTGTTCACGCCAGCTCAGTTCATCTTCGACGTACCGTTTGAGTTCTTGATTTTCTTCGCGTTGGGCGAGTACCTGCCGTTTCTCACGGTGAACCCGGTCAAGTTCGGTTTGTAATTCGTTGTGTTCTTCGACCGGGACACATTCTCCTTCTCCGTGTTCTGCCTGTAGTTCGGCGTATTCTCTCTGCAATTCAGCATGTGTTTCAATGGGAACACACTGACCTTCTCCGTGTTCGCTATCGTATTCTGTGCGTGTTTCGAGTATTTCACGGATATATTCTGACCGTGTTTCACCGTGTTCTTCCGCCTCCCGTTCTATATCCGCAAGCGTGTCCTTCGGGATTCGAAGCGTAATCTGTTCCATGTCTTCCCGTGTTCTCGCGGGATACAATGTAATTCAGTCAGACGTGCGTGCGACGCATTTCGAGTGGAAAACTATAGTTAGTATGCTATTCTAACCTATGCGGCCAACGCACCTACAGAAGATATAGCTGTATTTGGTTCATCGAATCTAAATCGGCTTTAATCGTACTTGTGAGCAGATTAACGTCGGATCTACACTGGAACTAGTGGTGTGTAGTGTACTTCTGGTTAATTTGATAAGCGGAAGTAACCAACCCCCGGGACCCCCAACTCAATCTATGCGTGGAGTTGGGAAACTAACTAGAATCGGTATATTTCGATGAAGTAGGCAATCATTTATTCGAAGGGGTTTATGTGGTTGGAAATCTAGGGGCCGGTATGAGCAATCACATGGGCAACGGTCGAAGTGCTCACGACGTCTCTGAAAACGTGGAGACGGACGATGAGGAGATCGATCGTCACGAAATCGAATGTCGTGCGGACGACGTGCTTTCTGGTGAGTACGTCACTTTTGAGGAGCACAACGAGAAGCGTTGAAGCACTGTTCCGCGTTTTTCTGATTTCGATACCGGAAGTTATCTTTAGCTGTAGTGTTATCGATTGTAGATGAACCTGCATGCCGGACGATGACGCCGAATATAAGTTTGTAATGCACAAGCGGGCGGACAAAGACCTTTCTAACCTTCCAAAAGAGGCTGATGACCGTATTCAGGCGAAATTGAAGGAAATGGTGACGAATCCATGGCGAGACCTCACTGATTACGACGTAGAGGAGCTGAAGGGAGCTGCACTAGATATATATCGGACGAGAATTGGCGGATATCGGGTGATCTTTGTCATCGAAGATGCCGGCGAGTTCTATTTGGTCGGCATTCTCCATGTTGACAAGCGGGAAGGCGTCTACGGCAACATCCAGCGTTTAGTTGATCGAGCGAAAGACTTCTTCGCAAACTGAATCATTCGTCTTCGCTGTCTTCGTCGGGTAGAGCTTCGACAGGATCGGGACGGTCAAACTGTTTCTCGGTCAGTGTTCCCTGCCGTTCTTTTGCTGCTCGATTGGCGTCTTCTACTGCTTGATCGAACTGCTCTTCAAGTCTCTCACGTAGCGTTTCAGGATCGAACTCGTCCGATTGAGAGTAGTAATGCAGGAATCGTCGGAGTTCGACCGTGCTGAACGTCGATTTTACCCTGTGGGCAAAGTGAATTAGCTACTCGTCGATGGTCACAGTGATATTAAACGATCCGCGTGTCTGGATGCTTGCATCGGAGTAATAATCACTATCTGATTCACAGAGCGCTTCGGTTAGTGCATGTCCATTGGGTTCGACCTGGAAATACAGTTGGTGACCACGAGAATTTTTATTCATATTCTGAATGCTAATATCGTATTGTAATTCTGTGATCTCGGCAAGGTCATCTTCCAGTTTCTCTGCTACTTCTTCAACTTCCTCTACAATGTCGCCAGCTTCTGAGTTCAAGTTACTCATTGTACGAGAACATATACAATAGGCGGTGAAATAACTAGGCATTATACAGAACCGGCGACAGGATGGAAAATAGTAGTTTTACTCGGCGACAAACCCACTGATGAGGTGTCTGAGATTGTGCTCCTCCTCCAACGACCGCCACGTGGGGATATAGGCTTCAATTCAGGTTCGGTTCTCGAACCGGCTTTCTCATGCTCACAAGAGATTAATGACGTTTAGTATGTTCTGTATATTTACCAAGAGAGAAGTTGCGTGAGGAGATATGGCGAGTGATAGACGCCGAAACGTCCGAGACGATGCACCGACATATCACCAATTCAACGAACTGTGGCGTACTGCAAGAGAAGATATCGACGGAGAGCTTGGAGATACTGCAGAATTTGTCATCGTGTCGCTCGGGCTACTCGGACTACGAGCTGGGGAAATTAGCCATATGAACCGAGACTGGATCGATTTCAATCGCGGTATAATCGAAATCCCGGATCACGATCCATGTACAAAAGGAAACGACGGGCATCACTGCGGATATTGTCGTGAGCAAGCTCGCCAAAGTGTGGCACAGGACCCCAGCAAGAGTTTTGAGAACGAGCTCGCGTCCCGATGGAAGCCGAAATTGGTGGGTCTCGCTCGAAAGGTTCCGTACAATTGGAATGATGAAGTGATCGATCTCTACGACAGTTTTTTCGAGACTTACGACGCGTATCCTCGATCAAGAACATCGATCAATCGTCGTATAGATACAGTTGCCGAAGCCAGCGATTGCTATGATGATGTCTGTGAAGTGTACCCAGACTCGATACGAGAGCATGCAGGATACTACCATGCAAACCGTGGGTTGGATGCCTACCAGTTGAAAGAGTTTCTCGGATTGAACAATGAAGCGGTTGCAACGGCGTATACAGAAGCGGCCTCGATGGATCTCGAAATAGAACTACAGCGTGCACATCGGAGTGGGGCTGCGATGTCATCAGTGTGGGACCGAAACTATCTTGATCACCACGGTGCTGGCATCGATGGGGACTTGACGGAATTAGTTTTAGATCAGTTTGTTGCCCGTACCCGTCAGGTCATTGCCGAGAATGGCCGACTTGACGAAATGAACACGAAAGCCAAGATAACGACACCGTTTCTCAGTCTACTTGGCTGGAATATTTATTCGCCAGACGTGCGGCTCGAATACCCCCGTAAAGACCCTACTGTAAGTAAGCAGGCGGATTATGCACTACTTTGTGATAATGATCCTGTCGTGAGTGTAGAGGTTAAGAAAGTAGGAAGATCGTTAAAGTCCGCTCGGCAAGAACTCCGGACGTACATGCGACTTCTAGGTTCGTCTTGGGGGATCGCGTGTAATGGAGAACGGTATCTCATCTTCCAGAGTGAAGCCGCTTCATCAACACCTAGAGAGACAAAAGTGCTCGACTGTCGCCTCGAAGAGCTTCCTGATCACAAAAAACAGCTTGAAAGAGTGTCTCAGACTACTCTTGAAATGTCGTGAATTTTGACTAATTCTTAAAATTTATACCATTCTTTCTTCCACTAACACAAAGATTGTGGACGAAGCACTCCCGGTCTGAAGGTGATATAGTATTTCAATAGTCCGTCCAAATCCCAAATATCATTAATGTTTGAAAAATGCTTTTGATATTACAGCCAGAAGAAGATTTATGTCTAAATTTGACGAGTACTTCAGTAGTACTTCGAAGATACTCAAGAGCGAGTACGAGCGCTCATCTGGTTTTGAGCACAGTGGTACGGCAGGTGGGGCAAGGGAGTACTTTGTTGAAAATTTCCTCCAGGATATTTATCCAGAGAAATTCGTTGTTGGTGACGGAGAGATCCTTGACTCGGATGGAAGAGTCAGTAAGCAAGCAGACGTAGTAGTCTACGATGAAAAGCAACCGACATTAGAATATGGTTCTTCAAAGCAATTTCTGAGTGCGGGAGTAATGGCACACATAGAGGTAAAAACAAATCTATCCTCTCAGCTTAATAATGCACTATCAAAGGTTGACTCGGTAAAGCAACTAAACAGGGACGTAACACCGGTTATGTCATTTGGAGGCGTTCCAGAACACCTCTTTTCGTGTGTTTTTGCGTATGAAGGACCTAAAAAAGAAACTTTCAAAAGAAATATTCTAGAGTACTATAGCGATAGGATAGATACAGATCACTGTGCAGACTTGATTTGTGTTCTGGGGGAGTATATTATGAAAAAGCATTCAACCGAAGACGGTGATCGATTAGTCTTCTTAGATACGGGTGATGACAGTCTGATGGCTTTCTTTATCAATTTAGCAGGAGCGGTCTCACAGAGCTATTGGCAAGGACGCCCAAATTTTGACAAGTACATGGGAAGAACCGAAGCGAACCAATTCTGAAACCATCTATGACACTGCTAATTGGATGCAATCGCTTGAGCAAGTTCTTGAGCGGAGAGTAAAACCAGTTTAGTGAGTAAGTTTAGGAAGTTCTTTGCATCATCACTTTCACTACCAGTTCACTTTGCTAGTTTGCCACTCTTGCCAGTATCGAATGCATTTGTTATAAATTAACTATAGTCATCCCAAGTTGGGTGAGCGCTTCATAGGAATCACGGAGCAGGTCACGATGTGGCTTGTTCCCCGACTTCGGGTCTTTCCCTGTTGCGAGTGTCCAATACTTGCTCTTCTCAGTAACGCGGAGATAGCTATCCCGTCCCCCGGTTTTCTGTTCGAGATATTGTGAATCCTTTTCAGATACGCTCCCTTATAAACAAATTTTCTATTATGGGAATAGAGGCTCTATAACAGCGTTTTTCACGTTCCACTTTCACCCCACGACGCGAACGCTTTATTCTCCCTGCGTCTAAATCGAAGATATAGGAAAGAAGGAACACCCTCTGAATGCGCGGCACACAAGCCGTAGGGCGTGCTCTCCTGGATTTCCTATACGACCGGACTCAGGCAACCCGCTCGAGATACATCCATGACCGACGACACGTCTCAGGACTCCGAGAAGAACCGCGACAGTCTCAAACGCCGCCTCGAACTGACTTTGCTGCGACTGCAGGTCATTCGACTCACGATGGCCATCATCAAGGCCTTCGTGACGATGCTGTAGCTGTTTGGCGCTGAGGACTGTGAGAATTCGTTCCTGACCACGGTGGCCAGGAACACCCTCTGAATGCAAGTACTGGTTTTTGCTGCATATGCATAACATCACCGTCTCATCTGGCCTCCAGTTCGTGAGAGGAATACGAACAGTCTTTTTACAGCCCTCCAATGATTTTCAACAAGAGAATCAGGCACGAATGAGAGTTAAGAACGATTACCCGAGAGACTGGGACACTCGTCGAAAGCGCGTGTATAAGCGTGACGACTACACGTGCCAGAACTGCGGCCGTAAAGGTGGTCCTCGAGGAGATCACGAACTCCACGCCCACCACAGCGTCCCGAAGAGTAAGGGCGGGACGCACAAAATGACCAACCTCACGACGATGTGTAAGGGGTGCCACGAGGCGATACACCAGAAGAACAAACTCGCACCCACCTTCCAGCAGCAATCGAAAGACGGTGCCAATATATTCGAAACAATCGCGGCGCTGGCCTTGGCATTTGGCCTGTTTTGGTTCTCGGTTCAAATCACCGCCCCAGTGAGCGATGGCACGCTCATAGGGCAAGCGATACACATCACAGTGGCCTCTGGCCTGCTGGCTGTCCTGGCGATTGTCGTCATGTGGATTGTTCGGCTCCTCTCAAATCCGAAGCGGGTCATCAAGCTCGTTGTTCAGAAGCTCTGATAACCGTCGCTTCTGCTTAGGACAACATAAGGCAGTGAGACAAATAGACCCTAATTAAATCTGAACCAGCTATTTCAGATACGGATTTCTTTTCCCCCCTTCATACCACATAACCAGACTGAGAATGACAATAGCTACCATTACTGTAATAAATAGTGATGGTGAATAGTATGGAATGGCCCACATGAGTAATCCGTTTGTCGCTTCTGCGAACAGCCACTTACCAAGACCCTTAACTATTGAACCACCTCGTTTATCTGTTTCAGAGTTATTTGAGTTACCAATCGAAATACTGCAATCAAAGCCAAAATCTATATCAAGAAATACCATAACAAATCGTTCAATCAATCTGCTATTGCCCCTCAAGATCGAGATAGTCCTACAAATAGACATCTCTAATTCTGCGCCTTCCGCCATCATCTGTCCATTAGACCACATATTATACTGATTCTCCAATCTTAACCGTAAAGTTTGGATAAATTACATTTCTAACGCGTATAAATACCTCTATCTCTACTGGGCAAGCAAAACTTAATAGTACTAAGAGATATATAAATACTTCCCTAATATTATATTGATAATATTAATATTAATTTTACTGGAGATATCCATCCCTCTACCCAGTAATGAGGAGTTATCATTGTACCTGCCGCCGTCGCTGAAAGACGACCTCGACTACCGATATCAAGAACTCAAACTTGAGCTTTTACGAGAGTTTGATGTTCCGATGAACGATGCGGAGAAGAATGCTCGTTTTCATCCTACCATAATCAAACACGGGCTAAAGAAATTGTTCTGTGTACTCTGAATCAGAGATCTAAAGATTGACGCCGGGCGGTACTTCTTTTGAATGCCTGATCATGGTCTCTATTGATTCTTCCACAAGCTGAGGATAGTTATTAGATCTGCTATCATCAAGAATACCAATCATTCGAATCCATCGAGCGAATCCTGCATCATCGGATTTAATAAGCAAATTAGGCTCGATTACCGGCGGATAATATCCCTCCTCGTGTGGTGAGACATCAACTACAGTCATGTTAGAGGTATCCGCACTAAGGATGTCATTTGATTCGTTAATCGAGAGCAGAATGAGCGCTTCATCGTACCCGTCAGTAGCCGGGTCAACAGACTCGGACTCACAAGCACGACAGCGGGCAGCGTCGAGTATCCACTCCTTGGGGGGGTCAATCAATGTTTCAAGGTTTGGCATATCCACGACACGCAGTGCGTCGTACATGACTGGTTCAGCGATGTCGATTTCAGTACTACAGAAATCACAAACGAGTGAATATGGCGTGCCAACCTGCTCACCATGGAGCTTCCGTCTTAGCTCATCAGCATATGTTGAGGTAGATTCACTCATAAAATTGCCAAAGTAGAGGAGAGATAAATAGATGACCGTGGTGCGTAATTCTTGCGCAGACGCGACACCCGCTCGACCGCAGCTCGGGAAGCGCGAAGCACAGCGAGCGGAGGCCCGGACTGGGGGCGATTCGATGGAGTGTCAACACTCCGGAAGACACTAATTCACGAAGAACAGCGAATCTCCGCATCTTCCGCTGCCTATTCAAAGTGATTTACCAGAGGCTTGTGCGGTTACTTACGAACCTTCTTTACAAATTAACACACATTGTGGGCTAATGTGGGATTTCACCCCGTGGAGCAAGCGGAATAGCGAACCCGAGCCACGAATCCACGAAGAGTTGACCGAACCAGCCCGAATCCGCTTGGCCAATATTCTCACACAACAGATTGAGGCTGAACAGGTAAAAGCCGCCTATAGCGACCTTCTTGACTATACAGGGCAAGAGATCACGAAACTCGAATTCAGAAACCCAATTGCAACCCTGCAGTCGCTGGACACCTTCATTAGAGAGACGGACGACATGGACCTCTTTTGGGACTTTTTAGAATATCTCCTTAACAGAACTTGGTCAAAAAGTCGTTTCCGAAATGATAACGACGTTCTCCTGATGGCTCACAAAATTGAGAGAACGCTCGTTGAGGAAGGTATATTGGTCCAAATGAAACCGTCTGTGGAGGAGATGGAACAATGGAATACCCCGAGCCCTGGTAAGTATGAGTACATCAAGTTCCAGCAAGTTGCGGACGAAACTATCATTGAAGCTGACCAAGAAACTCGAGTCCTCGCACTCGGCGAACCGTGGAAGGAACCACTCAAACCCTATAATAAGGCCTGGGACCACTACAAGAATGACAAACTAGATTCCAGCCTAACCGAGAACCTCGCTAAGAGCATCGAAGCGGTTGCCGAAGAGATCTGCAAAGAGCAAGAGGATTGGGTAGACCCTGGAGCAGGTCTTGGAGCCTGTCTAAATGAGATGAAAAATAGGGGCTTATTTGAACCGAACCCATCGATGTACGCAGAATGGCAGAAGATCTGGGAGGGGCTTCAGATTGGAATGCAGAAACCGGCTGGCGATAAACACAGGCATGAGCAGATCGACCAGGACTACACAATTCTGCTCCTACACCAAACCTCGGCGTTCCTCACGTTTGTCATCAAGCGGTACGAGAAAACGCACTCGTAGCAGCACCCCCACCGAAACTTATCACCGGGGATGATGTCAACAAGGTCGTTATCCCTCCTGTCGCTCGGTTAGTCAATCATCCCAAGCCGGAGAAGAGCGGAGCGCAGGACACTTCCAAGCGGAGCGGACGGAAGCGGGGGCTTGGCCCCGACCCGTAGGCTCCGGCGCACAAGCGACGCAAGGAGCGCTAACGAGTGGCGGTTGGTGCGTCGGGCAGCACTGTATCTCTCGATATTACTCATTCACAACGTTGAGGAGTGGTTTTGCCCCCGAACGATCGAGAGCAGCGATGTATCCGTACGCCCACGAGTTCCGCCTCACAACTACGCCATGCCCAGGTTCGAACTCAGTAAACTCACCCTTCGCGAAGGAGTGTTCCTCTTCGGTTGTCGTCTCTGTTTCCATGACGGCACCCTCTTCGTCCCGTGATTCGTGTTTCGTGTACTCGTTGAACTCCGACCCGATGACTGTGCGAGCGTATTCGATACTTTCGGCATCCTGCAGTCGGAGAATGATCGACGTCACAAGGCCGGAGAGAATGGCGTTACCGCGGTCTCGTCCGTAGTTATCGTACAGTTGCGAGACCGACTGCAGTGAGATGAGGAGCTGCACCTTCTGGCCACGACCAACGTTCACGAGTTCACCGATACGCCGGAGGCCATCGATCCGGGCAAACTCGTCCAGGACGAAGTAACTCCACCGAGACGAGTCATCGAGGGCGTGCATTGCCGAGTGGTCGACAAGAAAGCGGAAGACGGG
>NZ_JBIOAV010000008.1:0-70227 GCF_043952005.1 Haladaptatus sp. CMAA 1909 | reverse complement strand
GAGCCAAAGTAGGCGCCAAACACACTCCCGCCGAGTAATGGGAGTACGGCCGACAAATGAACTGCATCACTTTGGGCATAGAGGAAGGCTCCGTACCCACTTGAAACAGAGATCTGAAAGATGTCTGTCCCGACAGCGATCGCTTCGGGAAGTGTGAGACCATACAGGAGGCTCGGGAGAACAAGAAACCCACCACCAACGCCGAGAAAACCAGCTAGCACACCGGTTACGAATGCAATCAGTAGCACTACCCAAACGGAGGCAGTAACATTTCCTTTGAATGATACCATTGGTGGACACTGGATTGTACCGATACGACGGATGAGTGATTCATCAACACCACCATCTTCTTCGAGCTGGTTGGTGGAGGCATCGCGCAAAACGAAGAGCCCGACAACTAATAGCAATCCGACGTAGATGATACTGATAACGAGATCTGCGATTCCTTTTGCAACCAAAATAAATAGCCCACGTTTGCCGACCTCGATTCCGATCGTCATTCCCAGAATCAGGAGAAATCCGAGTTTGTAATCGATGTGTCCTAACCGCCGGTGGGAGACAACAGCGGAAAGAGACGTTCCAAAAACAAATACCAATCCAGATCCAACTGCAGCTGCAGGTGGATGGTTGAGAACGAGGAGCGCTGGTGTAACGAAGAAGCTTCCACCGAGACCGAAGAATCCGAATAGGATCCCAATGAGCAGGCCGAATAAGATGAAAAACAGTACTCCCGTCTCAACTGCGAAGATACTCGTGCCCCCCATGATACTCAAAACTGATTACGTGAACGACATACTTGGGTCTTTACCAGGACAAAACTAGTTGTCAAAGAGAAGTCGGTTGATCAATGATGGTCGTGATCGTGAGGATGCGTTGAGTCCGACGGACGCCCTTCAGGCAAGTCGGCTTGGTACCTATCCGGTTCTCGCTCAAAGGCTCGCTTGCACGTTTCCGAGCAGAAATATAACGTCTCATCATTGTGCGTTGTCGAGATTCCGTTCGGTTCGACACGCATGCCACAAACCGGGTCGCGAAACTGGCTCGGTGCGCCGAGTCCTCGCCGATAGACGTAATAGAGGAATCCCGAGAGAGCGAACGCAATTACATTGAGGACGAAGGTGTAATTGAGTTCGAAATACGTCTGTTCAGTTGCCGTTTCGCCACCGGCGAGATTCGGTATGATTCCGAATAAGTCGAACAGTTCCTCCATGAGAAATCCCGTGAACGCCATCGTCACGAAGAAGACGCCGAAGATGTACAGCATGACGCGCCAGCCGTAGTACTTCCGATACACGTTCAGTACTGGAATCGTGATGAGATCAGCATAGACGAAGGCAATGACGCCAGCAAAGCTCACACCTCCTGACCAAAGTGCAACGGCGAACGGGACGTTGCCGATACTTCCGACGAAGCTGATTACTGCAACAGCAACACCCATAACAGCGTTTTCAGCGCTAAAGAACGTTCCATTTCCTTGGAGGAATAATGTATTCCACACGGATTGAGGAACGAACACGATAACGAATCCGGAGATGAGAAATCCAGCGATGACGTCCTTGTACAGCATCGACCATTCCTTGCGGTACTGATTGCCGAGTTTGTACCAGCCACCCCACGATGTGAGTTCGGTACGCCAGTCACCCTGTCCCGCCAATTTCTGTTCATAGGTCTCCATACACCCTTGTGAGCAAAATTCGAGCGTCTCTCCTCCGTCAGTAACGAGAGTGAACTCCTCGCTCCCCTCCATTCCACAGGTTGGATCTGTTTCGATTCCTTCCTCGGAATCCCGTGCATTCAATTCGTCACGAGCTCGCTCAAACATCTCTTCGGGAAGGGTGAAGTGGATGATGATACCCATCACGAGGATGAGAATGAGTCCGCCAAGGAGTTCAGCAACGAGAAACTCCCAGCCAAGGAGAATGAGGATCATCAATCCAAGTTCGATAATGAGGTTCGTACTCGCGAACATGAACGCGAGCATGTTCATTGGATGAGCTCCCTTTCGAAAGAGGCCTTTTGCAATCGCCGCCGCGCCGAAACTACAGCCACTACTCGCTGCGCCGAATCCGGTCGCTTTCGTAAGACTTGAGATGGATTCACTTCCCAGAAGTTTGCCCATTCGTTCCTTGGAGACGTAGACTTGCACCCAACTCGTGATGACCAACCCCATGATGATGGCCCACGCTGCCGTCCAGAGGAATCCCGTACCAATGCGTAATGCCTCAAGGACATTTGTTATGAAAGATGCTATCATATCATACACCTATAAACGCCTTCTTCAACTATCATTCTTGGGTGAACCGTCTCAGAGTCACGTCCGAGACACCCGGCCTGCTCCGTCTGTAGACCAAGATAAGAAAGCATAAAACCACCACGTATATGTATTATATTAGAATCAATACGGCAGAATTATTCGGGGCATTAAGCACATTGGGAGAGCAGCCACAATATTATTGCCTTCGCCACCACATATCGTGTTTTACCGTATCTTCACAGCCGTGAGTCGGCGGACAGTCGAGAATCCAATACAGTTTCTAACACTATCACAAAGACCATGCAACTCCATCAACTCACAAAGCAGATCGAACATGCGCTCGCCCCGATTCGACACGTGATGAAACCGATCCTGTCGGACCCGATGCTAATGGGTATCTGGGCACTCCTCGTAATCGTCTCTGTCAGCACTCTTCTGTGGGACATACATCGACGCAACCAGGCGTTGCCGTCGCTAATGAAGGGTGTCTGGACACTGGTCGTACTATACTCTGGTCCGTTCGGTCTCGCCGTTTACTGGTATACCGGGCGAACCCAGATCAGTCATGATTCGCTGTGGCGTCGGGGCTTCCGATCAACTGCCCACTGTTACTCAGGGTGTGGCGCAGGCGAGGTCCTCGGATTCGCACTACTCGCGGGTCTATTGGCGCTACAGAGTACTCTCATCACGACGCTAGGGACGTTCGCGCTCGCATACATCTTCGGCTACGCGCTGACCGTCGGCCCACTTATGCAGGAGGGTGTCGGCTTCCGTGAGGCAATGTTCGATGCCCTCTACAGCGAAACGCCGAGCATCACCATCATGGAAATTTCCGCAATCGGTACGGATTTGTTGATTGCCAGCCAGGCGAAGATAGGTGACTTGCTGTTCTGGGGTGCCCTTGCCTTTTCTCTGTCCGTTGGATTCGTTTTCGCATTCCCGATCAATGCGCTTCTCGTCTACTTCGGCGTGAAGGAAGGCATGATGAATCCTGCGGAGATGGGTCAGGGTCAAGCACATTCAGCCGACTAGCACTCTCGATTCCCCGTCTCTTTATTAACGACGATGATCGGCACAAGCTAGACCAATCGAGTGTCGCGCTGTTCGAGATATACATTACCCCTAGCAATCTGTCCGACATTGCTGCGAAAAACGTTACAGTGTTCGACAGATCGATGCTGCAATTGAGAACGACCACGCTAACGAGCATTGCAAGGCCGGAATAGATAGCGTCCATCACTCCCCAGAATCGGTTTTTAAAAATCTGGGTCGATTCTAATTGGCGTGGCGTGCTACTTCACGACTCCAGCAACTCGATTCGCCACGTTGTACTCTTCGAGCGGCCCCATTGCTCTAGCGAAATATCCGAGAGTTCGTCTTGAAGCTGACTGAGATACTGTGCAACGGCTTTCGGCGACCCATCGAGCTCACTAGCGATATCGCGAGCCCGAAGGTACGTCGGTTCGGTATCGGCCCTCTCGACGAGATATGCTCGAACCGTTTGACGGGTTACATTCGACATATTGAATCGGAATCTCGATGGTCAGCGCAGCCATCCGAGGAACTTGTAGTCGTGGTCGGGCGTGTACTGGCGGAACAACAGGCTGTTGGTGAGCACCGACACACTGGAGAAGGCCATTGCACCTGCGGCAAGCACAGGCTGGAGCAGACCAAGCGACGCCAGTGGAATCAGCGCTGTATTGTAGCCCAGCGCCCACACGAGGTTCTGCTCGATCTTTGCGATGGTCCCATCGCTAATGCGGATGGCTTTCACGACGTCGAGTGGATCGTCACGCATCAGCGTCACGTCGGCAGCTTCGATAGCGACATCGGTGCCACTGCCAATAGCTGTCCCGACATACGCGACGGCGAGTGCTGGTGCATCGTTCACACCGTCACCGACCATCATCGCCTTGCGACCCTCGTCCTGGATGGCTTCGATCGCATCAGACTTCTCGTCAGGGAGGACTTCCGCACGGACGTTGGCTGGATCGATACCAATCCGTTCTGCGACGGCGCGAGCGGTCCGCTCGTTGTCACCGGTGATCATCATCACGTCGATGTCCCGGTCCTGAAGTGCGCTTACTGCATCTTTCGCACTCTGTTTGACTGTATCAGCGTCGGCGACCACACCAACGAGCTCGCCTTCATAGGCAACAAGCATCGACGTTTTCCCCTCATTCTCGAGGCGTTCCATCGTTTCTTCGGCGGATGAGGGATCGATCTTGTTGTCACGGAGTAGTTTCCTGTTGCCAACCAACACCTCACTGTCGTCGACAATAGCACGAATCCCGTGGCCGGGGACGTTCTTGAAACTGTCCGGGTCCGCCACATCGATGTCGCGCTCTTCGGCTCCGTCGACGATTGCCCGAGCAAGTGGGTGTTCACTCCCGCTTTCGGCAGTAGCAGCGACTCGAAGCACGTCTTCCTCGTCGAGCCGATCGCGCGTGGTCAGTGCTCCACCATCGGCTGCCGGCTCGCCACCGTCAGTAACTGGCTGACCGTTCGAGTCGAAAACGACCACGTCAGTGAGTTCCATCTCGCCTTCGGTGAGCGTCCCAGTTTTGTCGAACACGACGGTGTCTACGTCTTTCGCCCGCTCGAGGATGTCACCGCCCTTAAAGAGAACGCCGTTCTGGGCACCGATGGTCGTACCGACCATTGTCGCTGCCGGCGTTGCCAATCCAAGCGCACAGGGACAGGCGATTAGCACCGCACTCGCAAAGACGACGACAGCGAATTCGAATGTTGAGAGCGCGGCCGGCCCTCCACCCACGAGGCCCCAGAGCGGGATGGCAGATACGAATCCAGCGAGCGTTCCAGGGAAGAAATACCAGACAATACCCCAGAAGAGAGCGTTCAGGATAACTGCCGGCACGAAGTAGGCACTAATACGGTCAGCGAGGTTCTGAATGTCTGGCTGGCGAGACTGAGCTTCTTTGACGGTTTGAACGATCTGCTGGATGGCAGTATCCTTCCCAACCTTTGTCGCCTCCACAACGAGGATACCGTTCTCGTTGAGAGTCGACCCGACGACTTCGTCACCCTTGCTCTTTTCGACGGGCACCGACTCGCCGGTGACCATCGACTCGTCGACAGCGCTCTGACCATCGACGATGACGCCGTCGGTTGGAATCTGTTCACCGGGACGGACCTTCATCCGATCGCCAACCGTGACTTCCTCAAGAGGGACCGCATGTTCGGTGCCGTCCTCATCGACGAGCGTCGCGGTGTCGGCTTCCATCTCGAGGAGTTTCCGGAGTGCCTCGCTGGCTTGCCCCTTCGAGCGAGCCTCAAGGTAGTTACCGAGCGTGATGAACACCAGGATGAGCGCAGCTGTGTCGAAGTAAAGCCCGCCCGAGATCAGACCGAGCAGTACCACGACGCTGTAGATATACGCCGTGGACGAACCGAGAGCGATGAGCACGTCCATATTGGCGCTCTTGTTCTTCACGAGTGCCTTATACGAGTTCTTGTAGAACTCCCAGCCGAGGACAGCCTGAACGGGCGTCGCAAGCAGGAACTCGACCCAGCCGAACTCAATCCCTAGAATCGTTTCCGGAAGGATTCCGCCGCCGAGAATGAACTTCTCAACGAGGAAGAAGATAAGAGGGGCAGAGAGTGCAGCACCGAACAGTGTAAGGCGAAGCTGTCGGCGAATTTCCGCCTGGCGTGCGGCATCGCGGCGATCCTCTGCAGAAGCGTCGGATTCGTTGTCCTCGCGGACGGGGGCGTAGCCAGCGTTTTCAATAGCGTCGTAGAGGTCCGCAATAGTTGCTTCAGTGGGATTGTACGTGACTTGTGCTTCGTCAGTTGCGAAGTTGACGTCGGCCTTGATGACACCCGGTGTTTGCTTGAGTGCGTTCTGCACCGTCTCTGAGCAGTTCGAACACGACATATCGGTGATGCCGATCGTTGTCGTTTCCGTGATCGGTGTATACCCAGCGTTTTCGATGGCGTCGTAGATACTTTTCAATGAAACCTCGTCCGAATCGTACTCCACAGTCCCTTCGTCAGTGGCGAAGTTGATGTTCGCCTCCGAAACCCCATCGAGAGAGGTGACGGCATCGGAAATGGTCTGTGAGCAATTCGCACAGCTCATCCCCTGGATATCGATGTGAATTCGACGCTGACTCATTACACTATATTATACGTCTTCCCTCTTCAATGGATTTGTTCTTTAGAATGTTCAGGCGGGAGACCGGGAAAGCTTTGGATCGAAAGTGATATTGCCCCGATACCAATCAGTCAGCACCCTGCTGGAGCTGTTCGTACTTCTCCTCGAAGCGAGTTTCGCACGACGGGCAACAGAACTGATAGAGATCGCCGTTGATTCGAGCCGTCGTTCCTTCGTTATCGACCGTATTGCCACACTGCGCACAGGAAAGTGCGAACTCCATCCCACCGAGGTTGGGAGACCACTCCGAACCCGCCAAAAGTTTCACTTCGAAGTTATCGAACGTTCCTTCATCAAAGATATCGTCGAGCCAATTGGCGACGTCGTTGTCTGGGACTCGTGCATAGACTACAATGTCGGCTTCGGCAGTGATGAACACGTACTCAACTGCACCGGTATCGAAGAGCGTCTCCTTGACCGACGAAACATCACGTGTGCTAGCGACTTCAAGTGTGACCAGAACCGGTATTCCTTTACGGAACTGAGATCGGTCGATATCGAGCGTGAATCCACGAATGATTCCTCGCTCCTGTAGTCGAGCAACCCGATCCGATACGGCAGGTGGGGAGAGGTCAACGGCTTCCGCAACGTCATTATACGGACGACGGGCGTTCGACATCAATAACTGGAGGATTTCGAGATCGGTTTCGTCCAAATCGCGCATAGTAGTACTACGTCATCGAGAGTCAAAAGTGGTTCGCGTTTTTGACTTTTGTTTCTAGTGTAGTGGGTACAATACAGATGCAGAATTTAAAGGGGAATCCACAAAAGACAGTAGATCGTATCTCGGAGTGTATGACGACCACTATCACCGTTGAAGGAATGTCATGTGGACACTGTGAGCAAACCGTCGAGGAAGCTCTCCAAGGTGTGAACGGTATTACCGATGCGACAGCCGACCACGAGGCCGAGCAGGCGACTATCGAAGGTGATGCTAACAGTTCAGAGCTCGTTGAAGCCGTCGAAGACGCAGGCTACACAGCGAGTGTCTGAAAGGAACAAGAAAAGAGCGGCTAAACATAGCGATACCTGACTCTTTATGCATCCGATGGTAGCGTCTCAGTCACCTTGCGGAGATTCCGAGTGAACGATAGCAGCAAGACTTTCGAGCTGTGCGGCCACATGCTCACTCTCACCTGCTAAGTGGACAATGAGATCATCGAGCGTGACAATCCCCACAACGTTCCCATCTTGCACGACAGGTGCTCGTCGTGCGTTCACTTGATTCATGTGATGGAGTAGGTGTGGAAGGCGTGCTTGAGAGTCAATCGTGAGTGGGTCTTCAGTCATTACATTTTCCGCGGAGAGGTCTGCTCCCGACTGTTCATCATGCAGAACGTTAGTACCGTATTCGTCTGTCAGGAGATGAATTGCAAGATCACGATCGGTGATGATCCCGGTGAGATCTCCGTTCTCAGTGACTAAGACATCACCCACGTTTTCGTCGACCATCGTCTGGGCGACCTTCTCGATAGCCGTGTCGTTGGAGACACTCACCACGTCTTTTCGTGCAATTCTCCCTACCTGGAGGTTGATATCGGAGCGTTCGTTTGCCATCGACTACCATACGGTAGAAAGACCGAAAAGTGTAGTGCCCAATCAAACAACTCCAGGGAGTATATTCCTACAAGTAATCTCCGCTACAACACCACAAGAGCTAACGGAACAAGCCAGCGACGTCTAAACATCCTCTTACACCACTAATTCGAGAACATCTCGATTCGAGGTCATTCATATACTACTAGCTTTATCTTCTGAAATGGAGTTTGCGGGCTGGAATCCGTTAGAAATACAAATTCCAAGAGGAACCGGATTGAATAATATGTATCGAGTGAAGAAGCTACGAGGTCAGTGTCACAATCTGAAACGAATACAGAGTCAATTACAGCTATAGGTTTGTAATGCAAGCCAGGTCATACTTAAAAGAGGTGCGAAGAAGACCCTCGTGAGGATATTGCTCCAATCACATGTATGAGTAGAACAAAACCGCTCCAAAGACAGTGGACGTCATCAGGTTGTTACTGCACCCGACGGTCATAAAGTGCATAGAACAGTATGATCAGTTGCAAAATAACGACAAATACGGTAAACACCCAGAATGAAGTGCCAGCTAAAATCGATGCACTACCTAACCAAAGACCAACCAGGAAAAGTGTGATGAACAGGTATGTGAGTTCTCTCATTATTCCCTTTTATCTAACCAGATTAGCATGAATGACCAGCTCTTCTGTTCAGTATCTTTGAACACGGTTGGATAGAGATTTCGTTGTGGGGTAGTTCCAAATGAACATCCCGTTAAACCGTTCCGAACCCATAGGTCTAATAATTCGGTTCTGGTACATTTCGATCGAGTGTCTTCAGTTCGTTCTCAGCCGAATAATTATATACTGGTGATTTCTATACGAAAGAATGTTGCCATTCGTGGGGTAATCAAAGTGATTAGTCTTTTCTATGATGTCTTATAATAAATTGAATACAAAATGAATACCATACCGATAGCGACAACCACCGTCTGAATCATTCCAGCAGAGAAAATTGAGAAATCGACCACATCATAAAGTACACCTTCAGTGACAGCGCCGATGCTAATCGTAAAGAAACCAATTGCAAGAAAGAACATCGCTCGATTACTATAGCGTTTGTATGCACGGTATCCTTGTGATGAGATGAATAGGCCGAGTGCTACGACGATTACTTTAGCAATGATAAGGCCAATGTGCATTACGAATCGCCCCTCGAACGATCATTCCGCATCTGTATGGCAAAGCCAGAATCATTACACTGCATTGTCCTCCCGACACTGGCTTCAGCCTCTCCCCGAACTGCCAATTGTGGAAATCGGTGCTTCCCCGTTATTTTCGCGGGTGTCATTTTTCGATTATAACATCCTCCAAAACGAGTACATCGAGCCCCATCCCATAGAAATCTTTGAGTGCCTGTGTCGGCGTCTCTACGATGGGTTCAGCATGGTCGTTGAATGACGTATTTAACACAACGGGGACGCCAGTAATGTTGTCGAACTCAGAGATGAGAGTGTGATACCGTGGATGCTGATCGCTACGGACAGTCTGGGGCCTCGTTGAATCGTCTGCTGGATGAAGTACTGCTTCGATATCGTCCCGCTTTTCTGGTTTCACGTTGGATGCCGTGATCATGAACGGAGCGGGCTGACCATTTTTGAGATATTCCTCTGCTGCCTCTTCGAGCATTGACGGCGCGAAGGGCCGCCACTCTTCACGATGTTTGACGAATTTGTTCACTCGATCACGGGACGCTATTGTTCGTGGATCAGCAAGGATACTCCGACTGCCGAGTGCACGTGGTCCCATTTCCAAGCGTCCGCAAAACCATCCAACGAGCGCTCCATCAGCCAGTTTCTCGGCGACATAGCGTTCGAGATTGTCGGGACGCTTATAGCTGATTTTATTCATTTCCAGTAAATCCACGATTTCGTCTGTCTCGTACTCGGAGCCAAGGTAGACGTCCGTCATCTCTGGCACATCCATTGGTGACTGGTCAAGCCATCCCGCACCGAGTGCTAGTCCAGCGTCGTTGGCAACTGGTTGGATGAAGACGTTCTCGACGGTGTCCGATTCGATAAGTCGCATGTTCAATTTACAATTTAGCGCAACCCCTCCAGCGAGTGCGACGTTCTTCGTGCCGATAGCATTGGCATACGTCGTTGCCATGTCGAGGACTGTTTCCTCGAGAAGCTTTTGCGCAGTGTACGCGAGGTCTTTTTGCCACTGGTCGAACTCGCCCGGTGTGTCGTTTCGTGGACGACCGAGTGTCTCCTCTAGTTTTCGAACACCATGGTTCGTGTCCCACCGCTTCGTCAATCCTGTCACGTCGTAATTAACGCCAGGAGTGATCAAATCTCGAAGTGCGTCTTCAATTGCTTCGTTCTCCTCACCATATGGGGCGAGACCCATTACTTTCCCTTCACCATTGAACATCCGATAGCCGAGATACTCGGTGATGACCGCGAAAAAGAGGCCGAGGCTATTCGGGTGTTCGTACGTTCGGACTCGAGTGAGACCGGTTTCGTCGCCGCGCCACACAGCTGTCGAATCGTACTCGCCCTTGGCATCCACTGTGAGCACGAGTGCCTCGTCGAACCCGGATGGATGGAACGCACTGGCAGCGTGACAAGCGTGATGTGATCTGGTCTCAATCGATGGAACTGGCGTTCCTATTTCCGCCAGTCGTGACTCTACCTGGCTAGTTGGGAAAAAACGCCCTTGCATCTGTGATTTGACTAGCCACTCCAAGTGACGTGCCTTCGAATCAATGCCATCAAGGCGGACGAAATCTCGTACATAGTGGTCAAGAATTTTCGATTGGAGGGTTGGATCATAGGGGAGGAGAATTTTCGAGACGTCACCGAGTTCAAGATCCCGGTAGTCGAGACACGCACGAATGGCGTTTGTCGGGAACGTCTGTGGCGCATGTTTGGTACGAGACAGTCGTTCTTCTTCGATACCGTATACAACCTCACCATCTTCGAAGAGGACTGCACTGGGATCGTGTCGTCCATACAGTCTGATTGCGGGCTTGAACGCGAGTGTATAGTCTGTCATATTGAGTGAAATTTGACTCAGTGTTCGTTATCCGGCGCAGCGTCACTGTGCACGTATACCCAAATGATGTCGCCGTCTTGCAACTCATACAACGTTGGATCGATATCGGAGGCTCGCTGCCGAATGCTGATCTCCGTTCCATTACTACGCGATTTGTATATCCCGTCGTACCGATCACCACTCGAATATTCGATGATGTGGCCACCGTTGTTCGAATAGGTGATATCCGGAAGTTGGTCAAACACCTCAGCAAGTGTGATCGAGTCCCCTGCGCTCGTCCAGTCGTAGTATGGTGGTTCGCTGTTCTCGAATTGGAACTGATTCGTTCCTGCACGCTGGTACTTCGAAGCGGTAAAGTCCAATCGTTTGTTATTGATATCGAACATCATCTTCCCCGAGCGCGTGCCGCCATTAGCGTTCGACTCGTTGCCGGTTGAGACACTAATCCAAAATTGGTCGGCATGTTGGATTTCGTAACTCGTTGGGTCGATGTCTTCGGTTCTCTCACGAATGGCGACCTCGATACCAGATTGGCCACCGTGATATGTCGTCCCGTCATATCCAACGACATGATTGCTACCGCGTTTCTCGTAGGAGATGTCCGGTAAGAGGTTCAAGCCGCGTTCGAACGTGATGACCTTCTTCTCGTTGCTCCACTCGTTTGGACCGTGCGCAGATTTGTGAAAGTGGAAGTACACCGTCTCAGGATGTTGTTTTTCGAGATTGTCAAGATAGTACTTCGGCCGGTCGAAATTCACAAGTTCGCCATCGATATCGAAGAACAACTGACCGTGCCAGTGATAGTCTTTGTATCCTGGCCCTTCTTCAGTAGTAGTCGTCTCAGATGTTTCAGTTGTTGCTTCAGTCGTTTGGGTCTCGGTTTGGGTTCTCGTAGTCGTTTGCGTAGTCTCACGACTGCTTGTTGTTCGTGTCGTGGAAGCTCTCGTCGTCGAATTTGTCGTCGTCGAATTTGTCGTCGTCGAATCATTCGATGTCCCACCGAGACCTACACAGCCTGCGAGGCTTGTAAGTGCGAGTCCAGTACTTCCCAGAACAGATCTTCGTGTGATTTTTTGTTCGTCGAAACCCATATTCTCAAAGTGGAAACTGCCGTTGGAGTCGATTGTACGTTCTATACCGCCCGTAACGTCTGTCTATACCAACCATATGATATCGTTACTTGAAGGATTAGACGAAAGGTCCATAATGGGTGAGGAGTAGTTTCACTCATAGAATATCACCAAAACATTCAATAGAAACGAATAATTCCACCATTGATAAATATAAAATTTGTAACGATTATGGGAGAGATAGTCAGAATTCAAGGTCAGAGGTACATAGACCCATTTTTGATAGAGGATTGTTCGCCTATTATCGGCGATAGAATCCGATCTATCGTTTGTACGGATACCTGTGAACGTCTCCTGGAGGCTCCGAACACAGACATCATAACGAGAGACTACTTGGAGGCGGTTATATTAAGTCACTATCGAGTGTTCGGGGTGACCAGAATAGAGAAACGAGTAAGATGGCTGCTGACGATTCACAATATATGGGGGAACATTCGAAACATGGGGAAGACAAAACTGAGTCAACTAGAAAATCACTTAGGCAAGAACCAGGAGGTCACGCTTCAATAGGAGGATTATCACTCCACAGCAAAGGGTTGCGATTGGTACCATCAGAAACACGGTTCAAGCACGGTGAAACAGTCAATTGGTCGTTTCGGATCGTGACTGAGGATGGACGAGCAGTAACTGAATTTGACGAAGCACACGGTGAAGTGTTGCATCTCATCGTCGTTCGGCGAGATATGACCCATTTTCAGCATCTGCATCCTGACGTCAAATCGGACGGGACATGCAGTGTTGGAGGTTTTTCATTGCCTGAACCAGGCGTATACCGGGCATTTGTCGATGTAGTCATTGAGGGCCATTCAATGACGCTTGGATTTGACCTCTTCGCACCAGGGACTACAACTGTAGAAGAGCGTCCTGGCACGTCACGGCAGGCCACTTGTGAAGGGTACGAGATCCACTTACTCACAGACAACGTTACTGCTAGTGAAGCTACGCGATTGCTATTTGACGTGCATCGCGACGATGGATCCGTAGCAGAGCTAGAACCGTATCTTGGGGCACTCGGCCATTTGGTTGCCCTTCGTGAGGGAGACCTCGCATATCTTCACGTGCATCCAAGAGAAACAACATCTCAGCCGGGCCGTGTCGAGTTCGATGCGACTTTCCCAACGTCGGGTCGGTATCGGCTGTTTCTTCAGACAAAACCAGAGGGCAATCTCATTTCGACCTCGTTTGACGTGCGAATCGAAAACTAAGCTATCCTCATCTCACCTCTTACCGTGTTCAAGTATATGATTACCATTGAACAGCACTGGGCTAGAAAGGTTAATCTGCTGACTGTGGTTCCTGCGGCAAGGGAAGACCAGGTAAATTCGGAAGATCCAGATCAACTCTTCGGAGGAACTGTGCATTGACAGCGACGACGACGGTAGAGAGAGACATTAAAAGGGCACCGACGGCAGGGGACAAAAGAATTCCAATTGGAGCAAGGATCCCCGCTGCCAGTGGAATGGCAAAGACGTTGTAACCGGCTGCCCAGACGAGATTTTCCTGCATCTTTCGGTAGCTCGCTCGACTGAGTTTAACGAGTCGCACGACATCAAGGGGATTGTTCTGAACGAGGATGAGATCCGCAGACTGGACTGCAACATCTGTACCACTCCCGATTGCAATACCTATATCGGCGCGAGTGAGTGCTGGCGCGTCATTGACTCCGTCGCCGACCATTGCGACGAGTTTCCCCTGCTCTTGTAACGTAGTGATTTTCGAATCCTTGTCTTCAGGAAGCACTTCAGCAAAGTACGTGTCAATACCAAGGTCGTCTGCCACGGCTCGTGCAACACCTTCGCTGTCGCCGGTCAGCATTGCAACCTCGATATCTAACTCGTGAAGTGCTTCGATAGTCTGTCGGCTTTCTTCGCGAATTACATCTGCAAGCGCAAATGCGGCTATAGCTTCGTTATCCCGCAGCAGATAGACGACCGTCTGTGCGTTTTTACCAGCAGTATTCGCGAATTGGGTGAGTTCAGGAGCCAGTTCAATAGCCTCCTGTTCGATAAGATTTGGACCGCCGACAAAGACTAAATCATCATCGATGGTTGCGCGGACACCACGGCCTTTGATGGCTTCGAAATTGCTTGCTTGTGGGACGGACAGTCCCTGATTGGCTGCTGCATCACGGAGTGCTTGGGCAATCATATGCTCTGAATCGCGCTCGACAGCAGCAGCCATTGCAACAGCTTCATCATCGTTGATTCCACTGACGGTCATAACGTCAACGACGCCCTGCTCACCTTTCGTGAGAGTCCCCGTCTTATCGAACACGACAATATCGATTTCACGTGCTTGTTCCATAGCGATCCGATCGCGAACGAGCATCCCATTTCGAGCCGCAAGTGACGTGTTGATAGCAACGACAAGCGGCACTGCCAGACCAAGTGCATGTGGACAGGCGATAACGAGGACTGTAACAACTCGTTCAATCACCATCGCATTAAAAGAGATGGCAATCGTCCATCCGATGGCTGTGATGATCGCTGCGGCAACTGCTGCATAGAACAGCCATCCTGCGGCTCGATCAGCAAGAACCTGTGTTCGAGACTTACTCTGTTGGGCTTCCTCGACGAGTCGCATAATACCGGCGAGTGCTGTATCATCGCCAGTAGCCGTGATTTGAACGCGAAGACTGCCATCACCATTGATCGTCCCACCGATCACCTCATCACCAGACTCCTTGAGAACAGGACGGGATTCTCCCGTGATCATCGATTCGTTGACCTCAGAGTGGCCTTCCGCTACTACACCGTCTGCAGGAACATTCGCACCAGGACGGACGAGAACACGGTCGTTGGTCTGGAGGTCACTGACAGGGACTTCTTCCGTAGTGCCATCGTTTCGAATACGTTCTGCAGTGTCGGGAAGCAGTTTTGCTAATTCATTGAGTGCACCAGATGCGCGCCGGACACTCCGCATTTCAATCCAATGACCCAGCAGCATGATGTCGATCAGCGTCACCAGCTCCCAGAAGAATGCTGACGTCGTGGGGAGAATAACGCTCGCAAGACTGTAGACGAAGGCAACGGTGATCGCCATTGAGATCAGCGTCATCATGCCTGGTGAACGATCTCGTAGTTCCGGGAGTGCCATTTTGAGGAACGGCACACCACCATAGGCGAAGACAATTATCGCAAACACTGGATTGATCCATTCACTCCCAGGGAATGCGGGAACCGAGAAGCTAAGCCACTGCTGAAGGGCCTCACTATAGAGGAGAACTGGGATCGAAAGGAGTGTCGACACGAAAAAGCGCCGGCGGAACATCTGCTCGTGACCAGCGTGCATCCCGCCATGACCACCGTGGTCCTGGTCTCCGTCTTTGTGTCGATTGTGAGTTTCGTGTTCTGGTTCTTTCGCGTCTCGTGCTTCGTCCTCTAAGAGCGAACGCTCTACGTGAGACGCCTCTCGTTCCTGCTTAGATTGCTCTCTTTCGTTATCTGAGTGCCTGTCGTGACTGGTTTCATCCTCAGTTTTTTCTACATCCTCTGTCGAGTCGTCGTGCTCGTCCATTACTGAACCTCGAAGAGTCATCTACGTCATCGAGCGTAAAGGAAGTATGGTTGGTTCTCACCCCTTGAATTGTCCTACCTACGTACGAACGCACGTTCCAAAAAACCGGATTGGGCTTCGGGGAAACGTCCGAATTCCGATTTACGCGGACGCCATGTCACGGCAGCTCTCTGCACACTCTTCGAGAACCTCGGCACAGACCTGACAGTGCTCGTGGTCGTGTCGGGAACACTCTTCGGCACATTCTTCGGCCGCACCAGCAGTGGCCTCGGCAAGTTGCGGGCTATAATTGGAGTTGCGCGCCATGAATCGAGCGTGATCGGCGGCGAGGTCGGCCACATCTCGGCACAGGCGAATACACCGCGACATGTCCATATCTTCGTCCAGACATTCGTCAGCACACCATTCGCACGCCTGAACAGCCTCAAAGCAGTCGTTCATACACTTTTCTCCAGTATCGCTCAGTTCGAGTTCTGATAGTGCCATCGCATTCATTACTTCAACGTCTCTCTTTTCCCCTCTTGTTGCTAGCAGGGTAAAGGTACGATGCGTCGAAAAAGGGAGAGAGAAAGTAGGGGCATAAAAAGGCGCCTAGCGTTTCAGATGTAGATTGCCGACACGCTTTACATGATCGCTGGTAGATGTTCGGGACGAGGGATAGATATCATGGTAGAACTCGATCAAACGGATACTGATATTCTGCAACTGTTAATGGACGATGCACGTCGTTCGTACACCGACATCGGAGAGCAAGTCGGATTGTCGGCCCCGAGCGTTTCGAACCGTATTTCCCAGCTTAAAGACCTCGGGGTCATCAACGGCTTTACGGTGAACATCGACCGCTCAATGCTCGCTACAGGAGATGATATTTTGATCGAAATCGAAGCACAGCCTGGCAGTGAAGAGGCGATCGTCGAGTCGTTATCCAATGTGGATACGGTTGAGTGTATCCTACAAGCAGTTGATTTGCGAATTAGTGCTCACGCGTACATGAACGACCAGGAGATCAAACAACTCTTCGACGAGAGACTGAATGACCAACACATCCAGTCGTACGAAGTTCGAAAGATCGCAAATTCGATCTGGAAGCCCCAAATTCACCGGTCTGACCTCGCAATCGAATGTATTGAATGTGGAAAACCAATTCAAGGAGACGGAATAACGGTGGAAACTGATGAACAACAATACTATCTCTGCTGTACGTCCTGTGAATCACTCTTTCGTGATCGATATGATGAGCTGAAGAGTGGCGTTTAAAAACGATATGGTGACACTCTCTGGGTGGCACTATTGGATTCAGTTAGCAGATGCACAGATACTGATAGGGGTATCAGAACCCATAGTAAATCACCATCTTTGGAGAAAATATCCTGCGTGAACTGAACGAAGCCAAGAGAGTTTGCGTTATAACCACTATGAAATTCATAATAATAGAACCCTTACTCTCTCCAAATAGTTTGTTTTATTATTAGTTCGGTTGTTGCCCCTTTGGGGGAAATTCCATGCCCAACGAACCACGAGTTACGAAACAGACACGCAGACAGTTCCTCGGTGTTGTGGGCGGTACTGCGATTGGATTGACATCCACCGTGGCCGCACAAGAAACGTCATCAGGAGGTAACCATCAAGGCATGTGCTGCTTTGCTCTCGGTGGTCGAGTCTCAGGTTGGCAAGGACGAGGGCCACAATCCATCGCAGGACAAAAGAATCCAACACTCCAACTCGAACCCGGCCGGACATACGGAGTAATGTGGCAAAACCTGGATGGACAACCGCATACATTCGCGTTGCGGGATTCGAACGGGAAGAATCTCTCCGTGATATTTCCGAATGTAAGAACGATGCAGAATGGTGGGTCGATGATGGGTGGTCAAAATGGAACATCAATGGGGGGACAGGATGGTCACATGATGGGTGGAGAAAACGGTCCAATGATGGGTGAGCACCAAAACGGTGGAACACCTCCGAAAGATGCCATCAAAGTCACACCGCAACTTGCGAAGAAAGGAGCGGTTCAGATGCTGGCATTTGTCGCCACTCGTGATATCAGTCAGTATCTCTGTACCGTTCACCCAACAACAATGGTCGGGAAGATAAGAATGACACAACAAAGCGGTGATAGCGGGAATCATGGTGGAGAAGGCAATCAAGGTAACACCGAAAATCACGGCCACAGAGAGAAAAGTGGCAACAACGGAGGCTCATAATTGCTGATTTGGAGCCCGTAGTCGACATCTCCAATGATATCGGTTGCTCACAGCGGTCGTAGTCTCTGCTGAGGAGGTGAACAGTCGCAAAAAAACTCACCTATTACTTTGTTCAGTGCCGAGCGCGTTGTCGGTGACGCAGAATTAGGAATCCAAGAGTAATGATAAGAAGTACTTGCACCACTTTATCAATCAGACCGAAACTTCCGACGTGGGGCATTCCATCATTGGTCCACAGGAGGATTTGAACAGCTGTATAGAGAATTCCCACACCATAGAGATACAATCGATTGACACCGATGAAGAACAGACCAATGCCACCGAGGAATCCGAGTCCGGCAAGGGCCATGATCTGTTCGCCGTGTTCGAAATAGAGATAGAAGTGCACAGCAGCAGTAAAGAGCGCAAGTAACGCGACGCCAAAGTGAATCGGAGAGACGGTGAAATCCTGCCGACGTGTACTGGTGTACCGATACGCTGGTGCCGTTGCAACTGTCCCTAACAGGAATAGTCCCCCGACCATCATCAACCAACCATTCAGGAATCCTTCTTCATCACCACTGTGTCCCTCTCCTTCGTGGCTGTGGCCTGATTCGGTCTGACCTTCCTCTGCGTGATCGTTCCCTGCGTCAGTTTCTCCACCATGACCATGTCCTGATGCAGTGGTTGTTTCGGTTCCATGACCGCCTCCCGATTCAACTGTTGTCTCTGTCCCATGGCTTTCCCCTGATTCAGTTGTCGTCTCTGTTCCATGTTGTCCTCCATCATGGTGGCCATCGTCTTGGCTCGATGTTGTCGACGTTGTTGTATGATCTTCACTACTTGCCATTGCAAACCCTGGTGAAGCAACCAGAAAGACAATGCTCAGTATCAAGAGTACGCGTCCGATTCGTTGCCAGTTGGGTTTCATGAGTGGCGGTTGACCGCGATGGGGTATAGTTCACCACGAGCGTTTTCATCCAGTGAAAATACCCTCGGAGGTAATCTTAGCAACTTTATGAAATATCTATTGAGAGAAAGAACAGATATGTACCATTCTATGATCAATTGATTCGGAATTCTATACCGTTCGCTCTATTATGATTTTAACCAGAAGTAGAATACACACCACCACTTCCAGTGTAAAACGCCGGTTCAAAGCCCATATCGTCCAATAACAGGCACCCAGATATCCATAAATTGCATATCGCTACATCAAACATTCAAGGCTCGATGAAGAGTATCTGGTAGAAAA
Source organism: Haladaptatus sp. CMAA 1909 (assembly GCF_043952005.1). Classification (NCBI taxonomy): domain Archaea; kingdom Methanobacteriati; phylum Methanobacteriota; class Halobacteria; order Halobacteriales; family Haladaptataceae; genus Haladaptatus; species Haladaptatus sp. CMAA 1909. Next base: position 51,129 of record NZ_JBIOAV010000008.1, on the reverse strand, counting down.
TTGATCATAAAATGAGGAATTGTCTCTAAATGTCGATTTTACTTAGAAAATACGAAGCGTAATGGTTTGTATACGATTGTATGGAACCACTCTCGGTACGTGTGGCTGACGATACGGCGGATCAGTACCGCCAAGAAGCCGAAAATCGGGATATGTCGGTTAGTAGCCTTCTGCGAGAAAAGCTAAACCATTACGAAACGATACGCAGTGAAAATGAGGGTAATCCGAATGGAGATGAGAAATTGCGAGAAGAACGGGAAGAATTTCTCAAGAAGTCAGAACGTTTGAAAGGCGAGTTGAATCGAACGAAAGACCTCCTCGATGAGAAAGACGAACGAATCGAAGAACTGCAAGCCGACAAACAAACCCTGAACGCCCGTCTCTCCGAAGCCCAGAAGGCACAGACCTACGCGAACAAGGCGCGAGAGGAAACCGCAGTGCGACCGGCAGAGTCCGCTGAGAACGACTCTCGCGGCCTACTCGCACGGCTCTTTGGCCGATGATCTACTACGGTTCCACTCAATCTTACTCTCCCGCGACTCCCGACAGGTACCACCGGTGCTACCCACTGTGATCGCAGTTCCGAATATGGATCGGCCACTGATTCGCCGCAATTGACTCCTCACAGAGCGGACACGGCCGCCTCCGTTGTCCCCCCTTGTACTGTGTCCGGCAGTTCTCACATACCCGATCAACGTGTGACCGTGCCTCAGATGAGGATATTGGTCGAAATGTGCCAGTGCTGAGACAGAGAGTCGAGCGCGCATCCTCACCGACCAGGTGACAGACACGGTCCGTTGGGGGAGGATCAACCGATACAAGGACGGTCTGCGTCCCCTCGGGTAACTCAAGATCGTCCGTCCGGTCAACGACGACCTCGTTCCCATGCTCGCCACTCATCATTCACTCGTTCCCACCCCTGTCCTGAAATATCTTTCACACCCGACTGCAATGGAACGCAAGTGACGATCTCCCACCCGACAATGAGTAGTACTAGAATCGCGGGAAATCTTTTCGGTGAGAGTTGCGGCTGAAACGTGTGGGCAGTCCCCCGGAAAACCCGCCGTTCTGGCGAGTTTTCATAACTCTTCCATAGAGAGTTATTAGGTTGTTCGACTGTCACCCCAATTCCGCTGACTGAGGGCGGTTGAACCTACTTTTGCGAGTGGTTCCCCCGATTCAAGACTGAAAGTAAGATCCCCCTAGTATGAAGAGTGTTCGAGAAGGGTGATTGCGTGAGAGAAATATAGTAGTGCGTTAGACGTCCGTCTGCTCCACACCGCTCGCGGCGAGTTCAGCGTTCAATTCGGCGACGAGCTGACCGGCTTCACTCTCTAAGTTATAGTGATAGCGGCGACCTCCCGCGGTCTCGGCGACGATACCCAGTTCGACAAGCCGATCAATGTGACGACGGACGCTTTGGGTGCTGATACCCGCGAATTCAGCAAGCTCCGTCTTGTTGAATTCTTTCTTTGGGTCGACCTGTAAGAGTGCGTCGAGTATCAGGTGAATGCTCTCATGCTGGCATAGGTACAACCAGCCGGACGGATATTCGAGCCGTTGCTCTTTCATCGTCATATCGTTGGGTGCGTCGGCGTTAACCGCTGGCTTGCTCATGCCACATCAGAGTATGTCTGGCTACTAAAGAGTTATGCATTTGACGACCAATAGAGTCTGATAAATGCTACATCAAAGTATGTATCTTTATGGTCTCTTACTCTTGAGTAGGGTGTATGAACGAAACAGAACTGATCTGCTCGATAATTCGAGTGCTCGTCACGAACCACAGCTATGGGAAACCTCTTCCTCGTGACGTGATCCTGAACAAAGCGTCATACCCGCCACACAAGGGTGGTGCCGCAAAAGACGCGTTCGAACACTTGTGTGAGCAACCGTTTATCATTGACCACGGTACGCGCGGAGTCAAACTTGATAACGGCGAATTCAGGTCACTCGTTCAGTTCCTGTATGACAAATGTGGATGGGAACGTTTTGAATTAGAATTGCGAATTAAGCATTTCGAAGGATGGGACGACATAAACTGGGAGTGAACTAAAACAGAAATTAGATGATTTACGTTAGTATAAGCTTCTAATCTACGAGTGATTGGTGGCCTGCAATATCGATATCGTCTCAACGAAGGTTCCATTCGGCGCGCGAACTATTAACGCACGTTTGGGACTCAGGAATCATCAACGTACTCTCGAATTGATTCGTGAGTACCTGTGAATTCGATCACATCTTCAATTGCATCGACTGTGAGCTGTAGATCAGCTGCAAGAGAGATTTGCCAATACTGACCACCACTCATACCTAAATTCTGTTTTGACGTATTGACGATCCCGAGCATGTCCATTTCATCGAGATGGTCGCGCATCCACCGACTCGTAAGTGCGTCTGTCGTCCGTTCAGCAAGCACCTGGTACCGCTCATAGAGTTTTTTCGAGCGGATCGGGGTATTTCCTTCAGCCTCAAACGTCGCAAGTGCATAGATAACAAGCCGTTCGTGTTCGTTGAGATTCGCAATTCCATTTGCTAGTTCCTCGCGCTGTAGTTCCTCACGACCGCGCCGAACATGCAATTCCGTAACTCGACCGTCGTTCTCACGGCGTTCGATATCTCCAGCTTTCATGAGCAAATCGAGTGCTTTTCGAGCGTCCCCGGATTCCTGTGCTCCATACGCAGCACAGAGCGGGATCACATCGTCAGAAAGTATGTCATCAAGAAAGGCAACATCTGCTCGTTGCTGAAGCACGGCTCGAAGTTCCTCAGCGTCATAAGGTGGAAATTGAATCGAGCGTTCACAAAGCGAAGAGCGAACTTTTGGCGAGAGTGAATCACGATACGTCATATCGTTAGAAATGCCAATGACAGCAATATTCGTGCTTTGGAGAGTCTCTTTCTCACCGGTACGTGAAAGTTGATAAAGAATACTATCATCTTTCAAATGGTCAACTTCGTCGAGGATAACGAGAAAGGTACCTTCGAGATCATCAATTTCGGCCCAAAGTTGGTCATACACATAGGATTTTGAATGGCCTGTTTCACTAATTTCTTCACCGGAAGCACGGAGTCGATTGAGAAGTTTAACTGCGGTTCGATAACTTGTGTCGGCGTTATCGCAATCAATATATTCAGAGCGAACAGGAATATCGTACTTGCTGGCGTCACTCTCCAGAATTTCAAGAATATATTTTGTTGCGGCAGTTTTACCGACGCCAGTTTTCCCGTATAAAAAGATATTATCGGGATCCTCGCGATTGATCACGGGTTGGAGGGCAGCATGGTAGTTCTCCATCTCGTCATCACGCCCTACAAGTTCATTTGGTGTGTAGTCGTTTTTCAACGCATCACGATTGTTAAAGGGATGATCTTCAGGAGCGAACCGGAGCGTCATACGTTAGTCAACTCCAATCACGAAGGTGTAATAAAACCACCGACCAGCCGTTCCAGTGTTTCCAATGTCCTCTGTTTAGCTGTCGGTGTTTAAATACACAGGTACCCCTCAGTTCCAGTGTCTTTGGTCTCTTGAACAGCCTAAATTTGTATGAGCACTTGAGAGGCGATAGTTTTATTTAGTAATAGATAAAACCATATCCGTAGTAAGTTGGCGAAAAATAGAGTAATAAGATATCTCTGCTTTCTTGGAGATTGTTATCGAAGTCGTAGAACACTGGAACCGAGGGGTGCGGGTATTTATAAGTGAAGTAGTCTATATCAGGACACTGGAACGGGTGGTGGGTTCCATAATTGAATGAGGTAAACAGTGGGACGAGTGTGCTGTATCCCGAGGATTTACGTCGGTAGTACGTGTCTTTGAGTATATCGATGATTTCAAATCGGCGAGCGCCACTCACACCACTTGCGCAAGACGCACTTGATGCACTCGCGAGCGCTGTTTCCAACGACAGTGAACTCACTTACCAGTACGCCTACGAAGTCCTGACCCAGGAAGAAGATCTGAATCGGGCTGCTGCCGAGGATATCATCGAGCAACTCTATCTGCGCGGACATCTCTACGAAGTTGAGGGGACACTCCGACTCACCGACTATTGAATACTTTTGAAGACGATATCGCGATTGGGTATCAAAGAATGGATACAAGCGCTTATGTTGAGGAAGAGTGGCTCGCGCTCTGACGTGGCGGTCTGAATTCTGGTGAAATGGTTGTTGAGCCGTTCCTATCACTCATTCTCATTCCCATACGGGCGCTCATAGAGTGCGTCGTCAAGCTCATCCGGAGCGAGCGATTCACCACATCGCCCTTCATTGAGTACGGCCATCTCATCCGCGACCGCAAAGAGCGGATCACTCGGATCTAGCTCTGCATGCGCATCAATGTATTCAGCAGCGGCTTCGCGCAGCATTTCTTTCAGCGATTTCCCTTCGTCCTGCGCGAGACGACGAAAGCGGGCGTATTCAGTGGTGTTGAGTTCGGTTTGGACGACTTTTGTATCGTCATTCGTGCTCGACCGATTCATAATTGCTTTTCTTTCTCTGTACCACTATATTGTTAGGATACCAAAACGTCCCTTCTCTCGTTCTCCTAGTCTTCGGGGAAGAGCGGTTCGGTGAGATCGGTTCGACGGGCTCCACTTTGACTGTTGATTTCTGCCACGAGGAGATCCCTTCTGGCACGTTCTTTTCACGTATCTCTTATCACGAGAGTAGTGTTCTGAGGTGGTACTAGAATCACGGGAGGTCTTCTCGGTGGAAAATTGCTTCGGAAGTATAGGCGGACCCCCCTGAAACCCCGACAGAATAACGGGTGTAACGACTTTCCGCCCAATACTTGTCATAGAATTTATAAGTTAACATTTTTAATTTGAGAACTAAAACAAAACACTTTTACCCTTACTTCACTAATGATACCCGTAGCAGCGAATGCGAAGCAACGGACGGACTGTGTTCGTCCGTAGCAGCGACCTTGGTCGCTGCTCTTTCCGTTTTCCCGATCTGCGTCCCACAGCACCGCTACCGCAGACAATCGACCGCCTTCGTACTGTTCTTTCCATCTCTCCGACGAGAAGATTTCCCGTGATTGTGGTACCACTTCCGTCCGAATCACATGACGTGACCGGGGTATTCTCGTCAAATCACCCCCTCCTCCAACGAAAGTAGTACTACTCTTCGACCAAGACCGAGCAATATCTCCCGGCCACACTCGTCACTGTGCTTCGACTGCTGCGCTCACGACAGTTTGGACCGATTTTCACTACCACCCGATTGGTTCGACGGACTCAGTACCGATCGCTGGGACTGTCTCGGCGTGTGACCCTGTGTGATCGAAGTGAAAAGTGAGAGCTGTCGCTACGGACTGAACGGGCGTTTGTGGGCGCTGAGCGGCCTATCGTAGCTCGTCTATGCTAGGCGGGGCGTGATGCTCTTCAACGCGGGTTCGATGGTAGGCTCTGACGTTGCTCTCGTACTGTTCGAACACGTGCTTGGCAAACCGTATCAGTTGATGGCATTCATCTTTGGAGTCGTCCTCAACCTCTATCCCGAGCGGTTCCAACTCGGTGGCGTGGAGGTCAAGCGCGACCCGCTGAACGATCACAACCTGTTTCAAGAATTCGCCAAGGTCCCGATGCCACTCCTGTTCAGACTTTTGCACGCCAGTTGCTGCTTGCCACTTCGCGTGCGAGAAGATCGTGGGAACGTTTTTCGCCAGCGATGTGAGCGGCGCGCCTAAGGTCTCTTCGACGGGATCTGCGTCTGCAACCACTTCGTCCATGATTCCCGTGACTGAACTCACGTAGTGGGCTTTCGAGACAAAGAAGACATCTTTGTCTGGGTCGGGGTGTCCCCAGAAGTGGGAACGCACAATCTCGCCGTATTTGTCTCGAATGTACTGTTCTCCACGCTTGTCATCCATCCGTGTCGTCAAATGCGGACAGTACGTCTTGACAAGCTCATCGAGGACGGCTCCCGGTATCATCCCACTCTTGGTTTTTGCTCGTGCCATCCCGGCGAGGATGCGAGAGGCGATTTTGTGATTCTGCCGGAGGGTCGTTTCACCCACGCGACTCGGATGCACTTCGAACGTTTCGTCCCAATAACCACCGTCAACAAGATCGCCAGCAACCTCTCGAAGAGTATCATAGCTACACTCCGCACCTTCACTTGCGAGTTGGTCCGGTGTGATCGGAGCCGAATAGTGGGCGGGATCGCGGTCGGTTGGGTCGTGAGTGTCCTCCTCGTCAAGTTCGAGGTCATCCACTGACAGGTTACCCTGTATGAGCGCGTGTATATCGTCCTCCGACACACGTCCCTCGATGAAGTGAGTGATGTCGAACTCGGGCAAGAGGTCGGCGAACCGGTGTTCAATTGCGTCGCGACCAGCGGCGGACTGCGAACAGTCTAAACCGACACTGATCGCTTCGAGCATTGCTTTCTGGCGTCTGTCGCTGTAGATTTTGACCTGCTCTGTTTTCGCGTCGGTGCTCGTGCTTGCCGCTGCCTCACTCATAGAAAATCACCTCTGTGTTCGACTGCGAACGTGCGTGGAGCGCTCGCGTACTGCACTGCTGACTGCTCTTATCTCGATGCTGCTGGGTCGTACCGCGTGATAGTGAGTCAATCATTGGACGTGTCGTGGGACACGCTGACTCGTCGCAGAGTCACTCTGTCGGACACAAACGGGATTGCTGTCGCTAGCGCAATCCGAACAATTATGCCGACTGAGCAAGAAACAACAGTTGTGTGTTCGTCGGTGGGAGCGGGTGTTGGGCCACCCATTGACCGCCGACGGGGCTGTTATTTCTTGGCGCTGTGATGTGGTTTGCGCAGTCGTACGTTTCTCGATATACGTTATAAATGCTACGGACACACCCCCTGACAAAAAGCTATCGGTCACAGTGGCATCCGTGCATGGACTGCAAGGGACACCGGTCTGACGCACCCTCATGACTGATCACACCTCCGAACGTGCTGCGGCCAGCGGTTCACTGGAATTCGCTGCCGACACATCGGACAGGGACGTGTTCGCGGTTTGCCTGTCTGTTGGGTTTGACAGTTGTCGCAAACACGATCAACTTCCGAGTCCGCTTCGAGGGAGGTAATCCGCTGAAAGGTCCCCTCACTGCCACAGAGAGGGGAGTGACCCCTATCGATTAGATGGCAGACGCGATCATTCGATGGGCCTTTTGTTGGCACGAGGACGGTTCGTGTCCCGTCCGGCAAATTCAGGTCGACCACTGCCGTGGACGAAGCTGTCCACTGTCGGAGATTGGATTGCGTTGTTTCCTGTTGGCTCTGGGGAAAACTCCTTGGGGGTGGCGTGGTTTGTGTCATATGCGGTTTGGAAGGCTTAACGCGGGCGTGTGTTGCAAGCACACGTCCGTTTGGCTTTTGAACGCTGAGCGCCCGCGCTGAGCCGTTGGTATACATTTTTAATCGAGGAACTTAATTCTATTCCTCGTATGGAGTTCCATGTTTCCTCAGAAGCAGTCATAGCTAGTTGGAATGTCGCTGACTTTAGTGTCAGAAGCAACTGTCTCAAACGAATGGTGACACACGTTTCGTGGTTTGCGAAAATCGACTATCCCATCTTTGTGTTCTTCGATAACTATGATATTCGCGCCACTCCGAAAGTCGTCGCCGGCAACATCCAGTACGATAGATCCTATACTGGCAAACGGTTGCGTGCGCTCCGCGATGCTGGTCTACTCATACAAGACGATGAAGGATTCTACACGATTTCTGACCTTGGTCGTGACTTTCTTGCTGGCGATCTTGCGAAAGAAGAGCTCGAAGCGCTCGACCCGAAGAAAACCGAAGACGACGTTGACGAATCCTAGTCCCTGAACGCTTTTCCTCTCTAAGGTGCTCGAACCCAGTCAGCAACAGCGTCTCGCCACATCTCAAATAGCTCTGGGTCAGCTTCTTGCATCCCAACTCGAACAAACATTCCTAACAACTCCCCCCGTGTCATCTGTTCATCTTCGGATGTGGGTCGTCCAAGCTCATTTTCGAGCTCTGTTCCAACTCGATCCAACAACTCAGGATTCGCTTTCAGTACGTCAGTGAGAGCGGCAAGTTCCTTATCCCATATTGAGACGGTTTGATTCGTTCCGCTCGTCGATCGGTTGTGCAAGCTCTCCACGACCGCTTCCTGAAACTCCCGATACGCGTCTTCTTTCGCTACGTCTTGGATTCGATTCCCGCCCTGTGTTTCTTCCTTTAGAGCCTTGAGATCGCTATCAAGATCGCTTTCGTCTACCATTTATGATCTCCTATGTGTATTCCCATGTGGTTTCTCATGTGTATCTCTAAGTGCCTTCCTATGTGCATCCATATGTGGATTCAACTGTGAATTTCTATGTGGTGCTGATGATTATGGTGCGTCATTGTTACTGCACTGATAGAGTGTTGGCAGTGGACTTGCCGACACGTGTCTCAAGGAGTTCTGCATTCGCTTCATACGCCTCTAACGCACGGTGGGCTGTCTTGGATGGTTCTTCGAGCGCAAAGACTGTCTCACCGCGTTTTTGCTGATTCTGAATGTCCTGACTTGACGGAATCTGCTCGCCGATTGCATTTGGGTACTCGTCGGCAAATGCCTCGACATAGTGCCTGCCGAGCTTTGTTCGGAGATCAACCTCGTTTGGAATGACGAGCGTGAGTTCAATAGCGAGGTCGAATTGGTCGTTGATCTCCGCAACATCATCTTGGAGTGCAGCGGCTTGTTCAGCTTCGAAGGGACCTGGACGGACAGGAACCATCACATTCTCGGCGGCCCACAACCCATTGAGCGTGACATTGTTCGTCACTCCCGGTAGGTCAATCAGTACGAAATCATAGCGGCCGTCGATCGAGTTGGTGAGAAACTGGTCGAATCGAGAATACCGCTCGCGAGCGTTGTCTACTGAGTTGAGTTCGGCATCAAGACCATCGAGTGCTTCTGTTGCAGGGATGAGGTCGGGGCCTTCGCCGGTCGGGGTGACAAGCTCGTCAACTGCATCGGGAAGTTTTTCGGTGATTTCCTTCCACTTGTCGCGGAACACGGTGGAGATATCGGGCCACGCATCGGGATCTGGCGTGATCCCAAACTGCTTGCTCAAATCGCCTTGTTTTCCAGCAAAATCGATGAGTAGTACATTGTATCCTCGCTGTGCGAGTGCGACGCCGAGATGGGCGGTAGTTGTGGTTTTTCCCACGCCGCCTTTGTCAACGAACGTTGCAACGGTGTGTGTCGGTTGAGAGTCTGTTTCTTCCGTCATTGGGATCGCCATCTAAACATAGCTAACGCTTTGTGTATAAATTTATCTTAAGCATTGTGTATCGATATGTGGATACACATAGGCGTGGTATGTAGCGATAGGATGCCTAAAAACACGAAATACGATTCTGGGAGAGTGATGACTTTCGCACTATTCAGCGTCGATATGGGCGACACTGACGACTGACTTTCTGGCGATAATTGAACGGAAGGCGGGATAATGTGCCTCTGACTTGGCAGTGGGCCCCACAGAAGTGAGAGACTTGTTGTCCTACGCTCGTGACGAACGCACGAGTAGGTCTCGCACATCGTCGCGGATCCCGATCCCCGCGAGGACAATGAGCGCGATCCCAACCACGGCAGTAACCGTCTTGCCAACGGTCGCGGCAAGCCAGCCGTGGCCGAACAGGGCGAACGCGCCAAGCAAGATCAGCAACAGTTCGTTGCTGTCTCGAATGTGAGTGATGACGTTCATGGCATGATCGGCGGATGTTATCTGTCCCGCCCCGCCGGGAGCGGACTGACCGACACAGCACCCCAAAAAATGGGGGGCTATGGCCTTAAATTAGGCCGAGGATTTTTTATCGCCGTTGCGACCGAATCGAGCGTGTAGAAGACGATTTTAACTTTTTGTTTGGTTTGGCGTGGGGTCGGGACCATCCCTGTTTCCTCTGCTATCAACTGCTCTGAGCAACCGCTACACCAGTCTACTCCACTTTATACGGCGAGCTGCGGGATTTTTATTCGAATTCTGCTTGTCACGACCCAGCAGCCACTCGCTGGAGAATCTGACTGAGAATGTGCATTCGCTTGCGATCGTAGTGGGTGAGGTCATAGCGATTGCTATTGTTGCGCTCACTGAATACCTCGATGATCTCAAACTGCACGAGTAACGCCAGCAAATTTCCCACCATTTGGGGTGTCAGACTAGAGTCGGGAAGATTTTCACTGAGTTGCTTGGTGGAGGGATAGTTCCGTGAGCAGACGTCGAGCGCTTCACGAACACTCTCGTGGTAAGCTTTCAAGAGTCCATACTTCTCAGGTGATGTTTCCTGCAGGCTCTGTGCTTGCTGTTGAAGCGAGTTAGTTATACTCTGTGCGTCACTATCTTCGACCATACTATACTATAAATTCCAGAACTACTTAATCAGAGAGAAATGGGGAGAAACCGACAAGTGGTTCATCCCGATTGAGACAAACCTTCAGAACACACTGATGACTGATTTCTCGACTCGACAAAAGATAGGTGAGTAGCGTTATGGCGCGTCAGACGCCCGGAACGCAGCGAGTGAGTCGCGGAAGTCGCGAACAGCTCCAATCCCGCTGACGATCACGAGGCCGAACGCGACGAGATTGACGGGGTACTGGGGCTTCTTGTGCTTCTTGTGGACTCCATCGCTTCTTGTGTATCTCGTGACCACACCTGTTCAACGAGCGTATCGAGATTCGGATACAGTTGGCCGTGATTGACATCCTTCTCGTACAGATCTTCCATTGCCCGTTTGATCGCAAGTCCGTATAATGGCCCATCTCGGACAATCACAGCGAGTGTACCTCGCTGGAATCCCGAGGGAGTCTTGATCGACGGAACTGCTTCAGTGCTCATCGCGACCCTCCTCTGGAAGCCACCAGATGACGACACGGGGACTGAGCTTCCCACGTTCGAGATCTCCCTGTTCGTGGAGTTGTGTGAGACGTTGGTGGGTTGGAGAGCGAGAGATATCAAATGTGTCTGCGACCCAGCGAGCGGTCACTGCGGGGAATTCTGCGTCGCGTATTGCTCGGAGTATTTCGTCGTCACTTGCATTTTCTGTGAATTGTCCTTGATCGTCCCGCTGTCTCTCTTTTTTATCATTTGGCATGGGTGATAGTATGACTGCCGTCCACTTAATACCACATCATACGAAGGATGCCGCAACCTTTATTACCATAGAACACATAGGATGTGGTAAGGAAGAACGGTGCCCTTGGGCGTGTGTAGAAACGCGCCGGGTGCTGACACACCCGGCACCGGTCTTCCTATGGAGCAAGACCATGAGTACGAAACCGCCTACGGAACTTGAATCTGACGAGAAGGCACAGAAACGCGCACAGTGGGAACAGTTCGGCTTCCACCTCGACGTCCCCGGACAGGTCGAAGTGACCAACGAGAGCCACGACAAGCCCGCTGACCACCAATACGTCGTCACGGTGGACGACGTGACCGAGGACGTGACGGCATGCACCTGCCCGCACCACGTCCACCGCGATGCGTTCTGCAAGCACATGGCCGCTGTCGAGAACGCGACGGACAACGGAACGCTCACGGCGTTCCCGTCGGATGACGACGAGACGGACGAAGACGACGCTGAACCGGACGAGTGCGACTGTGACGGCCTTGGTGACTTCCCGTGCTGGCCGTGCGTTCGTACGGGTCGCAAGGAACTGCCAGCCTAATCCTGTCTCACTCTTCTCATTTATGTCACGCCAAACAACGCTGTCCGATGTTGCCCAGCGAACGCTGAGCGAGTGTGCGGATGCGACCGAACGCGCAGACGAGACCCCGACGACTGAGCGCGATCTGCTCGACCGAGCGCAAGCGCACGCGGCGGACGTCGCCGCTGAGCATTTTCCAGATTTGCCGGTTGAGGCGATTGCGTGGGAGGTGTCCCAGCGACGACAGCGGTCGTCCGGTGCGACGAAGTACGACCCGGCGACCGGCGAGATAACGATCTCGCTCGCGTGGGACGCCTACGATTCGCACGGCTGGGAGCAATTCAGTTCGACCGTGCGTCATGAGTTGATCCATGCATGGCAGTACCACGAGTTCGGAGAGGCGGACCACGGGCGAACATTCGAGCGGTGGACGGATACGCTCGACACAACGCAGCACTGCGAGCGATTCAAATCGCCGAATTGGTGGGTGATTTGCGAGGGATGCGGTGGACAACTCCCGCGCTTCCAGCGTTCGAAGGTCGTCAAACAGCCTGAGAACTACAGTTGTGGCGACTGCGGCGGGTCGCTGCGCGTCGAGGAGGCCACCGAATGACGCCCAAGTACCGCTGTCCGCACTGTCTGCGGCTTATTGGGACGATGACGGTGGCGGGTCCGTCGCGGGTCCATGTGAGTCCGTGCGGTCATCGTCTCGCTGCCCCGAATGCCGTGCTTGAGATGGGTGATCTGCACCCACCGCGCCCTGATGTGTGGGTGACGGACTTCCTCGCTGACTCTCACTGATTCCCGCGAATGCTTCGGCCCTCCCCATTCTATCGTTTGTTTTTCGGTGGTACTGGTGCTAATGCGGGTTAGTATAGTATAGTAATCTTAGAAGCACCCGTCTTTTTGATCTGGCTGGATTTTACCCCGCTGTCGTCGTGTTCTTCCACAGGCCGTAGCTGCCTTGCTTGGCTTCCTGTTGCTTTCGCTCAAACTCCGCTCGCTTGCTGAACTCACCATCTGCCACTCGGGCATAGCCTGATCGGAGCAACTGGGTGTTATACAGCCACTCTCCCGTATAGACGTACATCTGGGGGTGGCCGTCACTGCTGGTTCCTACCTGTGGATCTGTGACGAGCGTGACGGTGCTGTACTCTAGTTGTGCTTTGGTGGTTTGAAGCGCTCGCGTGTGGTACAGACCGCTCTTCGGGACGCGTACACCGATCAGATCAATCGTCTGGGTTTTGCCATTGCGTTTGATTTTGATCGTCGTTGGATCGACGATTTTCGTCACCCGCGCTTCGAAGCGCTGGCTGCCACTGGGTGTCTCGACTCGTGCGGTGGTCTGTGTCGGCACTGTCGTCCGCGCTGTCGTGCTGTTCGGTGACGTTGTTGGTGCTGTGGTGGTCGTTGCTGTGGTCGTGCTGGCTGTCTGCGTGGCTGTTGTGGTTCTGGTCGCTGGCTTGGTTGTCGTCGTTGACGGCGTGCTGGTTGCCGTCTGCGTCGGCTCTGTACTGGCCGGGGTCGTTGTGGTTGTGGGTGAGTCGTCGCTACTATCGCCGAGTCCAAGGCCGCCGAGACAGCCTGCACAGACGATGAGTAGGACAAGGCCGAGAATGGGGAGGGAGCGATGCATACTGGTGGTCGTCTCTGTGTTTAGTTCAACGTTGGGGGTGCCGAATGATGCGCGATGGCGAGCGACTGAATGCGCCGACCCGAACGCACGGCAGCGGATCGCCTCGACCGACCAGACCGCCACTGCTAACGCGGGTGGGACAGTCAGATTGTCCTAGCCGGTGGACAGTCGGATTTCTCATCGGAGCACACCACATTTCCGTAGTAATTTGGCCGTCTTTAGCAGTCCTCGTCCCTCTCCGGCCCATATTGTTTCGCTCTGGGTGACAGTCCCCTTTGGGTCGTGCTGGGCTGACAGTCTGTTGGTGCTCGAGCTCAGAGAGTTCAATGTCTTGCCCGGTGGACAGTCGGCCCTGCTGTGCGTGATGGTTTGCACTCGGTGCAGTGGGCGGTCGACGCCGCAGTTAGCTAGAGGATCGGCGTACTGATCGCCAGATCTGACAGTCCCCTTTGTCGGTGGCCGGCGGACAGGGCAGTCTGTCGCTGATGGACAGTTTCTCGTGCTGGCCGTGCTGCCCGCTGTCGTTGTTGTCATTCTCGTGTTGGAGCGCTCACTGAAACTGTGGTGTGTCGTCCATGTTGGCACCCCACTGGTGCGCTTAAGCTGGCACCCAGATTATGCCGTCATACAGGCACCCAGATGAAGCGTGCTGGTGGTGGCACCCAGCTATGCCTCAGGCTGTGAGTAGAGATGTATCGCTCGTCGGCACCCCTTCTCTGCGGATGCAGAGGTGGCACCCTACACTAGACGCACAGCATTCTGTCGGGCTTGTCCAGCCAGAAGTGGACTGTCCGGCCTTGTCACGCCCAGTGACTGTCCTGCATGGTCGTGCTGCGCTCCTTCCCGTGGTCATCACTCTGTCTCTGGGGTGCTGCTGTTCGCGATGGTTTGCAAGAATTCCAGTGTGGTTCCATTCTCGTTGTCGGCTCTGCTGATGTTGCCCGTGCTTCTCAGGTTGTGATTCCCTCCTCCTCGCCTGCCGTGATCGCCGCGGTCTTCGTGCTGTCCTGGACGCCAGCGCTCTCGGTGACTGTCCCCCTCGATGTCGTGGCCCATCGGTGCTTCTTCACCCGTGGTCCATCTGTTTCCGCAATCTGATAGATTACTAGTGGTTGTGAGTGTTGTTGCCCCTAATTCCTGCTGGATGTCTCCTGTCGTTGATCGCGTTGCCCCACTTGCCCCACTCGCGCACTCCTCTCTTTTCTCTGATTTCTGACTATCTTTTCCCGTGCTTGTCGGTCGTGTTTTCTTCGCGCTAGTGCTCTCATTTTATGTCGCTGTTCTCGGCGCTAGCCTGACTGTCCCACTGTCTCATCTCTGGTGATCATTCTGGGTGCTCGCGCTGGGTGGACTGTCCCCACTCTACTCTGTTGTCCCTTCTCGTCGTTGGTGCTAATCTCGCCCATCACTCTGCTCGCACTCGGTGGGGTGCCCACTTTTGCACACCCTCAGTATCCTATCTTTCTCGTTATATTTCCCGGGCGCCCACTGCCGCGCGCTGGCAGGGTGCCAGCCTTCTCGTTACCATCTTCAATTTCCACTCTTCGCATCATCTATTTTCTGATATTTCTTGTTCCAGTCTCCCATCTCTGTAGTCGCGCCCATTTTTTGGTCCCATGACTAGTGAGTCGTTTCGCTTAGTAAGGCTTTATAGTGGATAAGTATTAAGGCCTTCAGAGCTTAATATGGCCTCATGAACGATGCTAACCAAACTGAAACATCCAATGAGTTCCCCCCGTCGTTCGATGAGATGCGTACCCACCTCGGTGAGGCCCGCTGCAACCTCCTCACCGTCCTCTATGCAACTGACAATTATTCGGCCAACACATCGGACCTCCGCCAACAGGCAGGCGTTCCCAGTGGGAGTATGAATCACCACATGACCAAGCTCCAGCGCTGGGAGCTAGTCGAGGAAGTGGACCGCGAGTATGCGGGTCGTGGTTCACACGCTATCGTCTGGCGGCTTACAGACCGTGGTGAATCGTTCTGTGATGATGGGTTAGAACTCCCCGAGAATCCACTTGTTGAACCTGAGGATTTCGAGGCGCTTCGCGCCGACGTTTCGGATCTTCGAGACGATGTTGAGACGATGAAAGAGGCGATGGTGCAGATCGCCGTGAAGGCTGGCGGGGTGAAAGAAGACACTGCACAGGAATGGCTCAGCGACTAGTAATCAGTTAAAGATATTTGAGAGATCGTCGGCCAGATACTCCTCTCCCTCTCCGCTGCTCGATGGCTCCTCACTCTTCTCTTGCGTTGCCTCTTCCTCGGTAGCCGCGCCACTTCCACCGTTTGTATCACCCTCTCTGTCCTTGTCTTCTGTGTCGTAGTGCGTCGGTGGATCGTCACGTAGCAAATGCGGCACAGAGATTTGCTGGCCGTCTTCGATCACGCGTAGGTCCATCGGCGTTAACCGCTGCTTGGTGCCATCTTCGTCGGTTTCTGGCTCTGGCACGATCATTACGTCCCACTCCACCGCGTCGAGGTCGCCGTCAATCTCATACTCAGGGATGATCGGCGGCTTCACGTTGCGTTCGCCGCCTGCGGGATACGCATCTGCATCCTCAAAGATTCGGGCTGGTGAGTCAAAGCGGGCGTGAACCGTCCCATCCGTATCGCGCAGAATGTAGTCGTCGGTCTCCTCGTCGTGGACCCAGACATTATCGCTGGCTCCCGGTCGGGTGATAACTTCACCGTCAATTCTGAGTGCTTGTGTGCCCGTGTAGAACCGTCGTTCACCGTCCACACTGTGATTGCTCCAACAGCCAAATGGTCCCTCACCAAGCGTTCGATAGACGTGTTCTGCCGTCTCCTCCCGCGAGAGGAAGAGGCACCGATGGCCTGCATTCGCCGCCTGTGCCAGATTCTCCACCGTCTGGGACGGCTGTGAACTCCCCGTTGTGTGCTCGGTCTCAATATAGGCGTCTCGTGTGCCTGCTAATCGATGTACGAGCGGGTGGTTGTCACGGAATTCAACCATTGCATCTGCAATCGTCTCGGGGTCATCGTCTCGATCAACGTCCAGCATATCGTCAAGGCGAACGAGGCCGTCCGGCATCGCGTCACCCGTCTGCTCGGGAATCTCGACGATAAACCCTAGCTGCGTCAAGGCAACGTAGGCGTCTTGCAGCGGTGCGATATGGTCGGGGCCGCCGTCGTTTTGTTTTGTGCCAACCGCGTAGACCGGCGCGGGATCGACCTGCAAGAGATGGCCACTGCCGCTGGTGTCCTCTTCGAGATACGGATCGTTTTTGGGCACCTGCTGGACGACACGCCGCCATGCGTCGTTGTGATCGACAAATGACTCCACGCCGGGCGTATAGTCGGCGAGTCGCTCGACCACGCGCGTGTCGGTCAGATCGACCCACCCACCGGGATCGCCTTGTCGGATACTCTCGTCCCACACCGTTTTGTAGACTGCTTCACACGCACTTGCCGCGTCGGCTTCCGCCTGTCGGGTGGGTTGGGCGAGTGGATCGTCCGTGTCGTCGTTCGGGCCGTTCCCTTCGTCAATCAGCAGTTCCTCACGCAATTCTTCGGACGAGCGTGGTGTCCGGCCATAGGTGCGGGCTGAATCCTCGATTATGTGCCAGCGCTCGGCTTCGCTCCGCAGCGGTGGATACGGTGGATGGCAGTATGTTCGGAAGCTGGGAGCAGTCTCTTTACGCCCATTGCGCTCGACGGTCATCTGCATCCACACGTGGTGGGGGGCTTCGGACGTGAGGATTGACGAGTCGATATCGAGAACATCCGCAATCTGGCGGGCGTGATTAGGATGGCCTGCTTTGAACGAAAGAACGGTGTTGCTGTTCGCAAACATCGCCTCTTGCACGTCACTCGGCACCTGTGAGGGATACTGCATCGCCATGAAAATGCCAAGTCCCAGAGATCGGGCTTTCGAGAGCATGGTCGGTAACGCACTGTCCTGATGGGCGACATAGTCGAACTCGTCAATGAAGAGATTGCAGGGGATGCGATCCTTCTCCCGCATTTCAGACCGTGCCCGAACATGCGACCATAACCGCCGGATAATCGCCGTACTCACCATTTGCTTGAGTTCGTCGCGTTCCGGTCCCATCCGCACGACGAGGATTTTGCGGTCTTCGATGATATCGGCGAGATTGACGGTCGAATCACGAAACGCAATCACACGGCGGGCGATAGGATCTTCCACCCAGTCCTTGAGACGGCGACGAATCGGATCGAGGTTGTCGTCGTCCATTTCCGCAATTTTCTCCGTATAATTCAGCCACTCAAGGCCGCTCTGATCAACGAGGTTGGCGAACTCACGGGCGTTTTCTTCCTCGGCGAGGATGTAATAGAGGTCGAGCAGGGTGAACTCGTAGTCGAGGCGGGCAGTCGCCCGAACCATCGTCTTCGTAATCCCGTCCATGCGCGGTCCCCAATACTCGTCGATACCGATCATCTTCGTGAGGTCTTCGACCAGATTTTCGACCGCCGTATCAAACATCGGGTCGTCAGACTCAACCCCCGGATCGAGAATATTCAGTCCTACAGTGGCCGTCCGATTTCCTCCCGGTTCGAGCCACACCAGATCACCATTGTCGATGCGATGCTCGGGTAGAATGTCGATGAGCTTGGGACTATCGTCACCCTTCGGCTCGATAAAGACAACCGGGAAGTCTGCCTCTGATTGCGCTCGAATCATATTGTCCATCAGTGTAGACTTCCCGTAGCCGGTCGGTCCCAGCAGCACCGTGTGCTTGAGCAGATCCTCCTGCTCGATGCCTGCATGTCGCCCGCGACGGGTGCCAACCCCAACGAACAATGGCTGCTCCGGATTCGCCCGTGGCCCTTCCATCATACTTCGTGAGAGCGGGCCCGCGAACAGTTCGTCCTGCTCGGTATCGCGAGCGATCATCGGTTGGCCCTCGACCAACTCCACGTCATCCTGCTGGTACTCATACTGCCATTCGTCGTCATCATCTTCGCTTTCGTCGTCAGTCTCGGGTTGCTGGCTGTCGCCCGAGAGGACATTGCGAATTGTGTCGAACATCACCACGCACCGTCCTGTTCCTGTGTATCGGTTGCATGCTGGGTTGAATCGGCGGGCGCACCCGGTCCCGATTGCATCCGATTCCAGTCCAAATCCGGGGCGTGAACATCGTTCTGGGTGGGAATGTGCGCGAGTACAGCCAACTCTTGGTCTGTCAGGACACTCTGGGTGCCGGTCAACCAACTCCGCGCACGCCCCGGCTGCTGACCGTGTAACCACAGATCACGAGTTGAGATTACTTCGATAGCATTCTGTATCGTCTCACTCGACGTGAGGGGTGTCGGGACGAGTGATTGGCCGCCAGGATGGCTGAACGTCGTTGTGAAGAACTCGCCGATAGACTGGGCACGTGTTTCGGCAGCCTCGGCGGTTGGGCCAACCGCAAGCACGCGGAGACTCGCGTGAAACGCGGGGCGTCCGCGCTGGTTCTGAATATCGGTCGCAATGTGGCGGTCGCGCTTTGACTCCACGACATGCGGATTGATCTCACCAACGAGACGGCCATCCTGCATCGCATCGGCCACTTCATCGCTCGTACTGCCGACTTTCCCGCGTTGGAACCAACTGTCCCTAACCGGTTCGAACGTCACTTGCACGATCACACGTTCACCATCGGCTGCGGCGACTTTCGGTAAGAGCGACGTATAGGGATCGCCAGAGAGAGGATCGACTTTCGACTCTTGGTGGCGGAGCGGGAAACAACAGTCTTCTTCGAGATCGAACCGAATCCCAGCAACGTACTCACCGTCATGCATCGTCGGGAAGGCGTCGGCTGGATCGACGTCGTTCACGGTCGAATTTGGATAGGTACCAGAAACGTGACCGCGAATGCGTTCGGGTTCGGGCGAACTCATCAGCACCCGCACCGAACGCTCCTCGTAGAGGAGACTAAAGCTGTAAGTCGGCGGCGCTCCGTGCTTCGGGTCGCGGTAGAGATCCCGAAAAAGGGTAGTTCCGGCGTCGATACCAGGTGTATCACGGAAGGGTCGAATGTGCAAGACGGGCTGGTTGGGGGTACCGACAGCCTGCTGGTAGCGGTCAGTGACTTCGTGGGCGAAACTGTTGTTCGAAAGGGGGTTGAGACGACTGAAGAGGCTCATTGGTTTTCACCGTTATTGATCGTTGGATTGGGAGTGGTTTGGGAGCGCGTCACTGGAAATTTCCGGGCGAAAGACCACACCTGATCGAGCGCATCGCGAGCAGTCTGCCCAACGCGATCTGCCGCATACGTCCGCCCGACGGCATAGGCAACAGCGACAACCGGACCAAGTGCGAGCAGTGACATGGTGAGTGCGGGCGACCACACTGGGAGGACTGTGGCTGGTGGGGCGAGAATGATCGTAGCTCCAAGTAACGCGCCGAGTCGGATAGGGAGCGTCCAATGGTACCGCGATTGATGCCAGATAAAGTATGCGTCGTCGCATTTTCGAGCGCGTTCGATGGCATATGCGCTGACCGCTCCGGCCAACAGGTAGACGGCAGCTGCGAGCGGTTCGATCAAGATCGGCAATCCAGCGCGTCCGAGGCCAACAAAGATGGCAGCGACGACGCCGACAACGCCGCTGAGACCGACCACGAACCACATCGGTTCCCACTGTGTTCGTGTCCCAGTCCGGTCGTTCCGCTCGCGCTCGACACAGTGGGCAGTATAGCCGAGTGCGAGAACGATACTCAGTAACCAGAGACGGCTTGGTTTGATCGCTCCACGGAGGACATCACTGGTTCCCGTGATGATCCCGACAACCCAGTCCGCGCCGGTCTGTGGATCGACGAAAATCGCGCCGAACACGCCTGCGGCGATAACGAGCGCGACAATTCCGACAACAGCAGCGCCGACCACTGTGAGGAGCCGCCGCCAAAACAGGGGGGCGGCCTGCTCGGTTAGCCAGCGTTCGAGTCGATGTACACTCTCATGAACGCGACCACGGGGAGTGTCGGGGAAATTAGGGCGGCGGTTCTGTGCACGAAGTTCGCGGGCTCGCTCGATGTGATCGATCTCTGGATCAGTCACACAGTCTCGGCAGATAACAGCGTGGTTGTCTGTCGAATAGTCCAATGGGTCGATCTGGACATGAAACCAGTCAAGGCCCTTGGGAGTGACGCGGCTGTTGCAAAGTTCACAGAATGCACTCTCGCGCCCCAAAATCGCCTCTTGAACCTCAAGCGGATCATAATCGGACGGTGGATCGCCGAGGTGTTCGGGGGTCCGCTCCCGGTGTTTCTTTTCGTCGTTTTCGGGGTTAGTCATTGGTGACTCCCCCATCCGTCGCCGCAGTCATCCGATCAGAGCGTTCTACATCGGCCATCGTGTTGCTCGACTCGCTGGCGTCTGCTGCCGTGTTGATGTCGTCACCGCCCGTCGTATCCAGCGCTTTCGCTCGCTCAAAGCGTTCCTCGCGCTCTTCGTGGTTCTCGATGATTTCGGCCTCCTTCTCTAGCGCTGAGACCTTTGTGGGGTACTTCGCTACTTCCGTCTCGTCGTCTACCACCATGAGCGCATGCGAGAAGCCCCGCGACCGCGTGCCGGGCAACGCATTGCGAACGAACTCGCCTTCGCGTTCGGTGAGATCCAGCTTCTTGCGGTTCTCCTCCGAGAGGTCGGGCAAGCGGTGGAGGAGACGAATTGCGCAGTTATTCGCAATTGTCTCGGCTTTCTCATGGACGAAGAAGTCCTTAGCCTCCTGTGTGATGAAGTGTAGCGAGAGGTCGTGATGGCGACTGTGACGGACGGCCAGCTCTAGCCAATCGAGTTGCTGGTTTTGCATTAGATAGTGGGCTTCGTCAATCGCCATTATCACGTTCTTATCCGTCTCTTTGGCCCGCTCATACACCGAGTCGAACAGAAGTTGCACCATCAGGCCGATGCCCGAACTGCCCTCGCCCTGTTGGAGGTCAAGATACACCGCGTCTTTCCCTCGAATGTCGATGTCGCTTTCTCCGGAGAGATTCGAAAACTCACCGCCGATAAAGCTCATCATCGCATTACGGAGGTCGGCGGCATGTTCTTCGATCTTGCCGCCCTCAAGGTCAGTCACGGTGCTGTTGACGCCTTCATTCTCCCGAATTCGCTGGATGAACGCACCCCCGTCGTCCGCAATTTCACCGAGAATCTGATCAATGCCGTCCTCTCCGGCGATTGTCGGACTGGGATTGCTGTGCGTCTCCGGGTCGGTCGTAATGCCGTGGCGCGCATACGCTTCACCGAGCGCCAAATCCAGGACCGCTCGCTCGCCCTTATTAAGTCCGTTATCGCCACTATCAACGTGGGCGAAGAACGATTCGAAGAAGCCCATCACGCTGGAGAAGCGCTCACCGAACGGGTTGAGTTGCGGGTTGTTATCTAGCACATGCTGGGGTGTCCGGCGGATCTCCAGCGGGTTGATGCCTTTCGACCCACCGACGACCACGTTCTCGGCCTTGAGCGAATCGGCAAGCGAACTGAATCCCGACAGTGGGTCAATCATCACCAAGATCGTGTCCGGGTCCTTGGCAACTTCACGGAGATTGAGGAGCTTGGTCCCGAACGACTTGCCCGCGCCAATTCGTCCGGCGGTGAAGATATTGTACCCGTTCGAGCGGTTCCAGCGATTCACAACGAGCGGTTCGTCAGTCGTCGCATGATAGCCCGCGAGAATGCCGCGTTCCTCGAAGATGGTCCCGGCGCTCCACGGCATCAGACATCCGACCGCCCCCGATAGCATGGTCGTGGGCGCGTCAATCGCGTCGTCTACGAGTGGACTCCCAGCGAGCAGGCCGTCGGTCAAGAGGTTGTGGGTAGCGAACTCGGCGGTGATCTGTTGCTTTTGCAACTCCGAGCGCACGGTCGAAGCCTCGCTTAGTACCGCGTCGTGTGAATCCGCCCGCACGGTGATCACGACCGTCACGTCGAAGGCTGAGGTTTCGCCACGCGACAGTGCTGAGAGCACTTCTCGATGCTCGTTCATGCGACGTTGGGTCTGATCGACACTGGGGTCACCATTCTCTTTTTTCGACTGGATAAGCGCCTGTAGATCCCGAATCGCACTGTCGAACCGGCGTCTCGCCTTGTCGGTGCCGGACGGGTCAGCATGGATCGACAAGTCCACATCCGTACTGGGGTGGGTCGTCAACTGTTCGAGCATACCGGGATACGCAAACTGCGGCCAGTTCGTAATCACGAGGGGAACCGCCCAACGCCCGCTGGCGGTCATCTGCACAGCGTTGGGCTCGATCTGAAGGCCAGCGGCCGCCACCGCTTTAGCGTCGGTTGACGGGCTGTCGGCGTCGGGTTCGACCGCTGGTTCATCGGTGCCGTCCGGTTCGTCGTCTGATTCGTTGTCGTCGCTGGCGTCGGTGAATGGGAGGTTTAGATTCATTGTTCTGAATGATGGATTGATGGGGGTTGATTGTTAGGGTCGCTGCTCGGCGCTGCCGACCGTCACAACCGGGAATTCGTTGAATCGTCGGTCGGTCGTTGCGTCGGTGTCCGCATAGTGCGTGCGTTCACCCGACCAGTGTTCTTCGACAAGATCAGCGAGTTCGTCGGCGGTCAAGATCGATGCCGAACAGCCATCGAGACTGTTGATGGCACGGCGAACGGTCAACAGTCGCTCACGCAACTCCTGCACCTGCTCGCGTTCAATATCGGCTGCCGACATGCCACTCGTCACGCCGAGGATTTCCGAGAGGAACATCCCGATACCGGGGAGGTCGGCGAGCTTGGAGAGGCGACCGTGGCTGTCTAGCTGAACGTCCAACTCACTCACCTCAACCAGAATCTGATACTGGCGAATGCTCGTGCCGCGCTGCTCGAACTCTCGCGGGAGTTCGTCACGGTAGGTCTCGACCACCTCTTGCAACGCGGGGATTGCTTGCACGTCCGGGTCAGTGAGGCGGTCAGTGTACACCCCGGCAATGCGCTCAGGGTCGATAGCGCGGCTGGACGAGTGGATTTGCAGGGGGAACTCGATGGCGTCGAGGGTATCGCGGAAGTTGTTCGCCATCGAATTCCACTCACTATCCGTTGCAAGTGCCATATTCGCTGGCGTGACACTCACGCCAGCGACGAGCGAGCGGTCGTCAGCGCGCTGGATAGCGGCGCTCTCGGCACGGATCTTGCCGACGTTCGTAAGCGATGCGCTGTTCTGATGCGGATCGTTGCTAAAGACGGTCATGGTTTCGGGGGCACGATAATACTGCGCAATGCTGACAAGCCATTTGTGCGGGGCTTGGAGATTGCGCGGAGCAATGTAGATGATCGCCGCTGTGACGAGCAACAGCACGACAGCGATGATCCCGCCGATGATCGGACCAATGATCGCGTATTGGCCGAGGTCGGTGGTGAGCGACGAAATGATCAGGAACGTGAGAACGGCGATGAAGCCGATAGGGACGAACAGTTTGAGGTCTTCAAGGCTGACATGCAACTGGACGCCCATGATTTCGTCGTCGGCCCCCACCGCATCGAGGACACGACGCGAAATCTGATGACTGCGGCCCGTATTGTCGGTGATAGTGTTGTCAGTCATGGTTGATTAGCGGGTGTTCTGAACGACGTTCTGGCTTTCTTCGTGTGTGGCGCTCCCATTCGGAACCCGACCTTCTTCGACGGCGGTCGTCACGTCATAGAACTGGCCGTCCTCCTCGCCTTTGAGGAGCATCGGGCCGTCGAAATTGTGGATCGCTAACGAATCATAGCGTTGCAGCAGGAAGTTTCGCCGACGAAAGTTATCCAGCGCGTTTTCGTATAGGCCGTCCGAGCGCTCGTAACCACCCTCATACCGCTGTCCGGTCGGCAGTTCTTCGGAGGTCGTCACTTCGTGGATGCCGCGGTCGGCGACAGTGATTTTTTCGTCGTCGCTGCTCCCGGCGGTCGCATTCGGTGTTCGTTTTGGCCCGTCTGTTGTTCCAGTCGAACGTGCTGAACTCCCAGCACGCGTGTAGGCCGATTCGCTCGTCTCACTGGTCGTGCTACCCGACGTCCTGGCTGTCGTCCCGGATGCCTCACCGGCACCGATAGCGGACGCCTCGCTGGGGGTTGCGGTTTCAGAGCCACTCGCTGACTGGCTCGCGACCGGTGGGGAACTGCCACCGCCGAGCGCACTCGACGCGCCACTCCCGACACTCCGTGCGTCACTGTCTGCGCTGCCAAGGCCACTCGCACTTGCGCTCGTGTCGCCAGCGAGCGGATTACCCTTGATTGGATCGACACGCCCAGCGGCGGTACCCATCCCGGTCGTGGACGAACTGGCTGCGTTGCTCGTCGTGTTCTCACCGACCGAGGAGAAGCGATTTCGCAGGCCGCTCAATCGATTCGACATGGAGATGCCGCTCATGGCTCCGGCAGCGGCCATGCCTGCCATGGCGAGTGGGCGAACGTGGCGACTCTTCGCAAACAGCGCCATTGGAGCACTCAGCGCTGCAAACCACATAATCACCAATCCGATGACGTACGTTGGCACACCAACGAAACTCTCGAATGGCCCGGACATTGCTCCACGAAAGGCGTTCAGGATGGGATAGCCAAAGCCAAGAATCATGGCCGTGGGAACGGGAGCAAATGCAGCGGGAACGAACCAACCACGGGCTTGGTCGCCGAATTCTGCGATATACTTGAACAACCATATGCGAGGGGTCATACTCAAACCAATGAAGATCGGTTGCATCGGCGCAAGGAGCAACGGTGCAACGATTCCCAGCCCGAAGACGATCACCGCCATGGCGAAGATGAATCCGGACGAAAACCAGAGGATGAGTGCTGCAACGCCGACCGCAGAGGCATGATTAATCAGGGTGTCGAAGCTCTCGATGATCTGTGGTCCTTCCGGGGCAACCCAGAGGGCGAAGCCAACCGAGAGATGCAACACGATAGCGGCGAGAATCCACGACGCGAGGATATTCAATCCATCAAAGCTGCCTTTGAGGAGTTGCTTTTTCGCGCTTGCTTGCGTGCCAGTCGCCGCATTGGGCGCTCCGATACTGAAGTAGCGCAGTAGCATGAAGAACGCCCACAGTATCAGCCCGCCGACGAGTCCCGTGTTGAGCCACACGTTGTAGGCCGTTTTCATCGGCTCATTCGTCGGCTGTCCAGCGAACGCTGGGTTGCCATTCCGTTCGGGCACCGGGCGGTTGATGAGCATTTTGACAAGCTCTTCAGCACCCTGTTGCAGGGTCTTCAGCAGCTTATCGAAAAAGCTGTTCACAAGCTCTGAGGCGGCTGTCATAACACCCTGACAGACCATCCCTTTCATGCCACCGCCGCACACCTTCGAATACTTGCCACCACCGCCGCCGAGACCAACCCCAACACCGAGTCCACCGAGGTTGACTCCAAGGCCACCGCCGAACCAGTGGTTACTTTCAGATTGATTCGTCGAATTCGTCGTGTTCGTTGTTGTGGTCGCTTGTGCGGCAGCTGTCGATGTGAACAGTGGCGCAAGAACAAGTGAGCTTACTAGCGCGATTGCTACAAGGATCACGAGTGCGCGCGTTTGGCGCGACCGTCGGTTTCGGGTCATAACGGGAGTAAGCGGGGAAGTTCGGGGATTAGTTGAAGAACGGAACGAGGTTGATGCAGTTGGCGAGGTTCGCGCCAGTGAAGCCGAGGAACAATTGGAGCATGAACGCGAACAGCGGGGCGGTCACAGCGGTGAACGCGGCGTTGTTCCGCCAGCTTTTGATCTCCTTTTTGCTGTTCGGATTCTTCAGGAGGCCACTCGCGGCGTGCAATGCAACGGCCAGCAGTGCGCCACCGAACATCAGCAGGCCAATAACGAGGGGTGCAGCCTGATTGATGGTACTTGCAAGTGGCGTTCCGCAGAGGCCTTGCCCGACGGGACCACCGCCCTGCTGGGCGACTGCAGCCCCGGTGGTGACGGACAGTGCGGTGAGCGACACGGCAGAGTGACGGACAAAGGTGTTCGTATGTGATGCGACAGTGTCGAGGACCATATTGTCGGAATTCATTGTTTTTCCTGTTTTCCGCATTTTGTAATTATTGTCCATAATATGATTATGGACCAATTCTATCCAATAGTTATTATTGTCCCAATAGACTTAAGTTTTACCCCACTAAGTATCTGATTGAATTGTATGGCACGACCCAACGTTGATGTTTCACACCTCGTGATCGGCGCGGTGAAAGACTACGCAGACAAACACGATATTAGCCGCAGCGAAGCGCACGAAGAACTACTCAGAAGTGCGCTAATCAACGCTGAGCTACTTGACGGTGAAGATCCAGTCCGAAAGCCGACAGACGAATAGCACACAATCACCCCACCGTTCCTGAATCAATGTCCTCACACACCCACCACTCACGACGCCGATTGCTGACCGCAGTCGGTTCCGTTACAGCAAGCACCGCACTCGCTGGCTGCTTTACTGGCGAGGAGAAAAACTCGGACAAACAAACGCAACCCCAGACCCAAACAGGCAACCAGTCGAACGCAAGCAAGGGCCTTCCGACGGGAATCAACCCACAACGGTACGCGAAACACTTCGACAAGCGGGTGAATATCGTCAAGCAAGGCGCGGACAAGACAGGCAAGAAGGCGATAGACCACGTGCTGGAACAAGTCATCGACAACGATACGCTCGTCTACTTCCCACCCGGTCGGTACAAATTGAATACGAACCACCGCCACGTTGGGCTGCAAAATCTCGGGATTGTCGGCAATAACGCGGTTCTCACCCACGGGAAAGTCGAAGCGATTGAGGGCTTCGACGTGACGAGCGGTGAGTACCACGGCCCGGCACAACACTTCAAAATTGGTGTGCCTGACAACCCGCACAAAGGCAAATTCGTGTTCGGCGGCTTCATTGCCGATTGGCGCGGGAAGAATGAGGGCATGCAGATCCTCAACCATCACACCGATGGCACGTCGGTGATCGAAAACATTCGCCAGCAAGGCATTCACAGTCTCGGCTGTCAAGGCCCCTTCCGAATCGACGCCCACGGAGCGAGCGCGAAAGCAATCGTCAGAGGAGTTGATTTACGCTTCGGGGGCAAGAGCTACCAGTTTACGATTAACACGCGCGAGGAACGGTCAGGCGGTGGGACAGAAACAGGTCGGTCGTGGGCGACGAGCGGGATCACGACCCATCCCGAGGCGAAAGGCCATCTTCGCGTGCAGCAATCGCTGTGTGGGGGCTGGCCTGACAACGGTTTTTACTTAGCTGGTGGCCCACAGCAAACGGTAGAAATCGTCAACTGTGTGGCGGCAAATAGCCACCCCTCGAATATCCGAATATCAGGTACAGACTGCCGTATCAAGGGTTGTACTGTTGTGACGGATTCAAATTTCGACAAGAAAGAGTTCTACTTTGAACAGCGACCACTCCGGCTCGACGGCGGGACATGTACGGTGTCGAATACCCAGATCAAACAGTTGCTCCCGACTGGCTGGTCGGTGACCGTCCAACACGCAATGGAGAAAGCAACGCTCAAAAATGTCTCTGTCGTGATTCACAAACAACCGCAATTGGCGTTAGTCGTTGATGATGCAGTCAACCAATGCACAGTCAACGGATTCGCGGTACAGACGAAGGGCTGGCAGGGAACAAAAACGTCGTTATTCCGTGGGTGGCCGGACGTCGCCAAGAATATCAGTGTGAATGGCCGATCTATCGCGTGAAATGCTGTCTCTCTGTGGTTGTTCGTTACTTTCGTGAGAACCCCGTCACAGACGCCTGCGCGCACGCCCAGTCCGTTCGTATCGCGTCCCGTTCAATGGCTTTACCACCGTACTGAATCGTCACAGAGTAGCGCTGGGGAGAATTATCACGAACGCCTTTGATGAGCAGCGTTGCGGTCCGTTTCTCGCCATTACAATGCTTGGCTTTCAATTTCTTCCACGGCGTATTCTCAGACATGCTCATGTCGTAGTAGACGAGCGTTTGATCGTCGGTTTTGAATGGCACCCGCTGGCCTGCGCCGATATAATTGCGCTCGTTGATGGGTATCTGCTCGGCGTTCATGCGAACATGGCTAGCAGTATCTCCCATGCCACCCTTTCCAGGTGGCGCAACTGGACTCGGCACGCCTTTCGTTACCCCAAGATAGTCGAGTTTGATCGGCACATCGCCCGTGTTTTTGAGTTGTACAGCAATATCCGCTGCATACTGGACCTCCTTCGTTGTCGAAAAATCAGTCCCCGATGTCTCATTCACGACCTTTGTCCCAACCATCTTATACGAGCGCGTCAAGTCAACAGCCTGCTCTCCTACTGTCTCATTGTCTTTCTCAGCAACCACCGTGTACGTGCCAGCACGAAGCGGTAACAGATCACCCGGCTGTACAAGCGGTAGCTGTACCTTTGTTTGACCGTTCGAAATCCGTTTTGTGGTCACTGGTTGCCCATTCGGATTGATGAAGTTGACCGCCGTGGCCGCATCGCCGCTGCGGAGCGTCACGGTCAATGCCGCCATTTGTTTCGTGATCTCCTTGATCGCGGATGGATCAGACCCACCGAGCGCGTTGCAGCCTGCAAGAGCTGTCGCGCCAAGCGTCCCGCTGGTTGCAAGCACCTGCCGACGAGAGAGAAGAGTCGTCTCTGAGTGTTTTTGAGTCATAAATCTAGATAGACGTACATATTAGAGGTAGTTAATTGCATCGCCATCTCATATCGACATTATAGTACGCGAGTCGAACTGCGTCAGAAAGGTGGATGACAGCAACCTACTCTCCCCCACTCTTGCGAGCGAAGGGTTGCAGGTTGAACTCCCTGATGGCGTAGAAGGAACGCTCTCACGTTGGTTAGTCCCACAGGGAAGTAATGCGTGGTCTCATGAGCAAGACTGACCAATGTGAGTGCGGACCGACACTGTGGCGTGCGTGCCACAGCTGTCCATTAATTTTCTCCCGGATATATTTTATCATTAAGTAGGTGCTTTGAGGATAAGAGAATGGAACATTGCCCGAATCATGAACGAGAGGTACCGGGCACGAGTTCCCACACGCGGTCAGTCGCGACATACTCACCGTCCTGCTCTTCGATATATCCCTCGGCACGGGCTTCGGCTATCGCGTCATCGAGATTACCGTCAAAGCGACTGTGATGGTGTGCTATGACGCCGATGTGGTTGCGGTCTATCGTTGACTGATTCTGCCCGTCCGTGTTATGTTCGATGATCCGTGCGACGATGGCTGCATTGTCGCTCATAGCTTCATCTAGCGAACGAGTGCCGTTAAGACTCCGTGTTGTATATCGCTACCCGAAATAATTTTGATGGATTAACTAAATAATTGGCATATGGAAAATAGAACACACGGAC
Organism: Haladaptatus sp. CMAA 1909; assembly: GCF_043952005.1. Classification (NCBI taxonomy): domain Archaea; kingdom Methanobacteriati; phylum Methanobacteriota; class Halobacteria; order Halobacteriales; family Haladaptataceae; genus Haladaptatus; species Haladaptatus sp. CMAA 1909. The sequence goes on along the minus strand of NZ_JBIOAV010000008.1, from coordinate 21,588 downwards.
ACTCGGCCACCCAGTCCCCAAGCACTGCACCACTCCATTTCACCGCCGGAGTCTCGATAGGAATCGCTGCGCTCGTCGCATATCTCTTTCAGCCGAGTTTTATCCCGCTACCGAATGCATTGCTCGAATTGGTTGCAATCACCGGTCTTGCTTGCGGAGTCCTCCTGACTCTCAGCGGAGTCCTTACTCTGGTGATGGACAAACGCAAAGCGGGCAACTGACAACACTATTTTAGACTTCTATTGAGCCGGTCGCAGTTCTAGAAGAGTGAAGCACGTTCGTGTATAGTGACGACCATCGCGAGAGCTGTTGCGTTGTGGCGGTCATGCATACTTCGATTAGACAAAATAGAACAGAATCAAATATCCGGCAACGAGGGAAATTACTGCGGTCGTGAGACGGACTTTCAGATCTAAATCGGGGAATCCATAGTAGAACACGAAAGGTGACAGTAGCCACCCGAAGACGATCATATCAGTCACGCAACCACCCGTGTTCTCGAAGCTTGTCCTTCATTTGCTCGGCTGCTGCGTGTTGATCGTCCGCGGTCACTTCCATTCCACTTTCGTAATGGATAGACCGCCATTGGTCCGCTTCTTCGAAGATTGCCGTTCCGAGTTCTCGACTGATATACTCTGGATGATGATCGCTGGCGGGTTGATGGTAGAATTGTAGAGCAATACCGAGCGAAAAAACAGAAAGCCCAACGATGGACCCTAACGAGATCACCTGACTGAAAATAAACATGACTCCGGGGATGCATCCCGAAGCAACCGCTCCCTCCTTCGCCAGACAGGTAGGGAGTGCGGGGATGAGAAAAACAGCCGTAATCAACATACCTGCCATGGTCAGTAGATAGGTGAATATCGAATAGAGCCGATCAATTGGTATCCCAAATCGTCTTGTCTGGCCCATATTTTCGAGTGATTACTGAAAGAGTATAAATTGGCCGGGGATACGTTAGTATAAAATACTAACCAGCGAATGCCGATTGAGGATAGCACTTCCGCGAAACCCCACCCTCGAAGCGTCAAAGCTGCTTTCAAAGCGCTCTTGTTGTGGCAATCAAGGGTTTACACTTCCCGAGAAGAACGGCCTACGGTCTGCAAATGAACGAACACACATCAGCAAGTAACAGTCATCGCGAGAGCTGCTATATCGTCGTAGCCCAGCATACTTCGGCCAAGAAGTTAGACATCAGCGGTATTTATGAGCGTGCAGGAAAAACGGCTACGTGCATTCAAGGGGACGCCGCCCGACTTCCTACAGTAGTCGAAATGTGCCGACTACACTAAAGACCCACCGGTCATCACGCGAGTTATTTTATATCAATTTTTCTAAAATAAAATAGCGTCGGTTTCTTGCGATTACCCGATAAATTATTCCTTTTCTAGAAAATACTATATTCTTTTTATAAATTTTATCCTTCATGGGTTATTGTGGTGTAAAAATCAGTCTAGGTCTGTATCTCGATGTATATATGGAGATTTACCATAGTGTCCAGTACGCCGCCCTCTACACCACGCTGATGAACACTGCAAAGAGAATGGGTAGCCTCCAGAAACGGTGAATGATGTGAAACGGCAAAATATGCTCTCTTGAGGGCGGCCAAGATGTTCGACTACTACTTAGTTAGGATTGGCAATTATACGAAATAAGCTACTAACCAGTGAGCAGCCGATTGCGAGCCCGCAATCTCAATCATGATCCGACGAACTGCCTCACGCACACCCATTCCCTACACTTCGAGCAGTCGAAATCAGCTTCCAAAGCACTTCCGTCGTGTCGAGCAAGGTTCACGCTTTCCAAGAGAAGCAACCTACGGTATGCAAGCTGATTTGGGATACGTTAATTCAGAGTGACAGCTTGCAGTAGAGCACACGTCGACCAGCGTCAGAGAAAGCGATCCGCAATCGACTTCACACGGCTCTTGATGCCACTCTCACCACCAACCGTTCCGTCCTGGTCAATGGTATGCTCAACACCAAACTTCTCGACTCGAATCACTTGCTCGCCTACATCGTAGCTCACCGTGAACTCGTTCTGCTCAAGTCGCTCGATGACTGGCCTGAACTGCTCCGGCGGTTCGGCCTCATTACCGGTCGGTTCTGTATTCTCCGGTGAAATTTCACTCTGGTCAACGGGTGCTAGGCGTGGCTCGGGAAAGCCGTAGCGATGGACGTGATTCGCTTCAACACCGTCGCGGAGGTCAGCAGGGTCAGCGTCGGTCCATTCTTCCCAGTAGCCATTGAGGTCCGAGAGAAACGATACCAGCACTAGTTGTGCGTCGGCTGGATACTCAGGATTTGTATCAGCGGTCGTCATCGGACCCTCGTTCGTGGGAAACTCCCACTCTGCAATCGTCGTCTCTGGCGGTCGTGCAATGACAACTGCTTCGTCTGGGTTGTCATCGTCCGTGTCGATGACGCGATCCCCGACTGACAGTCGTGTCGTCCCCATTTCGCTCATACTGTCGCGTTGCGACTGAGAGGCGATAAATCGGCGGGGTCGAAACGTTAGTATGTAGTTCTAACCAAGGATGCCCAAAACGTGGTTTCGTCACTCGTCCATCTCAGTATAGACATGCTCTGCCGTCACGTTCTCTAAGCCCTGTTTGATCACCGCCGGATAGAAGTGTGCGTTCTTCTCTACGTCGTCCATCGGTACGTCAAACTCTCGCGAAAGCTCGAGCTTTAATTCCTGATAGCGGTAGCCGAGGTCGTCTTTCAGCGACGGTGGCAGGTACATGTACGTTCCGACCGGCTCTTCGTCGTCCGATTTGTTCGCTTCGCCCGTTTTGTGTGTCTCGCTTGTTTTGTTCGTTTTGTCTACTTTGCCCGTTTCGCCCGATTCGTTCTGTTGGCGTTGTTTGCGCTGTTCGTGGTTACGCCGCTTCTGTGCCATTCGGCTGGCTCGCTCGTCTTGATCGTTACTCATCGATGGACAATGGTATTGAGTTCGAAGTGTTTGACAATCCGATCTGCGATCTGCAAAAACACGTCTTGCTGGTCGCATGCTTCCTCTGCCGCGAAGATACTATGGCCCGCTGAAAAGGCCCGTTGGATCTGCGCCCGCTCGCGAACTTGCCAGATTCGGAGTTCTTCAAAACCTTGCTCGAACCACTCGACCATCTCGGTTGCCTCATTCTTGCGCACGTCGATCCGATTGATGAGGATCCCAAGATCGTTAATCGTCATGTCAAAATCCTCTTCCAGCACATTGATGTGATCATACAGCAGTTCGACTGCTCGTTTACTCGTCGCCTCGGCTAGCGCGGGCACGATCAGCGTGGGTGCAGCGTGCAGTGCGTTGTCGGTGAGATAGCCCAGATGAGGCGGGCAATCAACGATGACGGCATCATAGTCGTCTTTGATCACCGCCAAGGCGGGGGCCAACTGTTCGCTCCCACGGCGCATGAGCGTCAAATCGGGTTCGACACTCGTCATGTCGATATTGCTTGGGATAACGTCCATCTCGTCGTGTTCGCGAACGATGTCAGTAATCGCGTCTCGCTGATCCGAATCGGTGAGCACGTCGTAGAGTGTCGGTGGCTCTGCGAGGTAGGCATCTTCCATCCCGAGACCTTCGGTGGCGTTGCCCTGGGGATCGAGGTCGACAAACAGCACGTCGTACTCGCGAGCATTGAGTGCGCCAGCGACGTTAATCGCGGTCGTGGTTTTCCCGACGCCGCCTTTTTGGTTTGAAAACGAAATTGCAGGGGTTTCAATTTTCATCGGACGGCACCTCCGTCATGCGTTTTGCATGCTTTGTATGGTTTGTGTTGTTTGCTCATTTTGTATGCACAAGTTGTGCAAATCACGCAAATCACATTAAGCTTATGTCGAACAGTGATGCAAGTAGCCGTGACAGTCTGTGCAAAGTGATCTACATCGCCGTCAAAGTCAATTATTCTGTGATAAATTACCAACGAAGACAGCCAGACGACATTGAGACATGGCTTAACCCGCACCTCGATGGCTTAGACTGGATCCACCCGGACTATTATCCCACACAAAATCTACACTCGGCCGTGATGGCGATAGGACAGTTATTCCGACCATCAACGGATATTTGCTGGTATCCCGCGATTTTTCTCATAAGCCACTATCGTTCCCCTGCACATGATCATCGAAAAATCCCTGGAAGATATCACTCTTGACGATATCCACCAGCTAGTCGACGAGGAGGTCCAAGAGGGCAAGGAAATCGAGTATAAAGAGTTCCTTGACCTTGACAAGGACGATCACAAGGAAAAGTTGCTGGGAGAGGTCACGTCCTTCGCGAATTCTAGGGGCGGCGACCTGATCGTCGGGGTACCGGACGATCAAGGCACTCCTCGCCACGTTGGCGGGATGCCTGTTCAGAACCTTGACAGCATGATCGAACGGTGGTCAAACACTACACGGCGCGGTGCCGACCCAAAACTGCCGCCATCGATCTTCGACATCAAGGAACTTCATATCAAGGACGACCGATACGTATTCGTTATCCGTGTCAATAAGAGCTGGAACCCGCTACACAGGGTGACCTATAATAACAAGTTCTATGGCCGGGGGCCAAGCGGCAAATTCCCGCTGGATACCGGTGAGATTCAGCGGCGGATGCTTGAGGCTGAACAGTTTGAAGATGACTTGGAGGAGTTCCGAGACGAACGAATTTCGGAGTTTGAAACCGGTGACACACTACTACCGGTGATCAACGGGCCAAAGCTATTGTTGCACCTAGTACCAGTCGGCGCGTTCTCGCCGGGGCAGAAAATCGACCGCAAAACCGCGGGCACAATGTACAAGAATCGGCCCCAAATGCTTGCCAGCCGCCCAGTGACGGGTGGATTCACAGATAATTACGCGGTCGATAGCGTGATCGTGCACCAAAGTGTACCGGACGGAGGACTGTACGAGTACGTCCGGACATTCAGTAGTGGAACAATCGAGATGTACACTGCGTGGCCCTTCAATCCGACGAATGACGAGAGCGCGGTTCTAAACGTGGATATGGTGCAAAAGGCATTGGAGTCCACACTGCCGATCCAGTTGCAGTATCTCGATTCGCAGAATATCGACCCACCGATCTACGCTTGCATGTCGATTCTCGATGCAGATGGGTACGGGGTCGACACCGGATTTACGCGTCGCCAGCAATGGACGTTGGATTCCGCGATGCAGCTTCCGGAGGTGATGATTGAATCGTACGATACCGATCTCGAGAATGTATGCGACCAGCTTGTAGAGTATATTTATAACACTGGTGGACAGGCCGGCCCCAACTCGAAGGTGTACGAGTAGCATGAAATCATCCCTTGATCTCAAGCACCACTCTAATTGGCATACTTATCGACATACCGATTAATGGCAAAAGAGAGGAATGTACTGGACTGGTGTAGTGACAGGTGAACATAATCTGGATCAAACTCCTCATGTCGTTTATGATCAGCACCTGTTCGCTGAACTCCGGCTTTAACCCCCTCTAGTCTGTCTTAGGGAGGTCTAAATAGGACTACTCTTCTTCGCGAATAGGGAAGTCTAAGTCATCAAGCTCATCTTGATGCTCTTCGGCTTCTTCACATCGAGAATTATATTCGCGTTCGATAGCTCCTAGATTTTGTAATCTCTCATTCGACTCCTTAATATCACTATAGAGACTGTGGGAGTTATTGCTGATACTATCCAATTTTTGATCAATTTTATCCGCCAAATTATTTGTCTCGGGATCTATATCAAAACACAGACAGTCATCCTTGACATAGCATGTGTAGTCAGCTACCGTTCTGCTTTGTGGTCGCCACTTGAGCTGCTCTTCTTTTCCCTCAAACGGAATGCGGATAGTCAGGATTTTCTTACCGTTTTTTGTCCGTTTGATCCCATCTTGGTTGTCAAAGTCTAATTCGAAGGTTTCGAACGAGTATTTTGAAATGAGATTGCTGATAAAATCTTCCTTATTAGTGGATAGGATTTCATCGAAATCAGCAGTGCGAATATCTTCAAGAAGGTCGCTTTCACGTCTTCTTCGGATATCTAGTATCGATTTCTCGCCAAATATTGTAAACGTTCTTGACACAGGAGGAATTAATCCATTCCAGAATTATCAATGTTTGTGTGATTCATCAGATACAAAGAATAGAGGCAGGAAACCGATTTCTCTTCACAAGCATCAAAGAAAGTAAATGAAGGCAATAAGGAACAATCGCTGATCGCTTGACCAAAGAACTTCATTAAAAAATGGGATTGAAGCAATAAATAACAATTTTCAAATAAATCAATAGCAGAGATACAGTATTACCGGAAGAAGCGATATCGATTTTAAATCGACGCAACCTGATGCAGCACACTGCTGATAGCCCAGGATCAGTGGGGTTCGACGGACAAGAGTACGTTCTCTCGGACGCCAAGCGCGAACTTGCCCGCTTACCAGAGCAAAGAGAATAAAATAAGCATAGAAACATAGTTCAGGCTTTTAGCGTTTTCTTGCTTTAAGCAGACATAGTTACACTGAGGAGTCAATATGTATCCGATTCAGGATGAAAAGTATATTATAGCGAGTATGAGATTTGGACAACAATGGATGAATCGTCTGGACATCAAATTTTAACAGTTCCAGATGGATACAAGCAATATAAACCCACCTGGAACCAATACTCTCACTGGAGTACATTCTGCAACGTTACTCTCTGGATTTCGCTCATATTATTAGCCGGTTCCATACTCTATCTAGATGCGCGGTATCCCTCTCATGGGTTTACAACCACCATAATACTTATAATTTCTACATATATTATATATAATATAATATATTTTATCAGAACCATTAGAAGTCAGAAGAGTATTGGAGTCCAGTATAGTTGTAGTGGTTTGTTAGAGCATAATTTGAGAATAATTTCAAAGAACAATTATAAACGGCCTAAGTCTCAATTTTGGGATAAATTATTGCCGGTTGTGTCGATTATTACGATGTCATTATTTGTACTAGTGTTTGTGGATACATCTACAGGCATCGAAATTTCTGTAGTTGTACCCCTCTTATCGTCGATTGTGATTTCAGTATGGGGCCAAAATTCCGATTTATTACTCGCCATCAAAATGTGGAAGTTACCTAAGACAACACTTGTGGCAAACGACGAAAAAGGGCAAGTACATTATGCCCATCCTTCATCAAAAGATGAAGAAAACACATACACAGAATTGCAAGTATACAAAGGATATGACAAAGAATCATTAGAAGATGTTCTTGAACAACAGTCGATGTTAATTGACCGATTTGTAAACGTGATTAATGATGTGGATAAAAAAGCGGCACAAACACTGCGGCTAAATATTCTCCTTTTATCTTTGATGATTGGTATTTTGTCATTCTCATCTAATAAGGAGTATAACATCTTGAATCAGCTTTCTAATATAGCATTATTCACTGGAATAATTGGTACTATATCATCAGTGATTGCAAGTCTTATTGCATATTCACGTACAAATATCGCGGCAGGTCTATCCTCAGAATCCACAGATGTTCTATTCAGCGAACCACTAAAGCGAAAAGAAGTCCTCTATTCGCTGATAATAAGCCATCAAGACTGGATTAACACCAATGCAAGAGTAAATCAAACAGATTCTTCTATTGTTTTTATAAGTCATATATTATTATTGCTATCAGTATTTAATTATTTATTAGCTGTATCGTGGGTCGCATACCCACATATAAAACAAGCTTACCCAAAATCAACACAGGTGGTTGTAATCTCTGTAGCAGGAGTATTAGCACTCTTGGGGCCCTACTACCTACTAAACAGGCGAGGGTAAGCTGACAGGGAGTTTATTTACCTGGAGGCCATAGAGTCAGACATGGCTAAGTCCGATAACAAGAACGACAAGGATAATCCTTTATTAAAGGTCCGTCACTTAGAGCCGCAAAAAATTGTAAAAGGACCCAGTTTCGGACGAAAGAAGAAGAACAAAAAAGGTGACGAGTAAACTCCTATTTGTGGTTGGCAGTAGATATATATGTTCTGAGAAGTAACTATGTATAATGAGTGAGGATGCTGAATCTGAAGCAGAAGACAAGGTCCAATCATCTAGCCTTGACAAAGTAAAAATATTAGAAGCAGAGTCTGCTGCACTGGCAGAAAACCTAGATGAAATTGACGATGAAAAATACGAAGAAATCGAATCGTCGAAGACTACTATCAAGCTCACAGATAGTGAAGAGTCCTCGGAGACAAACGATGAGTGAAGAATCAGACGAAGAAGCATCAAGCAGCTCTGAGGAAGAAGAGAGTAGGATACCGAGAATCCGTCAACTTGGACCACAATTTCTTACGAATGCAGATCCAGATGAATCTTCAGATGCGAAATCAGATAGTGATTCAAAGAACAAAGAAGACTGATCTTCTAATATAGAAGTTCTCACTATAGTTTTTCGCCATTTGAAATTCATTGTAATTTAGCCCTGTCTTAGCACAACGACGACTACTCGATATCATCCATTTCCTCGATCTGCTCTTCGGTCGGAACATAGAACAGGTCTTTCTCGGGGTCATGCGGATCACTAGAGGGCATTTCGTCAGAAGAGACAACCTGTACAGTCTCCTCTTCACGGGTGACACCGAGGTTGTCATTTTCGAATGCCGCTTTTGCTTGCCGGACATTCTTCCGAATCGCCTCAACTCCCACGCCTCGCTTTGTCGCCCACTTTGCCGAATCTTTGTTCATCCGGTTGACTGCCCACCAGTCGAGTGCTTCTGCAGGCGACATCTCGTACCGGAATACTAGCTCTTCTAGCCGCTGGTAACTATGCCACTCCCCAGCCCCCCAACCATCGGGATATCGAACGTTAATCGGGAAATAGAACGGGTCTTTCAGCTGTCGAGCAAGCATACCAGGGATTGCAAGAGTGATTTCGCTCTCTTGGAATTGTTCTAAGTGTGCTGCAGCAACCGCAACGAGTCGGTCGTAAGAGAGATCAGTATCTGTTTCCCGAAGTTCCTTCTGTAGATCGAATTTGGTAAATGCAAGCCAGACGCTCCGACCTCCGTGTTCCTCGAACAACCAGTAGTCGCTCCCGGTCTCAAGTCGGCACCGCTTGAAGTGCTTGTGCAACCGAGATTGGATCGCTTCCTCTAGCTTTTGATCTGCATCTCGAAGGTCATCTGCTGTGTATTCTTTCTGCGCAGCAATTTCATCTACAACATCATCCCTGAGCGTCATGTGAGACAACCATAAGTTGAAAAAGGTAAAAAATTTTCTGTTTCACAACATATAGTTGGATCCTCGGGTAAGCAATTTAACGAGGACGCCAAAGCCGAGCAAGCCATCATCAAATAAGGAGCTTAGAGCGGGAGTGAACAGAGACCGTGACTGAACGAAACCGCTCTACAGAATCAACACTCACGCATCGATTACAGCAGCACTCCCGAGGTGGTTCTACTTCCGCTGTCTGTACTAAGCGCCGGTGGACAACAAGGGACCTCCTCGACCAATACTACTTCTCTGGTGTGTGTTCTTCTAAAATAGCAGCCTGAACCTCGTCCTCGATCTCCTGAAGCACGTCGAAGTCGGCACCCGTAGCGACATCAGGGAGTTCACTGGTAGGGATCTCTCGGTACTGCTCCATCATATCGAACAATGCTTTCACTTGATGGTTATCCAGGTTAACTGTAACTGTGCCACGCCAGTCTTTATCGTATCCTCGCATGGTCAACATGCTAAACTCAATTTATTAATAATTTACTGTTAGTAGGAATATCACGCCGAGTGATTGACCTACCGCGCACAGATTACAGCGGCATTCCCGGGGGTCATCCACTTCCTCTTATGGATTAATGAGGAATTCTCAAACGAATCCATCCTTCCGACAGAAGTGGTTTCTCATCCGCCGCCTTAATCGGAATACAAATAGGTTTTGCTGCTTCTCAGCGCACGCAGTTAGTACAGTGAGCTTATCCCAATTTCGTACAACAATATCAATAGATGCAACGACGGAAATTCGTCTCAGTAACTGGCACGCTCGGTGCGTTACTCCTTGGGAGCGAATCAACAAGTGCGAAGAACACGGAACATCCCGCACAGCACGACTCGTGTGCGCGACCCGCACCGAAAACTCAAACCGTCCTCCATCTCTCGAGCGGCGACTCGATGGCCCACAAAGGTGCCCTAATGAACGGAAAGAATCTTCTGGACGATGAGAGTGTTCCTGTTAAGGATCTCGTCGTGTTAGCGAACAGCAAAGGGGTACAACTGTACACACCGCCGACCGACGACAACGAGTTCGCAGACCAAATTGCGTCGCTCCAGGATCGTGGCGTTACGTTCCGTGCATGTGGGAATGCAATGGAGATGCTGGGCCTCACGAAGGACGATCTCCTCTCAGGAGTCGAACGGGTCCCGTCTGGTGTCGGTGAACTCGCTCGCTTTCAAGCACTCGATTTCGGATACATCAAGGTTCCATAGCACAAAATTACGATGCCAAATCAATATTCCGATACATAGAGAAAATACCTATGACAAACCTCAATCGCCGTGCCTTCCTCGGCACACTTACGACAGCAGGGCTGGGAGCAGTTGCTGGCTGTACGAACAGTGATCAAACCAAGACCAATATAAAATACAAGACGGGTGGGAACGAAAAGCAGCTCCGTCAAGCAGCGACGACATATTTGACGAAAGCCACCCTCTACAAAGCACCAAACTGCATGTGTTGTGAAGGGCATAAGAAGTACCTCGAATCAACAACAGATGTGGATATATCAGTGAACAATGTGAATGACCTAATGAAAATGAAATCAAGATTTGATGTGCCAAAAAAGCTCGTGAGCTGCCACACTTTGGACACTGGGAAATACATCGTTGAAGGTCATGTTCCTCGAGAAGCAATCGGAAAGCTGTCACTTGAAAAACCGGACATTCTCGGTATTGCACTCCCAAAAATGCCAGCGGGATCACCGGGAATGGGAGGCGAGAAAACCGAGGAATTCGTCATTTACGCAATGGAAAAAGATGGCTCCTATCGTAAGTTCATGACTATCTGATATCATGACTTCGATGCTGATGATTCTGACACCTGCAAGTAAATGAACCAGACATCTCTGGATGGGAAGAACCGTTATCCGGGTACTCTACACCAATGTGAGGCCTTCTACTGTGTAAACACATATCCCGAGTAGCTATCCCCTGACGTATTTAATGACACGGGCCATCCCCGACTCCAAGTGATAGAGGTTGTGACAGTGGAAGAGCCAATTGCCGGGATTGTTTGCGAGGAAGTCGAACGTCACCGACCCCATGTGACCCGGAACGATGACCGTGTCCTTCATTGCGTTTCCGACACGGAAGAAATGCCCATGGAGGTGCATCGGATGAAGCACCGGACTCCGATTCGTCATCTTCACGCGCACGTGTTCTCCCTCCCGGATCTGTAACGGATCAGCGTCGGGATATGCTTGCCCATCGATGAGCCAGCCATACGAATCACCCATCTCAGGCGATAGCGTCAGGTCAAACGTTCGATCGGGACTTCCACGGAGTTGCTTCGGAATTTGCTTTGCTCGCAGATCACTATACTTGAGTGTCCGTCCCCGTGAGTTGAGACCGGCTGGTGACCCTGACGTATTCTCATACCGAAGAATTGCCCGAGCTGGCTGTTCGTCGCCATCGACTGCTTCCCCTCGTATTTCCCATGCACCGGGATTCGTCGCCTCGATGATCGCATCGTAGCGTTCGCCAGCACCGAAAACGAACGAATCCACTGGGACGGTGTCAATAGGTTGCCCGTCGGCATGCGATATCCGTAGTTTATGCCCGGCAATCCCGACACGGAACGCCGTCGCACTGCTTGCGTTGACGAACCGTAAGCGAACTCGTTCTCCTTCCGTCACGTCGAAGGATGCAGGGTCTGCTGGAAGACGCCCGTTGACGAGTAATCCGGCGTACGGTGGGCGTTGGTCACCCATCATTCCACCGCCGCCCATACCACCCATGCCACCCATACCGCCGCCCATTCCGCCGCCACCGCTCGACGATTCCCCGAGCGGTTCGGGTGAGCGGGCCAGATAGTCGTCGAAGAGGAGGGTGTATTCGCGGTCGTACTTGACGTGTGGCGATTTTTCTTCGATTACGAGCGGTGCGTATAGTCCACGATCAAGTTGGAGGCCAGCATGGCTGTGGAAGAAGTACGTTCCCGCCGGTTCAGCCCGGAATTTGTACGTGAACATCTCGTCGGGCTGGATGGGCTGTTGGGTCACGTTCGGTACGCCGTCCATTTGGTTGGGAACAGGAAGCCCATGCCAGTGTATCGTCGTTTCCGAAGAAAGCTGGTTCTGCAAGTCTACGTGAACGATGTCGCCTTCTTTGGCGCGGAGTCCGTTGCCAGGGAACGACCCGTTGTACAGCCAATTCTGTGCCGACGAAGAGGCGGGCGACACTGTACCAGGGGAGGCAGTCAGTGTGGTTTGCACGTCCGGGTTGCCCGACACCGTCGTCCGTGGGGCGACTGTCTTTTGCTCGTCGAACGACGGGACGGAACTGGAGGTACACCCAGCGAGGGAACCAATCCCTGTGATACCGAGTCCACGAAGGAGGGCGCGTCGAGAGAGACGTGAGTCGTTCGTCATCGGTTGGCGTACGAACTGAAGGGTAATAAGGTGCGGTATTGGGAATATTACGAAAAATACTGGAAGAAGATCTAAATATGAACGAGGTGACGTCGAGATCATCACCGTAGATGACGAGGCCGCCCTGGTCAGGATCGAGAGGAGTACCGATGTCGACACCATCGCACAAGCTATCGAAGACGCAGGCTACATCGTCTTGGTTCTCTACTATCTGTCGTGTCCTCACACTCGTTTCAGTACCTCTGATAGGTGAACCGCCTCGGGTCAAGTGGTTCGAGACGCCTCCGGCGTCTCGTCAACACGAGAGAGCGACGCTCTCTCGAACGACCCCGAGGTATTCGGCCTGTTCCTCCTGTAGATGCTCTATCTGGAGTACCTCTGCCAAGTCTTTATGACCCAGTCACTCACCGGCAGGAATAACTCGTCAGTACTCGGCGGCGACATCGTCTAACACGCGGTCGAATCGTTCGCGAACGTCTTCGGCGATACCGTTGAGGGCTGGATTCTCGACGACACCCAGCAGGGTATCGGGGTCAACGGCGCTGACGACCACGTCGCCGTCGTCCTTGTAGACGATGACGTTACAGGGCAGCAGCGCGCCGAGGTCGCGTTCGGCATCCAGTCCTTGTTCGGCTAGCGGTGGGTTACACGCGCCGAGGATGCGGTACTCCGGATATCCCTCGAGGTCGAGTTTCTCTTCGAGCTTCGCTTGTAGGTTGATGTCGCTCAGCACGCCGAACTCCTCGGCTTCTAGCGCGTCGACGGTCGAGTCGACGACATCTTGGAACGGGCCATCGACGCGGCGGGTCATTGTGTAGCTCATAACCATTTCACGGTTCGTCCGCTACCAGTATAGTGTTTAAGGCACAATCTTGATAGCAGCTGATGCATCTAAAATGCAGGAAATCGAGAGCTTCGTTCAGGCGTACGATTCCCAGAAGCTCGATGCGACGAGCCTACATACTTGTGCTCGGCTTCCTGCTGGCCGACAACGCCTGCGTCCATCGACTATCGACGCGATTCTGGACCAGCTCACGACCGACGACGGACCCGCCGCCCGCTATGAGGGGGATGATGGACTCTCCGGCGAGGAAGGAGCGTTCGTCATCAGCTCGTTTTGGTTGGTCACGAAATTGTGATCAGAGGTGAGGGATCGTCCCCGATTCGGTCACGAATGACTCTCCAAGGGTCTCAAGATAGTGCTGGAGAGCAGCGCGAGCGTTAGAACCGTTCGAGCTACGAGACCAGACTACCATCGATGGTTTCCCACACGGTGCTCTCAGCATCTGCGAAGACGAACGTCTACCCGATCCAAAGTAATGAAATCCAGATCATGAGCCCGATTAATACGATAAGCAGGTCTGCGGGTGTCCAAGCCCATGAGATCGAAATGGAGCCGGGATTCTAGAAGACAATTGGGAACCCGAGATTATCGCTGACGACCAATAGCGACCGCAATTCAAACCTGTTAGACGTGGATTTAGAGGAGCAATAAATTTGCACCACAGACTGCACACAGATTCTTTTAAGGGTCCCGGGGTGATTCTACTTCCGCTTACAATCTTATGCGGAAGTGGACGGCACACCACCACTTCCAGTGTTATCCGTCGCTACAAAGGCTCTATCGCCCGAGAATGGCTGTTTTCATATCCATAAATTATATGTTGCTACATCAAATGAGTTATATGGAAAATGAGACCACATAGGCAATAGCGTTCCCAGAATGCACGATTTTAGCCAATCCAGCTTGCTACGTGCGCTTCCGAATACCTCGGTGCGTGACCCCAAGGCAGTTGATAGCTGCGACTGATATACTTCTTATGAGTACGTTCGTGGTCGTGGGCGGTGATGCTGCCGGTATGTCAGCTGCGAGTAAAGCGAAACGGGACGATCCAGATTTAGATGTCATCGTCTTCGAACAAAGTTCCTGGGTTTCGTATGGTGCTTGTGGGTTACCGTATTACATCAAAGGAGAAATTCAGTCATTGGACAACCTTGTCTCCGTGACACCTGAGGAGTTCCGGAAGGAACGGGATATCGATCTTCGAACAGGCCATGAAGTGATTGATATCAACCCCGACAAACGTGTTGTTACTGCTCGCGGTACTAACGGAGAGGTCACTCAGGAATACGACGACTTGCTCATTGCGGTCGGAGCCGAAGCCATACTCCCGTCTATCGATGGAATCGATCGCGAAGGGGTCTATACCCTTGATTCGATGACTGATGGGGAGGAGTTACGTGAGTACATAGCCCGGGCACGATCCGATGGTAACTTACAACAACTCGACAGAGGCCCTGCTTGCCAATATCTTGAGACCTGTAACGGGCCAGTCGGCATCGTTGGCGGCGGCTATATCGGCATTGAGATGGCTGAAGCGCTTGCAGCGAACGACTTCGAAGTACACCTCTTCCAACGGAGTGACCGCATCCTAAAGACGTTCAGTGAAGCGACGAGCGAAACTATTGCGGAACACCTCTCGGAACAGGATGTTGCAGTCCATCTGAATGCGGAAGTTAAAGCACTCGCCGGCGACGATAGAGTTGAAGCAGTGGTAATCAGCGATACCCACGTTCCTGTCGAAATGGTTCTTCTCGGAACGGGCGTGAGACCTCGAACGGAACTGGCTGAAGACGCCGGAATTAAACTTGGTGAGACGGGGGCCATTGCGACCGACTCGTATCGGGAGACAAACCAACCGAATGTGTACGCAGCAGGAGACTGCGCCGAGGCAAAGCATGTCATCACCAATAAAGCAGTCTACGTCCCGTTGGCACTGACTGCAAATCGACACGGTCGAGCAGTCGGACAAACCGTGGCTGGTACCCCGACTGAAGGTGGTGGTGTTGCAGGGACAGCTGCAGTCAAAGCCTTCGATGTCGAAGCAGCCCGAACTGGGATTATCGACCACAGGAAAGCCTCCGAAGTAGAATTTGATCCGATCACAGAGACGATCGACGCCAAATCCCGAGCCGGCTATTATCCAGGAGGGGGAACAGTACGAGTGACGCTCACTGCTGACCGTGAGTCTGAGCGCATCCTCGGCGGCAGCCTCGTATCGGACTACGGAGAGGGTGCTGTCCACCGCAGTCACGCTCTCGTAGCTGCAGTGACTGAAGGGGTAACCGTCGATGAGCTAGCCAATTATGATCTCGCCTATGCACCGCCGTTTAACACGACCTGGGATCCAGTCCTGACCGCGGCGAAGGTGTTGGGTGCTCGTTTTTAACAAAGTATTTTACGAGCGACTATCAATCGGGATCCTATCGCTGGTCAGTCGATTGCGTGGCACGCCGCCATTGACGCCGGAACCACCTTACTAGGTTTACACATGGTCGTCCTAATCCCCTAGTCCTTCGTTGGTGAATCCGTGCTAGCAAATGGCGGTTGCGCGGTACGCGAGCGTCTTGAGCCGCTCTTAGAATGAGTATTTGGCAGCAATGGTCGGTCATAGTAAGGGTTCGTCGAAGCGAATAGAATTTGTCAAAATATATCGTTCGACGCGACAGGTCAATGAGTACAGTCGTGGTCGCCCTTGCGAGGGCTGTTCGAGTTGTTCGGAGGATCCTATACAGTGAGCGCATCGGTCTCATCTTCTGACGGCTGCTTGTCCAACTTCGATTCCAGACAAAAAGTTCGTGGGTCAGCGCGCAACGATCTCGTGAAAGACCCCAAAAAATGTTCTCTTCGTCGAAATCGGCTGCAGCCCGGCTCGCTCAACGAGTTCAAGCGGTTCTCGATTCCAGTGACAGCCAAGTTGTTTTGCATGGGCTTCTTCTCGGATGTCCTGAAAGCGCCCGACCAACAAATTGTCACTCCGACCGTGTTCTAGGAGTAGGATCTGACCATCTTCCTTACAAACCCGTTGCAGTTCTTTGAGTGCAGCAACTGGATCAGGAAAGGTACAGACCGTTAGTGACGACACGACTGTGTCAAAACTTTTGTCAGGGAACGCGAGAGCTTGTGCATCCATAATCTGAAAATCAATATCTAACTTCACCTTCTCTGCTCGCTCTCTGGCAATATCCACCATTGCAAGACTCATATCAATCGCAGTGATCTCACACTCGTTCGGATAGTATGGAAAGTTCGCACCAGTCCCACATGCAACTTCTAATACTTCACCTGAAGCTCGATGCAAGAGTCGCTGCCTGAGTTTTCTCACGCCTAAGAACTCTTGAACGCGCTCTATAGAGGCGTACGTGTTGGCAAATCCATTGTACTTCTGCTTGATCTCCTCGGTAGTGAAGTTAGTTCCCATGGATATAGCGATGCTTAGAGACAGGAAAATACCAGTGCAAGGTATCTATGATGGTTTAAGACAATTCCTTTAGAAAGGTCTGTCGTCGAGTCACTCTCTAGCGAGAGAGGAGAGGATTCGCGCCTCTATTTTTCGAAGGTGTTCAGATGCAGTACTCGATGCACACCCAACAACATCGGCAACCTCGTTAGCAGTCCCATAGCGGGGAACATCGTAATATCCAACAGCGACAGCTGCATTCAAAACTTCACGCTGTCGTTCGGTAAGTGCTGCAACCATGCTTGCATCCATGGGCGAGTATTCGCCCACTCGCTCAATTGATGTCCGTTGCCGAACCTCCAATGGAAGCGCATCAAATCCACTTTGGATGTCTGCTTCACTTCCGATAATTTCGAGTGTTAGACCAGTTTTGTCATCAAACGGAATCGGGAACATAATCATGAGCCGATGGTCATTGAAGAGTTGCAGAAGTTCCTGTGTCTGTTCAGTTGGACGACAATGTTGATAGATGTACCACTGGTCGTTCTGTGCCTCAACAACCTCACGACTGAAGTGGGCTGTATGAGTACTCGTTTCCAGTAGAGCGCGAATTTCATCGGGATCTGCATGAACAAGTGACAGCTCCAGCAGTGTGCCATCGGGCAAGAGTTGGATATTGAGGAGACTTCCTTCACTCACGATAGACTCAGGAGCAACTACGTCGTGTGGAACAGTCATCTTGAGATATTTCATTACCAGTGATTTGGTATCGCTATCCTTCAATACCACTCTCATTCGTACAGCTAATAACCACGGCTGAGACTTTCGAAATCTAAGGGCAAATACAATTAGTCGGTAGTCCGTAGTAATGTACGTGACAGGGGATGATCAGATATATCGAAGTCAAGAAAGTGGTTCACTGCAAGAATCAGTACCCGACTTATTGGCACGATTGTCGACATTAGGCACCTACGCATTTATTCTAGGTTTTGTTCTCATGGGTATCTCGTTCGTGACAAACCCGATTCCCGACCCATCGTTTCCGTGGGCGACTCTCTCACCGTCGCTCAGAATTTCATACACACAGCCGCGTATCGAACATTGGCCAGTCACGTATACTATCGGACTGTGGTCAGTCGTCTTCACGCTTCCACTCGTGCTGTTGAAATCGTATCAGTGGAATAGGTCTCAAGTCCCCATTCAGTCGAGTCTCTGGCTTACTGGGTTACCTGTGTCGGCGATGCTTTCGTTTACCACCTACTGTCGATTTTTCTGGCCGAAATTATCTCCGCCGACATGGAATGCTCCGTCGTACACTGTCGTTTGTTGGCTGTATTGTTCAACGTACGATCCACTATGGAGCAATCTGGCCTATGGAGTCGCCTTCTTTGGGGTGGGTACGACATATCTCGCCTACAGAAATTCGTCATTTTCGAGATACGCACTCGCAGCATTCGGGATGCTTGCGTTCCCATTGGGTGTTCCTGCTCTCTTCGACGCCTACCGACGGCACACCCGTTAATTTGTTCTACAGAGGATGAGTTAAATAGAAGTACGTTATCGTTCGATCACGCGTCCAAAATAAGTTCGTAGTGAAGAGTTAGTCCGCCGTCTGCGCGTGTTCGCCGTGTTTTTCAGTGGACTCGGACCGGTGGAGCCAGTAGAGGAACAAGAAGAACACCGTCGCCAACACGTTCAGTACCATCTTGTAGTTCATCTCGATTTTGACCTCGGCAATTTTGGCTGTCGAGGGATCTGGGATAAGCCCGGCACCGAGGAACAGGAAGTGGATGACGAATCCAGTGAAGACTGCTGCGACGAAAATCATCCCCGAGAGGATGGCCGCAAACTTCGTTCCGTAGTACTCCCGATAGGCGTCCATGATCGGCGGGACGATGAGGTCCGCGTAGATGTAACTCAGGACGCTCCCGAATGGGAGACCGTTCGTCCAGAGGACGGTACCGAACGGAACGTTCCCGACCGAACAGACGAACGTAACGACGCCAATGACGGCGCCAACTACCGCTGTCCAGAAGATGTACACCGGTACGCCGAATATCGGCCCGGAAAAGACCGACGTCCAGACTTGCTTGGGGATGAATCCGGCAATGAGACCGGCGAAGATGAATCCGATGGCGATTTCGTCCCAGAGCATCCCCCACTCTTTCCACTGTTTGTCGGCAAGCGCCTTCCATCCGGAGAGCGACGTCGCCTGCTCGCGGATCGTCGTATTGACTTCTTCGGGATCGAAACTCTCCTTACACGACTGCGAGCAGAAGTAGTAGGTCTGCCCGTCGTGTTCGGTCGAATAGTCGGTCTCCTCTGGGTTGACGTCCATTCCACAGACAGGATCTTGTACTGTTGGACTTCCTTCGTCGAGGACGTTCTGTCGGGCTTGATCGAGAACCTCGTCTGGCACGAGATAGATGAATCCGAAGGCCATCAACCCGATGAGCATGAACCCGCCGATGATGTCCGCGGCGAGGAACTGCCACCCGAGAAGGATCCAAATGACTGCGCCGATCTCAATGACGAGGTTCGTCGACGCGAACATGAATGCCCCAATAGTGGCCGCTGCAGAACCACCTTTTTTGAAGAGGTTCTTCGCCGTGGCGATGGCACTGTAGGAACACGATGAAGAGATGAATCCGAACAGCGACCCATAGCCGATCTCACGGAGGCCATTACCTTCGAGGAGATCGGCGACTTCTTCATCCGACGTCCACGCTTCAACACCCCCAGCGATGGCGAACCCGATCACGAGCGCCCACCACGTAATCCACGCCATGGCGACAGTCGTCGTCGCTGCGTGCTTTGTACTCTCGATAAAGAACGTACCCAATGGCTTCGAGGTCGTGAATACCCCGATGCCGATGGTCGCGAGGGCGATGACGACTAGGATTGCATATTCTTTTTTCTCCATGTCCAATGATACGGGAGTCATACCTAATCGTGTTATGCCTAGCACATCGATAGTGAGTGCGACCAATAGAGTCTGTTCGCTAACTATGTGAGACCCTCTACTTATCTTTTCAAAGTCAAGGGTGGAACCGAATCAATTTTGACGGAGACAGAAGAGATTGATCGGCTAGATAATCTACTTAGAAGATCAATTAAGCCAATTTCTAAAACTTCGAGTCTGAATGAGAAGCACTAGGCAGAGAAAATCCATACTGCTTTATTGGAGCCACAACCATCCACATCTGTGTGTGAGGACAGTTCCCCTCGTAAACTCCTATCCCTCCTAGGAGACGAACACGTCCAAGCCATACTTTCTGTCACGAGTGAGCGACCCATGTCCGCAAATGAACTGAGCGATACCTGTGGTATTTCACTACCAACTGTGTATAGACGACTCGAGGAGCTAGTTGAGTACAATTTACTTTCTGAACAGAACCGAATAGCACCCGATGGAAATCACTATAAGAAGTACGAAGCGGCAGTCGAACAGATCGGAGTTCGCCTCTATCAGGGAAAGTTCGAGGTAGATATTGGAGACGAGCCAGCGACCGATGCTCCAGAGCGGTTCAATCGGTTGTGGGACGACATCCGAGGGGATGATTCCTAATGCACGCGGGGCTCATCATCGCAAAAATCATCGTGATAATACTTGGTGCTCTTATTGCGCTCCAAAGTTATCGTGCGTACAAGCGATACAACAATCAACCGATGCTCTATCTAGCGATTGGATTCGTGACGATCAGCATCGGCGCAGTCATTGAAGGAATACTGTTCGACCTCGCTAACGTTTCCATCTTCTATTCAGGTATGATTCAGTCGATAATTGTAATCATCGGGATGGGTTTCGTTCTATACTCTCTCTACTATCAACCAACGTAAGATCGTCACAGAACCGGAAAATACCCCGATATCGGCGAGAAATAGATGGAGTTCTATGACCGATTCCGACATGTGAGGTACTATAAACAGATCCTCAACTACTGTACTCTGTGTGAATCATCACCGGTTATTCTGTTTCTGTCGAAGGCGACTACGACGGGTATCGAACTCCTCTTCGGAGAGATCTCCTCGTGCGTATGCCAGCCGAAGTTCTTCAAGTGCCGGGTCGGTTCCCAGGTCATCTTTCATGACGCCACGATAGAGGAGATAGCCCCCACCAAGCAGGACGATCAGTGGAAGGAGCATCATGATCCACCCCCAAAGTGGAGTGACACCACCGCCATATCTCGGTCCCATCATCCATCCACCCATAAGTGGGAACGCAACCAGCATCATTACGGCTGGGACGAGGAGAAGGGCGGCAAGGACTATGAAGACGATTCTGACGAACGAACCGCTCTGATCTGCTGTCGTCATAGGTAGAGATAGACTCCGCGAACACATACAAGTTCCCTCCATAACGAGCAACCCAATCATAGATCGATTGAACTAGAGAAAAAGAAAACCCGACGAACAGCTCGGACCAACAGATTACCTACAAGACATACAATTATGATCTTTGTTACATGAAATCACTCACCACCAATCGGCAATAAATATATTCCATATTTCATAGCTTTGGCTCATCCGACCTGTTGTTGATTTTGGAGATAATTTTTGGTCCCGAATGACACTACAATAAGAGTCACGAATAGCGCCGTTCCGAAAAGAAGAACGAGGCTGAGCACATGCAGGAAAGCAATACCGTACGCGTGGCTGACTGTCTTGCTTGCAACAGCAGCGCTGTCGATTAACAGCATCCCGGCAAAAATCCCCTTAAACTTCGTCTCATTGACGAACTCTGTCAGCTGT
>NZ_JBIOAV010000007.1:0-80204 GCF_043952005.1 Haladaptatus sp. CMAA 1909 | reverse complement strand
CGGCAATGAACTTCCGAACGCCGTCTGAGATGCCGGAGCTAACGAGTATCATGAACAGAGCGAATACCGAGAGGACAGTAGTGTAGACGCCGATTCCAGTCGGTCCAAGCAACCGATACAGAATCGGTGTCGTCATGATACCGATGACGAGTGTGAGTACTTTGGTTCCGGCAACCGAGAGGACGCCGCTCAGAATGCTCCGTTGCACAAGATTCCCCCTAATACAGTGCTCGTCATTCTTGTATCTAGTAACACAATCTTGCTAACGGGACTTTATTATGGATCTGATAGTATCGGTTTTAGGCGTATCCGAGGTCCTGTAATCGTTGTTCGACGTCGACCGACGCTTCTTCTTCCATGCTTTCTTCTTCATCACCCATCGTAATGTCTCGTCGCGTACCGTTCTGGTAGACAAGCCACGGAACCGTTGTCAGTTCCGGGATATAGATATTATTGGGGTGGCCGTACTCCGCCATTGGAATCGGCCGTGCACGTTCGCCGAACGCTTCGCCGTGGTCTGCGGTCACGATAGTCTTTCCGTGGAGTACTGAAAGTAGCTCTTGTGCATGCGGCAACACCAACTCCACGTTCTCTTCATAGGCCTTGTAGAGTACGCTGACAGGAACGTCGACCTCACCTGCCATCACACGATTCCAGAAGTCGAGCGAATCAAGGTCAAGGTATTCCTTCCCCGTCGGTCCGATAAATGGATAGTGGGGTTGAATGAAGTGAACGAGAATACGCTTGTCCGGATACTCTTTTGCGGCCTTTTTCGCGACTTCGACAACCGTTTCAGGGCGAACCGTTCGGAATTCATCGTCCCAACCTTCGCTTTGCCAGATGTTGATGACTTTGTGGAGTTGGACGTCGATCCGGTCGCGTTTTCGGTAGAGCTGGGGGTTTGCGGTCACATAGACGGTATCGCGAAGATCAGCACCGTCAAAGTACGTCTCCAGAAAATCCGGTGTTGAACTCGATTTGGTTTGTCGTGGTTGGAGCTCACCGGGAAGGATATTGCACTTTTTGAAGGTGTCGTACCGGCATGCGTCAAGAATTATGAGATTGTCCCAGTCCTCATCAAAAAATTCGATGGCGTCATGATCCGACTCTTTGCGCTGATAAAAGTACTTGTTCAACTCCCGGGTAACAAGATGTGGCTCCCGGATGCCACGTCGGACACGCCGCATCGTCTCCGTGATATTCATGTACCAGACAGTTGGTTTGTGTCTATATTATTATCCGGACCTTAAGATATCTCCCAGTCAAATCAGGCACTACAATTGATACCTCAGTCACTATTGCTATAGACCCCATCCTTGGTATAGGTTTATCTTTAATGTAGACGCTAAACCCCGTCCTTTAGAGCGGGGGATACAGCGCGGTCACCTTCCGTTCAACCGTCCTATTCGAACGTTTTAGATCCTCTCCGTGCGTATCTCCCACTGTCGATTCGATGGTCCCTCATCGGATTCTGACAATCCGAAAACTGGCAGCTGACTGGGCATTTGCCACGGCGCAAGTCGAACTCAAACACGTAAGTCCACGGACGGCGCCCCGTCCAAACAACCACGTACCTCCGAATCCCATCCGGGGAACGGACGAGAGAGGAGTACCGGTACTGTGGCAGTGCCAGCACCTCGTCGGGGTGCGAACTAGAAACATCCCAACGAACCGTCCAGAGGTGGATGTGGGAAGCGCCGTGCGTTAGCTTGGGGAGGATGTCACACCTAACACGCTTGCGTGAAGATGTGCGATATCTACGCAAACCCGCTCCCACGTGAATTGCTCCGCATGTGTCTCAATGCCGTCACGATCCCAGTCCTTTCGGAGCGCACGGACTACCGCGTCTGAAAGCGCGTTGTGGTCCTCTGGGCTATCAACAAGAAACCCGTGGTCTTCGGAGGTCACGACTTCTTCGCTGCCACCGTTTATTGTCGAGACAACAGGTGATCCGCATGCCATCGCTTCCAACTGCACGAGACCGAAACTTTCGCTGTAACTTGGGAGGACAAACGCATCACACGCACTCATCCAATATCTGAGGTCGTTGTTCGAAATGTATCCTAGCAGTTGAACGTCACCTTCCAAGCCTAACTGTCTTATTTTTTCTTCGAGCTCCGAACGCATCCCGCCGTGACCACCGATAGCACAGACGACGTCACCCTCTCGTTCGATAACCTCCGGAATCACATCAATGAGATGCTGGAATCCCTTGCGCTCTTTCAAATGACCGAGCGCGAAGAGGAGATGCGTGTTATCTGCAATGCCGATTTTCTCCTTCGCTTCTGCCTGTGGGACGCGTCGGAGACGGTCTTGGCTGAACCCATTCGGGATGTAAAACACGTTGTCGTTGAACCGTCGGAGCGTATCCTGATCCTGTCGATTGACACGAATAATGGCGTCGGCAGACGCCCACGTTCGGTCAATTTTGTCGTTCGAGGATTTTAGTTGGTCCATGAATAGGTCGTGGTTCTCGTGGACCGTGAGGACAAATGGAATCTCGAGGTCACGCTGAAGAGCGTGCGCAACGTACCCGGCGGTCCACGTAAGATGGGCGTGGATCACGTCGAATTCGATGGGCACGTCGTCGAGGTATTTCTTTACCTTCCGTGCGTGCTGGTCGCCGAGGAATCGACGGTGGAGGTCGAAGGGAAGATACAATAGCGGCGTACTAACAACCGTCACATTGTCTGGTTTCTCTTCCTCGTTTATTTTTGCGTCTTTGCTGAACGGCTTTGCGTAATCAACGGGGATATATCGGGAGATGTCCGCAAACCGGTTGTAACGCACGAAGACGTACACTTCCTCGAAATAATCTGCGAGAACGTCGACCTGCCCTTTGACAAAGTGATTGTAGCTGTGTGAGACGATGAGCAAGTTCTTGTCCGCCAGTCTATCCAAGTCGTGGGTCCGTGGTACATCCCTGGAACCCGGGGGTTCGGCGGCTTGGACACGCGTGTCGCTCGACATATAAATTAGGAGGTGTTCGCCGATGTTTATTATCGGGTGGCTAAGCCCGTGGAAATGATTCAGATTTTCAACCATGATCCAGAACGGTCCGTTCCTTACCGACCGCTTTGGTTGACTTGCCATCTTTTTTTTGGATGAAGCGGGAAATAAAATATACATTCATTCATATTCCTGGTGGAATCGACTGACCGAGCGTAGAGAGCAGAGAAACTCGTGTGCCGCCGCTCGCAGTTATCTTAGAACCTCTCCGTGCCGTGGTGTTCGTTGCAGGATTTGGTTTGTGGTGGTGAGAATAAGCTACCACGCCCTAAAGGGCGTGGCATTCCCCTACAATGAGGTTTCAGGCACACCCTTGGCAATGATGTGGCGGGCTATACACCGCCGATTCACGAAGGACGAACCATTCTGTTCGTATGTCCGCTACTCCCGGCGGGGGTTTTATCTACCGGGGACCGCTGGCGGTTCACACCGCTTTAATTCAGCGTGTTCTCGGGTGGTGAATCCACCTCGAAGGGACACCGTCAACGTCCCGCTGTTCAGGGTCGGCCGACGGCGACCCGTACAAAGAGGCCCTTTTGGACTCTATGTACTATCATGTCAAAGTTTACCAAAACTACTAAGGCTTGCGATTACGCGGCGAAACCGTCGCAAGCAACAGACAGCGGTTGTACAGATAGCGAACGCATTCCTCCTGCGCCTACAGTCGCGGATTTCCTACGGTGGTATCTATGAACACATTGCTGTGGTCTGGACACAAGCGAGATCGAAGTAGTCTAAGCCGTTGGTATAGCCGTGATTGCGTTCGTCGAAGCCGGGAAGTTCTTGGGTTGGTCTGTCCGACCAGTAGTGGCGTCGTTGGTCCTTTTGTTGGTCATACCTGTTCTGTTCGTGGCCCTCCACGATTAGTAGGTCGATAATAAAGCAGGGAGAACATGCATGTTGGAACAACGAATGGCACCGACAGTCAGCGTCATCGTCCCGACGTACAACCGTGCAGACGCCATCTCTCGAACCATCGAGAGCGTCCTCTCGCAAACGTTGGAAGAGTTGGAACTCATTATCGTGGACGACGCCTCGCAGGACGACACCGCGGATGTCGTCACTTCCTACAACGACGACAGAATCCAATTTGTCCAACATGAGGCAAATCAAGGTGCGAGTGCCGCGCGAAACACCGGCATCGAACGAGCTGAAGGGAAATATATCGCATTTCTCGATTCGGACGATGTGTGGCTTCCCACGAAACTCGAAAAGCAGGTTCTCACGCTCGAACTGCGCTCCGACGAGTGGGTTGCCGCCTACTGTAAGGCAGAAACCGTTCATCCAGACGGTCAGAACCCGCTTGTGAAAGCCGTGACGCAGCTCATTTCGCGTCGGAACAAGACCGAAGGCGCGGAAGGTGGAAAGGAACTCATCGGACCGACGCTGAGCGATGACCTCCACACGAGCGCGGGGTCGACGCTCATCGTACGGAGCGACATCGTCCACAAAATCGACGGCTTCGATGAGTCCTTTACCCGTTTTCAGGACCCAGAATTCCTCATTCGCGTCCTCAAACACGGGAAACTCGCCTGCGTGAACGAGACGCTACTCCTCAGGTACGAAACCGGGTCGCCCCCGGCGGATTCGGTCGCCAAGGCAGACGAACATTTCCGCCGGACGTTCTCCGAGGAAGTAGAACATCTCGAACGACAGGGAATCGACGTAACGGGTGCTCACCACTATATCCTCGCCCGACATTATATAAACGAAGGACAGTTCCGAACAGGGTTTCAGTACCTCCGTCACTCGCGCCGGCCAGAGCCACGACAACTTCCCGGACTACTGATGAACGCATATAACGGATTCAAAGCAACCATCGGATGACACAACCGCGATACGCACACTACTATCTGGCCCTGTCGATACTTTCAACACTCCTCTTTAGTGGGAGCGTCTTCAGTCTCGGCCCATTAGGCTTCCTGTCACCGACCCAATCGACGATGGTAGTGATAGTCTCATTTATGATCCTAACAATCGTTCAATCGACAGTATGGAGGTAGGCACTCACACACAAATTTCAAAATGAGAGATGATTTAGCATGGAAGTATAATTTCACACATAGTTATCTCTGTTCAAATCGTATAATCACAAGACGTGAACGGAATGCAACGGCTCGAAAGAATCCGAGAGAGACCGTCTAATTTATGATGTATCCCTGTTTGGAATTCATCGAAGAATCATGAGCGCTACGACGCAAAATCTCCCTGAATCTTCGTCGTTGCCGAACGAAGATAGAACGAACACGCTAACGAAGGACAAAATATTTCACATTCTCCAGACGCAGCGTCGTCGACATGCATTGCGATATCTGAAAGAACACGATACGCCTGTCGAAATGCGTGACCTCGCCGAGCAGGTTGCAGCGTGGGAAAACGACACTACTGTTCAGGCCCTCGCTTCAAACGAGCGCCAACGCGTATACATTGCCCTCTATCAGTCTCACCTCCCGAAACTTGACGAAGAGGGCATCATCGAGTACAACAAAAGCCGCGGTATCGTTGAACGTGGTCAGTTGGCGGACGAGTTCGACCCATACCTCAGACCATCGAATCACACTGCTACAGACTCCGACAATGAAACCGTCGAAACGAATGGACAGTTAGATGAAGACCGCTGGTTTAGCTACTACCGCTGTGCAACCGCGTTGAGCGCGGGAACGTTCGCGGCTGCGTGGCTGAATGTGCCGTTCATTGGCACTATTTCCACTACTGTTCTCGGTGCGTTCGTTGTTGGCCTGTACGCACTAATCTCCACAACGCAACTCGCACTTCGATAGACGTTATACAGAACTGTTGGACACTGCTTCTGTGCGCGATCTGACGACCTCCTGTTTGTGTGTCTAGATATATGTCTGCATATATTATATTCTCCTGGCACAGAACTGAAAAGTCCACTACGTAGAACCATGTGATCAGAACCAGAGCTAAGACTGGTTATGAGAATATCCAGTCAAAGTGCGATAATCAGAAACATCATGACTTAGCTCACCTGCATTCGATCCTGTTGGGAATTGTACGATACCCCTACTTGTCCTTCCCGAGGACAACGATTTAACAACATTGTCATACCGAAGGACGATTGTTCACCAAAGATTATGATTATATAATGGGGGTCGATATCGTGGAGAAAACCGGGTGATTGAAGTCGAAAGACAGAACGCTCTTCTCCCAATTGGAAGAGGGGGTGGCATCAACTGCTTGTGCGTCGGTTGGGAGACCCTTGTGTACTTCAAAGAAAGGAAATAGAGCAGTGTGTGGCCATTACATGCAGAATATTCATATTTTTAATCAGACACTAAAAACCCTGGCACACGCAAGGAGAATATGTTTTAACGGTCAATTGTCCGACAATATTTCGTGCAGTTTCAATCGATTAATCTATGGATAATAATGGTGGTTCCCTGCGAACGAAGAAATGATGTCGATAGACATGAGCGGCTCCCGAGACACCAACGATAGTACGATGGCCGATACGCAGTGTCACAACTGCAGTTCGTTCGTTACACCGCAGTTTGCACGTGTGTTCGGGAACAACCGAAACGAAGTGTACGGCTGTTTCGAATGCATGACCGCAACCGAAGTGAAGAGAGGTCGGGCCAACGATCCAGTGGAAGCAAACCGTGCCCGTGAGGAAATGCGGTAGTGTTTGTTCGGTTCCTATCCTCCTCGATAGCCGTCAGTACATGCTCACGAGCAATATGGAAGAGTGCTGAAACGGAGTCATACAAAAAACAGCAATGAGCGCGTTACTTGTCGCGAGAGACTTCCTCGTTCGGGAGCGTCATCGACCCTTCCGAAAGGGTGACACCCGGATAGAGACTGGTGTTGATGCCGGTTTTCACTCCGTCACCGACGACGACGCCGAACTTTCGCCGTCCAGTGGAGACTCGGTCCCCTTTCACCGTGTGTTTCACGGATTCGCCGTCGTGGCGGAGGTTCGCCACGTTAGTCCCCGCCCCGAAGTTCACGTCGTGGCCGAGGACGCTATCGCCGACGTAGGAGAGATGACCGACCGCCGCACCGGGAGAGAGAACGCTGTTTTTGACTTCAACGCTGTGACCGACTTTCGCGCCCTCGTCCACCAAGGTCGCACCACGGATGTAGGCGTTCGGCCCGACCGTCGCGCCCGAACGGATGAGTGCCGGACCCTCAATGACGACGCCGGATTTAACCGTTGCTCCCTCCTCGACGACAACATTTCCGTCGAGCGTGGCCGCTTCGCTTACGTCACCGCGGACATCGCGTTCCAGTTCGCCGAGTTTCCACTCGTTCGCTTCGAGGAGTTCCCACGGACGACCTACGTCGAGCCACCGTTCAACTTCGACAGCCATGACGTCGTACTCCTCGATGATGCGCTCGAGGACGTCCGTGATTTCGAACTCCCCGCGTTCGCTTTCCCCCACGTCGAGCCAATCGCGCGCTTCCTCCGGAAAGACGTATGCGCCAGTGTTGGCGAGGTTCGTCGGCGGATCGTCTGGTTTCTCAACGATGTCCGTCGCGCGAGATCCGTCTGTTGAGATGACGCCGTAGTTAGAGGGGTCATCCACGCGGTACGTACCGACTCCCGGTCCGTTCGAGAGGAGGCGTTTCACAGCGGCGGTGTCATAGAGGTTGTCACCGTTAAGGACGGCGAATGGGCCGTCAATGTGTTTGCGAGCCGCACGAACCGCGTCCGCGGTCCCACGTTGTTCTTCCTGAATCGAGTATTTGACCGGGATTCCGGCATACTCCGCTCCGAAGTAGTCCCGAACCGTGTCGGCTTCGTAGCCGACGACAAGAACGAGTTCGTTCGCACCGGCCTCGACAGCGGCGCGCGCGGTATGTGCGACGAGTGGTTCCTCTGCAACCGGCAACATGGGTTTCGGGCACGATGCGGAGAGCGGTCGCATTCGTGTTCCCTCACCCGCTGCCAGAACGATTGCCTGCATAGGAGTACGTTCCGCTAGAAGGCGTATAATTATTCACGGACTAACAACGCGGATACGCCAGCGGCGAGGAGTGGCTTGACGAGAGAATGTCACGAAACGGGTTCGAGTGCTCGCGGGATGGGAATTCGGATCAAACGTCCATCTCTTCGCGGGGTCGCCCGAACTTCATGTATTCGCAGAGGAGCCACAGTACGTGATTCTTCGACCCAATCCAGAGAGGAGCGTCCGGGTCGTTCCACCTCGGGCGACGAGCGCTTGTCACTGATCTCCGACCCCGACTCCTTCCCGTTCGACCACTCGATTGCGGCGTAGTCGTTTCGTCGAAGGCGATACTCGTCGATATGGACCGGAATATAGCTGTGATATCCGTCCGCTTCCTTGACGACGTGGCTGCCGACCTGGCTCATGCGACCTCCGCTCCCGTCACGGCACTCCCAAACCATCCCTCCCCTACGTTTCGGCGAGCGGGGAAAAAACCTTGATCTTCGTTCTCCCATTCATTTTATAGAAATGTAGATATTAGATAAGAAACATAAAATCAAAAAACGACCGACTCGAGCGGTTTATCTGCTGTCGAATAGCAAATAGAACGATGTGAAACCGTATTCCTTTTTTGTGGATAAAGGGAGAAGACCGAGGTGTAATGAGTGCGACCGAAAGCCGCCACGTGGTCTCCAATCTGGTTGATGCGTTCGTCGGCCTCGAAATCGAAAATCCTCTCTATGTTACCGTCGCTGACGTCGATATCGACTGTCACGTCTACGATATCGACCGAATGAGCGACCGATTTACCGTACTGGTGAAAACGTTTGCCGCGGATCATCTCCGCATCGAAACACAGTGGGCCGGCGGGTGGCTCAACCCGCAGGTTGACCAATTGAAGCCGATCGCAGAGGAGCGCCAACCTCGGTGACCTTCAGGTCATCGAAGCGGTATAAAACGGGTTCTGAGGGAAAACCGTTCAGAGGAGAGGTATATTTTGGACGACGTCATCGTTCCGCGAGTCTCGTTACTTCGACCATGGGGTCGGGGTGGCCGTCTTCGAAGCGGAATGCCCACGAACAGTCGAATGTAACGCCCCCGCAGCGAGCCGCGACTAAGAGTGCTTTCAACGAACTTTCTGATTCTTTTGAACCAGTTCAAAGGAGGGGGGGACACGGTCAGTTTGGCTCATTCTTCGCTTTTCTCGATTTTATCGTCTAATTAAAAGTAATAAATACAGAAACCCATCGTGCAGCGTTTTAGACCGTTTAAACCCGATATATCGGAATATAGTGACCTGTAAAACCGGAACGAGTGCCCCAGAAATCACTGTCGAGGCGAAACTCGATCTAGCTGATTAGAAATCAATCTATTTACATATTTGGGGTTGGGAACGTTTTCGAACATGAGATTGTCCGTCCCGACGCCGGCCGTATGAATTGTTACCGTGCCATAATCGAGTACGCGTTCGAGCGTCGATTGTGAGAAGGCGGTATTTTGTACCCTGTCGAGCCGTATCTGTGTCACGTCTCGCGAGAAGATGCCGTGTTTGTGATATACCTCCTCCGTAGTGAGGACGAACCATTCGTTTCGCCATCGGAAAAACGGCGGGGCCGCAACGGCGAGTCCGACCGGAACGAGGAGGAGTCCGACCCAACTGAACCCACCGAAAACGCCACTTCCGGTGATTCCCGCACCGAGCAAAATGAGAGCGATGCCGAGAACGATCGGTAGAAGGACCTGATAGACGCTCCTGTGACCAGACCACAGTACCTCTTCGTCGGGTGTCAGGTGTAGCCACGGCATATCGAAATTGCGTGCCATACTATCGCACAACCAGAGCGCCAAGCACCTTTAGATTTTGGTGAGAACGGGGAAAAATCGAATCTGAAACCGCGGTGAAAACGAGTCGACTACTCTCCGTCCAACGACGGGGGTCGTGTCCCGCGACGACGAATGGCACCGAAGAGTGCAAGGAGAACGAAAAGGACGCCCTCGATTCGGGCGGCGGTGACGACCCATGGCTTCGGTTCGAACTCCTCATTGCCTTTGTAACTCACCCGAGTCGCAACGTCGATGAGACGTCGGGGAAACAAAGCTTCAACGATGCCAAAGATGGCGACAACGAGTCGGAGCATAGCGGTGAAACAGTGTGGAATCACATATTTCTACTTGCTCATCGGGGCGCCCAGCAGTACGATTTTGCCGTTCGGCCCCGTCCGCTAGTGTGTGGGAAAGAATAGCACAGTTCGGGTCGCACTAGGACAGTCGAACTACACTGTCGGGGACATCGGGGGAAACAAACGGAAAATCACAGACGGTATTCGACGGGCACGCGAGCAGAACGCTGACCTGGTGGTGTTCTCGGAACTCGCGCTCGTCGGCTACCCACCACAGGACCTCGTAAAACGGGACGCGTTCGTGGACTCCCAACTCGATGCACTCGACCGAATCGCGGCAGAGACGGAAGGAATCACCGCGCTGGTCGGGTTCGTGGCGCGAAATCGTGAGGAGTACGGGAAGAAAGTACAAAACGCGGTTGCGGTCTGTCGAGACGGAGAAATCGTCGGACAGACAGAGAAACGGCTTCTCCCGACCTACGACGTGTTCGACGAGGACCGGTTTTTCGAGGCCGCGGAGAACCAACCGGTCCACTCGCTACCCGACGAAACCGAACTTGGGGTAAGCGTCTGTGAAGACGCGTGGAACGAGCCCGACGTGTGGGAGCGCCCGGAGTACCACAAAGATCCCATCGAGGACCTCGTCGACGCGGGGGCGAACCTCCTCGTAAACTGCTCCGCTAGCCCGTTTTACGCCGGGAAAGGCGAATTCCGCGAGCGACTGTTCGGCGCACACTCGAGGGACCACGGTAAATGGCTCGTGTTCGTGAACCAAATCGGAGCGAACGACGAGTTGATTTTCGACGGCCGGTCGTTCGTCGTCGCGCCCGATGGGACCGTCGCGTGCTGCCTCGCCGCTTTCGAGGAGGATTTCGCCGTCTACGACGTACCGATGGATTCCGAGTCGCCCGCAACGGTGAATGTCGCCGACGAACCCCCGATTGGACCGGCAGAGGTCCGGTCCGCACTCGCCCTCGGTATCCGGGATTACGTCCACAAAACCAGGTTCGAAGCGGTCATCGTCGGTCTGTCCGGGGGTATCGATTCCTCGCTTACGGCCGCGTTAGCCGTCGATGCGCTCGGCCCGGAAAGCGTCCTCGGCGTCTCCATGCCGACCCGATACACTAGCGAGGCGAGCGAAAGCGACGCCAGAGAACTCGCCGACAACCTCGATATCGACCTCATCGACATCCCAATAGAGGAACCATTCGAAGCCTTCGAGCGCGGGTTGACCCCGATTCTCGACGAAGCTCCGAGCATCACGGAGGAGAACGTACAGGCCCGAATCAGGGCGACGATCCTGATGGCCATCGCTAACGAACAGGGGCATTTGCTCCTCGCAACGAGCAACCGAAGCGAACTCGCGGTGGGCTATACGACCCTCTACGGAGATATGTGCGGGGCGCTCGCGCCCATCGCCGACTGTCCGAAAACGTTCGTCTACGACCTAGCTCGGTATCTGAACGAGGGCGGGGAAACTATCCCCGAGCGCGTCATCGAGAAACCGCCTACCGCGGAACTCCGGGCGGACCAAATCGACGAGGACGATTTGCCACCGTACGAGAAACTCGATTCGATCCTCGCGGGGTACGTGGACGAAGGATTGAGCGCCGACGAAATAGTCAATCTGGGTCACGACCGAGGAACGGTCGAACGCGTGCTGTCAATGCTTCACCGCGCTGAATACAAGCGCTTTCAGGCCGCACCTGTACTGAAAGTCTCTCCAAAGGCGTTCGGTGTGGGGTGGCGATATCCACTCGCGGCGAGGTACGGAGACGTGCTGTCGGGATGAGCGCTCCGCCGTCCCGCTCCGCTGACCGTAAAACTGGGCGGAACTCTCCGTCTTACTCCTCGCCTCGGAGTCGAGACACGGTTCCCGAAATGAGCTGTGCGGCCGTCAGCCCGAACACCAGACCGACAAGGCCGAGACAACCCCACAGAATTACCGTCGAAGGGAGGTTTCCGATTTTTGCGGGAGGGTGGATGCCACTGTCGCCCCCTGATTGGTGGCCCGCCTCGTCGTTACCCTCCGAACCGCCAGCGGCCGCACCGATGTTCGACCCCGTATCGCCCCGTTTTTGCAACCGATCGATATCGAGCCGTGCGTTTGTCGTGACGTGTTCGTTAAGCCACGGTGTTAACGACCGTCCGGCCACCTCGGCGACGATTTTACGAAAATCGGTATAGCTGACGCTTTCGTTCCGTCGATTCATTCGGTCGAACACGTCCACGAGGCTCCGTTCTCCGTCCGTCGCCCGCCGTATCCTGTCGTCGAGCGCCCACAGGGTAAGCGCTCCGCGGTAGTACGGCACCTCACGATTCGCCCACGTATCCGACTTCGAGAGTACCGATTTCCCGTACTCCTTCGAGGAGAGCGTACCGACAACGGCAGATTTCGACGTTCTCCCCTGCTGCATCGCCAACTCGGACGCGAAGTAGGCGGCGCTCGCCTCTCGAAACCACCCCATCTGGTCGCCGAGTTCGAACGACTGGCGCGTGTGAACGTACTCGTGCAACCAGAGGTTCTGCGGGTCGTCGAGTCGGGCATCCTCGTGGACCCAGAGTTCGTCGTACTTTGGCGAGGCGTACCCGCCGCGCCAAATCGGGTCGGGAAGGACGAACAGGAGAACGTCGTCCGGCGATTTACCGGGAAGCCGTTTGCTCGCCGACCCGAGCGCATCGAACACGTCCTCCGGTGATTCTTCGGGGGACGCGTCCGCCGCGACTATCATCCGGAATTTCTGCCCGTCGACGTGGCGGACGTGTTCGTCGTATCGTCCGACGTAGGTGAAGGCCGCGCCGAGAACGCCGGCGTCGGCGAACGAGACGCTTCTGTCGGGATAGTCGCCCTGAAACGGATGGAAATACTGCCAGTCGTCGTCCCCGTCAGCCTGCCACGCGACCGATATCCGCGGAGTAGGTGCGAGCGTCCATTCGTCTGTCGCCGCGAACTCCCGATCGTTCCCGGAATCCACGTCCGAGGTTATCGTCATCGACGGTGATTCGGAGTCCCCGTCCCATCGGAGGGCGTGATTTCCGTTCTTCGCACGGTCGGTTACGAATCCCTCGGAAGACACCACGTTTCCGGTGTAATTAATGAGCCAAAACTGGCGTGCGCCCTCTGACATCTCGAAGTCGATATGATAGCGAACGACGCCGTGGTCCGCCTGTCCGCGTTCGACAGAAACAGAGACGCCCGGAGGGTCGCCCGACGACTGTGCTGTCGCTGGCAGAGCGAACGTGCCCGAAACGAGCGACAGCACAAGTAGCAGTGCAACTGTTCTCCCGGAAACCGAACCCACGGACCCCATCGACTGTGACGTCGGGGGGACGACGTTTTGTTATACGTCACCTAAAGCAAAACAGGGGCCATCAAAGCAGAATCTCCGCGTTACAGGGTATGCAAGTCGAAGGGAACGGTCACATCACCACTCCGCGACGCCGCCGTCGTCGTGCCGCCAAATCGGGTTGTGCCAGTCATCGTGTCCGGCCCGCTCACGGAGGACCGCTTCGTCTGGTTCGACACCCAGACCCGGACTGTCAGGAAGCGAGACGTATCCCTCCTTGTAGTCGAAGACGCTCGGGTCGGCCAGATAATCGAGAACGTCCCCGCCTTCGTTGTAGTGGATGTCGAGGCTCTGTTCCTGAATCAGCGCGTTCGGCGAGCAGGCATCGACCTGCAAACACGATGCCAGCGCGACCGGACCTAACGGGCAGTGGGGCGCAAGCGCCACGTCGTAGGCTTCGGCCATCGACGCGATTTTGTGGACCTCGGTGATGCCACCAGCGTGCGAGAGGTCCGGTTGAATCACGTCCACCGCGCCCGATTCGAACACCTCCTTGAAATCCCAGCGCGAGTACATTCGCTCCCCTGTCGCGATTGGAATAGAGGTGTGGGACGCGAGATGCGGCAGGAACTCGTTCTGCTCGGGGAGCACCGGTTCCTCGATGAAAAACGGGTCGTTCGGTTCGAGGGCGTCTGCGAGTCGTTTCGTCATGGATTTCGCCACGCGGCCGTGGAAATCGACGCCGATGTCCACGTCGGGACCGACCGCCTCGCGAACGGCGGCCAGTCGTTCGCCGACCGAATCGACCGCCGCAGGGGTGTCGATTCGGCGGAGTTCCGGCGTGGCGTTCATCTTCAGCGCGGTGAATCCGGCATCGACCTTCTCGCGGGCGGCGTCGGCGACGCCTTCGGGTCGGTCGCCACCGACCCACTGATAGACTCGAACTCGGTCGCGGACGCGACCGCCGAGCAGTTCGTACACCGGCGCGTCGAACGACTTCCCCCGGATGTCCCACAGGGCCTGATCGATGCCGGCGATGGCGCTCATCAGAACGGGACCGCCACGGTAGAACCCGCCGCGGTAGAGACGCTGCCAGTGGTCTTCGACGCGCATTGGGTCCTCGCCGAGCAGGAAGTCGTTCATGAGTTCTTCCACCGCGCCGCGAACGGTCTTCACGCGGCCCTCGACGACCGGTTCGCCCCACCCGACGAGGCCGTCGCTCGTCTCGATTCGAAGGAACAACCACCGCGGCGGCACGGCGAACAGCTCGTAGTCGGTAATTCGCATGCGAGGCAGTTGTCGCGGGCAGAAGTAGTGATTTGGGTCACGGCATGTGCTGAAGAGAAAGGTCGGCCCACGAAACCCGGAACAGACGAAACCTTACAAAATCGGGAGATAGCCAAACGTAAATCGCTCGCCTTCGATAGCCGAAACATGGACGAACTCGAGAGCCTCAAGGGCTTTTACGACCGCTACCCCGAGGAGTGGGCGGCGTGGCGAGAAATCGTGGACACCGTCGAGGAGACGGCCCGCGAGTTCGGTTTCCGCGAAATCGACGCCCCAAGTGTCGAACCGACCGACCTCTTCCGGGTGAAATCGGGCGACGAAATCGTCGAACAGACGTACAGTTTCGAGGACAAAGGCGGACGCGAGGTCACGCTCGTCCCCGAACAGACGCCGACCCGTTCGCGGTTGGTCCAACAGCGCAAGGACCTCGGAACCCCGATGAAGTGGTTCGACACGTCGAAGCGTTGGCGCTACGAGGCGGTCCAGAAGGGCCGCGACCGCGAGTTCTTCCAGACCGACATCGACATCTTCGGCGTCGAATCAGTTGAGGCGGACGCCGAAATCATCGCCTGTGCGGCCACCATCTACGAGAAACTCGGCGTCGCCAATTCCGTGGAGTTCAGGCTGAACGACCGACAATTGCTCGATGCCCTCCTCAAAGCGATGAACGTGGAGGGGAGCAAGGATGTGATGCGCGTCATCGACAAGAAGGAGAAACTCAGCCGCGAGGAGTTCCTCGACAACCTCGAACTCGAAGGCGTGGACCGTGCGACCGCCGAAGAGATAGACGAACTCAGCGCCATCAGCGGCGAAATGGAGAGCGCATTAGTCGAACTCTCGGGCAAAGCGCCCGAGGGCGATGCGGCGGACGAAGCCATCGAACGGATGCACGACCTCTACGACGTACTGTCGGCGTACGGCGTCGAGTCGATGTGTACCTTCGATCTCTCCATCGTGCGCGGGATGGACTACTACACCGGCCTCGTCTTCGAGGCGTTCTCGACCGAGAGCAACCTTCGTGCGCTGTTCGGAGGCGGGCGCTACGACCACCTCATCGAACAGTTCGGAAGCCGCGAGGTTCCGGCCATCGGCTTCGCGTTCGGCTACTCCACGACGATGCAGTTGCTCAAGGAACTGGGAGAGTGGCCCGACGAGGCGCTTTCGACCGACGCCTACGTGCTGACGATTTCGGACTCGGTCCGAGAGATAGGACTGGAGTACGCCAAAGACCTGCGCGGTGCGGGGCTGACGGTCGAAACCGACCTCACCGGACGGAGCGTCGGCGAGCAGTTCGGCTACGCGGACCGCATCAACGCCGAATATACCGTCGTCGTCGGCGAACGCGACCTGAACGAGGGCGTCGTAACCGTCCAGAACATGGATTCGGGCGAGGAAGAACGGGTTCCGAAGGACGACGTCGTCGACGAAGTTCTCGACCGACTGTGAACGTCCCCCGCGGTCAAGCCGCGGGGCTTCCTGCTTCGACGACGTGCTTTGCATCCACCCGTCCCGAGTGACGAGCAAACGCAGGGAGCACAGTCTGCACAGGCGTTGATTCGGGCCGTCCCGGCCCTACATGAAGAGAATTGAGTCCCCTGTCGAGGATGTTCTTTGCCGCGTTCAAGTCCCGATCTTCGGTGTGACCGCACGCCGGACACGAATGTTCTCGCACCCATAGCGGCTTTGACGTTTCCACACCGCACTGGTTGCACTCTTTCGTGGTTCCTCGGGCGTCTACTCGCACCACGTGCGTTCCGTACAGGTTGCCTTTGTATTCGAGCAAATCGAGGAATCGGGACCACGAAGCGTCTTGCTTGTTTTTCGCCGATTGACTGGTTTCGAGCATCGGCTTCACGTCCAAGTCTTCGACTGCTACTACGTCGTATTCCCGAACGAGCCACGTCGAAAGCTTGTGCTGAAAGTCGAGCACCTTCCATCGAATGCGTCGTTTTGCACGGGCGACTTTCTGGCGCTGTTTCTCCCAGTTGGCCGAGCCGTGTTGCTTGCGATCGAGCGACCGTTGTTCTCGGGCGTACTGTTCGTACTCCGATTCCAAGTCCAAGCATTCGACTGAAAGGTCGTCGCTCGTGTGGATGTACGACTGAATACCGAGGTCCACACCGATACAGTCGGCGGGGTCGATATCTTCGGGGTCTGCTTTCGCGGATAAATCCACTTCGACTACGAAACAAGCGAACCATGCGCCAGTTCGTTCCTTTTTGAGAATGGCGCGTTTGACGGTCTCGGTGTCGGGCAAGTCGCGGTGTGCTCGTATCGGTATTTCGCCGATTTTCGAGAGGGTAAGCGTCCCGAAGTCTTGGCCCGTCGTGTGATTGACGTTGTAGCCTTCTGACTGGTACGCTACTGACCGAAATTCTCCCGTTCCTTGCCACTTGAGCCGTCCTGTCTTGCGACCGTTCTCTCGGTGTTTTTTGAGCACCTTCTGGTCTTTTTGTATCTGTGAGACCGTCTGTTGAGCCGCGTGTGCCGACACTTCGGCAAACATCGACCATCGTCGTTTCCACTTGGTGAGTTTCCGATGTTGGTCGTAGGCACTCGGGCGGTCGTTCCGCGGTGCTCGATAGTAGTCGCGGACGGCGTGGTTCCGTATCTGTCGGTGGATCTCGATATGTCGCCACGCTTCGCTCGCTACGTCTTCGTCGGGATACGCACGGAAGCGAAGCGTGAGGTCCATTCGCTATTCGGACTCCTTTCGTCGCTGCTCCTGAATCGCTTTCTGAAGCAACCCGCTCGGAGAGAGGTGCGGTTGGTTGTCCAACCACTCGCCGTCTTCGTCCGAGACGGTGACAGTATATCTTTTGCTCACATGCTAAGTGTGCACTGGAACATCTTAAGTGTACTGAATGCGTAGTCTGTGCATGGAAGTTCGTCGCGGGAATCACACCGTCTATACAATTAACTATCATTTCGTCTGGTGTCCGAAGTATCGCCATACCATCCTCGATAAGATTGAGCCGTCGTTGGAACTGAGTATCCGAAAGGTGGCTGAACAGTACGGATACGACGTTCTCTCGTTGCACATTGCTCCGGACCACGTGCATCTGTTTCTGTCGGCACACCCGAAACACGCCCCGAGCGAAATCGTCCGAACGATTACGAGCGTTACCGCCCGAGAGATGTGGGAACAGCACGAATCGTTGTTGGCGAAAGTGTTCTGGGGCGGTGGGTTCTGGGAACGCTCGTTTTACGTGGGGACGGCAGGAGAAATGAGCAGCCGGACTGTGGAACGATACATCAACCGCACGGAGCATGTTTGAATCAAGCGTACGCGATTCACCCTCGGGGTCAAGCCCCGAGGCACTCTCGCTGTATTTTCTGTAGAATCCACCGCCAACGTCCCCGCGTTCTTATTTTCACGTTCTTTTCCACTTTCTATTTTCTCGTATTCGGATTCGCTTGGAGATGAGCGGTCATGCACGGGACGGTGGGACTGTGAACCACTAGATTATACCACTGGAGAATAGACAGCAAATCATGGCGTTCAGCGACCGACTGCTCGCGACTGGCGACCGACTATGGGAGGAACAGAAAGCACACCCGTTCGTGGTCGAATTGGCCGAGGGGACGCTCGACCCCGCCGCGTTCCGTCACTGGGTCGAACAGGATTACCGGTACCTCCTCGACTACGCTCGGGTGTTCGCACTCGCCGGGTGCAAAGCGCGTGACGAGGAAACGATGACCCACGCGTTCGGCGTCGCCCATCGGATTCTCGCCGACGAAATGGACCTCCACCGGTCGTTCGCCGCCGAGTACGGAATCTCCCGGGCGGAACTCGAATCGGTAGAGAAAGCACCGACCTGCGTCGCCTACACGAACTATCTCCTCCGGACGGCCTACGAGGGAACGCTTGCCGAACTCGCGGCGGCCGTCTACCCGTGCGGTCAGGGATACCTCGACATTGCGGAACACATGGCGACCATCGCGGACGGAGACCACCGCTACACGCCGTTCATCGAGAAGTACACGAGCGACGAGTTTCGGGACGCCGTCTCGTGGATGCGGACCTTCGTGGACCAGCAAGCCGAGGCCACGCCCGGACTTCACGATGCGATGGAAGAAGCCTTCGTGACGAGTACGCGTCTCGAAACGGCGTTTTGGGGGATGGCGTACGAGTGCGAGACGTGGTCCGACACGCGCTAGGAAACCATCAAAACCGTCGAATCGGGAGACGGAAGAAGGAATCGGGAGCAACAGGGAGGATGGAAAAACCAGCAGAAATTTGAAAACTGTCCAAACCAGCAGAAATTTGAAAACTGTCCAAACCAGCAGAAATTTGAAAACTGTCCAAACCAGCAGAAATTTGAAAACTGTCCAAACCATCAAAACAAGCAAAACCGTCCAAACCAGCAGATCGGGGATAGGGTCGGGCGTTTACTTTCACTCAGCAGTAGTCGGAAATGCGACGGGAAACGCTGCCTGTAGTGGGGCAAGCGGTGAGAACCCTCCGATTATTACTTTCACCTCGGATAAGGCTCGATATTTAGAACGGAATCGTCGTACGATCGAACATGAAAGCACACGACATCGACGGGCCGATTTCGAAGTGGCGCTACACCTGCCCGAACGGTCACACCAGTTGGGAGCCGACGAACAGCCACTTCTGGTGTCACCAGTGCAGCCGAGTACCCGAGACGAACGCCGAATTCTGGAAACTCCGGGACAGGAAAACGGGCGAACTGCTCGCTCGCGAGAAGGTGAGTATCCATGGCTAACGCCCACCGAGGGGACGTCGACGATGCTCACCGATATGGCGTGTGGAACCACCACACCAGTCGAAATCGGTGCTGTCGCAATCCCGAGTGTCGAAACGAACACGTCGACCCCACCTTCGCGCGAACAATGGGGACCGACGACGGAATCGTGTTCGCCTGCCCCGAGTGTGCACCGTGGTCGGCGCTCAAGCGAGGGATAGCGGCGGACCCGACCGTCGATCATCGCGTCGAAAGGAACTGGCGATAGAAACCCGTGGCAATCCCTGGACAAACCATCGTCGGTTCTCTCCCGCACAACGAATCGCGTCCACTTTCACCGCGGGTAAGAACAAATTCCTTTCAACCGTGTTCTGTCGGTTCGAACGCGGGAGTGCCCGCACGAATTACGCGACTGTCATCCCCTGCAACCCGATTTCGTTTCCAGCATGGCGGACGGTTCCCCTTCCGTCCGCTATTCGAAATCGATGCCGGTGATTTCGAACCGTGAGCCGCCGTTACTCGCATCCGAAACGTCGATTTCCCAGCCATGGGCTTTCACGATTTGCTCGACGATCGACAACCCCAAGCCGGTTCCGTTGTCCGTCGTGTAGCCGCTCTGAAACACCAGTTCGCGCTCGTCGGACGAGATGCCGGGACCGTCGTCAGCGATGCAGACGCCGTTCGAACTA
Source organism: Haladaptatus sp. CMAA 1909 (assembly GCF_043952005.1). Taxonomy (NCBI): domain Archaea; kingdom Methanobacteriati; phylum Methanobacteriota; class Halobacteria; order Halobacteriales; family Haladaptataceae; genus Haladaptatus; species Haladaptatus sp. CMAA 1909. Next base: position 60,187 of record NZ_JBIOAV010000007.1, on the reverse strand, counting down.
CGCTTGACGTGAACGGTAACGTCCTGCCCGACGTGTTCGACCGCGTTCCGGAACAGGTTCTCGAAGACCTGACTGAGCCTGTCGATGTCCGCCGAAATCTCCTCCTCCACGTTCTCCAACACCAACGTCGCCTCGGGTGGTGCGGCCCGCGACCATGCATCCTCCACGATGTCGTGAAATCCCGTGCCCTCCTTCTCGGAGAGCGCATCGGGTTTCCGTGCGAGGTCGAGCATCTCGTTTATCATTCGTTCCATTCGGTCGAGGGCATCAGTGACTTCCTCGAACGCATCCTCCGAGTTTTCTGCCTGCGCGAACCGTAGATACCCCTGTGCGATGCCGAGCGGATTGCGAAGTTCGTGGGCGAGCATGCTGGCGAACTCGTCCAGACGTTCGTTTTGGCGTTGGAGTTCCTGCTTTCGGTGCTTGTGTTCCGTCACGTCTCGAATGATGCCGATGACTTCGGGATGCTCCGCGTTGAAGCGCATCTGCGTGGTGTTGATTTCGGCGTATCGAGTCTCTCCGTCCGGGGTCATGTACGTCACCGAGTACGGGGAAGAATTCCCTCGCTTCCGCTCGCGCATATCGGTGATTAGCTTATCCAGCGAGTCGTTCGGAAACGCATCGATGCGTTCCAGACGTTCGCCGAGAACGGCCGAACGTGAGAAGCCGGAAACGTTACAGAAGGCATCGTTTACCGCTTGAATTCGACCCTCAGCGTCGAGGACAAACACGGGGTCCGGGGCGGTCTGGAACAGAGTTCGAAACCGTTGTTCGCTCTGTTCTTTCTCCCGCTCGATTTCGACGGAAAGCCGTCGTCGTTCGAGGAGACCGTCCAAGCGTGCCTGTAAAACCGCTTTCTCGATGGGCGTCGTGATGACCTCGTCCACGCCCTGCCACACTTCGGGGGTTCGTGCGGGAGAGGCGGTCGATGTGACGAGGAGATACGGGAGGAACGTAGGAAGGGACAACTCCTTTTTCGCTTCGAGTTCGTCCCGATATCGGGCGAAGGACCCCTCATCGACGATACACAAATCGAAGGATGTATCGATGCCATCAGTGTCGAAAACGACATCGTACTCGGACGTGAGCCAATCGGCTAACAGCCGACGGTTTCGACGGTGGTCGATAAGCAGGAGGATGCTTCCCTTCGAAACGGATTCCAGATGGGATACTGACCTGTTTTCTCTCATGGACATCGCTTCCATCTGCGGTCGATCGAACGGATTCCGCGGGACGCGAACGGGGTCGTAGAAGAGATGGCAAGGACCGTCCGGAGATGTGTTGTAGCGACCAGTATCATAGATATCCATTCGTAGTGGTTGTATGCGTTCGGTTCATCGTCAATCGAGTGTTGTGGGACGGCCGAATGATGGAAGCGATTAGTCTTCCGATTCTGGTGCGTCGCGTCGTGTCGCGGATTCCATTAGCTTCGACCCGGAGTCGTTGCGCTTGTGGAACTCCGCTCGAAGGTCATCATCGTCCAACTCCGTGACAGTGGACGAGAGATTGTTCCTGAGCGATGCCAGTCGTTCCTCGAGGACGCCGTATCCATCGTTTTCGGGGAGCGCCGCCGACCCCTTACGCTCGTCGAGAGCCGCCTTTTTCGACGAAAGTGCGAGCAACTCCTGTACTTGTGAGTCGTACGTCGAACGCGTTTCGAGCGAGGAGACGATTTCGCGGAGCTGATCGGGATCAGAAACTGGCTTACAGATATAGGCGTCGAATCCGAGTTCGATGATATCGAAATCCGGTTCGACCGCGGTCACCATCGCAACTCGACAGTCGAAGTCCCGATCGCGGATTTCGGCGAGAACTTCCTGACCCGAACAGTCAGGCATTCGACGGTCGAGGAGGACGATATCGACGTCGTCGTCGATCGTCTCTAGCGCTTCCGTTCCGTTGTACGCTTTTCGAACGTCATAGGAGTCTTCGAGCCATCGAGTGTGTAAGTCGGTAATCGCATGTTCGTCATCAACGATGAGAATGGTCGGCTTGTCAGACATGGGTTATGTTGAGGTTCACTGCCGGTGCTATATCAAATTTAAGGGCGCTATTTGTATGCCGACAGTGTTTTCGAATATGATGCATGAACTACACACACTCGTCTTGCAATCAATAAACCGGTGGATCGCATTTTTATAAAAATTTTTCGAAAATAGTGTCAAAGTCGACAGCAAGCGACGGAATGAACCACCGATAGCTACAATATACCCGAAACCATGCGTTGGCTAAAGAGATGAGCGTTCTAACCGAATTTACCGTACCTGCGGACGAATTCATTCTCTACGAGGCACTGAAAGAGATCTCGGAGACGTACGTCGAAATAGAACGTGTAGTCGCGAACAGTGAATACGTAACTCCGTATTTTTGGGTGAGTACTGACTCGTTCGAGCAGTTCGAGCAGGCACTGGACGAGGATAAAACGGTAAAGTCGATAACACTGCTCGAAGATCACGACAGCGAACGGTTATACCGTGTCTCTTGGCGCCAACGTACAGGGACGATCGGTCACGCTGTCTCACAGCTGAAAGCCAGCATTTTAGAAGCGACCAGCGACGGGAGCAAATGGAATCTCAAACTACTGTTCCCCAGTAAATCGTCACTGACGAAATTTCACGACTATTGTTCTGATTTCGGAATTTTATTCCGTCTGACTAGTTTGTACGAATCTCGACATCTGGATGCGTTTGGGAAGTATGAAGTGACATCCAAACAACGTGAAGCACTCATGGTAGCACTCGATTTAGGCTACTTCAATATTCCCCGTGAGGCAACATTGGAACACGTTGCCGAGAAACTTGATATATCTCCGAACGCACTCTCAACACGACTACGGCGTGGCCATGCGAATCTTATCACAAACACGTTACAACATGAAGGGTAGTGCATGCATTTGCAAGCCAATGCTTTTTGATACCCCAGTAGCTAATAAGGAATGGTAATAGTCACACATTGGCTTTAGGGTCGGCTACTGTTTGGCTTACAACGAATATGCCGTTGTCGATAACGGCTCGTAGATATGAACGAAGATAGATGGGAATATGAGAACGGAAAGGACGTGTGGAGACATCCATGTATATCCAGCTGTTGTAGACAAAATGATATCATACACGTCGAAAAAATTTCCATTCGTGACTGGACAGTAGCAAAAAATCGTTTGGAAACGTCGAAGCGATTGGAGATTCAACAATCGAAGATACAAACGTATATTAGAGGATAGTATAGGAGAACAATGCATTGATACCGAGTTCCGGTGTATTTACTATGCGAAATAGTTTCGCGGATGTGAAGTTGATAAAAAATATTGGAAAATGACATAAATGAACGTTCGCAAGATAGAAAAAGACCTCCAAGGAGCATCAAACGTTCTCGTCCTCGCCCCCCTGACCCCCGATGGAAACCGGGCACAGATGGAGCTTGTCGCTTCGACACGACCTGAAAACATCAGCCTTGCTGCAGTCACCTACACGCAACAGCCGGGACAGTGGCTCGACGACTGGCAACGAAGCGTCGGAAAGCAACCACGCGAAATACGTTTCATCCATGCAAGTGGGATGGCACAGTCGGAAACGTACGATGAGCAGACACCCGCCACCGTGACAACGGAAGTCGTCGACCCGACCGATCCGATGGAGATCATCGTTCCGCTCAGTAACCGATTGAAGGAGTGGACGGACAGCGAAACACAACCTGTCGTATCGGTTCAAACGTTGACCGTTCTGCTCGAATACGTCGATTTCGATACCGCATTTCGCTATCTCCACATACTCACACACCGAATACAAGCGGCGGGGGCAGTCGGCTATTTCCAGATGGACCCCGACATTCACGACCCGGAAACCACGAATACGCTGAAAACTCTGTTCGACGTCGTTGTCGAGAGCTCCAACAGCGGTACCGAGTGGAGAACGACACCTGCGTACGCACCGAACAGTGAGACGACAGAATCAGCTGAATCCGTTGATTCCGCTGAATCGGCAAAAAAACCGACCGAGGGGCCGCTTTCGTCTATCCGAACTATTCTGTCCGGGCTGTTCAACCGAAAAAAGACGAAAGAAGAGAGAAAAACAACCGTCGAAACCACTGACAAGGAGGTCTTGCAAGAAGATGAGCCGGAACCCGAACGATCACAAGTCAGAAACCTTGCAGACGAGGAGATGCTGACCGACGAGGAGCGTATTCGGTCACTCCTCATCAAGTACGGTGGTCGCATGAAACAGGCGGATATCACGAGCGAGACGTCATGGTCCAAATCGACGGTGAGCAGAAAACTCTCGAAGATGGAAGAAAATGAGGAGATAACGCGGGTTCAAATCGGGCGCGGAAATCTCGTATTCCTCAACGGGTCCGAACCAGAAGCGTCGAAAACATTGTTCGAGGCTTAATCCTGTTCGACGGCGAACGTGCTCGCGATAAGTTGTCAAGTGGCACGTCATAGATGTTGTGAAACCTCCGACATGAATGTCGAGCTTTTTGCGATTTCTCCCCTGAGAGATACAGCGTGGAACGTTGTAGTAATCCGACTGATGGCGATGAGAACCGTATCACGTTGTGACCAAGCAGCTATGTTTCATTCGTTCCCCATCGGACTCCCATCACACAGTTGTCTCACGCGATTCTATGTTCTGGGCACGATTTCAGAAGTTCAATGAAGGATTTGCATAGGAGAATAGAGATACGAGTAATCTCATCCGCGGGTCCCACTATTTACGTGATTAAGTATCGAGGATGTATATTTACGTAGAGTTGCACACGAGGGAGTTGGAGTCATGAGCGCTAACGTCCCTCGTGGCCGGATATTGTTATACTCTGCCTCCGTGCTGGGCGTATCTTCTCTATGGTTTACCCCCTCATTACTATAAAGGTGTTAATCAAAATAAAAAATCGGGATATAATGAGTTGAAATAATTCAAGTAGGAACAACAGAAATGCCCATACATAATTGTTTCAATAAGTGTCAGATTTATTAATTCAGGCCAACTGAGTAACAGGGCAAATAGTAAACGAGAGCCACCGACTCAACAAGACTTCCAAGAAAGAACCACAAGGATACCTAACACACCTTTATAAAGCGATTTACAGGACTAAAACGGCGTTTTATCTTATATAATATTATAGGTAGGATATACATCTAAAGTCAGAAATCACTTATTCATACGATAGTCGAATGTTCATATTTATCCATGTACTAAACAATGAAGATATCTATCGCAACAGTTCGCAACAAACCGGGAGAACTTTATTGGTTTATTATCTAATCTTCCGATAATTCGTCCGTCATGAGCGCTACAGAATTTCACTCCGACGATAGGGAAACACAGACCATTCCAGATGCGACTGTCGAACCTGAACTGTCGAAGAACAAAATATTCCACCTACTTCAGACACCACGACGGCGCTACGCCCTCCAGTATCTGAAAGAACACGATACGCCTGTCGAAATGCGTGACCTCGCCGAGCAGGTCGCAGCATGGGAAAACGAGACGAACGTGCAAGCGCTCACATCTGACGAGCGCCAGCGCGTGTACATTCCGCTGTATCAATCTCACCTCCCGAAGCTCGATGAGGAGGGTATCATCGAATACAACCAAAGCCGTGGGACGGTCAAGCGGACAAAGCTCGCGGACCAACTCGACCAATATCTCACTATCGAGATAGCTGAAACCGATAACATAGCCGAAACAGAACGAGAACTATCGTGGGGATCCTACTACCTCAGCACCTCAATAATCAGCACTCTCCTCCTCTCAGGTTCAGTTTTAGGCATACCCGTACTCTCGACACTGCCGTCTATTGCTATCGGAGGAGCCATTGTTGCCATGTTTTCGTTCATAACGCTGATGCAGGTCATAGCCGATGAGAAGCGCGAACTGTAAACGGGATTCAAACAGTAGTACGACGAACCGGCATAAGATCTATTAATCAGCGTGTGAGGTCAACTGCTCTTCTTTCGGACTCATCATGTCAGTAAGTTCATCGAGAAGTGCAAAAATAGCTTCCTGATGGGCAGTTTTTGATTGATGTATCGATGTCGGATTGACAGCGAGCTGCTCGTACTCCGAACAATCGGTGGAATGACTACTTAGCGTCTCATATTGGTTCTGTACCTCTGCGAGGAGCCCATGAATATGAATCAGCTCTTGTTTCTTCATATCATAGCCACATGATGACTCAGCGCATATATAATCTTGGGCGAATTCCGAACAGATGACCCATGAATGATGATGTACAAACGACGGAGTGATGAAAAGGATTTGTGACGAGAAGAGAATTGTCAAATTTTATCGGCCATGTTTATTCCGTTTTTCATCGGATAAGGACGCATTATCATGCACTTAACTAATACCCTGTAGACATAACATCGAGTCGAACATGTACGACTTGACTGGCTTCCAGCGAGACCTGTTGTACGTCATCAACGGGTTGACCGAACCGCACGGACTCGCAATCAAAGAAGAGCTTGAAGACTACTACGAAAAGGACATTCACCATGGACGGCTCTACCCGAACCTCGATACCCTGGTAGACAAAGGGCTAGTTGAGAAGGGACAGGTAGACCGCCGAACGAACTACTACACGCTCACCCGACGTGGACAGCGAGAGATTGAGGCACGTCGCGAGTGGGAATCCCAATACGTTGGCGACAAAGAAAGTGCCGAAATAGCAGACTAGCGACGATCCAAATTCACCATATTGCAGATCCCTAGAGGTAAAACGCAGAAGTACTAACACGTAGCTTTTGCAGGGGACTTGCTTTTTAGACTCCATCTAATAGCCATTGGGCTAAAGCGGAGAGTGTGTACTACACCAACAAACTACGGCATCTCAGATCAAGTAGGTACGATTTAGCGTTGTACGTAGTGTAAGTTTTGTGTCCCAGTATCGCACAGTAAAATGCTTTTAGAGGAGCAGAAAACGAATCTCCGAACGAATGCTAATATCTATAAGAACTATTTGGACGAGGAAGAAATCGACGAATACATCGGAGCTAGCAGGACATATTTTGAAACGAACTCATACAGAAATGGAGTGACCGACCGAAACGGGCCAACGTTGGTGGCGGGCTACTTACCACAGTGAAAACGGGAGCGAGCATCAGGAAGAGAAACAAAACTGCGGCTCTAATGAAGAGAAACAGTATTTGATTCGATATCGGGATTCTGGCCGTGAGATTTTGTTCCATCTATGATACCACGGGGTCCTTTCGACGATACAATTGGTTGCTCAGTGCTCGAGGATATACTCTTTACCGAGACTGAAGAGGTGGAACTGATCCGATAAGATTTATCGCCTTGATGCTTTTTTAGATGGGCGCCTGAGTTGTCGTGTCGTTTTCCCCTATGTTGCGACTTACCCTATGAGGTCACGTATTTCGACCGGTTCGTACCTGTTGTATCCGGAACTCTACCATTACATTCATGACATTCACAACCAAAATAGAAATAGTAATAAAACAAATAGGAGCTCTTGAATTGTTTTAAACAGTTTCACACGATGAGAAGATGAGAAACTTCACGGAACACCGTTCGAAGTTTATCGAGAGAACGAACATGGAGATAACAGCCGAGTTCAAAGCCGCGATTGTCGAGCTGTTGATGAATAGGCAAGCAAGAATGTAATTTAATAGTTCTTGGATGCTCAAAGATACTGACCCTGACAGCGATAATGCCATGGTAGATGTTTCACCATTTGCAAAGTCCGAATGACACCTGAATTATCACCGAAGATAGTACAGAAGATGGAGATTTCTCTAAGAACTCGCCTCCGTCTATGGTTTTTCAGGAAATAGACATTAACCTGAGATGAAAGTCTTCTATGAGGGACCATCCGGGGATTTAAATGTTTGCATTGAGTATAGAGGATTGATGAAACGGTCCACTCGCCAACGGGAGCGCCGCGCGGAGCAAACCGAAACCGAGGAGGAGGAGGGGGTCAAGGGATGTCCCGAGTGCGGGTCGAAAAACCTCGTTAACAGTGCGGATCAGTCCGAAATCGTCTGCGATGACTGTGGACTGGTCGTCGAAGAAGACCACGTTGACCGCGGGCCAGAGTGGCGCGCATTCAACCATAGCGAACGACAGAGCAAGTCGCGCGTCGGCGCGCCCACTACGCAGACGATGCACGACAAAGGGCTGACCACGACTATCGACTGGAAGAACCAGGACGCATATGGCCGGTCGCTCTCGTCGGAAAAGAGAAGCCAGATGCATCGTCTGCGCAAGTGGCAAGAACGCATTCGGACGAAAGACGCGGGCGAACGCAACCTACAGTTCGCACTCTCCGAAATCGACCGAATGGCATCCGCGCTGGGTGTACCACGATCGGTACGCGAAGTTGCTTCAGTCATTTACCGTCGTGCACTGGCCGAAGACCTGATCCGCGGGCGCTCGATTGAAGGCGTTGCAACGAGCACGCTGTATGCCGCCTGTCGGCAGGAAGGAATCCCACGGAGCCTCGAAGAAGTAGCCGAGGTGTCACGAGTGGATCAGAAGGAGATCGGTCGAACCTATCGATACATCTCCCAAGAACTCGGTCTCGAAATGAAACCGGTCGACCCAAAGCAGTACGTTCCTCGATTCTGTTCCGATCTCGGCGTCAGTGAAGAAGTGCAGTCCAAAGCGAACGAGATCATCGATACGACGGCAGAACAGGGACTTCTCTCAGGGAAATCACCGACTGGCTACGCTGCCGCCGCGATTTATGCCGCATCGTTGCTGTGTAACGAAAAGAAAACCCAACGTGAAGTCGCTGACGTCGCGCAGGTAACAGAAGTCACCATCCGAAACCGATACCAAGAGCAGATTGAAGCACTCGGTATTCACTAGTCGCTGAAGAATTCACATATCCACCGGAATTTTTACATACTGTCAATATCTCCGACTAATCACGGGATCGGTTGTCACCGTGAATTTTAGGGAATGTAACAACCTTAGACCGATAAATGGTAAATTCTTAATGGTTAAAAATGTTTAATTACTTTTCCCACACATTACCATGGATACTTACTAACCGGCAAAGAAACGTAGCAAGAGTTTCGTAGAGAAGCAACAATAATAGCCAGAGTCCTAAACATTACATCGAAAAATACTAATATCTTCAACAAATTGATTGCTGTTAAATAATTTTTATAATAGAGGTCATAAATATTGCTCCGAGTAGGAAAGTTTATATTCACTGTCAATCAATATCATACGATACTACCATGTCAGAGGCAGAATCTGTTAGTAGTGTCGAGACTGCACGCGATCTCACCGCATTCCAACAAAACGTCCTGTTGGTTCTCTCGGAGGAATCCCGATACGGACTCGCGATCAAACGTGAGCTCGAGGACTACTACGACGAGGAAGTAAACCATGGCCGCTTGTACCCCAACCTCGACACACTCATCGAGCGTGGTCTGGTAGAGAAAAGCGAGCTGGACAAGCGAACGAATGAATATGCAGTCACCGACAACGGAATTGCCGTCCTGCTCGACTCGTTCGAATGGCGCTTCCAAAAGTTCATCACTGACGATGAACGCAAAGCGGAGCTTCAGACCCTCCTCGAACAGTAGAGAATTGTAAACGGCCGAGAATCATTTTATCAAACGGAACGATACAGAGTGGCGACTACCGACCAATTCACTCGAAGCGGCGCACGCATTCTCGAAGCGATTCACCATCCATACCATCGAGTGCTTCGAGACCGGCTTGAACGACTAACGGATAGAAGTGACGATTTTTCTCCAGTTCGTCGCCGACCGCCCGCTCATACGCGAGATTGAGTTCCTTGTACCTGAAGTTCAACTCCGATCGCTGCTTTTCGGGGAGATACATGTAAGTCCCGACACGGGTCGCCTTCACGCTCTCCGATTCACTCGCATGGATAGTATCATCGGATGAAACGACGTCAGTCTCTGACGATTCTGATGCAACGTCCGTTTCATTTCCCGTCGAAGTGTCGGCGCGTTCGGCAGGTTCGGACGTCTCAGTCTGTTTCTCACGCTTTGCACGACGACGACGGAGACGGTCAGCACGACTCTCGTCGCTCATGCGGACACCTCCGCCAAACCGAACTGCTGTTCCAGGTCCTCGGCAATGGTGAGGAACACAGGAGCCATGTCACACTCCTCTTCGAATTCGAAGACGGAACAGCCGGCGGAGAACGCACGCTGGAGCGTTACCCGTTTTCTGACCTCCCAAATAGGGATATCGGTGAACACTTCGTCGAACCACGTTAGCATGGAATCCGCTTCGTTAGTCGTCTCGACGCGGTTGGCAACGAGCCCAAGGTCACGAATCTGCGTGTCGTATTCTGCTTCAAGAACCTCCATCTGGTCGAAAAGGATTTCCAGTGCGCGTTTGCTTGTCGATTCGGCGAGCGCGGGGATGAGGACGTTCTCCGCGGCAAGCAAAGCATTGTCCGTGAGATTGCCGAGATATGGTGGGCAGTCGATAATGATGATGTCATAGTCGGTATCGAGTGAATCGAGGACCTGTATTAGACGTTCGCGTCCACGCATCGCCATCGTGAGTTCTGGCTCGACGCTAGTCATGTCGATATTGCTCGGGAGGACGTCCATCTCTTCGTGAGAGACGATGAGTGAACCGACCTCCCCGCGTGCTTCGTGGTCAGTCAGTGCATCGAACAAGGTGGGAGGTTGTGCCTCGTACTCCGCTTCCAACCCGAGCCCCTCGGTGGCGTTTCCCTGTGGGTCTAGGTCGACGAACAGCACTTCGTGTCCACGGTGGTGTAAAGCCCCTGCGACATTGATCGCTACCGTGGTCTTGCCGACTCCGCCCTTCTGGTTCGAGACGGCTATTTTGGCTGTATCGGACATACAAAATAGAAAAACCATCCAAACCACATAAAAGCGCGTCAGACGTTTGCAAATAAGCCATAACAGCCACCAATACGCTGGTTCTCAATCCTAGCAAAACTATCTCTGCTAGCAAAACAGGTTTTGCTAGTCATATATCATGATGAGATTAGGGCTTCTTTGCGAGCTTCGCGTTGGATTATTGATAGCACACCTAATTTTGCTTGTTTTGGGAAATCAGATAGTTTTGAGTATGTACCGTTTAGATTGTTTATACAGTTGTAATAATTTTATAGTAGTATAAATTGAATTTTTGATGAATTAACGGGGCAACACCTCTTTTTGCCAGAAAATGGGTATATCATTCATCTTACTTTGTTGGCAGGATAGCATTCCTGTTGATCTTAGACCGGGCGCTCGCGCTGTGTGATTCCGATGATGAGCGTTCCAACAGCAAGGATCAGTACGCCGGCTGCAAGCAGCACCAGCGGCGTGTTGATGCCAAGAATGAAATTCGCAAAGAGAAGCACAGCACCAAGAAGTACTAATCCCAACCCTACCCAGAGTTGCTTTGTTTGTCCGAACATCCCAAATGAGTTCGCTTGGAATGGACATAAAGAGAGTGCTAATCGATCGATTCGGATAAGTTTAGTATCAGAAGTCACTTGCATAACTCAAAAGTTGCCCATTCGGGGTAGTTGCAGCCCAATATAGCGGTTACGGCCGTCTTTATTTCACATGAATAAATAAAAATATTGTTTGGTCCGCAGTCACTCTGACCGTTGTGGCCGTTAATATTCTTCCTCCTCGATGACTGTGCGTCGAGACAACAACCGAGTCCCGGTTCGACCATTTTTAACAATAAAGATCATCTATTAAATTAATGTATGACTAATAAGGTAAAACAGAAGCGTAAAATAGCCTCAGAAACCCTGCGTTATCGTGTGGGAGGATGTCTCAAGGAAATACTATAGGGGTTCGGTCGTTAGTTGTCTTCGGGATGAAAAAACAAGAGCTCATTCACCTGCACGGACTGCTTTCGGAAGTACGAACACGGTTTGAGGAAAAAACCGATTCCGCATATAATAACACGGGATACGACGAACAGAATACGCGGCCAACTTCTATTCACCACTCGAAAAGCGACCACAAAGAAGCTGTACTCGAATTGGCAAACGAGCTCACGACGAATATGACGAGCGAGGAAACAGAAACAGAAACCGTCGCTCCTTACGCCGACTAATTCCTGCAAAAAGACGTATTAGAGAGCTGTAATGGATACTAGCGATAGCTATTCAAGCGAGATCTCATCGTAGAGAATACGAATTCTAATAGACTAGCTCTATTTGAGGTTTAGCGATACCGTAGAGATGGATTCATCGCTTTAGGTGCTGAAAGACGTGTAGTCGGGGTTAAGATAAATTTTCTGAATGTATTTCGGAGAGCAGCGAGGATGAACTGAATATTTTATGCTTTTAATGTAGCGAGATGCGATTTATAAACATGTGAATGGCTATTTTCGTACGTTAGAGGCCTTATGTCCTCGATTCACATGAGAGACAATGAGATACTATCCACTGCCGCCTAAATCCATAAGCGGAAGTGGAATCGGGCAAGTCGACGCTGTCCACAAAGCACGAAACCTATCCTCGCCAACTAGCGGCTTGTTCTCCACATCTCGACTCCAATCAATCCCGATGTAACCCACCACAAGCTCTGGGAGAATCGTCAGCCAGGTCGATTGACCACGCCAATCAGCCCGCCACTCCTACAGCCAATCGTCAGGCAGTTCGTCAGCATGATCCTGCATCAACTGCAGGAACGGGCGAAGTTCCTCGAATTGTGGCCCTCTCCGTATTTCGTTCGTGTCTCGATCCCACTCGATGAGGCCTGTGTCTTCGAGCTTCGGGAGATGAATGTGTATCATGTGGACTTTGAGCTGCTCTACGTCCTCATCAGCGATAGAGACATCAAGTGGAAGGTGGGTGTCCTCATCATGCTGTGGATTGTGTTCCAGCAGGGTGGTGAGTAATCTTCGGCGATACGTGTTTGCTAACGCGTCGAGAACGATATCCAGCGACGTATTCGATGATGGGGCATTATTTGACATTGCTCAGCCAGTCCTCCTCGTGACTACATCGTCCGACCCATATACGGGAGGATCTGGAGTAGATGGTTGTTTCGCACGAAGGTATTCCGTGAGGTCGTCTACCGAAACCTCAGTGTCGTGGTGCAGAAGATAATTCAGTGTGTGTCGCACCTCATGTTGACTCAGGAGGCACAAAACGTCGTCAAGGTTAAAGTTCCGTGACGATGGTGCCGTGGTCGACCGCGAATTCGCTCGGGTATCATGGTCTTGTTTCTCAAAAGTCATTCTAGCACCTAGTTTGCTCAAATCCGCATTAATGTTGTGGCTTTCACAACACTATGGGTGTAGAATGCGCAGAATATGGGCATCAGATTGCAAAATCTGCACTCCATTCACCCACTTGAAGATGTCACGACGAACTCCCGTTACCGACCGTTTTCGATCTCGAATTCCTCCCACGGGCGCATATGGTGATTCGTAATGATTTCCGAGGAGACGACTTCGAAGCCCATCGTAGCAAGCTCATTCGATATCCCCGTAAGATCACTCGTATCGATCGCGACGACCTCAATATAGATGTTGCGCGTACTCGTGAGCATCTCACGTACGTCGACGACGCCATGATAGTCGAGGGCAGCGGCAGCTAACTCCTCCCGTTCCTCTGCGGGCGCACTACAGACGAAGAGCACATGGAGCGGGAAATTCGCTCGTTCATAATTGATTTTCGGATAGTAGCCTTCGATGACGCCGTTCTCTTCCATCTCTTCGATCCGGTTTCTGACCGTGCTGGCCGAGACGTCAACGTCCTCGGCGATGTCGGTGATCGTCGTGTTGCGAGCGTCTTGTTGGAGTGCGAACAGGATGCCGCGATCGACCTCGTCCAGTGCGACGGAACTCATGGTCCGACGAAGCACGCCAATCTACATGAAACCTTGTTCGCGGTTCCGAAGTCATCACTTCGAGTGTGCATATCCACAGACCAGTAGGCTTCCTTTGTTTATACTAAATTCGAATTGTGGAAATATTCTAATCCGACGATATAACTGTGAAATACTTCACAGAGGCATAAATGCTTATGTGGATGTTCGACCTATCCCCGCACAATGGACTCGGAACCACCATCGCAACAAGTCGTTACAGCTGTTGCACGGGAGGAGGGGCTGGCTCCACACGAGTTGGCATCACCACTCTACGACACGATCAATCCCGAGGCATTGGATGCCATCTTCGCGAATGGGAGACCCAACGTCACTCCGGCCACCATTTCGTTCGAATACCACGGATACGAAATCGAGATCGCGGGCACAACAGCGGCAGATATCACGGTTCGCGCCACAGCACCCACGACATCTGACGAAACCAAATCCCGACCACCACACTAAGTATCGTCACGGGTCGAGGCGCGATTCTACCTACTGATTCGGAGTGTAGCCAGCTCCTGCAGAATGGACCAGATGTGTGGATTGAAGTGGCGAACTTCAGTAGCTCCTGTTAAAACCGCAGCGGTAGTAGACTCCCAGGGCACTCTTGAGTTGATCACTGTGTATTTCGTGTTCATATGGAGCGTGCCAACTGTCGTCGATTTCGATGGTCGAATTCGACTGCTCTAAACAATCAGTGGAAAAGTAGTCTGCGTTCTGGGATTTCAGCGCGTTTCAAGATGCGTGATTTGTTTGATAACCGAAATAGAACGTGCGACGGCAGCGAGGTCGATTTGTTGAATTTGGCCGATTTGGGTGATTGACTTCCTGTGGGCAGTATAAGCAGAAGTGGAATCTGACAGGTAGATGTTAGGTACGCGCATTTCTTTATCTGCCCCAGCGAAAGCCGACAGCCAATGGTTTTCTGTACTTTTCTACACAATATCTATATTATACCATTATGAATATAATAAAAATTTATTAAAATATTATAAAATATATCTAACCTATTATATAAAATTGATTTGAATAACTTTATTATATATAACCTATAGATTTTAATTGTAATGGTTGATAAAAAATCAAATATACATGAAACAGCGGAACAGATTACTGAAGCAGTTGATAATGGAGGAGGATGCGTGGAAGCTTGGGAAGCTATGTCCGACCTTCGGGAAAAGGAGCAATCAAACCGCAGAAATTTTCTGAAAGGGATTGGTGCTGCAGGAGCTGGTGCATTTGGGCTTGCAGGTATGGGCACCACTCTAGCCACCGCCGAGCCAAGTAATACCGAAGTCACACAAGTACTCCGCTCAGATGACGTACAAACTATCTTATCCGAACTAGGACAGCCAGATATCGATCCTGGTACTGTAAATAAGCTTGTCCCTGAGAATAAAGTAGACGATGAACAAATAGATAGTTTAGAAGTTTTTGAAATTCCAACCGATTTCGGCACTATCCGTTACTCAGTAAATGAGAGCGAAGCTGGAGCACAGTTTAAGTTCAAACAAACTGGTTCGAGACCTCAAGAATATCGGAAAATCCCTCGAAACATCAGGTCCGGACTGGCTGCTACAAATAATGAGCTTATTTTTATTCGTGAAGCAACAACAAATGAGCGGCAGCACCTTGATAATTTGATAGATGTAGATATTACGGATGATAACACAGAAGTGGTTAAAACATCAGATATAAACGGATTTAGAGTTGTTACTCAAGCAAAAGGTGAGAAGGAGAGCCCTACAATATATGATGTTATTTTCGAAGATCGCGATATAGCTGACAAACGTGGCGAACTATCTTCTAATGATGCTAACTACTCATCAGATGATGTATCCATACAGCAGCAAATGGTGGCTCAAGGTTGCCTCTCCTGGTGTGTCGGCTGTGTTGGGGTACTTACAACTGGGTGTCCTGCTTGTGCTTGGTTCTGTTACGGTGTCACAACAGTTCCTGGTGCGATACTCTGTATTGGTTGTTGGACCGGAACCTGTGGGATAGTTCTCCCAGTTACATGTGGAAAATGTCTTGACTGTGGAACCTGAGTAAAAGAAAGAAATATAGCTATCAGTCTATAATAGAAACCATGGAAATCAACTCGCAACACTTGATCATACTTGGTGTGCTAATTACAATAGCAGGTTTTGGAGCATACTCTGCTGGTCTCTATGAAAGCCTTGGAACAAACCCAGAGGGCTTACTGATAGCGATTCTTGTTGTTTCATTAGGTCTTCCACTGATGTACCAGAGCTATAGAATTAGGAAAATGCAAAAGTCAGATTAGCAATATGCATTAGTCAAGAGAAGCGTCAACATTCGTCGGAATGTGACTACAGACTGCGCTTATCACTCACACTATTCTCAAAGTCTTGCGTGCCAGGAAACCGTATTAAGATGTTGGATTTAGGTTTGGAAATAACAAAAAATGTACCAGTCTGTACTGAGAAACTGCAGGATGACACGGAATGAATTATGTTGTATTTGGACTATTAGACTACCTTATCACACCCGTTGTTTTTGAATAATAATGTTTGACGATCAATCCTAAAATTGACTGCCATTGGTATCATTAACTACGACACTCGACGCAATTCTATCCGCTATCACAGTATCCCACATCTTGAACGAGATCGAACCTACACTAGCGAGATAGGATAATGGATTTACGCTACTTAAAATAACTACCATTCCGAGCACAATAGCATCAAAATTGTTGCCGAGTGTTCTGAGTGTGGAACATCGTCATTCGCTATCTCGAGGGGAGCTACTATCCAAAACGGCCGAAAAATTGAAGTATTTTGACAAGGCAGGGCGACATCATCTCGACGAACCGATCTCGGCTTCTCCTTAGTGCAACATGAGGCAGTGAAGAAAATAGACGCTAATCAATCAAGCGGGGGGAGACCATCCCCAAGGCCCTCCTGGATTCTGGGACCACAGAGGACGGTAAGTGGACAAAAGCTCAGCGTGGGCCGACCGCTTTTCTGCTGCCTGATTTGATAAGCGGTAGTGCCAATCACTTGAGAGGTTTGTGATCGATGTGCGTAGCATGCTGAGTCGCCCTTAGTACGTCCTGATTGCCACCGACCACGCGTCAATCACTTAGTGTGTATAGCGCGGAGATGCAGTGCTAGGTCCTCGCCGTAGTGGATTGGCTCTAATCGCCATTTGAGTATGACGAAGAGCTTTTGTAGAACCATCACCAACTGTAATACAGGAATGTCTAGTAATACTGATGAAGGGGAAATCATTCGTGTGTCCAAGAAGGGACAGGCGACGATTCCCAAGGATCTCCGGGAACGGTTCGGCATTGAAACGCCTGGGAAGGTACACATCCACGAAGAAGAGGGAAAGATTGTGGTCGAACCCCTCCCCTCAGTCGAAGCGATGCAGGGTGTCCATGCTGGCCGCTACGAGAGGGGCACAGTCCTCGAGCACCTGCAGGAGATGAAAGAAGCGGATAAGCACCGTGAACGTGAGCGCGATGAACAGCTTGAGCAGCACCAATGACGGACTACGTTTTCGACACAGAACCACTCATCGCGTACTTTTACGATGAACCTGGTGCTTCGAGTGTGACTGAGCAGCTTCAGGCGATCGACAGTGATCAAGCAAGTGGAGCGATTTCTCATGCCACCGCAACCGAAATTGTGTATAAAGTTGCGCGTCTGGAAACGGGTGATCCAAACCATAGCTCACCTGGTGAAGATGAGTTTGACGTCGGAGAGCAGGATCTGCGCATCCTGCAGGGCTTTGGAATGACTATTGAGACTCCGCCGTGGAGTACGGTTGCCCATATTAAGGGGGCAGGTGGCATTTCTCTTGGCGATTCATATGCTGCTGCGCTGGCAATCGAGAAGGAAGCGCTCCTTGTCGTTGGAGCAGATCCTGAGTTCGGCGATCTAGCAGATGATATTGACTTGCGTCAAATCCGTGAAGAACCAGCGTAAACTCCCTTTTCGTACTTGCTCCCGTCCACCGCAAGGTGGGCGGTCGTTCTTTCCGGCTAGGGGCTTTTCCTTGAACCCTGCCGATTCCATTCTCGCATCCACAGGAAAATTTCATCGCCCCGTTTTCTCACTCTGGTTTCGTGTTCATCCAAAAGCGTGCAACTAAAACAGTCGTCAATTCGTGAGACAGCCGAAATCACGCGACTCAACATATCGATAGCGCCGTCCCCAACCTCTATATTGCGCGAAATTAATGACTAACACGCAATGAAGACGGAACGGAACAAAGACGGCACCTACAATGTCTGGCTCAGTCGGGAGGAATATCGCGCGATCCCCCGCGCCGCCGACTCGTTTGAACACGAGATCGCCATTCGCCTGATGGGTGACTGTGGCCTTCGCGTCACGGAAGTGCTGGGCGTCACGCCCTCGAACATCTCACGGATGGACGACGGTCGCCACTACGAACTTGAAGTCACAAACGGAAAGGACACGACCGGAAGCTACCAAGGCGGGAAGCAACGCGAGACATGGCTTCCGGTCGAGGTTGAGGCAACGATCAATCGGTACGTCCAGCAGGCTGATCTTCGGGACGACGACCCCCTGATTGGACGGTCGAAACGCACCGTTCAGTACTGGGTTGAGAACGCTGCCGACCGCGCTGCCGACGAAACGGACAACGACGATTATCGGCGAGTGTCTACCCATGATTTGCGCCGCTGCTGGGCAAACCACCTACTGGTCAAGGAAAGTGTATCACCGCGCATTGTGATGGCGCTCGGTGGCTGGTCAAGCTATGACGCGATTGAGCCATATCTCGCTGCGCCCACTGAAGCGAATATTATCGCGTCGATGAGTGTCGTGGAGTTGTGAACAGCTAATCAAGGGCTGTGAACTACTACTCCTGATAAGCAGAAGTGAAGGACCCACGGAATCCCCAAATTGATCTGTGCGCGACGTTTTCTTACCCTGCAATCCAATCTCGCGACTCCACGACTGATCAGATACTCTGAACAGAGATGTGAGAAGATATCCTCTTTGTGAAATTTCAAAGTATTTGGAACTATATAATTGAGCGATTCTGTTGTAGAGAAGCGTTTCACGTCCTTTACTGGACACAGCTATTTACATCCTCCAGCGCGTGAAGACACGGGAATCCCGACCGCAGTTGGGATATTATGGTTCACGGTTACCAACTTGTTCTCGCGGGGCGAATCGGACCTCACGACGGTCGAACAAGTTTACCGCTGGTTGTGCTAACCAGCCGGTTCTCTTATCTTGTCCATCAC
Organism: Haladaptatus sp. CMAA 1909; assembly: GCF_043952005.1. Classification (NCBI taxonomy): domain Archaea; kingdom Methanobacteriati; phylum Methanobacteriota; class Halobacteria; order Halobacteriales; family Haladaptataceae; genus Haladaptatus; species Haladaptatus sp. CMAA 1909. The sequence goes on along the minus strand of NZ_JBIOAV010000007.1, from coordinate 41,138 downwards.
AGGCGAGACTCGGAGCTACTTTTTGTCGAATGATCTCAGCAACGTTCACGTCGACATTCATCGCCATCTCGCATTCGTCGCAAACATACAACCAACGTTCAACCCACTGGTCGCCATCTGTGATTCCACAAACCGAACATGACTTCGACGTATTGTGTTCCGATACTAGCTTAACCACGATGCCTTCGGCTTCGACCTCGTCCTCAAAGAGCGTGTGAATCGGTTGAACACCCAGTCATGCAAGTCGAGGTTCCCGTGTGTACCCTGATTTCGTTGTCTCGAATTTCTTCGAGATTTCCGACGACGATAGTTCCGACGTGTCTCTCGACGCGTTCAGAAACGATGTATTTCATGAAGGTGTTGAGGAAATGCGACCGCCGGTCGATTCGTTTGCGATCAATTTGCATCCACTTCCAAGACCGAGAATCGTCACATTTCGCTTTCTCTTTCCCGAAATAGTATTCGTCTTGTTTCAAGACGTTGCTAGGAAATAGAATCTACGTGCCCCCGAACGAAAGCGCGACGAAATTGCAGATGTCGAGGTCAATCCCGGCTGTTTCGTTACCCGTAGTTCCGTGTCTATTGTGGTTCGACAGACGAATTGCAGTCACCACTCATTACGCTTGAGACGGCACGAACCTGCTGAATGTCCCATTCCGCACTGTCGCGGTTGACACGGCAGAGATCGTGAATCTCCTGTCTGACCGCTTCCCCATTGGTGGTATCTAACCAGACTATTTCAGGATCTCCGTACTCTGCATACTCTATGGGATCGATATCGTCGGGGTTCTCAACATCGTAGGTGCGTTATACTCTTCGTTCTCGGTGAGCGATTATCCAGGCCGGGGTTTGTACTCCTGGTCGCTCAACTCTGACAAGCGATTCAACCGTTGTATCCGAAGTATGCTTCATTCCGTTTGTACGTTGCTGGGTTCTCTGTCACACAAGTCAAGAGACCAATCTCGACGAGTCGTTTGAGATGACATTGAGCTGCATTCACAGAGCACTCTGCTCAGTCAGCGACCTCGGCAATACGGGCTGAGTCGGTGAGTTCGAGGGGGATTCGAATCGTAGTATAGCTACACCCCTCTCAGCCATCTAATTTCCATCATCTGGGAGTCACAAAGCCCGAAAACGGCAGTCTACAAATTAACGATATTCCGGGAATTCACTGGACAATAGGGGGTGTAGACTGCTGTTTTCGAATACCAAAAATGGTCGCCCTCGCGGGAGCGACAGGGGCACCCCTTTGGAAGCACTTATTTGGCGGTAAACGAACGAATAGACCCCTCTCGACCAAATATATCACCCATGAATCTTGACTCGTCCAAACGTACCACAGTTCGGTCACTCGCCCAAAACTCGAATTCACCGGTACATATTGGGTTTTAACGGTTAAATCGGACGTTTCAGGGTTTTCGTACACGGTCAGACCACACTCCATCAGATATCGGTAAATGCCAGTTACAGGAGTTTTACCGTAAGAATTCCTCAGAAGAAGAGATTTATCCTCCAAACGAATACGCCCCATATTGACCCTCAATAACTGATTTAATAACCGTACAAATTCGTTCTGTCTATCGATTAGGCGTGAATAATAGGATTCCAATTTCCCATTTATTATTAAGTCATATATGGCTGTTTCAGGCCTTAATTCGGCAGTTTAGACTGTCCCATTACCACCTCGATCAGACATACTTCTCACGAGACTCACCTTTTGAGTACACTCCCTGGATACAGCCCTTCTCCCAGGCTAGTTTCGGAGTGTACGCACATAGAGCATCGGCGAGCAGCACACTCGGGGCGAGAGAAGCACTTAATGAAGTAAGGAAACATGGGATAGAGTTTATCACGATCTTCGCTCGGTGAATCGCACGTACGCAAGCAGACAGTATGTTCCCAATCTCTGGTAGCGTTTCTAATTATCTTATTTTTGAATAGTAGCACAAATTAAATACCAAACGTCTCAGAGGCACGAATGTGGCGTAGTTGCTTTTAGTACCCAGATGGATTCTTGCGTGGGGCTGGTGTCAAGAGCGACCATTCTTTGGTGCCAAACCTACTCTTCAGTGACGAGTACTTTTTTCACGACCTTCGGATCCTCGAGAAGCCGATGCTCGGTGTAGCTTCCCTCTGCGCTCCCACCGCTCTGACGGGCTTGTTCGATAACGTCGAGGAACGCCTGTTCACGGAGCAGATCCCGAACACGGCGGGTCGAAAGCGGGTCGCTATCCATCTGTCGACAGACCTGTTCGTACACCTCGTACACTAAACTCGTGCGAAAGGCATCTACGTCGGGGTTGTCCAACGAAAGGATCGCGAGCGCTTGCAGCGCGTATTTCGAGTGTGGCGTCGCACCACGAATAAGTTCGCGGAACCGGTCGTTCTCCGCGCGTTCGCGGGCCTTCTTTACGTACTCTTCTCGGACGCGCTCCGCGTTCTCCGCCTGTGCGAGTTCACCCGCATATCGGAGGATGTCAATCGCCTTGCGGGCGTCACCGTGTTCCTGTGCAGCCTGTGCGGCGGCGAGTGGTATCGTCCCCGGTTCCAAAACACCGTGCTTGAACGCGTCGCTACGGGCCTCCATGATGGCTCGAAGCTGATTGGCGTCGTACGGCGGAAAGACGAACTCACGTTCACAGAGACTCGACTTAACTCGCTCGTCCATTCGGTCCTTATATTTGATCTTGTTGCTAATACCTATGACACCTAGTTTACAGTTTCGAAGCTTTCCTGCTTCCCCCGCACGGGAGAGTTGCATCAGGATGTCATCATTTTCCAACTTATCGATTTCGTCGAGGATAATGACGACGACATCGTAGGACTCATCGAGGATTTTCCAGAGACGCTTGTAGTACGTGGAAGTAGAGATTCCCTTGTCAGGAATCGAGATGTCCGTCTCCGACGTGTTCGTTGTACTCGCAATCGTCTGGACTGCCTGCGTTTCGGTGCTGTCCTGTGCACAGTCCACGTACGCGACTCCGACGGTGACACCCTCCTCATCGGCTTCGTCAACGAGGCGGCGAGAGACGTGTTTTGCACAAAGTGACTTTCCGGTACCCGTTTTTCCGTACAATAGGACGTTGCTCGGAGATTGGTTAAACAGCGCAGGATTTAGCGCGTTCGCGAGAGCAGAGATTTCGTCATCACGGCCCACGATTCGACCATGAGTTGGAAGATGGTTGATTTCGAGGAGCTCCTTCTTGGCGAATATGAGGTCCTCCCGAGAGAAGAGTTCATCCGAGTCGGCGTCGCTCATGGACACCACGTTTCCAGTGAAATCCCTTTACTGTTCCGGGCGTGAAACGACCGAGCGCTAAACAGAAAGGAAAGCTCTGTTTATCGTCCTGACAGTAGTCGCTCCACGATAGTAGTGGTCGCTCGGACATCTTCGCGAGAGGTACCGTCACCAATAACACGCCCGTCGTGTCGGGCGAGTGAATGGAGACACACACACCACGTTTCCAGTGAAATGGGTGAGAAAGGGGGGTAGGTAATGAAGCATCAGGAAAATATTGCCGCGAATAAGCATCATCTTCCTGAGAAGAAAAGCAAAGAGATAGAAAATTGTATATACTGGCAGAACGTTAAAGTCCATTAAGTTAATCACAATTAAATACCCTGTGATTTATCACAGATTGGTACACCTGAAATCAGGGTGGATTACTTTCCTGATCCGATTTCACTGGAAACGTGGTGTGTCAACCGTTCCGAGTAGGTCGGTGTGGTTCTCGTTTGAGTGTTGTTGTAGTCCCGCCTGAGTATTGTCGTGTTCCTATCCAGGTCTTGTCTCTCCTCGTGGACTATCCCTATCTTGCGGTTTGTTCGTCTCGTGGTGTGGTTTTGTGGATCGTCTTCACACCACGTTTCCAGTGAAATCCCACGGTGAAACACACCTCATTTCCAGTGAATTATCGTGGGTTCGTTCTTCTCCTGTCAGAATTTATTCTACTCCGCTCGGTCCGTTCTCTACGGTGGATGGATATCTGTTTTCGTGGTAGACACCTCGCTTCCAGTGAAATCCGTCGACCGTTCGGCCGTCGTTCGGCTGTCGTCCAGTGATCGTTCGGCTTTGGCCCTTGGAGGAGACCACGTTTCCAGTGTAATTTCTTCGCCTTTCCGGGATTTATCCACCGATGTACTGCGGTTCTTTGTCCCTAATTCCGAATTTTAAAACCCTTCATTTTCACTGGAAACGTGGTGTCTCCACGCCAATCACGACATTTCTTCATTCACACTTATTTTCACCCATTTCAAAGTGGAATTTCCATAAATATCAAAATACTGTCTATAGGTGGCAAAAATATTCCCTCATACCCCCATTTCATCTGCACCCTCACCACCCTTTTCCCCCATTTCACTGGAAACGTGGTGTGTGTGTCTCCATGCACTATGTCATCATTCCACATCGCATCGAACACATCATTCATTTCGTTATTCGGTCTATTTTTGGCCAATTGTCAAAGTCACTGAAAAAGAGCGATACTCGAATCACGTAACGATCTCTTTTCTGCTCCTTTCCTCTCTCTCTTCTCTTTCGCCCCTCCTCTCGCCTGCTCGTTGCTCTCCGTTTTCGTTGTCCGTTCCGGTTCTATTCTCCCTCCGTGTGGCCCCTGTGCGACTCGTCCGAAACGTACCGGTCCGCGATGAGAACGCTTCCAACGCCGAGGACACTGCCTGCACAGACATCAGTGGCCCAGTGGATTCCGAGATACATCGTGGCGAAGATGATACTTGCCGCCATAGGGATAGCAACGACGGTCCAGCGGGGGTAAGATTCACGAGTTTGAAACGCGAGAAGCGCGGAACTGACCGAAAGCGACGTGTGGAGGGATGGGAAGACGTTCGTGTTCGCGTTCACTTGCCCGGTCAGTATCTGTGACTCGGGATATGTCGAGTACAGCAGCGGATGAACGACGTCGGGTATCAGGTTTCGCGGCCCGTAGGAGATGAATAGGATGTAGCACACCAGCCCGAGACTGTAATTCACCGTGAACGCGACTGCAGCTTTCTTCAGCGGTCTTTCATCCGTCAGTGCGAAATACGCGATGAACGGAAATACGAGGAGGAACACGTAGCCGTAAATATACATAAATGAGAAGTACATCGTGAATTCCGGTCGTGCGATCGACTGTATCGTCCCGACGAAGTTGCCTTCGAACCCGTGAATCCGACTGGTGATGTTCCATCCGATGAGCCACGATAGTTCAGGCCCGTACTCGCGGGCAACCTTGTTCACCCCGAGAACGACCAGCAGGAGACCGAGGTGCGGGTACACGTCGCGGAGTCGCTCGCGGAACTGCCGACGTGCACGGTTGAGACCCGTCCGTCCGACGACGAACGTTATGGCAAGACCGAGCATCAGTAGTTCCCCGACGAGCACGAACCCGGTGATTTCGCCTAAGCTCACGCGTTATCCACCTCGTGATGGATACCCATCGACGACCAGTTCTCGGGTGTTCTCTGTTTTCTACGTCTCCATTGCTCACCCATCCAACCCCCGATTCGACCGTTCATCGTTGTAGTAGGTCCCCTCCGTTCGTGTACCGATACCCTGCATCTCTGAACGCCTGCTTCGCTTTTCCGACGTCGAGCGTTCCTCCTTCCCCGGGGAAGGGTAACTCCGGGTCCGTTCCGTTCCATCGCAACTCTGATGCACACGAGTCGTGTTGCGCCAACGGACTCGCCGCCGGTTCGGCGTACTGGCTGAACACGTCGTCGACGATGTAGCTCTTATCGAGCAACCGAGCGACCGCTCGCCGGAAGCGAACGTTGCTGAACGGTGCCTTTCGAACGTTGAAACCGACGTGATACATCGCTGGCGACGTATCGACGTGTAACTGGACGTTCTCCGAACGTCCGATATTGCGCACTTGGCTCGCTGTGACTCCCGTTGCAGTCCCATCGGCCTCGTCGCTTAGCACGAGTTTTGCTGCCGCCCCTCCCGAGGGCACGACGTGGAACTGTAACTCCTCGAACGCTGGGCCGCCCGCGTACTGTTGTAGGTACTCGGGTTCCGGCGTCGAATCGGCGTCCGCGTCCAGTTTTCCCGCACCCGTATCGAGATGTCGGAGGAAATGGTGATCGAACTGCTTGAACGTTAGCCACGTCTTCGTTTTCGCATCGCTGAACTGTAGTGGTCCGCTTCCGACCGCTTCCATGTTACTCCAAACGAGTGCCTCTGTCGTGGTCGAGTCGCCACCGAATCCGGCGATTTCCGCCTGTCCGTGTTTCGATTTCCAGATGTGCTTCGGCAATACGGGCGTGGAAAACGCCTTCGTTACGACGTCTCGATTGGCGTGTTCGAACTCGATCCGAACGGTCCGGTCGTCGATGACTCTCGCCGACTTCACCATCGAAATCGAGTCACGGAACCGGGGTGCTGGAACCGGACTTTCGAGCGATCCGAGCGAGGTATCTCCGAGGAATTTGTAGGTAAATGCGACGTCTTCTGCCGTGAGTGGCTTGCCGTCGTGCCACCACAACTCGTCCCGGAGATGAACCGTGACGGTGGGTGTGTCCGTAGCCGAGAGCCACTCCCACGAGCGGGCAAGCCATGGACGAACCTCGCCGCCTATCCGTCGTCCCAGGGAATCATACAGCAGGTCGAGTATCGTTTCGTCGCTTCGGAACTCCACCGCGAGCGGGTTGAGGTTCACCGTCGGTGCCGAATCCTGTATCGTCATTCGGAGCGGTTCCCCGTCGGCTTTCGCGCGTATCGAGAGATATCCAAAGAGGGAGTGAACCGTCTCATATGCCGCCCAACCACCGAAACTGTCCGTTCGCGTCGCTCGGATCTCGTCGGGAAACGCGACGACCGAAAAGGGTTGATCGCGCGCTATCGTCCGCTGTAGCTTTCGAAGCGTCTTCGTCCGCTTTTTTCCGCTCTGTTTTCGTTGAGCAGTGAGGAGGTCGTCGACACGGAGGTTCGCGTAACCGAACGGGTTCTGCCAGCCGGTTTCGGCGTCGAATCGGGAGTGGAGGAGCGTCCTGAGTTCGTCGGGATCGTCGATACCGGGATGCTGCCCGACGTAGCAGTCGAACGATTGGTTGAGGAGGACGTCTCGCCATAACTCGACGCGTCCCATCGGGACGACTTCGGCGGCGATACCGACTGTACGGAGTTGTCTCGCGAGGAACTGTGCGATGCGGATCGCTCGTGGATTCGCATCCGCGGGGAGCGTTTTTATCGAGAAGGATATCTGTGACGGGCTATCGCGGCTAACCAACGACCGTGCTTCCTCGATACACCCGCTCCCGAGCGTTATGCCGAGGGCGGCAAGCAGTTCACGTCGTCGCGTCTTCGGAGCGGGTTCTGCCGTGTGTCGATCAGTTTCCTTGGTTGGTGACATTGTAAGGGAGGTCCTCGTCACGCCGTTGGGACACCGTCCCGCTTGGAAGACGAGAGAGGGTCAGCGGTGGGACGAGACTGTGGGGAGTTGTGGCTGAAACGAGCGGTATGGGTATTGTTGTCTACAGAGAGTTGGAGTTACCCTTTTATTATTTATAACTTAACGTCTTTCTTTCCTTTCTCTGGTGAATGTTCTTTGAGAACATCTTCCATGACATCACTTGCACCACAAAAATTAACTATGCCGTGCTGTATTTCCCCATACGTGTCTCATCTATTATCGTTCCATAGCTCCCGTTTCACGGTAGGATAGTACTATATCGTTTATTCCGTCTTCAAACAGTGCTTGAACGGCTTAGCCACGTGATAATAAAAAGTGTCCACGTACACGCTATGAAAAAGATGCCCTCCCAATCATCGTATCGCACCTCCGTGCTGCTCGCCACGGACACTGCTCCGGTTTCGCATTCCCCTTCCGAAGGGGTCGGATGTGAGAACGGTACGCATGTGAATTGTATGCACGGCGGCCAGAAAGAAAGTATAGTCGGTTGCCCCTCAGTACGAGCAACGCCGTTCGTCCCCGCCCGGCACGCCAACGGATATCCGTCGTGCTGGGTACCTGCACGGCACGAATCGAACGGTGCCGAGAGACGATTCCCGGCTACCCCGTCAGTCAACTATCGAAGTTGGAGTGAAGTCTGATGTCACATGGTGTCAACGAACGACAAAACTTGGATGTCGTATCGAAGATCGTCGAGTTAGCGAACGACGAGCGCGCATGGCTCGCAGCGGCGATAGGAACCGGTGTACTGGTGTATCTCACCTATCTCCTTGTGCACCCGTACCCGGCGTACGGGGCCGGGCTATATCTCAAAATCGCCAGTGAAATCAGTGCCCACGGCTACGGCCTTCCCGCTCGAATTCCGCTGTACACCAAGGACGGGGTTCCGTTCGGCTATCCGCCGCTCATGTACTACGTCTCGGCGATACTCATGGACGTGACCGGTGTCGGTCCCATTACGCTCAGCCGGTTCCTCCCCGGCCTCGTGACGATTCTGTACCTCGTCCCGTTCTACTATCTCGCACACGAGGTCCTCGACTCGACGCCGCGGGCCGGATTCGCCACGCTCGTCCTCGCGGTGACGCCGCCGATTCTCCAGTGGCACCTCTCGGCGGGGGGTGTCGTCCGTGCCCCCGCATTTCTGTTCGTCGTGACCGGCGCATACACCGGTATCCGAATGTTCAAAACCGGGGAACGGAAGTGGCTCCTCGCCTCAGCCATCCTGTTCGGCTTGACGATACTCACCCACCCAGTTTACACGGTATTCTTCGGAACGACGTACCTCGTGATGTTCGTCTCCTTCAGCAGAACGCCGCGAGGGTTGCTGTACGGTGCAACCGTGGTCGCCGGCGGACTCGCGATTTCCTCGCCGTGGTGGCTCCAAATCGTCGCCATTCACGGTGTCAGCATCTTCACCGCCGCTTCGGGGACGCACACCGGTATCGGCGGCGGGACTCACCGCCTGCTCAAACAGTTCGTCTATCCGTTGGACATGAAATGGCCCATCGTGTTTTATATCGGGTCGTTCGCGGGTGCAGCGTACCTCGTCGCCAAACGCCGGTTCTTCCTCCCGCTGTGGATGCTGGCCGGCGCGTACATGCTCGGAAAGGTACGCTTCCAGTTTCCCGCCGGTGCGATGATGGTCGCGGTACTCGTCTTCGAGGTCATCATCCCACGGGTTCAACAGTGGACGAAAAACACGCGCTACTCCCGCTCCGTACCGCTTACCATCGTCATCGTTCTCACCGTCCTCGTTTCGGGCGTCGGCATCTCGTTCGCCGGGAGCGGCCTCCACTCCCATCTCGGGAGTACGACGCAGCCGTCGTTCGTGGACGACGACGACATGGCCGCGATGGAGTGGGTCCAACAGAGTACGGCGTCGGATTCCGACTTCGTCGTCCTCGGTGACAGCGCCGAGTGGTTCCCCCTCATGACCGACCGCGCCATCCTCGTCGGGCCGTGGGGTGTCGAGTGGGAGGGTCACAACCACTACCGGCACCAACTCGGCCTGTACAAGCGGATGTCACGCTGTCCGGGCAAGACGTGTCTGACGAAGAAGATGATATCGAACGACGTCGACCCGGACTACGTGTACGTTCCGAAAGGTCACTATACGGTTCGCGGTATCGACGAATACCAGAAGCCGTGGATGCGTGAACACCTCGTCGGTTCCGACCGGTACAAACTCGTCTACGAGAACGAGGGCGCGATGGTATTCCGCGTTCAGGAACCGATGGAACCGACCGAGATACCGGAAGACGGGCCGCAACCCGTGTAGGTTTCCGGCCGACAGCCACCGGCCGTATTTCGGATCGTCTCGACTACACCCGACGCCCGCGTCAGCCGAGCAGGGTCGAGTAGAGGAGCCATATGTTGAGGACGATGATGAGCGCGATGACGATGCCGAGAACGCCCGTCGTCCGCGAGGAGTTACGGAACGACCCCATGATGCCCTCCTCACGCGTGAACCAGACCAGCGGGATGAGGACGAACGGGAGTTCGAAGCTCAGTGCGACCTGTGATGCGACGAGGACGGACGTCGGGTCGAACCCGGCCATTACGATGGCGAGACTCGGCGCGAGCGTCACCGACCGACGAATCCAGACGTTGATGTTGAGGTCGAGGAAGCCGTCCATCACCGTCTGTCCGGCCATCGTCGCCACGAGCGACGAGGAGAGACCGGCGGCGATGAGCGCGATGCCGAACGCCAAACTCGAGTTCGCACCGAACACACCTGAGAGGGTGACGTACGCTTCGTTGAGCGTCTCGATGCCCGTCCCCTGAAGCGCCGCTGCCGCGACGATGAGCATCGCGGCGTTCACGAACATGGCCCCGAACAGCGCGATGACGGTGTCAACGCTCTCCAGGACGTAGTGTCGCCGGTGGACCGCCTCGGTGTCCCCCTCGTCCTCGATGAGGCGACTCCGACGGTCCTGAACGATGTACGGGTGGAGATAGACGCTGTGAGGCATCACGGTGGCCCCGAGTATCCCGATGGCGATGTAGAGCGCGTTCGAGCTGGGGATTCCCGGCACGAGACCGTCCGCTATCTGTTGGGTCGTCGGCTTTGCGAGAACCATCTCGAAGACGAACGCGAGCGCGATGATTCCAACGAAGGACATGATGACCAGTTCGACCCATCGAAATCCGCGTTTATGCGCCGTTCTGACGCCGAGGAGCGCGAACGAACTGGCTCCGGCCAGAATCGCACCCGCCCATAGCGGAAGGGAGAAAATGAGGCTGAACCCGATAGCTGCCCCGATGATCTCCGCCATGTCCGTCGCTATCATGGCGAGTTCCGCGGCGGCCCAGAGAACGATAACGGTGCGACGGGAAAACCGCTCCCGACAGAGCTGAGCGACGCCCTTCCCCGTCGCGATGCCGAGTTTCGCCGCGACTATCTGGATTCCCATCGCCATGAAACTCGCGAGGACGATGACCCAGAGCAGCGCCGGACCGAACTTCGCACCCCCGGAGATGTTCGTCGCCCAGTTCCCCGGGTCCATGTACGCGACGCTGATGATAAATCCGGGTCCGAGATATGAGAGAATTTCGCGGAGGGAGTATTTCATCGAATCCTCCACTCCTCATCGATGGTGATTTCCTTCCAGTCGTTCGCTACTCCACCCATGGAGTTGCCGCCTCCTGAATTCGATTCATCTAATTCGTAGTTTTGCATACTCAAATATAACGTTAGTGCTTTCGCCACCATCTTTAATCAGCGAGGGAATCCCGGCCTTTAGGCCGGGCGGGAATCACGTAAGCTCCACTACACAGTCCACCGTTAATCGGTAGAACTGGATTCCATACGTTCGTCAATACAGCCTCTAACAAGGCTTGATAGGTTGATGTGATTTTCATCAATCCACTCCTCTTGGTCTTCTCGAATCGTTATCTGCTTTCGTTGCATCACTCGATACTACATCATCGTAATGTATAAGTGTGGTTATTGTGTATTTGTACACATGGTAGAGACGGTGACAAAGACACTCCAAGCCACTCTTGCCCCACCCACGCAGGGCAAAGCGGTGCGTCTTCGCCGTCTTCTCACCACCTACCGCGAAGGGTTGGACGAAGCGTTCAATTCCGGCGCGGATACGATGTCCGCCGTCAACGACATCGTGACGCCTTACGACTTGCCGTATCAGGCGAAAGACGCGCTCAAGTCCTACGTTCCGAAGCTCCGCAAAACGTACAACGCTCGTGAAATTGACGACGAGCATCCGCTTCGGTTGGTTAATCGTGCCGCTAAGTTCGACCGTGACGAATCACGTCGCTACGAGATTTGTTGGAACGTCCCGCAACCCGGTCGAGGAACGAACTTCTGGATACCGCTTCGGTTGAACCCGGAGCAAGAATCTCTGTGGCACGACATTCTCGAAGGTGACGCCAAACCAGGAGAACTTCGTCTTCAACAGAACCGATGTAATTGGGTTCTACACGTCACCGTCGAATACGAGGTGGACGAACCAACGACGGGCGGTGACGAGACGTACATCGGTTTCGACATTGGTGAATCCGCGTTGATTACGGGCTGTGCCCTGAAACACAACACACCGACAAAACCGATGCTCGAAAGTGGCAGTCGTGCCCGACACCTCCGCAAAGAAATGTACACGACCCTGAAACGCCTTCAACAACGTGACGCGTCCGACAAGCGGGTGGACGAACGGTTCGACCACTACCAGAACGCTTTGACGGATATTGTCGAGAAGGCGTCTCGGAACGCGGTTGAATACGCCCGGCAATTCGAGAACCAAATCATCATCCTCGAAGATCTGTCGTTCATCCGAGAACGGTTGGACTACGGCAAGTACATGAACCGCCGGTTGCACTCGTGGGCGTTTGCACAATTGCAGGGTCGAATCGAAGACAAAGCAACCGAAGTGGGAATTCCCGTTCGGTTTGTGAATCCGGCCTACACCTCGAAGACGTGCCACGAATGTGGTCACATCGGGCGGCGTTCCTCGCAAGCGGAGTTCCGCTGTACAAACGACGACTGCCACGTATCGACATTCCAAGCAGATATTAACGCGGCGGCGAACATCGCCGGGCGCGTAGACCCGTGGGGTGAGTGCGTTCCTTGGAAACCGGAGCGCGATGACACGCCACAGGATGGGAGCGGTTGTGACACCGCCACAGTCCACCGGAAGACGAGTCCGAGAACCGGACAGATGACGCTTTCGGCGTATTCGGACTGAAACCGACGGCAGTTCCGGAATCCCACTGTTGTGGGAAGCCCCACCGTTTACGACGGGGAGGATGTCACATTGCCACGAATGGTCCGAGTTTCGCGCTCAGCGCCCTGTCGCCGACCCTACTCCGGTTCGGAAACTCGGGAATACGGGTTCGGATAGGTCGGAACTCAAGCAGTCGAGTTGTCGATGATATCCCGCATTTGGACCGTTAGAACGGGGATTTCCGACCGACGGACGACGTTTTCCGTGACGCTTCCGACGACCCCTCGTTTGAGACCGCTTCGGCCGTGGGTCGCCATCACGATGAGGCCAATGTCGTTTTCTGCTGCGTACTCGACGATGGTTTCGTACGGGACGCCTTTCAGTACGTGGCCTTCGATGGAAAGGCCGCGCTCCTCTCCTTCGCGCACCGCCTCTTCGACGATGGATTCTCCCGGCGGGTTGTGCACGTCCGTGAGTACGTTGTCGAGCGCGAGCGGGCTGTTGGTCGTGTTGAAGACGTACACGACGTGGAGTCCGGTATCGAACTTCTCCGCCAAGTGAAACGCGTGTTCCAGTGCGCTGGTCGTTCCGGCACTTCCGTCCGTCGGCACGAGTATCTCGGTGTACATCTTCCCTCGTCCGTTTCGATAGGCTATTGGACTCCGTGCGTGATATACTCTCTCACTATTTGTCCGATTCCACCCGCGATTCGATGCCGATTTAGTGGACAATAAATCGTCCACTAAATCGGCACAAACGTCCATCTCACGGACGCTCTCCGCTGAACGGTCCTCAACGAAGGGAACCCTTTTGCCCGTCCCGACTGTCGTACGAATCAATGTTCGGAACCAGCGGAATTCGTGGCCCTGTCGGCGATGTCGTTACCGGAGACCTCGCACTGTCCGTCGGTCGAGCGCTCGCCTCGACCGGCGCGGAGCGCGTCGTCATCGGGCGCGATCCCCGAGACAGCGGTCGATTCCTGATGGACGCCCTCTCCGCCGGCCTTCGCGAGTGCGGCGCGGACGTCATCAACATCGGTCTCGCCTCGACGCCGACCGTCGCCCGAAGCGTCGAATGGAAGGACGCCGACGCCGGTGTTTCCGTCACCGCGTCGCACAACCCGTCAACGGACAACGGTATCAAGCTCTGGAACCCCTCCGGGCAGGCGTTCGACGCGGACCAGCGCGAGGAGATCACCCGTGTCATCGAGGAGGAAGCGTTCGACCTCGCGGACTGGGACGCGACCGGCGAGGAGACACACTGGGGCGGCGCACACGACGAACACGTCGAAACCCTCGCCGAGGCCGTCTCCCCCGCCGACCTCTCGGTCGTGGTGGATGTGGGCAACGGGGCCGGTGCGGTCACCGCCGACGCGCTCTACGAACTCGGGTGTGACGTGGAGACGCTAAACGCACAACCCGACGGCCGTTTCCCCGCCCGCCCCAGCGAACCCACCGCGGAGAACTGTCAGTCGCTCTGTGAGCACGTCACCGCAATCGGTGCCGACCTGGGAATCGCCCACGACGGCGACGCGGACCGCATGATGGCCGTGGACGAGAACGGCGATTTCCTCTCTGGCGACGTGCTTCTCACGCTTTTCGCCCGCCAGCACGCCGCCGCCGGCGAAACGATTGCGACGCCGGTCGATACCAGCCTCATCGTGGAGGACGTGCTGGAAGAACAGGGCGCGGACGTGGTACGAACGCAGGTCGGCGACGTGTACGTCGCCGAGCGAGCGACCGAACCCGGCGTCGTCTTCGGCGGCGAGCAGTCCGGCGCGTGGATTTGGGCCGACCAGACGCTGTGCCCCGACGGTCCGCTCGCGGCCTGCCGCCTCGCCGAACTCGTCGCCGAGAACGGGCCGCTGTCGGAACTCGCCGCAGACGTCGGCGAGTATCCGATTCGCCGGAAGAACGTCCACGTGGACGATAAAACCGGTCTGATGGCGTCCCTCTCGGAGGCCGTCACCGACCGCTACGCCGACGCCACAACCATCGACGGCGTGCGCGTATCGCTCGACGAAGGATGGTTCCTCATCCGCGCCAGCGGCACCGAACCGCTGGTTCGAATCGCTGCCGAGGCCCGCGACCCCGACGCCGCGGATACCGTGTTCGAAACGGCGGACGCCTTCGTTGCCGAGTACACGGAATAGCACTCCGACGAGTAAGTGTGGTGGTCTGTGTCGACACACCGCACTTCCGCAGTTCACGTCCTTTAAATACCCGATACACACCGAACTTCCGCAGTTTCAGCACGGTCCTCTACCGACTTACGAGAGTTTCTAGAAGCGGCATATTTATAACCAACGAATGGTGACGATGTCCTCAATATAAAAATTTCAATTGCTAAATAGTGGTGTTGACGCCAGATTCCATTGCCTATCGACATTATGTCTGACTGTCAAACCGTTGCGGGGTCGCTTCGATTTCCCCTACAACATCCACCGTCTCTTGGAGAGCCTGTAGAAGGAGCTTTGGACTCGTATCTAAGCTGTATTCGTAGTACCGACCTCCTGACTCTCCTTTATTCCGTTCTATTCGGTTTGCGATACCAAGCATTGCTAACTCACCGAGGTGATCACGCATCCGACGTGGAACAAGTGGATCAACCGCTGCACGGTTACAGACCATCTCATACCGTGGCTGGACATCACGAGCACGAGTTGGCGTTTTTCCCTCTTCGTTCAATATTAATAAAGCGTACAGTACGATTTGACCTTGATGAGTAAGACCCGCGACGCCCTCAACGACACGGCTCTTCTCTAACGACTCGCGTGCTTCATCGACATGAGATTCGGTGAGTTCGCTAGTTCGTTTCTCAACGGCAATATCACCGGTTTCCATCAGGAGATCGAGACTTTGTCGGGCGTCACCTGCGTCTTTTGCACCATACGCTGCACATTTGGCGATGACCGCTTCAGAAATAACCCCGTCATAAAACGCGACATCGGCACGTTGGCGAAGAATATCTCGAAGCTCATCCGCCTCGTATGCGGGAAATTGAAGCTCTTTCTCACAGAGGCTTGATTGTACTTTTGATGAAAGACTTTCTCGAAACTTAAAATCGTTCGAAATCCCGATTATTTCGACTTTTGCCTCGGAGAGGTTCCCGTTTGCTCTTGCACGAGGAATTTGATAGAGAATAGAATCATCATCAATGTGATCGACTTTGTCGAGAACTATTAGAATCGTATCACCGACGGACTCCAACTCTTCCCAAAGCATTTTATAGACTTGACGCTTGGAATATCCAGTTGTCACTTGGTTCGAAGATAATCGAAGTTCGTTAATGAGCTGAATTGCTACTTGGTAGCTTGTCGAAAGGTCCTCACAGTTCGTTCGTACCAGTGTTATATTCACATTATACTGCTCTGCATCAGATTGGAGCTCTGAAAGGAGATAGCCGGTACAGGCTGTTTTTCCGACCCCTGCTTTGCCGTAGAGAAATATATTCGAGGGCTAATCACCGTTGATAACTGGTTGAAGTGCGGAGATATACTGCCGTAATTCAGTATCTCGACCGACGATCTTTTCGGGCTGATAATCCTCCCGAAGAACATCTCGGTCACGATAGATCTCTGTATCGGGTTCGAACAGTCCCCTTACACGTATGATTATTATCACATGGATATAAATCCATGGTGTCCAGTGTGTCTTGTGTGTCCTTTGTCTAGGATGATGCGATACCTCCGCACCCCACCGTGTCCAGTGTCTGGTACAGAACGATGGCCGAGTCTATATCATGTGATTTCAGACAGAGAAAATTTTATGCCATGAGAGAAATAATAACTCCGTATTCTATTTTCGGACGGGACAGATGAATCGTAAACAGTAGAGCAGCGTCTTGGTCTGCGAGTCCCTTGGGAAGACACTGGACACGGTGGGGTGTGTATACCCCTTTTCTGAACACTAGATTCGATGGATGTGGTAGGTAAAAGCGACAATATTCGTAGAATCCTTTCCGTGAGTCGGGGACGAAGTATGCATTGTGCCTTAAAAGTGGAGGTTCTCCCGTTTTGATACCCGGTTTTGAACGGTCCTCGAAACCACGCCAGACACACGAAACAGACTAAGTCTGGTTTTAAATAGAAAATCTGGTGGAGAACACACGAAATGTACTCTCTCCCCCTTCGATTCCACCCCGATATCCGACTTCATCCCGAGCCGTAGCTCTCGATTTCAGCGTTTGGAAGGGTATGGATGACAGCTGTCCCAACAGACGTTTGCCACGGCGACGCTGGGACATTTCTTACTACTCAGTACTGGTAGTAATAAGTTTTGGCTCGCCGGATATCGTTCGTCTCAGCCGTTTTCACATGTCTGTCCCTTGGTCTTTCATCCCTGCAGATTCATCAATCATATTGACATCTTCGACACCCGTTTACTCGGTGGATAATAATGGTCCGTCCGGGTAATCCAGAGAAACGATGTCCTCCCCTGATTGGAGTATTCGATATCTCTCGCTCGGTATCTTTAGCACCGGTGGAACGGCGCTCACGTGGGTGTTCGACAGCGCATCCGTCATTTACGTCGCGCTGGCGACCGTTTTCGCGTTTGCGACGCTCGCGCTCTTTCACGCCCACCGACTTCGAACCCAGCCCCCGCGAAGAAAAATGGACCGCACTCCATGACACTACCGTCGTCCCTTCCGTGGGTTATTCGACCGTAACGCTCTTTGCCAAGTTTCGTGGCTTGTCTACTGGCCGGCCCAAGTTCTTCGCTGCATAGTAGGACACCAACTGCAACTGAACGTTCGCCAGCAGTCCCGACCACATTGGATGTGTCTCGGGAATTTCGAGGAACGCATCGGATATCTTCTCGGCGGGGTGGTTCGCGTGTGCAACCGAGACGATCGGCGCGCCGCGCGCCTGTGCCTCTTTGGCGTTCTGGAGCGTCTTCTTGTCCTTGTCGCCGTTGAACAGCGCGAACACGGGCGTGTCCGGCGTCACGAGCGCGAGCGGCCCGTGTTTCAGTTCGCCGGAGGCGAAGCCTTCCGCGTGTTCGTAGGTGATCTCCTTGAACTTCAGCGCGCCCTCCTTGGC
The DNA here is from genome assembly GCF_043952005.1 of Haladaptatus sp. CMAA 1909. Taxonomy (NCBI): domain Archaea; kingdom Methanobacteriati; phylum Methanobacteriota; class Halobacteria; order Halobacteriales; family Haladaptataceae; genus Haladaptatus; species Haladaptatus sp. CMAA 1909. The sequence continues at coordinate 23,505 of NZ_JBIOAV010000007.1, read as the reverse complement.
GACGGCGTTGTTCAGCCCACGACCGATGAAGAAGAACGCCTCGCTCCCGGTATACCGGCTAGCGATCCGTTTGGCGGTCGTGGTATCGAGGACCCGCTGAACGTGTTCGGGTAGCTCCTCCAAGTCCTCGAGCAGTTCCGCCTTGTCCTCCGGTGCGGTTGCCGTCTCGATGTCCTCCGCGAGGCGGAGCGAGAGAAGCGAGAGCATGACCGCTTGCGAGGAGAACGTCTTCGTGGCGGCCACGCCGATTTCGGGGCCGGCGCGGATGAAGAGCGCGTCGTCGGCCTCCCGGGCCGCGGTCGAACCCATCACGTTCGTCACCGTGACGGTCCGTGCGCCACGCTCTTTCGCTCCACGGAGCGCGCCGAGGGTGTCCGCCGTTTCTCCGCTCTGCGTGACGGCGATGACCAGCGTGTTCTCCGTGATGGAACCGGTCGCCGCGTCGACGTACTCGCTGGCACGGAACGCCTGTGCGCGCATCCCCGTCTGGTTGAGGAGTTGTTGCCCGTACAGCGCCGCGTGGTACGAGGTTCCGCAGGCGACGAACTGCACGTCGTCGACGCCTTCGAACGATCCTTCCGGGAAGGCTTCGAGGTTGACCCCGCCGTCGCCCACTCGCCCCTCGATGGTGTTGGTGAGTGCGTTAGGTTGGGTGTTGATCTCTTTAAGCATGTAATGCTCGTATCCGCCTTTTCCGGCGTCCTCGGGGTCCCAGTCGATTCGTTCCACGTCGCGGGTGACCATGTTACCTTCGAGGTCGGTCATCGTCACGCCGTTCGGTTCGAGGACGGCGACGTCGCCGTCCTCGAAGTACACGACCCTGTCCGTGTGGTCGAGGAAGGCCGGAACGTCGCTGGCGAGGTAGTACTCGTTGTTGTCCAGTCCGAGGATGAGCGGCGATCCCTGCCGGGCCGCGTAGATGGCGTCAACGCTGTCGACGAGCGCGGCCACTGCGTAGCTTCCTTCGAGGTCGTTGATGGTCTTGCGGAACGCGTCTTCGATACTCGGCGAATCATCGAGATAGTATTCGAAGAGATGTGGGATGACTTCCGTGTCGGTATCGCTCGTGAACTCGTGGCCGTTTCCTTCGAGCCACTCTTTCAGCTCGGTGTAGTTCTCGATGATTCCGTTGTGGACGACGGCGACATTTTCGGTCTCGCTGGTGTGTGGGTGGGCGTTCGCGTCGGTCGGCGGGCCGTGCGTACTCCAGCGGGTGTGGCCGATACCGACGTTCCCCTTCGGGACGCTTCCGACGATGCTGTCTTTCAGGTCGGATATCTGTCCGGAGCGCTTATACACGGAGATTCCGGACCCGTTCTGGATAGCGACACCGGCGGAATCGTACCCTCGATATTCGAGGTTTTCGAGCCCCGTCACGAGTTTTGTTATCGCATCTCCTTCGCCGATCCGAGCGATGATTCCACACATCTTATGGCACCTCTGCTCGTCTTGTAAGCTGCTCGCACTGTAGCTCTGGACCGGTATGCCCTCCCGTATTGAGGACCATGTCGGAACGAACTGCCGCACGTTCGTCTAGTGTGTCAGGGTAGTTCATAGTGTGTCCTATAGTCCCGCCGCCCAACTACTGGTGACGACTGGCTCTTAACTTCTACATTTCACTCTATCCCCATTACTATAGACTGATTAAGGGGGAATCTTAGCAGGGATGTAAGACAAATCTATCGACACCCATCTCGAACCTCATCCAGTTTGAATATACTACATCTGAGTTAAATTTGCCAGCCCATACGGCTACCGCCACGAACGTGTGGCAGCTTTAACCGCTTTTACTCTTGCTTTTTGGACAAATCGTTCGTATTCCCTGGTTCTTGCCCATAGAGGATGACGATGTTTTTCCGCCCGATATTGATCTTACTGATCTGTTCTCTGTCTTCCATCTTGGATAGGAGACGGCTGACTTTCGATTTCGACCAGCCAGTCCGTTCAATAATCTCTCCTTGTGGGAGCCGACCACCGTTTTCTCGTAGGTGTTTCAGTACGCGGTCCGCATCCGTCGTCATCGTCTCATATTGCGTCGACGGTTTGGGTTCTGGTTCGAGTTCAGTCCTCGTCTCGTCATCGGACCTCATCGGAAGCCAATCGATCCCGTTTCGCTGTATCAGTAACGCAGTCCCGACAAGAAGACTAAGGACAACGAGATACAGCCCCCCCGTGAGAACGCGACTGTTCGGGCCCGTTCCGAACCCATGTTCGAACCCGTCGCTCAACCCATCGCCATCGGTGTCTCTTTCCAGTGGATCGGTCCCGATTTTCACCTCTTTTCCGTCCTCTAATCCGTCGCTATCGGTGTCGACCTTTGACGGATCGGTACCGAGCTTTTGCTCTTCTCCGTCGTCCAGTCCATCGTCATCTGTGTCCGATTTGGTGGGATCCGTGACCAGTGCGCCCTCCTCGCTGTCGTTTAGCCCATCGCCATCGGTATCCGGGTTGGTAGGTTTAGTTCCACCATCTAACTCCGCGACGTCAGTCACCCCGTCGTCGTCCGTATCTGCTTGACTGGCGTTTGTACCGAGTTCGTACTCACGCCCATCGCTTAGTCCGTCCGCGTCCGTATCCTTGCGAGTTGGGTTCGACCCGATGCTTACCTCTTGATCGTCACGAAGGCCGTCGCCGTCCGTATCTGCATCCGTCGCATTCGTCCCGTAGTTGTTCACTTCTTCACCGTCTTCAAGGCCGTCTTTGTCGGAATCCTTACTCGATACATTGGCTCCGATCTTGATTTCCTTTTTATTTGTCAACCCATCATTGTCATCGTCGCCTGTCTTTACCATGGGGTAGACGGGAGCAGTTCGCTTTGCGATAATTTCCCCACCGGTTTGGACGGTAACGACGGCTTCCTGACGCCCGCTGACGTTCGATAAAATGCCTCCAGAGGTGAAATTGATCTGCTGTACGGTACTAGTGCTGAACTGGACGTCGCGACACGTAGCGCTATTCGTCGTGTTGTTGTCGGGTCCACGGAACTTCGTACACACTTGGTAGCGTCCAGATCGATTGCCTGTGTACACTGTAACACTCTGATTGTGGGGCTCGGAGTCCCAGAGATAGGTCATATTCGGTCCTGATTTTGCAACTCCTGGTCCAGTGTATGTGACGCTCTGAATAACAAGTTGATTACCCGTCGGTGCTCCACCGGCGGGGGCGACGGTGGCAAAAAGAAGCAAACAGATCGAGAATATCGCTAGATGCCGGTTTATCATATTGGTGTTGCTTTTGCTTCTAGTTTCGTCTGGTGAATAGTTCTATGTCTGGTATTTTCGTGCTGAGTCTTTTTCTTGTGTATTCGGATTTCTATTGAGTCTATCTGTTGTATTTAGCCTGTATTACTAGTAGGTTACGACTGAAATCGTTTGCACCTCTTGGAATTTTGAAAACAGAGATGTATGAAAATGAGAATACGATCTGTATTAGTAACAAACTAATCCTGAAATTTTTCTTCTCTCCACCGATTTATTAGTCGTTACGCGAATCGTTGTCTAAGTGTGAGTGAACAGAACATTCCAAGAATCGCAATTCCGACCGATCCATGCGGGAGCAACGAGAAGGGTGAAACTCCGAGTGTCGATCCGGCGAGGAGAGTCGCACCGAGACCCGATACGCCGAGATAGTACCGTTCCCATCGGGTCGATGTGTGTGTATTTCCCTCCTCGTCGACGTCATCATCGCACGTCTCCGGTTTGAGGTACTCGTACAATACGTCCGCTGCATCCATCTCTCTAACTGTTCCACGGCTCTGGTCGTACTCAATGATCCCCTTTTCATCGAGTTTCGGGAGATGAGATTGGTACAGCGGAATGTACACACGCTGGCGCTCACTAGACGTGATCGCTTGCACGCTCGTCTCGTTTTCCCATGCAGCGACCTGCTCTGCGATGTCGCGCATCGAGACCTCCCCCTCTGTCTCATGGAGGTATCGAAGTACGTGACGCCGTCGCTCGTTCTGGAGGAGATGATAGATTTGGTCGTCTTTTAACTCTAAAGACGTGGGCGTGTCTATCGGAGGAGATTGTTCTTTGGCCTGTTGTGTCGTTGTGCTCATACATGCTGGGTTCGTTGGGGGGATAATAAATGGAGAAGCTACTCCCGGAAGTTGCAGCCTGTTTTCGAACGGTCCGTTCCCGCTTTATTACCTTTCAAACTGTTTTATCGAGTTCACCTCGACTCCTTCCTCCGATTTTCTTCCTGCATGTATTTTCATACCATTGTGATTTGTGTCTCTTCTGGAACCACTATTTTCTTGTTAGCTTGTTTTAAATTGTTCTCTTCATGTCTGTAGCCCATTGTCTGAAAGGAATAGGTTAATTATACTACTTGTTCCGGACGGGTTGACTGACCTATGTTACTGTCTCTCATCAATTTCGACTCGGAAAACGGCATTTTTGCGGTACGAGGCTCTTAGTCAGTGTATAATAAAGGCTACATGGTCTAATGGATTCTAACGAGGAATCTGTCTGACCGAAGAACCCGAAGGAAATCTACTACCTTTTTCCTTCGATACCTGTCTTCGGTGCGGACGCTAACGGAGCTCAACCGAATGGAGGACCATCACGCATGAACTCGACGATAGGAGATATAGACGGGCAACGGGACCATCCCGGAAGTGACCAGAGTGACGTAACAGATAGCCGGGAAGCGACAATTTGCGTCGTCGGTCTCGGCTATGTTGGACTCCCGTTGGCAGTCGGATTCGACCAAGAGGGTTACAACGTTGTTGGCTTCGACATCGACGACGGAAAAGTCGAAACCCTTCGTGGCGGCACTGATACAACGGGTGACCTCGGTGACGATGCGGTCGCGGAGAGTGAGATCACCTACACGAACGACCCCGAAAAGATCACCCGTGCAGATTACGTGATGATCGCCGTTCCGACGCCGGTCGACGAAAATGACCAACCGAATCTCGACTTCGTAGTGGCGGCTGGACGCACCATCGGTGAGTTCATGTCTCCCGATACCACTGTCATCCTCGAATCGACGGTCTTTCCCGGGGCGACGCGTGAAGTTCTCCTCCCTGCAATCGAGGAGTCGTCCGGATTGACCTGCGGCGAGGATTTTTTCGTGGGTTACTCTCCGGAACGTGCGACGCCGGGTGACCCGGAACACGGCCTTCGCGACGTAGTGAAAGTAGTCGGTGGAATGAACGACGACGTTCGCGACGACATCGCCGAACTATATTCGACGGTTATCGACGCGGGCGTTCACAAGGCTGCTTCTATGGAGGTTGCGGAGGCGAGCAAGGCCGTAGAGAACATTCAGCGCGACCTGAACATCGCTCTCGTGAACGAGTTGGCGATGGCCTTCGACAGCATGGACATGGATATTGATACACGTGCAGTTCTGGAAGCGTCAGGCACAAAGTGGAACTTCCACGACTACCGACCAGGACTCGTCGGTGGGCACTGTATCCCTGTTGACCCATACTTCTTCATCCACCGGTCTAAGAAGGCCGGGTTCAATCCACCACTCATCCAACAGAGTCGTGACGTGAACGAGGCCATGCCCACTCATATCTCGAACATGATGATAAAGGAGCTGAACCGGTCCGGCAAGCCGCTCCGCGACAGTCGCGTTCTCATCCTTGGGGTCACGTACAAACCGGACGTGGCAGACATCCGTACGTCAAAGGTGGACGGTATTATTCGCCAACTCCACGAGTTTGACATCGAAACTGTCGGGTACGACCCACACGGGGATCACGAACTCATGGTCCAGGAGTTCGGCGTTGCGATGCAGGAGGACGACGAGTTTTCCACCGAAGGATTCGACGGCATCATTCTCGCGACACCCCACCGCGAATTCTACGACTTTGACTTAGAGGAACTGGCGGCGGCGATGAACGACAACCCGGCCTTCGTGGATGTGACAGGTGCGTTTGACGCCAAGAAGGTCTCCGACGCCGGATTTTCGTACCGGAGGGTATAGATGTACGAAGGGCACACGATAGGCGTCGTCGTGCCCGCATACAACGAAGAAGGATTCGTCGGCGATGTCCTCGATTCGCTACCTGACTTCGTAGACCGCATCTATGTGGTAGACGACGCCTCGACCGATGGTACGTGGGATGAAATCCGAGCGCATGCGGCGATAGAACGTGCGCCTCGTGCTGGTGAAAGTGACAACACCAATGGTGATGTCGTCGCTATCCAGCATGAAGAGAACAGAGGTGCTGGTGCGGCTATCAAAACGGGCTATCTCGCCGCTCGTGAGGACGGGACGGAGATAACTGTCACCATCGACGCAGACGGTCAGATGGACCCTAGCATAATGACGCGCTTCCTGGACCCCATCGTGGCGGGCAATGCAGACTACACGAAGGGCGACCGTCTTTCGAACTCGGACCTTCGCCACGAGATGCCCCGATTCCGTCTGCTCGGCAATTGGACGCTGACGGGACTGACGCGCATTGCCAGCGGTTACTGGGACGTGACTGACCCGCAGAACGGCTACACTGCGATTTCCCTGTCGGCGCTCGAAGCCATCAACCTTGAAGGATTGTACGAGTACTACGGCTACTGCAACGACATCCTCGTCAAACTGAACGTGGCTGGCATGAGCGTCGAAGACGTGGATATGCCCGCGACGTACGGTGACGAGGAGAGCAGCATTCAGTATGGCGACTACATTCCCAAAGTGTCTCTCATGCTCCTCAAGAACTTCTTCTGGCGACTCGACTCGCGTTACCGAACTCATCCACTTGGAATCGCCTATATCTTCGGCGTCGTAAGTGGGTTGGCGGGTATCGCACTTGGATTCCGAGCCCTTGGGTCAACCCTCACCGGGACGAAAAGCGACAATGCCCAAAAATCGCTTACGTCGCTCCTCATTGGTGTGGTCGGTATCCTTGTTGGAATTCTTCTCGACAGGAGGGAAAACACATGAGGGTGTTCGTCACCATTCAGCACCCGGCACATGTCCACTTCTTCCGCAACGCGATTGCGGAATTAGAGGCGGATGGCCACGACGTGCAGGTCTTTGCCCGCGAAAAAGAGATGGCGGTCGAACTGCTCCGCCGGTACGACATTAGCCATGAAGTGCTGGCTGGTACCGCCTCGGGATTGTCTGAACTAGCACGGGTACAGGCGATCTACGAGGCACGTCTGCTCCGACGTACTATTCAGCTAAAACCCGACGTTATTATGGCGATCGGTGGTGTCGCTGCTGCACATGTGGCGAAAGTCACGGGAGCGAGGAGTGTTATCTTCTATGATACGGAACACGCAAAACTCATCCAGAATCTCGCGTTCCCGTTTGCGGATGCGATTTATACACCTGATTGCTATACGCAAAATGCCGGTTCGAAACAGATCCGCTATCCCGGCTACCATGAACTCGCATATCTGCACCCCGACCGATTTACACCAAGTTCCGAAGTGGTTGAGGACCTCGGTTTGAATCCAGAGGAGACGTTCACAGTCTTGCGTCTTGTCGAATGGGGCGCTTCACATGACGTGGGGCAGGGCGGCTTTGATGACGTACGTGACGTAGTGGAACGATTGGAGGACGCCGGTTCGGAGGTACTCATCACGTCTGAACGTTCGCTTCCCTCTTCACTTGAATCGCGTCGAGCGACCGTTCCGCCACATCGGATGCATGACTTGCTTGCCTTTGCAGACCTGTTTGTCGGGGAGGGCGCAACGATGGCTGCCGAGAGTGCCGTTCTTGGTACACCTGCCATCTATGTCAACACACTCACGATGGGATATACGGACGAACTAGACGAGCGCTACGAACTTCTGTTCAACTATCAGCAGGAAGATCGACACGTGAGAGCACTTGAAAAAGCAGTCTTCATCCTTGAAGACAATACTGACTGGCAAGAACGACGAGATCGACTGCTCGACGACAAGGTAGACACGACTGACGTAATTTTGCGTGCAATCATGGGTCGTTCCCAGAACGCACGCGGTCGGACGGAGCGATCAGGTGCGGAGGTTTAACTACTATGATAGACCCACAACTCGACAAACGGAGGTACTAATGTCCGGGAGAATGGAGAGCTGGCTACGTCAGCGACGGTTCGACGTCGATGCCGCGATTATTGGCCTTATTATTGCTCTCGGGCTGTTTCCACTGCGGTTTTTCGCTTCGCAGGTGTACATCACGACGATACCCATCGTCCTCGGATTGGGGTGCGGACTCTATCTGCTCGCCGTTCGTAACGACCGCGAGACGATGCACGCCTATCCGTCTCTTTCGCGGATAGTTACCCAAGCCCTGCCGAGCATATGCTTCGTGATGATGACCGCAATGGTTGTCATCGCACTGTACACGGGCGAGCGTTCCCTTCTGTTTCACCTGCTTTCGGGTGCAACGGGGACGCTCATCATCCTCCAAATCCTGTTTGTGGACGAAGAGGATCTTCTCCCGTCGCTTTTGCTAATACAGATTCTTGCTCTCGCGTTCGTCATCCGACTCATGGCGATGTATACCACACCGTCATATATAGGTATTGACATTTGGACTCACATGACTCAGTTGGCTGGGGGTGTACTCGAACAGCACTCTCTCTCCGCGATGAACGGGAACAAACACATTGCAGCACCGCTATTCCATCTACTTGTTGCGTCTGCGGCAATGTTGTACGACGTATCGCTTCGTAACGCGTTGTACCTTTCTATCGGTGTGGTCTTTCCAATGACAATTCTGTTTGTCTATGGAGCGACGAAACTACTCGTCCCTGTGCGCTGGGCGGTGTTCGCGGCGATGCTTTACTCCGTCGGTGACTATTTTATTGAGTGGGGAATACATATCATTCCGACGAGCCACGGACTGTTGTTCTTCGCTGCCATCATATATGCACTCCTCCGCATCATGCGGCTGGAGTACAACGCACAGGACTTCGGCCTACTCGTGTTCCTCTCGATTGCCATCATTTTGACTCATCAAGTATCGACGTTCATCATGCTTGTCGTCCTGTTCTCAGGTCTTCTCGCCCAGTTCGTTCTCAAACTGGGGCTTTTCCAGACGACAGCCCGACGGCCAGGTGTTTACCGGACACTGGAACCGGTCAACCTCGCGGGACTGCTCGCCTTTGACGTAGGGCTTATCACCTTCATGTGGTCATTCACCCCTTATAATGGGAACTCGTTCCTCAAAACCGTGCTATTATATCTTGAAGAGACGCTGGTGTCGAGTGCGGGCCTATTGAACCTCGCGAGCAATAATTCCCAGTATATCTCTCTTCCAGCCCCGACTCTCATGCAGAAAGTGGCGATGTATGTCGATGTAATGGGATACCTCATCCTCTTCGGCCTGACGGTCATCGGCTGTCTGTATGTCTTGCGCCGAAAGCGCATCTCACATGCGGTGTTCACGCTCTTGTTCGCGACCGTCGTGATGACTGGATTTACCCTCGGATTGCCAATGTTCGGAATTCGTAACTTCATCCCGCAGCGATGGTTCGCGTTCCTTTACGCACCGATGGCTATCCTTGCTGCCCTCGGTGTTGGCTATCTAGTTCATAATCTCAATAGGAATGTCGTTGTGGCTGCACTGCTCGTTGTCGCGCTTCTCTATCCGAGCGTGATGGTGATGTCCAGTCACGGTGCTATCGACAGCCCGGTATTCAAGGACGAGCAGGCACGCTTGACGTACACAAACTCCGAGGTTGCGGCGGTTTACACCATATCGGATATGACCGGCTCACCCGACTCGGTCTCACAAAGTAAGGTACTCCATACAGATCATCCCTATCAGACGGTGTTTACAAGAACGGGGTCATATCCTGCCTCGGCGGCCAACCTCTCCGCTGACAATAGGGACGGGCCGACGAACCATTCCATCACCGTCTACCGACGGTATCAATCTACGGGGACACCCAAGTTCCTCCTCGTGAAACACGTGATGGTGGATGGGAACCAAACGACTGCTAGCGTCCCTGTTCGCCGGCAGGTGTCACAGCAACAGATCTGTCGCCCCGACCAGAGCATCCTCTACAACAACGGTGACGTGATGCTTTGTGCTAACCGGACGATATAAGGCAAGATAAGATGATCCCTTTCTCTTGCATGACTCTCCATAGAAGGACAACGTATTCTAGTTACCGTCGGTCCCGGATTTATCAGCTCGAATCTCGCGAATTATCTCGCCGAGGAGAACGAGGTCACCGCGATCGATGGCAGTTATCTCGGGACTGCGGACAATCTCACCGAGGCGGTTGAGTTTTATCAACGAAGCGTTCTCGAAGACACCTCAACGGATGTGGGCGTCGTTTTTCACTTCGCCGCGTTGTCGTCCTACGCGATGCACGAGGAAAACCCGACGAAGGGTGTCTGGGTGAATGTGGAGGGATTCGTCAACGCCGTCGAGCAAGCGCGAGAGGATGGCTGTGATTCTGTCGTCTACGCGACGACCTCCTCGATTTACAGTAGCCGAATGGAACCATCGCCGGAAGATATGGACGTGGGAGCTCACACGGGCAACGAAGCGTCCAAACTGGACCGGAACGCTACGCCGAATATTTTGTCCACCGCTACGGCATGAACATAGCCGGGATGCGATTTTTCTCTGTGTATCAGGGCTACGGTGGTACGGAAGAACACAAGGGAGAGTTTGCTAACATTATTGCCCAGGTCACGGCGACATAGTGCACGGTAACTCGCCAGATATCTACGGTGACGGCAGTCAAACGCGGGACTTTACGTACGTCTCGGATATCATCAGCGGCCCCGAACTCGCGGCCGAGAGCAAACTGACTGACTTCTATAACCTCGGCACGGGGGAGTGTTACGACTTCAACACCGTCGTCGAGTACATCAACGAATAGCTTGGTACTGACGTGGTTCTGGTGTACGTCGAAAACCCGAAATCAACTTCGAGGGGGGTGTTCATCGCGTCTGTTCTCAGTACGGATAACTCAGTTTATTTCTTCTTTCACTCACGTTTGGTTTGACAGCGGCTACACTCCATAGTACGGCGAGTATTCAAACTGAATATGGGATAGCATATTCCCGTGAAGAATTCCGGATGTGTCGACAAGAAAAGAAACCCATTCACGTCTGGCGGCGCTCAGTTCTCGTCCCTGAACTTCACGAGAAGAAGCCGCCATCGTCGGTGGTCGTTGTGGTAGTGGTACCTGTCGATGTCGTTCCTGCTGCCGTCGTGGTAGTCGTTGACGCCGTTCCCGCTGCTGTTGTCGTGATCGTTGTCGATGTTGGTTGCGAAATCGTCGTTGTTTGACGCTGTGTCGTCTGGCGTTGGGTCGTTTGCTGGCTCGTCGTCTGTCGTTGCTCTGTTGTCTGCTGTTCGGCCGTCTGTCGTTGTGTCGTCTCTTGGCCGTTGTCCCCACCATCGTCGGACTCTTCACCGCTGTCGGACCTCTGGCCCTCGTCGATTGAGCTTGCTTGATTTGTGGGTGCGCTCCCCGAGGAGACCCAGGCACGCGTCATACGATACGGTTCTCCCGAGGCGGACCCCTTGTAGAGGAGTAGACGAACACGAACGTTATCGCCGGTGAACGCTGGGTCTCCGGTGAGCTTCACCTGCTTTTTCTCCCCTGCGTTGACGGTGATCTGCTCTTTGGCAAACTGAGACCGCTCGGTGACACTCCCTCCTTCGACCCGCTCGATGACGGCAACAACTGTGTAGTCCATTCGTTTCCGTTCGTGACTGTGAATGTTGGCTGTCACACCCTCCTCAGCGAGGTTCGTATTGTACAGCGTATTTGTTTGGTCGTTCACTTTGTTCGTGTTCATGTAGAATTCAGTGAACGCCTCTCCCTGTGGTGGATTGAGTATCGCGAAACCCAGAGTTGACGCAAGTAGGATGACACTGATGACAATCCCGACATTCAGTGCCACAGTCAGACCTTGGTTCGAGTGCCCACGTGGACTGAACAACACTCTCGGAACGCCGGGAGAGTATCGCCGTCCGGCTGGTACGCGTATTCGTCGGGCGAATGCTATCAGAGTGAATATCAGGGTAAATCCGACGATTCCGTACAGAATTGGATGTACTCGAACGCCCCACGGTGTGAAGCTGGAGAGTGCGGCTATCATCGGAACGATGGCAACGCTCAGCGCTGCGGAGAGCGCGACTCGCTCGGGGCCACCGACTGCATATTTTGCATCGTCGTTTCCCGTTCCAAACGTCCGTTCTTTGTCTTCGTCACTTCCCGGAAACAGTGCCGACATAAGCACGTATCCTGGGAGAAATACAACGAGTGGAAGCACGAAGACAACACGCAATCGTCCGCCGAGTTCAGCATATGCGACGATTCCTCCGATAACGGTTAGCATGAGCACTAACACAAGATCGAGAAACCACCAGCGGCTATTCGTACTCATTGCACTAAAAATCGGCCGGACCGGGTTTTATTATACGGCTGCTAATCAGTTTTCCGACGGTACCTCGCCAGCTCCACGTCGTTTTGACCCTGCTTTACTGCTCGTGTTCGGTTCATTCGGCATGTATAGAACGTCCGTCGGGTCGACCATGTTCTCCGAACACTGAGCGACCCAGCCAACCATATCGTTGATACGAAGCTTGTGACGTGACGGAAGGTCGTGAATCGTCTTGTTTTCCGGGAACAACCGCTGATCCAAGTTGTAGCGGTCGTACACCTTCTGCCGGTCGGGCCACGCCGGTTGGAACTCCGTGATGAGTGGAAGCTTCCGTCGCGCAAACTGCTCGATTTCGGACAGCAGCGTTGAGGTGTACGGGCGGTCTGGGGGACGGTGACGGAACATATCCTCATCCAACTGCCGAATTGCCCGAATGAGCGTCGACGTGTTCCGATATTCCGGTGGCGTCTGCAGGTGCCACTCCAGCAGTTCTGTGTCAGCGGCAATGAACGATTCGAGGTAATTATCTGCAAGGTGTGTCCGGGACGGAATTGTTGGCTGATTACGAATGCTGAATAGTGATAGGGCGTTCTGCACGGAATCGGTTCGGCTCCAACAACGATCGAATTCTGCGGTGATGGCTTGGCGAACGAATTCCCCAGCAGCGTCCGAGTCGGAAGTATACTTATTCGCGACCTTCTGGCTCCGCTTGGGGAGATAACCGAAGTTGTCCAGTGAAGCCTCGATTGGATCGGGATTCTCCTCCAATTTCTTGGTCGGAACCTTCTTTCCGAACAGCTCCACCTCTGTTCGCTTATGGCCGAATCCCTTCAGGAGCGTGTCGAACAGCAAGGCATGATACATTGTATCCACTTCCATCTCGCTGTTGTAGCCTGCGTGATGAATGTGAATGGACTCTTTAATTCCCTGTGTGTCACGCACTTTCTGCTCTCCGGGCATTATGTACCGGTCGTTTGTTACCAGCGTCGTATGGTCCACACCGTACTGTTTCGCCAAGCGACGGGCGACTTTTACTTCCTGTGCGTTCGGCATTCCAACAGTGTACGTGTGGTCAAGGTCAGGTAACTGGGATAATAATGTCCGTGAATCGTATCCCGCCGACAGCAACAATCCTTTCTTGCCCGGCTGGTGCGATCGGAGCCGAATCGCGCGCTGCATCCGCTCCGCGAGTTCGCTCGCGTAGTCCATCTCTTGTTCATTGTAGACGAATCGATCGAGTTCACTCGCTTCCTCTGCGGTCAGGTAGCCGTCGAACGGTGCGCGATGCAGTTCATGAAACAGTGTCTTGTCGCCGAGGACGACACCCATGTGAAGGAATTCGCCTACGGACTGTCGATGCATCGTCGGGTTGTCAATGGTTTTTGCGACTTCCGCTGCGTCGGACCCGAACACTCGAATGCCAGGATCGTCGGTGTAGAAACACTCCCACGATCGGATCGTGTCGGTGAGGATAATCGGCTCTCCGTCGTATTCGATAAACGCCAGATAGGACCCGTTAAGCGAGCGGATCGCGTCCGTTCCCTTCTCCGCGTACTGCTCTAACAGCCACCGCGCAGGTTCGGACCACCCTCGCTTGTTTGGATATGCCTCGCCCCAAATAATACACGACCCGAGTTCTCCGGAGTACGAAGCGCTCCGTCCTGGAATCCCAAGCCCCGTATCTCGGATACCGACGGTCCCGACGTCACTCGTCACGATGTCATCGAATTCCCGCTCAGAACGGAATTGTTCGAAATCATCTCGGTCACTAAAGACACCAAATATCTCTTTGTTCATCATTCGTGCGCCTCCATTGGGTTAGCTGGCGGTCGCTCCGTGCCACGGCAGTATCGGATTGCTCGCCGATTTAGTCTCATGCTTTCTTCTCTCGCTCGTGTCACGGTTGGCTCTACTATTACCTATTGGGTCAACGACGGTTAACTATACACAGTATAATATCAATAAAATTGTGTTTAGGAATCTCTGAAGTGGTTTGCACACATTGAAACCTACTTGTCAACATCCGAAACGCATCGCAGATCCTGACTCGACCATCGGCAATCTCTCTATGAGCGGATAAGTGGGGAAAGGTTGCTTGGCGTCTTCCTAGGAGATAGTGGATAGACTGATTCAGTAAATGGGTAGCGTTATCTGAAATGGATATTCTTCTAATAATTCATGATGCTTTTTCAGGCCGAATATCAAATCGCTCATAGCGATCATCTTTAATAAATCAAATACTAATTCAATTGTACTATACTAAATCCGATTATAATATGCTGGTGTTTTCCAATTAATATTTTAAATTAAGCACTTAAATTCAATTTTCTTTGTTTGTAAATATATCGATATCCTTGACGAAGGGTCCGTTCGATGCTTTATTATACGACTATTAAGGCGATTCACCCACGTTTCAAAGCCAATAATCGATGATATATCTTTATAACTCTACTCTCGAGGTGTGTGGTATGGGTCATCTGGAGCGATGGGCCGCTCAAAGCCGCCTATGGAATCTTTGTAAACGGGTGGGAATCGCACCCGCGATTTCGACACTCTACTGGCATTCTATTCTCGCAGTCCACCACTGGTCGGTTTCGGTGACCATCGGAGGAATGGCGGTCGAGTTCTCCACTGACTCTCGAACCGAATATTCTCGGGTGACGTCGCTTGTCGGCGAACAAGCTGTCATCGAATCCCTGTTAGACGACGTTCGCGAATCGGACGTCGTGTACGATATTGGAGCGAATATTGGAACACATACCTGTTTTGTCGGGAAATGTCTCGAGAGCGGGTTGGTCATCGCCTTCGAACCAATGCCGACAAACACGGCTCGACTTCGCCTCAATCTTTCTGCGAATATTCCTGTGAGCCAGTGGAATGTCGCAGAAGTCGCGCTCTCAGACGAGGATGGTTTTGGGCTGCTCGCGATCAAGGGTCACAATTACGGCGAGGGTAAACACGCGCTTTCCCAGGATGGTGAACTTGAAATAGAGGTATTCCGGGGCGAGACACTAATCGAGGAGGGTCGATATCCTGCACCGGATATCCTCAAAATCGACGTAGAAGGTGCGGAACTGCAAGTACTTAAGGGGTTTGGTGAACGACTTGCTGACGTTCGCGTTGTCTATGTGGAACTCCACCACAATCTCAGTGCGGAGTATGGAACGTCAACTGAGGAAATTGAAGAGTATCTTCGCGACCATGGGTTCAGGATTGAACGGCTCAGTGAGCGATCGGATGCGTATCATATTCGCGCGGTCCAGTTTCATTCCTAACAACCCGAGACGTCAGACCAGTGGATGATAGCGTAACAGAAATTCAACTCTGACGGTCTTTTCAACGTCGATAGAATGTTCCGAATGGAGCCCCTGGCGACTGTGCTTACGGACACGGTCGTGCCTGCAAAGCGTGTCACCGAAACAGAGATACTCATCCTCAACGCACGAAGTAAGTTGGTCGGGGTAGTTTGTAGTCGTTGTTCGGTCACCGGAATCTACAGACGCTACCACCGCTGTTGTCGTCAGAATCGCTGTCAGAGTCGTCGTCTGAACCGCTATCGGAGCCATCGTCCGAACCGCTGTCAGAATCATCGCCTGAACCGCTATCGGAGCCGTCGTCTGAACCGCTGTCAGAATCATCGCCTGAACTACCATCGTTGCCGCCATCTGAACCATCGCCAGAATTACCATCGGCACCGTCGCCTGCATCCCCGTCGTTGTCGTCGCCACCGTCGTACTCCGAACTGTTATTGCCGCCGTCATATCCGTCCGAACTGTTGTCGTCGATACCGTTACCGATATGAGAATCCGTGACTGTCACGTCTTCGGCGTCGTCCGTGATGCGAAGTCCTGCGTTGCCGCTGCGCGCAAGTGCCGAGACGTTTTCGATCAACGTTCCGGTGCCGCTCTCGACGATTGCGTTGTCTTCGGAGACATAATCCCCTTCGTAGATTACAACGTTGTTTGCTGTGTTCATCAGTGCACGTCGACCCTCTCCCCCCCCGTGATCGACCCTGATGTTACGGAACTCAGAATTGTCACGACCGTTCTGGATTGCACTCCGAGTGCCATTGGTTGGTGCGCTTCCGACAACGGTAACGTTCTCAAGGGTAGCAGGTTTGTCACCCTGCTTGATTTTGATGGCTGGTCCACCGTCGGTCTCGTGGTCAACGGTAGTCTGCTTGATCTCTACCCGACCCGATGATTCTCGAATAGAGATTGCTGTCCCTGGGCCATCAGCTCGGGTTGTGATGGTCGAGTCGACGACGGTTGTGTCGTCTGCACCATTCGTAACCCAGATAGCGGGGCTCATTTCGACGCTCGTCTGGATCTCAACGTTCCGTACAACGAGGTCAGTTCCTTCTTCTAAGCGAATACCACGCTGGGCGATACCGTGGGAATCCTGTTCACTAACGATGATGTCCGCGTCTTCAATGTAGCTGCTGTTGCCACCAAGGCGGACGTTCGCACCCAGACTATCCTCAAAGCGGCCACCCTCGATCTGAATCGAACCGGATCCGTGTGCAGCGTACAGGCCGTTGTCTGGGAAGCTTCCGAGAATGCAGTCGCGGAAGGTCAGCGTCCCTTTGTTGTTGTTCGAGATGATCCCGGTCGGACCACGCCACAGCGCATCACTTGGTGCATTCCCCTCCCATACAGCACCGTCGGATGCGCTGAAGTTCTCGACAAGTCCCTCACCGTCAGAGTCGGTAATGACGAATCGTCCTGGACCCCACGTCCCGCTGTCGTGTTGCCCGACGATTTCTATGTCTCGAACCACGAGGCCGTCGTCGACTGCAGCTTCGATGACACGAATACCTGTGTTGTCTGCGCTCTGGTCGACGGTGAATCCCTCGATCCGGAGGTCTTTCCCAGGATCGTAATCAACTCCCATTCGGAAGAGACGATAGTTCCCGTCGCCACCCTCGTCAAAGTCGTCATAGCTTGCAGGAACGAGTTCCGCATCGTCTCCCACCATTCCGAAGTTGTTGAACCCGGTAAAACGGAACTGGTCGTCCATGTAATATCGTCCGGAGGGGAAATAGAGCAGCGTGTTGTCGTCCGCGTGTTCTTCTAGTATCGGCGTTATTGACTCGTTTCCTTCGTCATCCGCACCGACCTCTGTAATGTCAATAACTGTCTCGTATTGATCTTCATAATCGGACTTATCCCCAGCGGCTGACCCCATAATCGAGGCCGATGCTATGATTGATCCAGTGAGTTTAAGATAGGTTCTACGACTAGTAATGCTTCGATTTTGCTTATCTGACGCCATCAAAACACTCCATACAACCCTACATATTAATTATCGGGTGCCTAGTTCATTCCCTCCTCGTTTTCCCTCTGTTGGAAACGTTGTAAACGATGTTTTGACCCCCGATTTCTCACATACACAATCGTTGGCATTGTACTCTTAAGCGCCATATAAGAAAATACCTATGTCTGTTTAGATATGGTAGCAATGAGACGACAGACACGACGCACGTTTCTGACAACGGTCGGAGCAGCCGGTATAACTGGCCTTGCTGGATGTGCCGGTACCGGTAAAGAGAGTTCCTCGACGACGAGCAGCACCACCGAAAACAGAAGTGCTGGAACGTCTACCACCTCCACCACTACCAACGATAATAGCGAGGAGACAACGACGAAGGGTGGGAACAATGAGGCACCGTCTGGTCCACAAACCTTTGAGGACTTTGAGAAGCTCGGTGCGTGGAGTGCTGTCGATGGACAGGGTAACCTCAAGAAGAGTACGAAGATGAAGTACGAAGGTTCCCAGTCCGCTCATGTCGTTGGGAGCAAGCAGACGAAGCAAGGGATGATACACCGCGTCAACTTTGGTTCAAATCCTGCCGACTTCAGCAACAAGAACCTCTCCATCGCATTTAAATGTACTTCACATGATTTCGTAAAAATCGGTGTCCAACTGTATGCGCCAGACCGCGGTCATATCGTTGAGATGAAACGAACACTCTATGGACCAAAAGGAAAGTGGGTTCGTGTTAATCTCGGTGTCACCAGTGATATGGACCCGAAAAAGGTTGACCTGTCGCAGGTGTACGAAATCCGCATCCTTGGCCGCTCGACGGACCCCAACACGAACAGGCCCGTTGAGTTCTACGTGGACGATCTGAAGACGGTGCCTGCACCGGAGAAGGGAATGGTGATGCTCTCGTTCGACGACGGCCTCGAATCGCAGTACACGAAAGCGTTCAAGATGATGCAGAAGTACGGTTTCTCCGGCGTCGACGCCATCATTACGGATGCTATCTTCGACGATGGGTTCCTCAACCGGACGCAGATGAACAAGATGGTAAAGAACGGGTGGGACATGATCTGCCACCCGAACACACAGGCGACGCCGATGAACGAACGTTCGAAGACAGAGCAGGAAAAACTCATGAAAGAGTCACAGCAGTGGCTTAAGAGGTACGGCTACGATGGTCACAAGTACATGGCCGTGCCGAAGAACGTGGTCGGTCCAAACACGTTCAACCTCGCACAGAAGTACTTCGACGTGACGCTCTCGTTCGGGGCGTCGCCGAATGCAGTCCCTGTTATCAAGAAGGATACTATCCTGTCGCGGATGGGAACATCTGATCTCAAGAGCGTCAAACAGAAGATTGACCACGCTGCCCGGTACAAACAGCTGTCGCCGCTTCTGTTTCACAAAATTGGTGGACAGGACGGAATTCCTGAAAAGAAGTTCGAGAATATCCTGAAGTACATCAAGAACCAGAACGTCGAAGTGGTTACTCTCACCGATTTAAAAGACAAGGGTATGCTCATCTAACCTCGGGCGACAACACCTGTCATTCGCTTCGTTCGTCCCCACGCGACTCTCGTGCGTCTCTTCTTCTCTCCCACTCGGATTGCGGTACAGGATTTTGGTTCACTGAACCACTATGAGTCCATTACATTGACGTGACCGTTCCTATTTTCGGTAGCAATTGGTAGTGACTCGGTTAAAACGGGTCACTCCAAGCATCACTGGGCTTGATGCGGAAGGTTTGCTATTGTTGTTTTTCGTCTCTGTCGGGGTGACAGCAGGCGCTATGAAGCACGACCCGCCACCAGCAGTCACCGCTTTCGACTGTCCGATGTACGCAACAGGCGCGTTACCGAACGCGAGACGCGGGCCAGCGGAACGGCTTGCTGACACGATTTCAGAGTCCCCCGTATAGGAAGACGTGAAACCAGAGTCCAGCGTTGCCGAGTCGCTGAAAAACACTCGAGCCACGTTCACCGCACCAACGTAATCCCGGTCGGTTTGAAAGCCGCACCGAGCGTTGTCACAACGGAAGTGCCCACCGTGCCATACCTCATGGAAGTGGTCGGGCGACTTCGTGGTGTGACCCGTCGAGCCACACCGAGAACATTAATCTCTCGGCGTGCCCACGAGGAGAGTTCCCACGAAAGTTGTCCCTCTCCACGGGGCGGCGATAGGCTCCGCAGGTCTTCGTGAACGATGGTGTCCACATCGTACACGAGAGCGAGTGCGAGGACTTGATTGGCTACGTCGTGAACGAGTTGTTCGCGCTTGTGTCGAATCTTGTTGTTGACGCGCTCGTATTCCGTCTGAACGTGTGTGAACGATTCCGTGTGGTCACGTCCCTGCCGACGGAGATACGCGAGTTTGGAATTGAGTTGATTGCGTTCACGAGCAAGATTCTGCATTCGATCTTGCCCCGTATTCTGGATGAAATATGGGACAGAGAGTTGTTCTCCATCTTCGTTTACGACAACTTCCGTAGCGTCTTTTCGGAGACCCACGTCAATCGCTAAAACGGTTTCAACGTCGTCTGGTTTCTTTTGGTGTTCGACTTCCACTGGGAACGAGAGTTCGTAGTACGTAGCGCCGGTTTTGGTCTGAGCAGGTTGGAAAGAGGGTGCGGAAAGACTACCGTGTTCGAGCAGTTCGTGAAACGCCTCGTAGCCTTCGAGAGTGTGTTCCGTCCACGTCCAATCTCCTCGCGTTTCGGGAGCGAGTGTGTCTGGAGTTTTGAGTTTGACCGTAAGTGTCTCCGCGTCTTCGTCGTATGTGTATTTCACTGCTTGACCACTCGTGGGGCCATCATCTGCGGAGTACGGCAACACGCCTTTCGAGTACGATGGGCAGTCCTGCATCTCGAAATACGATTCGGGGAACCGTCCGTGCTTTCCGTAGTAGGAATTGAGTTGCCCGATGAGCAAGTCAACATACCCGGATTTGAGGTATTCCTCTGAATCCCAGAGTTGTTCTTTGATTCGACGGGTGTGAATACGGCGAATCTTGTGGTCAGGGAGAACGGACTGGATGGATTGGAACGCTTCACGCTTGTCAGCGTGACTCCGCATCGTTTCTCCGACTTTCTGCATCACACACCGCTTGTACCGACTCGGGAGATACAACTTGATGTCAGCGAACGCTTCATTTTCGTCAAAGTATTTCCACGCCTGATACGAGTAGTCGTCAATCACTTCAAGGTGTTCGGGCGTCCAGTATCGCTTGATGAGCGCGTTCGCTACGCGAGTCGTGAGCGTGTCAAATCGGCCGTGACGCTCTCGCTCCTCGAACGGTAATCGTATCGGGAGTGAGAGGTGTGTGGATGCCATTTGTAGTGGTTAGTCTTGGTCGAGGCGGATGATGGCGATTTCTTCACCAAGCCACTCTTTTGGGACGAAGACGTGCGCTCCTGTCCCGGTTTTGGTGACTTCTTTCGTGATTGCTTCCTTGCCTTGGAACGTGAACTCTGCCATTACCAGGATGTAGATTAGATATACATATAAAATATGAGTCGGATTTACTACTGAGCACTACCAATCACGCCCATTTTTCGTAGCAGTTACGCAACCCTATCGTTCTCCAGACCTTGCAGACCCCGGCCGTCTCGTATGTTGTTTTAGCCTTTCTGCCGTGATCTCTCTCACCCAGGTCTATTGTTTCTCATCCCGTTCAAACCGATGTTGCTTCTCGGAAAACAAGTCACTTGACTAATGACAACTTCTACGTAGAAGCAGGTCTCGAAACCGGTATCTGTTTGAGTATGACATTCCGTGTACGATAGACGTAAAAGGGACTTCTCCCTGCGCTATTTGATCGTCCCTGGGAACTCTTCCCTTTGCCGTCCACGCTATGCGTCCAAGTTCAGGCTGATAGTCCGAGTATCTCCTGACTGCTTATATCGACGCTGTAGAATTCGTCGTCGCGGTTCCTGTATCCGACGTTGTTCCTGTGTTGGATGTGGTATTCATATTCAACGTACTCCCGATGTTTGATGTAGTAGTTGTAGTCGTCGTACTTTCCGCGGCCGATCCGGCTGAACTCGTTGTCGTCGTAGGTTGGGTTTCCATCGTGGAGACTGTCGTCGTGGTTGAGGGTGTTGTAGTTGTTGTCGTGGTTGAGGGCGTTGTAGTTGTGGATTTGGCTGTTGTCGTGGTCGATGGTGTCGTAGTTGTGATCGTTGATGAGGTCGTCGTAGATGGAGGTGGACTCGTACTCGTTGTCTGCGGTGGCGGGCTGGTAATCGTTGTACTCGTCGTAGCCGACGTTGTGGTCGATGGCGATGTCGTGGTCTTTGTGGTTTCTGGTGGTGGATTCGTCTTCGAGGTCGTCGTAGTCGGTGTTTCCGTCTCTTTCGTTGTGGATTTCGTCGGCTGTTCAGTGGTTTCAGATTTAGTCGACGTTGTGCCGTGCGTTGTTTCGGTTACTGTCGTCTTCGTGATTGTTTGTGTATCGTTAATCGACGATCCTGGCTTTCCATCGAGTCCACCGATTCCCGGGGCAAGGAACGCGTATCCGATTCCCGAGACGAACAGCAGGATACCAGCGACAACCATCATCTTCTGCATCGAGTCAGGTGTTATTTTTGCTTCTTTCATTTTGGTTGGGAGTAATTCAGCCGGCGAATCGAATGGTCTGGGAAATGAGGATAGCGTTTCGGAGACTTCCCCGATGCCGAGTGCGCCCGTCGCAAAGGCAAAGAAGGCGAAAACACCGAGGCCAAGTGGAGGGACTAAAATGAGCGCAAGTGGAACGTGGAACCCTGCGATGAGGGGATGCATATTTAGGAGATGAGCGAGGACGAAGATGGGTGGTGCAGAGAGTATCGTCGTGCCTATAACCCGTCCAAGGCGGGCATCCGATAGCGGGTTGAATCCGACCTTTCTGGCGCTCCAGAGGTGGAACACGAACATCGACCCGTAACCGATACTCGTCGAGACGGCCGCTCCCTCCATTCCGAATTGTGGAATGAGCAGGAAGTTCAGTATGAAGTTCATACCCGCTGCGGTCCCCGTTGCGATTATTGGGAATTTCAGATCACCTTTCCCTTGTGAGATGGCAAGTATCGGGCGAGCGACCGCGAATCCGAGCGACCCTGGCAGCAACAGGAGTAGTGGCATGACCGCGGGCATGTACTCCGACCCAAAGTAAATCGGAACGGCAATATTTGCAAGCGCTGCTAATCCCAACCCCATCACACCGGTCAGGAGGAATGTGTAGCGGGTTGTTCGCGCTGCCAATTCGGAGATACGCTTGGTTTTGCCATTCGACCACAGTTCTGACATGGAGTGGACGAACACCGTCTGGAGTGCCATCGGGATGAACCAGAGGAACTCCGCGAGCTTCAGCGCGGCACGGTAGTATCCAACTTGCTCGTTGCTCCCCGACATCAACTGTAGCATCAGGATGTCAACGTGGTACAACGACATGAGGAGCAGAATGAGAACAATAGATAGCGAATTAAATGCCAACATCCGCCGTCGGGGAAAGTCCTCCGGTGTCGGGCGAAAGAAGCTCCTTAATGATGTTCTTTTGATAATAAGGGCGAATCCAATGGCTGCTACCATCGTTGCCGCAGCGATCTTCCCCGCCAACGCTCCAAGGACAGCTATTTCAAGCATACCGCGGTGACGCATATAGTACACCAGCGGTAAGGCAACAACGATGAACGTCACGCGTTGTACTACTTTCAGCGGTTCCGAGTAGCGCTCCAACCCGAATCCCATCAACGTTCGGCGAGTATAGGCTTGGAATTGGCTCGCGATTGTCATCACGATGAGGAGGTAGAAGTATAACTCGTACTCCTGACCGAAAATCGTTCCAACAACACCGGACCACGTTGCCAGTGCGAGTACTATCGCTCCTATAATAGCAAGCAAGAGCGCAAGTCGGAAGTAAAAGCCGACGACGTACTCCTCCCAACAGTCCATCTCGTGTTCCT
>NZ_JBIOAV010000006.1:0-164532 GCF_043952005.1 Haladaptatus sp. CMAA 1909 | reverse complement strand
AGTTATCTGGGTTAGTCGAGTTATCTGGGTTAGTCGAGTTATCTGGGTTAGTCGAGTTATCTGGGTTAGTCGAGTTATCTGGGTTAGTCGAGTTATCTGGGTTAGTCGAGTTATCTGGGTTAGTCGAGTTATCTGGGTTAGTCGAGTTATCTGAGTTTGTCGAGTTACTATGGTTATTCAGGTTATCCATATACAGCATGTTATTCGCGTTAACTATAAAATTACGGGTTAGACATGCGAATGAAGGCGTGACTCATACAGTTGGGTGTTAGTATACTATACTAACCAGCATGGTCGCTCAACGAAATGAGCACCACCTGTTGCACCCAACAAGAGGGTGCCACTCGCTATATGGGCGCTAGTAGCACAATATCTGACAAATGCCAACAGTAGAAAACAAACAAGTCGGTAAAGGGAAGAAGAGGCTTGTATTAGGGTTCACCCAATGTTCTTCGGAACTTCTGTACGAATGAACGACTAGCAATATCGGCCAGCCTCCCTGACTCCCCATCCTCGTTTTGGGTAACAACTTCACGAGCAACATTATCGTCAATACCTCCCAGTTCGTACTTGCGGTAACTCCCGCCGGACTTACCCTCGTTGCTTTCCTCATAAGCAAGAAAATCGCGGACTAAGAGATCGGAGACACGTCGACGAAAACTCCGAAGAGAAAGAGTATCAGTGTCTGCTGCTTCTGCCACCAGGGAATAGGCCTTGTAAATATCCTTGCTACGGAGCGGCGGATAGCCAGCATCCTCAAGTTTCATTACGGCCATCATCGTCAGTTTGCCCTGAATTGGGAGTTGTCGTATTTCGTCTGCTGTTCGTCCTTGTTCCTCGCGCTGACGGGCTTCACGGACATCTTGCTCAGAGATAGTGTCGCCATCGCGCTCACGACATGACTTCCCAGAGAGGTACATAAGAGAGAGTGCATCGCGAGCGCTGCCAGATTCCTGCGCAACAAGGGCCGCAATTAGCGGAATGACATCGTCGCCCAGAACGCCGTAATCTGTCACCCCTGCTTCATCATGATACTCAACCCCAACGATACCTTTCGTAGCGCGTTGATACAGGATCTTGCGCAAGTCGTTTGCGTCATAAGGGGGAAACAGAATCTCCTCATCACACAAGCTATCCTGGACACGGGCCGACAAGCCACGTTTGAACGAGAAACTATTACAAATGCCAACAACACCAACTTTGGTTTTCTCTGGAGGGACGTTCCCATTATCATTACACCGAGGCAATGAATAAAGAATCTCGTCATCGGACCCGATCGAGTCGATCTCGTCAAGAACAATAACGCAGTGAGTTGCATCTATTTCACGGAGATGGCGATAAAGCGTATTATAAACGTCACCAGCAGGAACACCAGTCGTCGGAAAACGGTTAGCCTCTGTCCGGAATTTATTGATGAGATTGGCCGCAACCTGATAGGAGGTGTTGAGCTGCTTGCATTCGAGGGTTATTACTCTGACTGAGATCTCATCACCATTGACCGAGAGGTCGTTTGCATCCTCGATCAATCGATCCATCACGAGTTCTGTCCCTTTTGTTTTCCCTACGCCCGTTTTGCCATAGAGAAACACGTTCCGAGGTCGTTTTCCTCGGACAATCGGCTTGAACGTTTGTAGATATTCGTTTAGCTCCTCATCACGAGCTACCATCTCCTCAGGAGTATAGGAATCTCGGAAGACATCTTCATCCAAAAATATTGGATCGTCTGCGGATAGATGGCCTAATCCCATGCGTGTCGTATCAGTCTAATTCTATATAAATCCCCCTGACCGTAGTGACAGGAGTATCGTGAGTTACAGCCGTTGCATAGTCCACCCCACTTTGGCAGGAGTTGTGAACTATGATCGCCACACGGTCAGCGAGTAGCCATCGATAGTCAGACACCCCACTTTGTCATGAGTAAATGGCCGCGAGAAGCGTTCTTAGACACGTATTCTACGATACGAATCCCCCACACCCCCCACTTTGTCATGAGTAACGTTGTGCGAAGGGGGATTGTCCAGCGGTCACGATACTACTTCTAGCTAGGAAAATTATTTACCCTAATAGCACAAACAATACCCGTAGTATAGATAACCCAATTCAATTTGCTAGAATGATCAACTCTAGATTTTGATTTCGGTTACTTTGTCTCGATTTACTCATGACAAAGTGGGGTGGGGGTGATCGTCAGTCCGTGGAACTCTGGTAACTAAACGATTGGCTCAACAACAACGTGTTCGTGCTGCAGATACGGCTTCTTCGCACGCCCATCCGTTTCAAAGCTGATCACACCATGGCGGGCCAGCGTTTCGAGGTCACGACTCACTTGCCCCTTATCGCGGTCGAGTTGGCGTGCGAGATCACGGACTGATACAACCTCGTTCTCGGCGAGATATGTGATGAGGTCACGTCGTTTTGGAGTAAGGATTTCAGCCGCGCTTTCGTGGCTCAGGACATGGACGCCGTCCATTCCACCGCGAGCAAGCGCTCGTGCCATCTGTTTTCGGCGGTCACGGCGTGATTGCTCCGAGGAGGGTGTCGAGGGTGTATCCGATCGTGTGGATTCAGCGTGATTCGAGGTGGAGCCTCCGGCCTCAAGGAGCGAACGAAGTGAGCGAGTAGGCCGGAGAGGAAACCGGCCAGGATTACACAACCGCAGCACGGTGGCTACCCGACTCCCGGATGCTTAAGTGCCATTGAGTTATAATCTGAACCATGGAGGTGCGTCGAACTGCAGCGGTTAAACTCACCGTTCCTGACGAGTGGCGCGACGACCTCCACGAATCTGCCCGCCAGTTCCTCCACTGTGCAAACCGTGCGAGCGAATTCTGTTGGGACGATACCAGCTACAAAAACTGCATCACTGCCAACAACACAGCACGAAACGCACTCTACACGGAACTCCGGGCAGAAACAGACCTCACCGCGAACCTCGTTCAAGAAGCTATTCGACGCGCCGTGCAAGCAACAAAAGGCATCGTTGAACGATGGAAACAAGGCAAACGAGTGAGCCGACCAGAGTTCACGTCATGGAGCATGGTCTACGACAAGCGGAGCGCGACATTCTACCGCGACCGTGTTTCCCTTTCGACCGTCAACGGACGTGTCGAGTGCGACTTTGAACTGCCGGCGAGTAGTCCGACACCCTACGAACGATACGTTCTCTCGGAAGACTACGAGTTCCGAGCGAGTACGCTTCAATACGACAAAGCGACCGACGAGTTCTACTTCCATATCACCACACGAAAGTACGACGGGGAAGACGAAGACGATCCCAAGGTTTCGGCAGATACCGAGCACCAAACAGTTCTCGGTATCGATCTTGGCGTTAACAGTCTCGCGGTCGCTTCAACTGGTATGTTCTGGCAAGGCGATGACTACGACCACTGGTGCCGTGAGTTCGAAAAGCGGCGTGGTGAGATGCAACAGCGCGGAACGCAAGCCGCGCACAACGCGCTTCTACGCCTCGGCAAGCGCGAAGAAGCATGGCGAAAGCAGTACATCCACACAGTCGCCAACGAAATCGTCACGGAAGCCGTCGAACACGACTGTGACGTAATCGTGTTTGAAGAGTTGACCGATATCCGCGAACGGCTTCCACACGCGAAGTGGCACCACATCTGGGCATTCCGGCGTCTGTTCGAGTACGTCGAGTACAAGGCTCCGGAACGCGGCGTCACGGCGAAGCAGGTCGCGCCGAACCATACGTCTCAACGCTGTTCTCGAACGGACTGTGGGTTCACCCACGAGTGCAACCGCGACGGTGAACACTTCCACTGCCAGAAGTGCGGCTACGAAGTGAACGCGGACTATAACGCGGCGAAAAACATCGGGCTACGGTATGCTCGAAAGCGACACCACAGACTACGTTCCTCGTCCACGTCGGGGAGCGTAGACGCACCAGTAAACGTGCGTGTGAATGGTGGGATGGTGAACGGCAAGCGTCACCGGCCAATTGCTGGTGACTGATTGCCAGGAGTCCACATCAAAGCCCCACCCTCAGGGAGCGAGCGGGCTATCCCGTGAGCGATCAGGGTGGGGTAGTTTACACATGGTAATATTCTTACCGTTGTGTAGTAGCCACAACTACTAATCACTAGTTCTCGAGTTTCACGAATCGAACAGAGAAAGCACTCTCTGATTTGGATTCGGTCTACTCAAAATGCTGCTCTCAATAAGAATACGACTCCAAAGCGATGATTCTCATCTACAGAGACAATTGAAATGATCTCGTGGATGATCCCGCAGGAACGTATGTATCGTTATCGCAAGTTCGAGCATCGCATCCGCCTGCTCGGCGGTAACTGCCCGCCCTGAATAGTACGACGCCGCTCGGTTCTCGTTGTACAGTGCTTGGAAGTCTTCTTTCAAATCGTCGCTGATCACTCCCAGTTCAAACGCGCGTTGGTACGCGTATTCATGGTCCATGAAATCGTGGACTGCATCGTCGCTCATTGCGATAGCATAGAATTCGAATGAGCGTTCAATCGCCCCAAACGCGAGTTCTACGACTGCTGTATGGTAGCCATTTTGATCTTGAAGCGTCTGTGCAGCGGCAATCAGACGGCATGCCTTCTTGAGCTGTGCTTCCTCTTCGGTCAGTTCGGCAAGTCCTTCTTCCGGCGTTCCACCTCGCTCAAAGGATCGGTGTGCCGTATCGAGTGCATCTGTGACTACCTTTGGATCGTCACTCATCGACTAGGTCCTCCATGATTGATTGGAATTTCTCGAACTCTTCGGTCTCGGACAGCGTGATCCCGGAGACGACGGTTTCAGCGATGTCTTCTGTATGGGCGGGCACAGACGCAGGGGATTCAACAACAATATGAAAATCGTATCGTTCGCCATTGATTTGCTCCGATGCGAGTTCTTTCCCGATTTGCGCTGCTCGTCGTTGGTTGCGGCCTCGGTGTTCGCGGACCAGCACCCAGAGATCAATGTCGCTTTGTCGATCCGCTTCACCCCGTGCGACACTCCCGTAGACGAGAATTCCGAGGACATCATCGAGGTCTTCATTGAGTGTCTCGACAGCAGCTCGTACCGGTGCGTGGAATTCTGCCTGTGGGATACGGAGCAACGGATTATCTGGAATCATCACCCGTTCTCGATTGATACTGACGAGTTTCTTGTTTCCTTCCTGTCGAATGTGGACGAGGTCATTTGCTGCGAGCACGTCGACTGCTTTTCCGACGGTCCGATGTGTGACGTCCACCATGGACGCAAGTGTTCGGATCGTGTACTCCTTGAAAGGACGATCAATTAAAAATTGAAGCAATTTATCTGTTGCTTTGTGGCGATAGAGATTCGGGTTGCTTGCTGGCACTGGAACCTGTATCGTCGCTGCAGATGTTTCTTCACCTCCCGTTGACGCCGCGTGTTGGCTACTTTCGCTCTCCATAGATACCCTATGTAACCACTACTATAAAAACTTTATACGTATAAGATTTGAATAGGTGTATGAGAATTGCTGAGGTGATGGTCGCAATCAGCACGCAGCGAGAGTTAGTATCAAATACTAACTTGCGATAACCACTTTCAGACCTGCTCTTTCCGAATCGTCACGATATCTGCCGCTACACGCTCCGATCCTTCTGTTGCAATCACGAGCAGATTTGGCGCTGGCGTACAGGGCGCTCGATCACCGACGTGGAATCCTGCATCTGCAGCACCCGGTAGTTGGACTTGATAGCCATTCCCTGCGATATGGAGTGAAGCGTTTGTAACGCGGTGGATCGAGACGGTGTCGAGCGCGGCTGAGGTCGCCAGCTCGACCATATTCTCGTCTGTGATACGGTCGATGTCGACGACGAGAAGGAGGCCGTCGAATGCAAACACTCGGATGTCTGCGAAGCGAGTGGGTTCGTCGTCGGTCTCTTCAACGAGTCCAGCGGCTCTGGCTGGCTTTGTGACCTGGAGAGCGAGGCCATCGCCGGACCGTTTGATTGTGTTGGGCATTATCGGTTAGTATGACATACTAACCAATGAGTGTTTGCTTCGTCAGTCCTGTTCTCGGTTCAGTGATAGTGACGAGAATGGTCGAATCGAGTCTGCAGCGGTGCATTCAGTTTCACTTCCGCTGTGGTTGGCTGAAGACTTTATCCGTCGGGTACCAAGCATCGAGTGCAGTTAGCGTAACCCAGCAGACGATGTGGATTCTCGTACTCATCCCAACCCATACACCCACATCGGCTGTTTATTCCCCTTACTACACCCCACTCAGTAGTGGCACGAACAGACTCTGACCGAGGGTTTACCTGTGCGGTAGCTCAATTGGAGCGTACGAATGGGTCCAAACGAGACGTCGCCACTCTCTCCACTCGCCCAAGACGCGCTTGATGCGCTCGCGAGAAATCTTCCAGAAGAGCGCGAGCTCACCTACGGGCACGCCTATTCGATTTTGGACGATGAAGAGGATCTTGGACGACCATCTGCCGAAGATATTATCGAACGATTGCACGATAAGGGCCATATTTACGAAGTGGAGGGAAAGATTCGACTCACGGATTACAGCTCTGAATAGCGACGTCAGTCTCGGTAGTGCTTATTGGTCGATTCGATACGAAAATCTCCTGGACGTTGTTTGGGGTGGTTAGTTCAGGATGGCACTTTCGCTCTCGGTACGTTGTGATCCAAGTGGTTCGTAGATGCGGACGGTGTTGTCGCTCCGAACGCTAACGAGGTGGTTCTCAATCACAAACCGCACTTCGACACCACTCTGTTTTGAGCCACTTGCTTCGATAAGCTCTTCGAGGGCATCCGGATTGACGTGCTGGTATAAATTGAGCGACGTCTGGCCACCTGGTGGTCTCAGTGTCTCGACGACCGTTTCGATCACACTCACTGGTAGTGAGTGATCTGGATCAATCGATTGGGTCGCGATTAGGGCGTATTGTGGTGGGGAATTTGAGCCAGTAGATGTGTTCTCGTTTTCGAACCAGTTTGTTGTCTCGACGGTTCGTATGTTACTGGGCATATTTTCCCTTTGTCCTGTAACTATTTGAGTAATAGCTGCCTACCTCCAAAACTCCCTGAACGTCACTAGAAAAGTTGACTTACAAGGGTATATTGTGGTTTTAGTGCGCTAAATAGATACTAAAATCAAATTTTGTGCTTACGGTATCTCTTTTATACTCCCGACCAGTGGTTTACATGCACTCACACAGCCCACAGCAGAGACACACTGTCTGGTGCCATCACCCAGAGACATCCATCATAATTGGCTCCCTGTGAGTTGCCTCCCGAACTGCCGCCATCCTCCCTTTCTGACTGGATCTTCCATAGCTTATTGCATACTGATTGTGATGAGTCGTTGGCTTTCGGAAGCACGAATCGGAAACAGACAAATCGAGGAGGATTTGCTCGATATGGCCGGGTTGCTTTGGAGTGAAATTGATGTACGTTTCGGTCCGATAGTCCAGTGCACACCGCTTCGGAGCATCTATCGACCTCCGAGGAACTAATCTCGTCACTCATAGTGTTATCTTCGATCGATTCATCGAGCCGATTTCTCCACAAGTAGCTCCATACCGCCCGAATTTCGCATATGGAGTGAACTCCTATCTAGTCGAAAACGCTTGGGCTGAGTCGAATGCGTTGCACCCTTCTCACGGTGGTGTCGTCCGGTCAGAACTCCCGTCAATAGCGGTCTTGCTCCTCCCAGTATGGTAGTCAGCAGGTGGCGCTACCGATGCGTGTTGACCGGGGTATTTCACCTATTGGAATATTCGGAAGCGACCCTGGCTTGCCTAAGGGACTCTCGGTGGTCGTGTTTACTTGCAATGAGCCAAACCAGCCAAATCGCGACGGGATGGGACGAGTATCGCCGAGCGCTTCGACCAACTGATCAAGCAGTCTTTGATCGACTTTTCGAGTATGCCCAGCTGCATACCGATCCAAGCACGGTTCACAAGCCATTGTTCGTCGAGACGCCCATTCTCATCTCGATGTTGCTCGAACAGCAGATCCAGATCGACGATTTAGAAGAACGGCTTGATCACGTAGAGGAAGATTTGAACGGCCAGGGATGAGGTCATGGTGTACAAAATCGACTACGTCGACGGCGACGTGCTCAGATGGTCGGTAACTGAGACGGGGGTGGAGTGTGAAGTCGATGAATCGTATACACCCACAATCTACGTGTCCATCCATGGCGACGGTGAGTTTTCAACAGCACGTGCTGCACTTCGTGATCATCCCGCTGTTGCTCGGGTTGTCGTCGTTGATGAACGTGTGAGTTTTCGGCACGATCCCGAGCAAGTACTTCAGGCGGATGTGGTGGACCTTAAGGCGGTAAATTCAGTGGCACGAATGGTGAGTAAGTGGGGCTCTCCCGGTGAGTATCGCTGCTACAACGTTGATTTCTCGCGGGAGTTTCGCTATTGTCTTGAAGAGGAGATTGATCCATTGCCGAAACACGAACTCTCACAGATGCAGATTGCCGTCTCGGAGACAGAACTCGCGAGTGAGCGGGTTACTGAACTCACGATCGATGATGAGACGGTGACTGGGAGTGGCGAATACGTGTTAGCAACATTTTCGGCTCGTGTGGAGTCAGTTGATCCGGATGTACTCTTCCTGAATACCAGCGACCTCATTCCCATTCTCTTCCAGCAGGCCAATCGGCTCGATGTGGAGTTCCAGCTTGGACGACGTCCGGGGTGGCAGCAACTGGCGGGTGAATCAACCTACGAAAGTTATGGCCAAGTCGGACACTCCCCGGCACGGTACAATCTCCCAGGTCGGGTGATTATCGATGGCTCGAATACGTTCATGTGGAATCAGACGAATCTCGATGGTTGTCTGTATCTCGTTGAGCAGTCGGGCAAACCACTGCAGGAGTTGGCGTGGTCGTCAATCGGGAATATTCTGACTGGCATTCAGATCCAGGAAGCTCGGGAACGTGATGTTCTTGTTCCGTGGCGTTCGTGGCGTCACGAGAAATTCAAAACGATGCGCCAATTGCACGATGCCGACCGAGGTGGGTTCACCTTTGCGCCGGACGTCGGGTTACACGAGGACGTTCACGAACTCGATTTCTCCTCGTTGTACCCGAATATCATCGTCACGCGGAACGTGAGTCCCGAGAAGATCCGGTGTGAGTGCCATGCCGATCGGGAGGACGTGCCGGGTATTGGGTATTCGATTTGTGATGAGCGTGGCTATCTTCCGGATGTGCTTGAGCCGTTGATCGAGGACCGTGATGCGATCAAAGCCGAGATTCGAGCGACTGAGGATGAAGAGCGTCGTGAGGAGTTGGAAGGCCAATCGAGTGCGATCAAGTGGATTCTAGTCTCCTGTTTCGGCTATCAGGGCTTCTCGAATGCGAAGTTCGGACGAATCGAGTGCCACGAGGCGATCAACGCGTATGCGCGGGAGATTCTGTTGGAGACGAAAGCAGTGCTGGAGGAGCATGGGTGGCGGATTGTGCATGGTATCGTCGATAGTGTGTGGGTCACACCGATCGACGGCGAGGAACAGAGGTCGTTGTCTGCGCTTGTATCGGAGATTTCTGAAGAAGTAGAGATCCGACTTGAGCACGAAGCGCACTACGACTGGATCTCGTTCGTTCCGTTGCGTGATTCGGATGCTGGTGCCTTGACGAAGTACTTCGGGAAGGTTGCTGGTGAAGACGAGTACAAGTATCGGGGCATCGAGTGTCGCCAGCGAAGCACACCGTCGTATATTGACGATGCGCAGAAAGCGTTGATTCGAGCGGTGGATGCGTATCGTGATCCAGAGGCAGTTTGTGAGGAATTACGGTTGTGGGTTGATCGCCTTGAACGGGGAGCGGTTGATCCGAATGAGTTGGTGATCACGAATCGGGTTTCGAAACAACGAGAGGACTACACGCAATCAACGCGGAGTGTGGCGGCACTGGAGCGAGCGGCTGATTTGGGGCTGGCGCGGTCGCCTGGTCAGAGTGTGTCGTATATGGTGGTGGAGGATACAAAGCAGTCGCGAGAGCGGGTGAGGTTGGCAAGTGAGGAGTTGGACGAGTATGATGTCGGGTTTTATCGACAGTTGTTGGTTCGTGCGGCAGCGAGTGTGGTATCGCCACTTGGGTGGCGTGAATCGGATATCGAGCAGGAATTGGGGCAGTATACCGAGTCGAGTTTGGCGTCGTTTGGGTGAGGAATGGCGAGAAAATCGGTATTAAGATAGCGCAACTTTGCGTTGAGGAGGGAGACAAACGAGTGGTTCGTTGATGAGGAGTGCCTCATCTATGAATGCCGACACTGTGGCACATCGCTGGCAGCCACCGACCAAGTGTGTTCTACGTGTGGGTCGATCGAAATTGTCGAATTTGACGTGTCGTGATCTTTCCGCGACAGACTTAGATTACTTATCACGAGCTTTCAACCACTGATCGAGGAGCTCACGGATTGCTGCATCACGGTTCTCTCGATGGTGAGCAAATGCAATGTCATCGATTTGTTCAAGTTCCTCGGCTGTGAATTCGAGGGTGACTGAATCCATATCGAGAAAGTCCTGATCCATCAAGGGAAGTCTCGAGCGCCCTCAATAAGTAGATTTGTCAGACACCCATTTGGCTTATGGATACATTCTCGTAAGCGATCATGGACGGTTACAGCTCTCAGATTGCTACAAACACCACTGACACACTATCCTGATAACGTGTGTATTGAGGTCGTAGAGTGGAAATTCTACCGAAGAAAATTGGTTATTACTTTTCTCTTTAGTAATCATCCATGATCCGGACCAGAGTGGATGAAATAATCCGAAGTGTTATAGTGGTTCTTGCTCTTCATTTGCTCCACTAAATGGTGTTACACCACCGCATATCACCATGACCCACCAACCTGATCACGATACAGCTGCTGAAGAGTTCGCAGCGCATCTTAGCACTGAAACCACCTTTTTTCGTGACCTCGTCGAACATGCACTCGATGGGTTTCTCACCTTCGATCCGAGCGGAACCATCGTATACTCAAATCACGCAGTGGAACGCCTTTTCGGGTGGTCTAAAGACGATCTCGTCGGTCAATCATTCCTGCAATTGTTTCCAGACCAACACCGGGAAGCCTATCGTGAATCATTCTCTCGACGTGTCTATGATGATCCGCGGGAGGTGAACCATGAGTACGCTGAACGAGTCGGATTGCACAAGGACGGGTACGAATTGCCCTTAGCGTTCTCGCTTTTTGAACATGAGTACGAAGGACAGCAACTTTTCACGGCAATCATCCGTGATATCTCGGAGCGAAAACAGCGAGAGACAGAACTCGAGAATGCCAAACAAAAATACGCAAAACTCGTTGAAACCACCCCTGATGCGATTTTCATCGCGGATGCTGAAACAGGAATGGTCGAGGACGTCAATCAGGCCGCTGTCTCACTCATGGGGAAACCACCGCACGAGCTCTGTGGGATGCATCAATCGGAGCTCCATCCTCCTGACCAAGCAGACCAATATACGGCAAACTTCCAAGAGCACGTTGAGCGCGGTGGCGTCCGCGGTGATTCGACGGGTGTGATTCGGCACGATATGGACCAGCACGTCGTTCACGACGATGGCTCTCGCGTTCCTGTCGAAGTTAGCTCCGGCGTTACTGAACTGGACGGGAAAACAGTCATACAGGGAATCTTCCGGGATATCTCTGAACGGCAAGAATGGGAAGAAGAGCTCCGACAGGAACGCGATCTCACGGAACGAATTCTTGAAACGAGTCCGATTGCAATCGGCGTCTTCACACTTGATAGGCAACTCGTTCGGGCGAATGAACAAGTTGAAGAGATTCTTGGGGTTTCAGTAGACCAGTTGACAAGCCTTCCCACCTTAGATGAGGAATTTACCCTGTATGATGCCGAGAACCGACCCATCGATCCTCAAAACGGTTTAATGACAGAAGTCATCGAGACTGGTAGCCCAGTATACGATTATGAAGCTATTCTTGAGCGAGCAGACGGAGAGCGGTGTTGGATTTCGTTGAATGCAGCTCCGCTCTGGTCGCCAGATGGTGATCTCGAATATCTTGTTTTGGTTGGCGAGGATATCTCCGAACGAAAAGAACGCGAAAACGCTATCGAACAACAGCACGATCGCCTCGAAACGCTGAATCGGATTAACCGACTCATCCGCGAGGTCAACCAAACGCTGGTTCGAACGACAACGCGAGACGAAATTGAGACCAGCGTTTGTGAGCGACTCGCTGCCTCCGATCTCTATCAGGACGCGTTCATCGGTGAACGTGCGTTACCGAGTGGTAGAATTAAGCCCCGTACTGGTGCAAACCTTGATGCAAGCTATTTCGATTTACTAGACGAAGTCGATTCGACGGAGACGAGTACTGGTGGTGCCGCCGAAGCGATCCGAACACAAGAACTCCAACTGATTACGTCAATCCAATCTGATTCTCGATTTCCCGATTCATTGCGAGACGAAGCACTGGCTCGGGGGTATTGCTCTGTGTTGTGTATCCCGATCGTGTATCGTGAGACGACATATGGAGTGTTGGTCGTCCATGCCTCCCGATCTGACGCATTCAGCGAGCGAGAACAAGCGGTCTTCGAGGAACTAGGTGAGACGATTGGTTACGCGATCCATGCTGCGGAGAGTAAGAAACTACTCCATACCGATAGCCATTATGAACTCACATTTGATCTCACCGAGACGACAGCGTTTTTTGTTACTGCATCTGCTGATTTACAGTGCTCGATCACGCTCGAAGATCTCGTGCCTTCAACGGACAAAGAACTGCTCTACTATATCACGCTGGAGAACGCTCCAGCCGACGCGTTTCTCGAGATGGCACGCAACCAGCCGATTGTTAGAAAGGCTCGCTGTATCAGCACAGCGGCGGAGAGCAGTTTGCTCGAAATCGTGTTTATGGGGGCGTCGACGTCTCCACAAGTTCTCATCGAACGGGGTGCCCGCATCAAACACGCGAAGGTGACTGAAGGGAGGGGGTCGCTTGTTGCTGAAGCCCCTGCCGATGCTGATATCCGTGCGCTTACGGATGCTGTGCAGTCAATTTATTCAAATGCTCGTCTTACAGCGAAACAGGAGGTCAAGCGTTCTCGCCCACCGCTCAGAAGACAGCACGCGCGGCTGAGGGACCAATTGACTGACCGCCAGCAAGCATCCTTGACCGCAGCATATAATGCAGGCTTCTTCGAGTGGCCGCGTGAGAGTACTGGTGAAGCGGTTGCTGATTCACTCGGGGTTTCGGCACCGACGTTCCACCAGCATCTCAGAGCAAGCGAACGGAAGCTCTTGGCAGTGTTCTTCGGGGAAGCAGAACCGATGGACTAGCACGCAGGTCCTAACTGTTTAGGAGTGCTGCTTTTTGAGAGAGGTTTACAAGCAAGATCCATGAGTACACCGCAATCGACGAGTACGACAAATCTTTCCACAGGCCATGTGGTAGGCCTGCTGAGGCATGAACAGCGTCGTGCAATCATTACGTATTTCGATCAAGAGACGACCGATCGCGCCAGCGTTGACGACCTCATTGAATATATCGTCTCTTTGGATTCGAGGAGCGGAACAACGTCAACTGAGCACCGTGAGCGGGTTAGAATCGGGTTGTTCCACAACCACTTGCCACGATTAGCGGATGCTGGCGTGCTTGAATACGACCAGCGGAGTGAAACGATACGCTATTGGGGGTGATTCTCGACTCGAAGCGCTTCTCGAGACTGCTCCCAGCAATAAAAAATCGATTTGACTCTTCACCCGAGCGCTGGAAAGCGGAATTGAGCGAGAGAACGAACGTTCTCTAATAGACGGAAGTTACTCTCGTGAGATATTTGTGGGTCACCAAACGCTGTACGATTGTGATTATATTCCCTCTTTCCGTCGGTTGTCGCCAAACTGTACCGTCGATTATACCGTTGTAATAGAGGGGGGTCGCTCTCGCGACCCCCTCGCTTTCGCAGAAATAGACGCACTCCACCGTAACCAACCGATTACTACCACCATGTGTCACCTGCAACGCGGTGTGAATCTCGTGTGGTGGCTTGGTTCGAATGGGGGTTCGTCGAACCCCCGTGATTACAACGCTATAATTAGCGTCCTCCGTTGCCTCCCGCGTTGGCTTCGTGTGCTCGCATCCACCCGGCTAAGTCGGGATGAGCGAACGTGATTTCGATGTGATGCCCCCCGACGCCCATTGCATCGTCCACACACAACGTCCGTGACTCTTTGTAGGTCTCGCCGGGAACGCGTTCGGCCATTTCCTCCATCACGCGATAGCCGTCGTTTGTGTACACACAGCCATAGTGCGTTGCAACTTCTCGATAGCCTAACCGTGCGACCATCACGTCATTCGTCTTGGCGACGTTCTTCGCGTGCTCGAGGACATCGAGATACTTGTTCTCAACTTACTGGTGTTTTTATTTGCGTGAGAATGAAGCGAACGCTGGTACCCACTGATTCAATAACACTGTCTATGACTCGTCGATGATTTCTTCTGGTGAGCGTGCTCCTGCTTCGATGAGTTCCTTGTCGAACGAGACTAATGTCGTGTCTTGGCTTTCGGCGCATGCTAAAATAAGACAGTCCATCGGATAGAGCAGTGTTTCCTGATGCCGTTTGTTTGCAGTAAGCATGTCGGATGCATCTGGAACGACAATTTCAACCTGGGATGTGACCCGTCGTTCTAATTCGGCAACACGCTCTTGTTTGAGTTGCTTCTTTTTCCCGAGGACACTCCGCAACTCCATCACATTTAGCAGCGAAGTGTAGAAGTCTGCCTTGTGGTTCAAGAAGTCAACTGCAACATCTCCTCGGTTCGGTTCATCTGTAAGTGCCGCAATGAAAATATTCGTATCGACAAAATACCTCATTCGCGTTCCCGTAGCTCCCGAACCGCAGCAACAGAATCCACGTCAAGCTCGCTTGCTTCGCCAGCAAGCGCGTCACCTAATCGCGCTTTTTCATCGGTGGTTTTCGTCAGATCCGTGAAGTCGCTCGCTAAGATACTCATTACATAGCCATTTGTGTGCCAGCCTAAGAAACCTTCCCCCTCACAATGAAATACCGTACCGCGCGCTTCCCAGAAGAGGAGAGCTTCTTCCCGTTCCTTCTCCTATTACTCGCCGGTTCGGTCGCGCACTTTTTTTATTAGTCCTGATTCGATTCTCGCCGATATCCCCGAAGTTGTCGTTCATCTGGGGGTTTCAATTATTCTCCTTGGATTTATCTATCGAACCTCGCGCCACGGGTACGACGAGAGCCAGCTCAAGCAGATTATCCGATTCGGCTGGATCGGGGCACTCGGAGCGTCGAGTACAGGAGCTGTGTGGATAATTCTCAACCTCTCTCGGGAGTCACCCATCGTCAGCCTGACTAACGAGATGATAACCGGCATCAGCATCGGAATCGCAGGGGGAATTCTCGTCGGCCAATACTCTCTCCAGACTATTCAACGGGCTGAGTCTGTAGAAGCCTTCGAACCAAGACACAACCGGGTGGTGACCGAATCGACGTGGACACACCAATCTCACCCGAATCCTATCCTTGCTGAGATTGTCACACAGATCGCAGACCTCAAAGATACCGACCCTCTGTCAATAACTCCTATCTCGGAATATATCGATCCGGACGTGCTTGCGAAATTGACCGAGGAAACCGAAACGGAGTGGCAGATAGCATTCCAGATCGAAAACTACGAGGTTCACGTAAGCAGTCACGGGACCGTCACGGTGTACGAGACTGATTACAGAGGAGATGGGGCTGGAGAGGTTTCCAGCCCTCGCGATACGTCATGACCAGCAT
This sequence comes from Haladaptatus sp. CMAA 1909, assembly GCF_043952005.1. Taxonomy (NCBI): domain Archaea; kingdom Methanobacteriati; phylum Methanobacteriota; class Halobacteria; order Halobacteriales; family Haladaptataceae; genus Haladaptatus; species Haladaptatus sp. CMAA 1909. Next base: position 148,793 of record NZ_JBIOAV010000006.1, on the reverse strand, counting down.
AGACCATCCAATCCGTCGACTAATCCTCTCTATCCTCTCTGAGCACAGTGAACACACTCGGTCGGAGCTCGCTAAACGGCTCGCAACCGATTCAGATATCTCAACGTGTGATACCCATCATCTTGAGATCGTTCTCCACCACAATCATCTTCCCCGACTTGACGATGAACAGTATATCGAGTACGACCCGCGGTCGGGCGATCTTAGGCGCTGGGAGGATCCCGAGGTAATTCGAGCTCATCTTGGCGAGTGAACAATCGTGTCCCGCGGTTCGGTCGGTCATCAACAGACCTGTTCCCCATCCTTCTGACTGCGGAGAGAACACGGTCGAGTTGATAGGTATGTCCACCTACTCCACGGATGATTCACTGCAAAGAGGCGGAAGAAACGATAGCTGCTTGTTGCATCATCCTCTCTATCTGGCACACCATCCCGAACAGGTCATTGGTGGTTGACGTTCAACTACTGGCCAGTCTGCTCGGAACACTTTGCCCCGTTCTCAACCAAGCCGTCCTCGACTGTCGCTAGCGGGAGTCGTCGATTACACCGTTGTAATAAGGGGGGGTTGACTCTGCCAACCCCCCTCGTTTCGCAGAAATAGACGCACTCCACCGTAACCAACACACTACTACCACCAATGTGTCACCGGCAATGCGGTGTGAATCTCGTGTGGTGGCTTGTTCGAGAGGGGGTTCGCAGAACCCCCGTGATTACAACGCTATAATCAGCGTCCTCCGTTTCCTCCCGCGTTCGCTTCATGGGCTCGCATCCATCCGACGAGGTCGGGGTGGGCGAACGTGATTTCGATGTGATGCCCGCCGACGCCCATTGCGTCGTCCACACACAGCGTTCGAGATTCTTTGTAGCTCACGCCGGGCACACGTTCGGCCATCTCTTCCATGACGCGATACCCGTCGTTCTTGTACGCACAGCCGTAATGCGTCGCCACCTCTCGATAGCCCAACCGTGCAACCATCACATCGTTCGTCTTGGCGACGTTCTTCGCGTGCTCAAGAACATCGAGATACTTGTCCTCAACTTGCTGACTCTCTTGAGAATTGGTCGCTTAGTACTGTCCAAGTAGCCCGTCTCGGCGGGCACGATGTTGGGACCATCGGAACACAACGTAGCCTAAGCCCAAGTAGACCACTGCAGTGAGTAGCAGGATCAACAGTTCGGCCGACGGCAGTTCCCAGAGAGTGCGATTTTGTTCCATACTTTGGCGGAGGAGGTAACTTCCTTGCGCAAGTGGAAGTAACTTCAGCCACGGGAAATCTCCAACTGGTGCGGCAATGAGACCAATGAATCCGATATTCATGAGCTGGATGAAACTCTCGATGCGCTTGTACACCAGTGCAAGTCCAGCAAACACGAAGCCAACACCGACTGCAGAACAGAGGGTTACCATCCCAAGGATGAGAATTGAGCCGCTGTTCAGATGGAGGGATTTGCCCGTTGTCAGTAACATCAACAAGAGCATGATCACTCCCCACGTGAAATTGAACAGCATGCTCACGATCGCTTTCACTGCCATCACTACCCGCAAGCCAAACGGAGACATGTAGAGTTGTTCTAACGTTCCCCACTGAGCTTCCAAGGTCACGGTCCAAGCGAGACTGCCAAATGCGAGTGAAGCAATCGTCCAGAGGAAAAATCCGACAATCACGCCGTCAAATGATCGAGTGATTGCAGGTCCCACGAGTAGTTGACCGCCGAAGAAGATAGCGATGAAATACACGTAAATCGTGAGCACCTGCGAGAGACTATTGACTGGGTACCGAACAAGCAAAGTCAGATCCTTTACTGCGATCGCTTTGATCAGGGGTCGGAATGCACTCATTGATGGTCCTCCTGAAGTAGGTTCGCTGGAGTCGCGTCGTCTGTGAGCTTGAGGAACGCGTCACTGAGGTTCTGTTCGAGTGATCGCACCGAGCGTAATGTAACGTCTTTCTGGTGAAGTGTCTCCATGAGGTCGTAGAAGGAATTCCCAGATTGGAGTCGAACCTCAAATTCGATCTGATTCGACGTTCGTGTCCAACTGTGTGCGTCGTAGTGTTCGGTGAGCATCGTACGGAGGTGGTCTGGTAGCGACGGTTCGGTACTGATTCGATACGATTGGGTCTGGAAGAGATCAATGAGTTCGTTGACACTGCTGTCCTTTATAATTCGACCATCATGCAGGATGATAACCCGATCACAGATTGCCTCGACGAGGTCCATATTGTGGCTGCTCAGGACAACAGTCATCGATTCGACTTCTGTAAGTCGACGAATCTCGCGTCGAAGTTCGAGTGAACTCTCGATGTCCAATCCGAGTGTTGGTTCATCGAGAAAGACAACGGTTGTCTGTCGTGCAAGCGTACAGATGAGTGATGCTTTTTGTTTCATTCCGCGTGAGAGCTCGCTGATTGGCATGTCTGCTTTCTCTATGAGGTCGAACTGTTTGAGCAACTGTTCGTGACGATCTGATGCATCGTCTGGATCGATACCATTGAGGCTCGCAAAGAAGGCGAGATTCTCACGGACTGTCAATCGCCAATAGATGTTTCGTGCCCCTTCCAACATCGCGGCAACGTGGTGATACCGATCAAGTCGGTCGTCTGCTCCGTCAGTACCGGCGAATTGAATGGATCCGCTTGTCGGTTTGACGAGCCCGAGAATCATCTTGAGCAGGGTCGTTTTCCCGGCTCCGTTTGGACCGAGAATACCGACTACTGTCCCAGGTTCGATGTCGAAATCGACGCTATCGACGGCTCGAAAGGCTGAGTCGTCCTCTCCGTAAACCTTCGTGATGTCTTGGACGGAAATCACAGGCATTGACTCCCTGTTTGTGGAATTGCCTGCAGTCATCCGAGAATCACCCCCGTTGCGCTTACTCGGGGCACCCACGGTGGATTCTGAGATACTGAGCTCTGAGAGATTACGGTAGGTATGCTGGTCAGAACACTGCTATTGCTACGAAAACTCCGTACTAGCGAATCGTGGTTGCTCTGTTTGCAGATTCTCGTCCCTATACAGCGTATCTGGGTCTGCTTTCCAGGGATTTGGTAGCAGAGACGGCTGTCCGAAATCTCAGCTGCAGTGCGTTGGTCTTGCGTTATGCGGGGGTTGTGTGCCAGTTGTTTGGCTACTGTCGACATGTGGTTGATGTGGCTTCATGGGATATGGTTGGAACTACGCAACGCGTAGAACAATGGTGCTTGTAGCTGGAGTTCACACTACAGTGCGTGGTCTACGCCATGCAGAGCGAACAGATCGCAAAAAGCCAGCTACAATAGTATCATTGGAAACCAGTTGACCTCTCCGATACTTAGCCTTTTTTGTAGTATGTGATCGCTTGCCTAGGCCCTTTTTTGCTAAAATCCTATTCGTTCGTCATCTCGCGGAGTGAATCCCCATTCGCGTTTCTGAAGTTCTCGGTCCGCTGCAACAGAGTCAATCAATAGATCACTAAGACACATCTTATCTCGTCCTTTGCGCGCCAGACCGAGCATCTTCTGCCGTTTTTGCACCCCCAACGTGACTCTCAAGTGAGTAAGGAGTATCATTGTCCCGCTCCGACCACAGACGCGGTGGCCAGTACCAGCTCTCCCCCTCCCGCTGGCTCCTAGCCGATAGATGCCGATACAACTGCCGTACTTACGAGTAACCGTACGGCGTCAGTCCCGAACTGTGTCAATTCGAGACGTCCACGACCGCGTTTGCGTTGGTATTCGTGTTAGATTTGTGTCCCTCTCGGGCGTGATTTGGCTCCGACCACGCTACTCTCCGGCAACCCCGTCTGTGGTCGGAGTGTCGTTTGTGTTCTCCGCTGAAACCTCACCGGGCAGCTCGACATCGGCCTTGAGGACAAGACGTGTTTCTTGGTAGCTCAATCCGTCCTTGGATCGCTGGCGTTTGATCTTCCCGAGGCGGCCATTCGAGAGTTCGTGCATTGCGTCTATCGTCCGCCGGGCAAGTGGAAGTAGGTCTTGCCGTCGTCTTTCGTGATGCATTCCAGTTTGTTGCCATCGACAGTGATCTGCTCTTTGTCGACATTGTCGGCGAGCAAGTGGGCACTTTTCTCGAACTCCCGGGCTTGTAACTCATCGATGCGTTCGCCAGCGGACTGCGTTTTGCGGGCCAGTGCCTTTCTGTGGGCTTTCGCTTTGGCTGCCTTGTTTTCTCTGGCATCGACTCGTTGTTCGAGCTCGTCGATTCGCTCGTCTTTCTCAGCGACTTCCTGCTCGAGGTTGTCAACACGGTCAGTGAGCGACTGGACATGGTCAACGAGGTCGCTAACCGAGACGTCGTTATCATCGAGAACACTGGACGCTCCGGACGTAGTGGGGTTACTCATTGGCGGACACCTCCACGATACTGTGATGTCCTCTGCTGACGTGGAGAGACGCTCATGCATATATTGTGTGAAATAGAGAATCGACGAAGTTAGTCCGCTGTTGGAAGCGAATCAGATTCCCGATTCGGTGACGACATACGCGTTCCCGTTCACGACAACCACACCGTCATCCTCCTGTGATACGGATCGTGAACCCACCACAGGCACGCTTGTAAGACTCGTCAAAACCACACGCCCTTTCAGCACCACAAATCCACTCATAATGAGGATGAACCCAGCCAGGGTTGCGGGCGTGACGTGATCGCCAAGAAGCAGCCACCCCGCAATTGCCGTGACGACTGGTGTCGCATAATTCACCAAGCTGGTTTCGTTTGGCCCGACGGTTTCCACCAACTCGAAATAGAGAACGTATGCGAGTGCACTCGCAAAGACCCCGAGGTACACTAACGGAGCGATTACATCGATAGCTACGGCAGCTTGTGGGATTGGTTCGCCAACAAGTCCGTAACTGATGCCGTGGAGAATAATCGCGCTGACAGCCATGCTCCAGGCGTGTAGTGGAATCATTGACATTGATCGAACGTATCGTGCAGCGAGAACTGAGCCGAGCGCAAATGCACTGGTTGATGCGGCGATGAGTCCGACACCAACGAGTTGCCCGGTCGTTGCAGTGTCCGGATTGGCGATTACGATAATGCCAGCGAGTCCAAGGAGTGTACTGACAGCTCCACGCGCACCCAATCGTTCATCGGCGAGCAAGACGTATGCGAATACCGGTGTCAATACCGGCGTGAGACTGATGAGCACTGCCGCGATAGCACTGGTCACATACTGCTGGCCAACAAATAGGAAAATCGATGGAACGCTAATAATCAACACGCTCCCAACGGCAATGAGTTGGAGATCACCGATGGATTGCGGGCGAATATCTTTTCGTAGTATGAGCGCGGTGCTAATGAGGGCGAGACTGGCAATGTCGTATCTCATCGCGGCGAATAAGACCGGTGGGAGTGATTCAAGGCCGAGATTCATTGCGACAAAGGAGCCGCCCCAGAGGCATGCAACGGCAACGAACAGGAAGGCAGGGTGTTGAAGAGTGTTATGGCGGCGCATGTTGGTTGAGAGGGTTGTAACGTATGCAATATGTTGTAATGAATCTGTTCGGAACATTGTTATCAGGGAACACCCTTGCGGATCCGGTCAGAAATCGATTAGTGGTTAGTATCCAATACTAACACAGACGAGTTCCACTCCTTGGGAGCAGATTTCTCGCGGTGATACGCGAATGGCTTCTTTTAGACTTGTTCCAATCATACTCGTACTCGGTAAACAGCTCTCGCGTTACACTGTCGTAACGCACCCCGAACGTCCAGTGTAACGCACAATGAGTCCTTCTTTCGCCTCGCAATCGAGAGGAGAAAAGAAGGATTCGTTACACCCCACAGTAACCAGATGATAATTACGAATCAGAACGGACGCAATTTGCGTCCGTTCCTCATCTCCGCTGGTACTGTGGGGGCGGTGGTGTTACGCCCGTTCGTGGGCGGGCGTTACGACAGCGTAACGCCCTCCGTGCCTGTGGTGTCCTCTGACATTCCGACCGTGTCGTCCGTTGCGCTCGTGACTGGGGTTGCGTCCCAGAGAGCCTCGTCCTCGGCTGTAACCGCGTCTAATCGATCGTCTTGCTGGGTACGTTTTTTGTCCTCGAGATGGTTGTTGACGCGACTCATGTACGTTTCCCACTCGTCTTGATCGGCGACGAGCGTGAGCTTCGATCCGCCCGTTGAGAGCGTAATCAGATTGTCCTGGTCGTGTGGATCTCGCTCGTCTTGAGGCTTCTCACTCGAGAGCTTCGCGACGAATTTCATCGTTCGGCGCACTGGTTCCGATTTGTATCGAGCCCGTGTTCATCGAGGATGTTCCGCACCTGTGCAGACGAGAGTTTCCACTTGCCCTGTTCTTTCACCGCTCTCGCGTGGAATGTTTCCCACACGAACGTGGCTCGATATTTGTCCCCCGAAAGGCCGTGGGTCTCTGTTTTTAGTGCCTTGGTCTTGCGGTGGATGGGAACAAGTTGCTTTGGGTCGGCTGTGACAGTACCGCTGGTTGTACTCCCATCCGCGGCATTTTCACAATCATCAAGTGTGCCGTCGGGGAGATCAGTTCCGGTGTGCACGTCGACGATCTTCCGATCCCAACCAGCGAGCAAGAGCAGCGCGTTGCCAAAAAGATGCTAATATTCCTTTACGAGGACACCGTCAATGCGGTCAAAATGATCCACATTACGGGTGACAACTGGTTCTTCGACTTCGATTGCAGTCGCTGCAATCAAACAATCGTCAAGCCCAACGGTTATCCCATCGTTTTGTAACTCACCGTAGAAGCGTCCACCACGGCGGGCAATCGATTGGGTGACTGGGATGATCTCTTTACTCGCGGTGACGTCGGTGATTTCGGTGTACTCCGCAAGCGAGTTATCGACACGCGGAACACCTGCTTGTAGTTCAGCAAGCGTGATTGCCGACACGCGAAGTGGTTCTGGCGACGCTTCGAGGTCACGTGCAGATGCCACTGCATCTGGATCTGTGTGACGCAGATCGAGGAGAAATGTCGTATCCAGAATCACGTGTCGTCCTCGTGCTCGTTACGGAGGCTCTCACGGACAGCATCTGCGCCCTCACTAAGACTATTCCCGGCGCGCTCGACAGACTCAGCATAGCCATCGTCTGGTGAGCCAGTGCCGACGATTTCAAGTAGCGATCGTTCCCCTGCTAATCGCTCGACAACATCGCTGAAGCTTTCACCCTTTCGTTTCCGGGCTTTCAACCGTTCGTACGCACTCTCATTGAGTGCAACGGTTTTGGTGTCGGAGCTCATATTTATAGACTAGTGTGCAAATTCTATAAGGGTTTGTGTTCTGCTATCCTGTACGACGTTCTTTGCACATTCGAGGTCATTGAGATAATTATCCTTGATCTGCCAACTCTCTACGCGCTTTTTGAGGACGTTCACGAGTTCAGTATTCTGTTCTGAGTGCTGGACCGTCTTGAAGAGTTGGCGACCTGCATTCGAACAAAACGAATCGAGAAAGCCACCACGATGCGTTTCTCGATTGCTTGGCTGTCATCGTCAGAGACGAGTGATATCACAATCAGTCGTGTTCTCGTCGTTCGCGTTTCTCCCGCAGTCGTCCGGGGGGAGGGCCGAAACCAACGAAGAGAGACGCCGATTCTTCAACAACACGCGAGAAAACACACGGTAACTGGCAACCAAACAAAATTAAATCGCTTACAATTGGGGGAAATTTTAAATAGCTATGTACTCTAGAAGTCCGTAGGAGAGCTTTTGTGGTGACGGACGACCACGAGTCGTCCGGAACGGCGTGGTTTGTCGGTGCGTCGTGTCCCTTCGTGGTTCGTGTGTCTTCGTGGTGCTGTCCTCCGTGAGAACCGTCTTCGGTTTCATCGACTGGACGGCTTCAGGGGAATCGTGTGGACGAGAAGAAGACCGACAGTTGTGATATCACTCTGTTTGAGGGTGTTTCGTGGTATCGAGAACAGGGTATTCTGCAGAATTGGATTTTGCGGTTGGATGACGATTCGCCGAGTGATATCACTCCTATCGAGTTGTTGTTGAGGAGGCGAGGCGTAGGAATGGACGCTTTACTCGTAGTAGGCTTTACGCTCGACGACCTCAGCAAAGGCAACAGTGGGTGTGACGTTGTTGACCTCGACTGTAACGCGGTCACGCTTCTCCGTGTCGGGCACGATGATCACGTACCCACGGTCGACGCGGGCGATGCCATCGCCCTGCTCGCCAACACCTTCGATTTCGACCGTTCGGCGATCGCCTTCTTCGACTGGAGCTGTCGAGTCCCTCGACTGTCGATTGTGATTCTGTTCTTGTGACTTCTGCTCTTGTTGTTTCGTCGGTGCTGTCTCTCGCTTTGTGCTCTCTGCTGGTGACGGCTGTTTCAGTATTGCCACGCGGTATGCACCATTTGGTTGGATGTCGCCATCCACAATCTCACGGGTCGGCACGGTAAGCGTGTATGATCCATCATCTGCTTCTATTTCACTGCTAAAGAGACAGTATAATTCGTCAGGGATTTCCATCTATCTATATCCTTATTCTGTGACTACATGAATCTGTATTTGTATCCTCCATTAGAGCCAGCATTACGGGAATGAGACGTGATTCAGCAATCAGAATGAGAGAGCTATCGCTATCGACCGCAGGCGACCACTGCCGGAGCACTCGTTAGTCGAAATGGGCGGCGGCGAGCAATGCGTCGTCGAGTGACTCGATGACTGTGACTTTCACGTCCGCGGAGAGCTCGTCAAATTGTTCCCGAGCATCATGCAGGTTCGAGTGCAATGCGTTGAACGCCGCTTTATCGTCTTGTGCCGGATTGTCGTACTCACCTGACTGGAGGGCAGCAGCATGCATGCGGCCGACGTGCTTGGCACGTGCGAGGTCTCCCATCCAATAGACGAGATCCTCAATCCACATCTGTCGCACTTCCTCATCGGTTGCGCTGTCGAGGTCAGCGGCCACTTCCTCTGAGTCTGTGTTGGCGATTTCTTTCTGTCTTGCTTTCCACGCGTCGATATCGGTGATCATGTCGGCGCGTTCACGGACAGTCTGTGAGGTATCCACTTCTGCCTGGAGTCGCTCCTCGAGCCGATTTTTGCTCCGGTAGTACGATTCTGCAGTCGGTGCCGGATTCTCGTAGAGGTGGGCAGCGACGAGTTCTGTGTACGTCTCGCGGATATGCGCTTTCCCGCGTTCCTGCTCATCGGCCGTGATTCGATTCGTGAGATGCAGACAATACTCATCGATGAGATCCTCGATCATCGGTCGTGGGAGAATACCGTTCTCAGTCGCCTTCGAACGAGCCAACGCCGTGAGAATGCGGGCTGTTGGTCGATGGCTGGCTTTCAGCGTCTCCTCGCCAATCCGGCTCTCGTGAATCTCGAGATCGTCGTGCCAATAGCCACCATCCTCCGGATTTGTGACGGCATTACGCAACGTCTCCCAGTCAAGCTCGGGACCAGGTTCCGCGAGGTCGTCTGGTGTGACTGTGAGATAGTACGAGTTCGGTTCGTACTCTGTGACGGAGTCGGTTGTATTGGTTTCAAGATCGAGTTCATCGACGGTGAGCTCATCGTTTGCGAGTGCCTGGAGGTCCTCGACAGACACTCGACCCTGTTCGATGTGCTGGGGATTGAGGTCATCGAACGCTTCGGTGTAGGTCTCCTCAATGAGTGAGCGAAGCAGTGCACCCTGCGAACAGTCGTTGAGTGCTGCAAGTGCATCGAGTTGGGCGTCGCCTTGACTGTCCGTCCAGAAGGTTTTCTGGACGTTTTTCGGCTTTGGCTGGGACGGATGTGATTGGCTGACCGCGTCGATTGTTGCCCCCATCTACCGGTCACCTCCTGAAACCGAATCTGCTGTTTCTGGTGGTTTCAGCGGTGCTTTTTTGACGAATTCAGTGGAAATCGTGGGGTCCTCATTGTCGTGTCTCTTCACTGGTACTGCAGTGTCCTCTGCTGGCGTCGAAAGACGCGGCAGATGAGCAATGGTAGTGAGCGAACCGATACAGCGAGACGTCGTGTCAGTGGCGGTGTGAGTGTACTCGAGAACAGTCATGGCAGAATCGGGCTGACTGGTGCAGTGGAAAGTGGCTTGCTGGATTTCGTCCTGTGCAGTCGTCGTAATCGGTGGAGCCGTCAGAACGAGATCCGGTCCAGAGCGTGTCGGTGGGTTCGTTGCTTTGACCGTGCAAATCGTCCGCGGCAACTCGGTCGTGGTAATGCGAACGCAGTCATTCGGTGCGAGGTGTGTGACGAGTGCGTCGGCATCGCGCGGATTCAACGGCGCGGGCGCATACCCACTCACGCCTGCTCACCTCCCGTCGGGTTGACGATGCACTCGACAGTGGCGTACGTGCGCAACCAGGCGTACGAGCCGGAGGGGGTGCGTCCGTAATGATCGAGATCGGCCTCGGTGTGCTCGTACTCGTCGTAATAGCTGTACTGCAGTCGGTACAAGTCGTTCGACGGCGTGGCGACGTACAGGACGTGTTCACCGGGCTCGGGACCACGACAAGAGAGTGTGGGCTCCGAATGCTCACACTGATAGACGATACCCGTCAGCGTGCGCTTCCGCGTGTGGATCTGAATCGGGTCCGTACACTCTAAAGCAAGCACAGTACGCTGGTCGGTCATTGGTCTGCCTCCCGTTTTTGACGAAGGCGCTGACAGAGCTGGCAGGGTGCGTATTGGTCGTCTTGTGCCGCTTCACGCGTGCAATAGGCGAGTGGATTGTCGGTATGCAGCGTACAGAGCGAGTGGTTGTCCGCGTCGAGTTCGTGATAGGCAAAGGCATCGCCTACAAATTGATCGACGATGGCGACCGTCTCATCGCCAGGATAGGGGTCGGCGGCGATGCGCTGGTCGCGTTCGGCATCGGTGAGATTGCTGGTGAACCGGCTGTCACAGTAATGGGAGTCGGTGATCTTCACCGCGTAGGTACCACAGTGGGGACAGCGTTCGAATGTGTTCTCGATCTCCTCGACGGTGATCGAGGTAGACGTGCGGGTCATCGTCCCTCACCACCGATGGCTGTCGCTCTCTGAGAAGGGCGTTCTTGGGGGTGCATCTACGCGTGTACCTCTGTGGTGGTGTGGGTGGCGTCGATGCCATAGCACTGTTCGAGGATGTGTTGGTAGTGCGTGCGGGTTTTGGCTTGCGTTTCGCCCGGTGGTGTCGAGGGGAGCTGTGGATTGCCCGTTTTGGTGGTGGCTACCGAGCGGTACGTGTCGGTGTCCTCGGGAATCTGGAAGCCCTCCTCGCCGTAGTCGATTGGGCAGCGACGTTCGAAGAATTGCTGGCAGTCCGGCGTGGCGTAGATGCAGTACAGGTAGGGCGCTTGGCTGGTGGTCTTGGTTCGGGTTTGAAAGCCCACGCGGAGTTCGACGAGGTACGCGCGGGTGATTGGCTCGTCGGTAGTGGGTGTGGGTTGGTCTGGATCCTGAGCGGCGGTGTCGGGTGTGGGTTCGAGGCGCTTGATCGGGTGGAAGGTTTTTGCGCCGAATTGGGCCTCGAGTGAGAGTAGTCCGCCGTTGGGTTTCTCGTCGAAGGACGCCATTAGTTGAGTCCTCCGACAGCGGGTGGTTGGTAGTCGATGCGTTTTTCTACGGAAAGGGTATTGCTAGTCATGCTTCTGTAGTCCAGAAGCGCGGTCGGTGTTGCAACCACCGGCCTTTCTTCGAAGGTATCCCGCGCTTCTTAGTTACTACTTCAACCGATAGGGACTTAATTGTACCGAATACAGTACAAAATACCATATTTGAATAAGGCAACCGTAAATAGTATGAATCTCACGATGGTACATCGTACCGTATATGGTGAAGCAAGGAACAAATCAGCAAGTAATGGCACGACGCGCGATTCTAACCGAGACTGAACGAAAGTATCTCAATGGCGAACTTGAGGAAGTCGATTCTAACCGTGCCTCATCGATGAATTGGCGAATTGAGAAGAAGGTTGATCAATTAAAAGACGACTACGCACTTCTCTGCGAGACCCGCCCGGAGATTGCGAACCAGATCCATGACATTGTCTGCACAGAGGACCTTGATGAACGTGTTTCTCGTCTCGAATCAGAAATAGAGCAGCTCCGTAACCAATTACAAGAGTAATAATTGAATGGAAACAATCGTACTCGACCATTTCTAATTGGTTTCTGGTACAGTCATTCCCTCATAATCCTCAGGATCTACACGATTATATAAGTATGCAAGCACTTGTGTTCCGATATCGATTATATTGTATGCATCCTTTTTGCTGATTTCACCTCCATGCAGGGCTTCGTTCCGCAGATCACGTATTTGGTGAATAGCATTTAGAAGCTCCTTTGGGATATCCTCATCCTCGTGTAATATCTTGAATAATTCCTGAAAATTACGTGGATTGCTATTCTGATTTTCTTGTATTAGTGCCCTCAAAGCATCTTCTAATTCAATCCATAGGGTAGACACTGCGACCTTTGGGTCGTCGTCCGCATAGGTGAGTAGTTGATTTTTAACCCTGTTTTGGCGTTCGACAGTTTGCCCGGTCCTGGAAGCCGCGTCGTTTGCTGTAGCCGACAAGGTGGCCACGCTTTGACGTGTTTCCTCGATTTGTCGGTCAAGTTCAGCTTCGAAAGGACCCCATTTAACACGCTGAATATACTGAACATAGGGAAGAATTAGAAGAACACCAATGAGTGCAACGTGAATAAACGTGAGCTCAAATGCACTTGGGAAGATGATATCACCGATAAGAAGGATAAGAACGAGAAAGAAAATGATGGGTGCAGAATAGCGACGGATTGTGTCTTCCAGGTCCCGGAAATGCTGTTTGATAGATCCCGTTCTACTCATGTGTGTCCATCTTCATTTATATTAGAAAACAACTATGGAAAATATCTGTCAATATTCAATTCATGATCGCTCTCTACTTCAGTTAGAACTAGCTGGTTTGCTACCGATGAACACTTGCAGTCTTAGACCAAAGATGAGGTTCACCCATTTCCAAAATTATAGGTGGATAGTTGGCTCAGTGTCCGTTAGTGACTTGTGTATTTGTTCACTGCTATAATTCCGACCACCGTATCTGGCACTCGACAGCGGATGCCAACTCAGAAGGTTAATTAAATTCTTTCAAGAAAAACCGTCACGCGTCAGAGAAATTCGTCAATGAACGCTGCTCTCCCTCCTCTTCGCGAATATCCATTAAAGTCCGGCGTCGTGCTTCTATTTCTATTTTAAAGTCAGTTGCCAGTTCAGTGTAATTGTCTCGAACTGCACCGATTGTAGTCTTTGAACCTTGTGTTCCAGTCTTATACCGGTAATAGTCGGACCCGTCATCCAAGCGCGTTTGACTCTGTGTGAGTGATTCAATTAGGTCCATACCACTCCATCTGAGCACCATTTCTTCAACCATCGGTGAGGCTGCGTCAATCGCATCACTCCCCGACAGTACTCGGGTAAGATAGGTTTCTAGATCCTCACTGGAGAAGTGCGTAATCTGCGCGCCATCCCGTTTTCGTTGGGCGATCATTTCGCCGACTGTTGCCTCAGCAATCGTCTCGTGATGCGAATCGACAAAAAAGTCGGGGAGAGAGTGTATGCCCTTCGCGACCTTGATACCTTGTTGCAGCGGCTCCGAAAGATCGTAATCAGGTAAGCACTCATCTGGAGATCGACGATTAATGTCAGTATGCGCCTGAATCCGCTCCTCATCGGTTCCAACGACCTTCCAGAGATAGATTTGTTCGGACAACCCCACACCAACCTCCATAGTTTCAATTGCCTCTACAGCCTGACGCTCGCTAGTACTCGAAATGACGATGGTACCTTCGATTCGACGTTCATCGACACTCATTCCACTCAGGTCCTCTTGCAGAAGTCGTGTATTTGCTCGCATCGTAGCAATTGCCTCGGTAAGCTCCGTTATGGCTGTCTGTGGACGCTGTCGCTCCTGAAGCACTAATATCCCGAGCACGGAGCCGGACTCCGAATGTCCAAGTGCAATATCGACTATCGGTGCATCAAGAGTTTCTAGTGGCCTAATTCCTTTCAGTTCCCAGCCACATCTCCTAGCTATTGGATTCTGTCGATGAAACGCCGCTATAATACGTTTCCGTTGTTCATCTCTTGCAATTGCTTCGGAACGGAGGTTGTAGTAGCTGGCTTCTGACCTCTCAGCCCACTCGCTGGTTTGGATACTCTCACGGTGTTCTCCCTTACGGGAGTCCCAATGCTCGGAGCGTTCTTCTTCGTATCTGCGGTAGACCTCATCCCACTCCAGCCCGTCACCGCTCATGCTTCAAGTTGCTCAATGTTCGCACGATCATCGATGTAGTCTTGGATGAATTCAAAAAGGTGGTAAAACGACCCAATGTCCTGTTCTTCACGTGGGAAGACACGAATTTCGTCCTGATTTGCTCGGAGATCAAAGAAAAGGTTATGCTCGTCATCATAAACCTTCCCCGAGAAAAAGAGTGAACCTTCCTCATCATACTGATTTAGAACAATGTAGTTGTCATTTTCTAGCTCAGAAATAAAACCATCTATCTCGTGATACTCTAACTCATTCTGAAGGGAAATGACAGCAGGCGTAGCGCTGGGTAGTGTAAAGGAATCAGACATCCGAAGCATCTCGAAATCACTGTCTCGGTACGCATCGGCGATTCTGAGACTCTCACGGATACAGTCCCCGACGTACTCGAAGAGTACAGTAAGCGAGCCTGACTTAAGGGTAAAGATACCTTCCTTAGTGATACGGAACTTCAGCGCACTAGGGATATCAAACTGCATAATGTGCGGCAATACTCCCAGCTCGTTTTCCCAGCGGCGAAGTTGTTGCAGGCCGTCGTCAGCATAATAGTTGACAGTACGGCTCATATCACTGCTGACATTCGTGGCTGTCGGCATGTCTGTCCGCTTTGTTCGCTTGGCAATGAACTCAGTAACTTTCGCACTGGGTTCAGCTTCTACAATGCGTTCTCGTGCGTTACTCAGAACATGAGGACTCAAGTACAGATAGTGAACATCCGGTGCGGCGCTGAAGAAGGGTTCAATACCACCTTCAATCTCGATTGTTTTCCGCTGATTAGTGTACAGGAAGAAGAGACCATGATCTGAGTCGAACGTTAAATATGCCTCTGCGATCGAGTCGTCGCTGGAACCGTACTGATTCTCTACCTTCTTGACAGCCCCATATTCTTCTTTAACGGTGAACCTATGATCAGCAAGGCGCTGTTCAAACCCCGATTGATCGAGAGAAGTTATCCCAGAGATGATATAGAGATTCCGTGAGCTGAGGTCTGAGTAGTGATTACTCAGGTACTCATTAAAATCGAAGCGGTCACGGAAGTTCGACCGCTCAAGCTCAAATAACTCCATACCTCACCTACTCATCCGCCTGGTAATTAAATCATTGTATTGAGGATAGCGCGTAAGCGTTTTTCCGGGACATTTATTTGATAGTCATGACACTGTTGGTAATTGATGAGTCTACACTCTTCCTGCGGATTCACTGTTGACCCATCAGTGCTTCCGCAGTTCGTACAGCCAGAACCATGTAGTCGGGAGCGCGCTGAGGGTGAGAGATGGTGTATTCTGCATACGAAAGAATCTAATAAAGATATATCAACAGTTGCCACAGCGATGGAAGAGGAGTCGTCCCGGATTGATGGGATTCAGCTTGAGGATATTTCATCAGGGTCGAACCTTCCCCTCTCAGGCCGAACACTTTACGCGGCACAGTTCGATGGTGCAGATCTCAGTGATGCTGATTTCACAGAAACGACGTTAACGAACAGTTCGTTCGTCGGTGCGACTCTTGACGCAGCGAGCTTCGATAACGACTCAGACCTAACTGGAACTGACCTAACTGAGGCGAGTCTCCGTGGAACGAAGTTTTTGGGGGCACGTCTTGAGAACTGCACCCTTACTGATGCTACCGCATATTCAGTTGAATGTCCGGGAGCTAAACTTATGGATACAGACTTATCTGGGGCAAACCTAGATGATGCAACGTTCACTGGTGCTAATCTTCGAAATGCTGTTCTTAATAATGCGATTCTTCGTCGAGCCAATTTCGTAGGCTGTAATCTCGAAAACGCAAACCTAGCCGAAGCCGATCTTCGAGATTGTTCGCTCGTTCTGTCCATGCTTAAGGACGCCGATGTCCGGGATGTTATCGCTGACCACCGAACAAATCTCGGAGAGTCACTAACCAAGCGTGAACAAACATGCATCGAAGAGGTTGATAACCTGTTGCCTGGTCTCGGGTATCGATTAAACTCTGATACAATCACAAACCTTCAAGGTCGATGCTGGTATGAACTCATCGCTGATACTTCTCCGGAACAACTGGAGCTTGGGCGGCTGAATTCGGGACATTCATTGTCTGATTCTAATCTTAACCTAGAAGATTCCGAGAACGGGCACAAAACTAGCGGAGACGATATGATTGATGAACCGAATTCCGAAACAAATATTGAGGCTAACAGAACACAATCTTCTGCTACAAATTTAGTGAGCTCGTGGTGGGAACGGGTCATGCGGAAGTTCCGAAGTGATACCCAAGGAGCGACTGAGCAATTGGAGATTGCGGCGCATGTGTACCGAGATTATCAGCGTATTTTCAGTGAAAACCATCTCTCACGGAAGCATCGAATATATCGTATTCGTCAGGGACATGCACAACGGAAGCACCAATTAGCGGCGGGCCATTCCAGAAATTGGATTAAGGCTGCCATCTCTCGGTGGACGTTCCTCTATGGCGAAAGTCCGAGTCGGGTGGTACTTTGTTCGGGATTCCTTATCGCATTTTTCGCTGGTATATACCCAATTTTCGGTATTAAATCACCAAGCGGTGTTGAATTTCGGTACCAATTGACGACGAATATCAATGCCGAAGCCTTCTTAGCTGCAATTCAAGTAAGCCTCGGTCAATTCTTTGGCATCTCAAGTGGCGGCTACACACCAATTGATGGCGGTAACTTTGTCGGCCAATTGCAGTTAGTAGTTGGAACAATATTTATTTCGCTCTTCATATTTACATTAGGTCGTCGTGCAACCAATTAACAAGTATCTTCACTTACTCCGATGACTAACTAAACCCGCTAAATTCTTTGTGGGATATCATGGGTCTGTCACCCTCGTCAAACTGGAAGCACTGTTGCGGTCAAGATCACAGACCCCAGTATCTACACGGGATTCAATCACTTACTCTTCGTTGATCCCTTCACAAACAATCTCACGGAGTTCTTCGAGCTTGTCGGGTCGATGCTCGGCAAGCACAGCAATATCCTTCGGGAGTTCCTCGATAATTCGCTTACTCACCCGATAAACGGCCTGATCACGCTGTTGGTTCGAGGGGTCGCTCTCACCACTAATATGCTCTCGATCGGTTTCTGTCATAATCGCTCGGTATCGACTCATTGTATGCGGTTTTTTGTACCATCATATTTCAATCTATGCACCTCTGCCTACTTCAACTCTATGCACTGGTGCAAAGTCGACGGCTTTACTATGCATCAGTGCATAGTTTAGCGTAGGAAGAACGGTGCCCTCGGGCGTGTGTAGAAACGCGCCGGGTGCTGGTACACCCGGCACTGGTCTTCCTAATTGGACTGAAAGACCATGTCAACGAAAACGCCTAGTGAACTTGAAGCTGACGAGACGGCACAGAAACGCGCACAGGCCGAACAATTCTCCTTCGACATCGATGCCCCCGGACTCATCCAAGTCACCAACGAGAGCCACGAGAACCCGGAAGAGCACCAGTACACCGTCTCCATCGACGACGTGACTGAAGAACTGATGGCCTGCACCTGCCCGCACCACGTCCACCGGAACGCCGTCTGCAAACACATGGCCGCCGTCGAAACCGCAACCGACGACGGCACGCTCGACGCCTTCCCCTCCGAAGACGAAGATGAGCGTATCAGTGGTCCGTACACTGGCTACGACAAGTACGGCGCTGTCGATCACACGTTCTGGAAGTGTGAGAACTGTGATGCGGAAGCCACCCGAAAGGGCGCACTCACCGACTGCTGCTAACCCACTCCCCCTTTTCAGTTCTGTCTCGCCAACCAACGCTGTCCGAAGTAGTTGCCCAATGAACGCTGACCGAATATGCGGATTCGACCGAACGCGATGACACACCGACGACAGAGCGCGGCCTTGCTCGACCGTGCCCAGCAGCATGTGGTGATGTCGCCGCCGAGCACTTCCCGGATCTGCCGGTCGAAACGATCGATTGGGAGGTGTCTCACCGTACGAAACAGCAGGCGGGCATCACCAAGTACGACCCTGCCAGGGCTACCGAGTGCCTACGCGATTACTGGTGCATGAGCCGGCCCAGTGGTCCCTCGCGGAGCCCCTCGCTTGTAACTGCGTGGTAGGTGATCATGACCGCGATTCCGATCAAACCGAGCAATGGGTTGACGAACCAACCAACCACCGCGGCTAGGCTGTAGAGCACTAGGCCGGTCAGGGGTCGCAGGGTTTGCGTACGGAAATAGTGGGCAGGCAGATCCGGAGTAGCTAGTGTGGGGTGTCGGCGCAAGTACGAGAAGGCCACCAGCCAAGGAGCGGACATAATTGCAGCCATAAGGGCGTAGAAGGTGACGGCGGTTCGCAGATCGTCGTAATTACCCCCGGCTAACGCGGTTGCGAGGACGGCAGTTGGGAACGGAATGATCACCACACCGAAAAGGATGCCAAGATTGATCCAGTTCAGGCTCAGGGTCATTTCCCGGATATGGCGAAAGAGTCCATGGTGATTGAGCCAGAGAACCCCTACGTAGACGAATGACAGCACGAACGCTAGATAGGACGGCCATTCCCCGCGCAATCCCGCAAGCAGTCTACCAGGTTCGGTGTGCGGTACCCCTAACTCCAGCACTAACAGAGTGATGATAATCGCGAAAACGCCGTCGCTGAACGCCTTCACCCGATCAATCTCCGCGTACCGTTCCTCCGCCGTCGGCTCGTTCGCTGTCTGATCTCGACTGCTTGCCGTCATCGGTATTGGCGGAAGAAATCCCGTATGTCTTCGGCCAAGAGATCCGGTACCTCCATCGCAGCGAAGTGGCCGCCGTGGTCGAATTCTGACCAGTGGGTAATATTGTGATTCTGTTCGGCGTACCGTCGGATGGAAGGATCCTTGGTGAACACCGCCACACCAGTCGGCACTTCGGATGGCTGCAGCCATTGGTCTGAATGAGCGTTCTCGTAGTACAGGTTGGCTGACGAATTAGCCGTACCGGTCAGCCAGTAGAGCATCACGTTGGTGAGCAGACGGTCACGATCGACCGCGTCCTCGGGTAACTCCTCCGTGTCGTCGGTCCACTCTTTGAATTTTTCCACGATCCATGCCAGTTGACCGATCGGCGAGTCGGTGAGTCCGTAGGCGAGAGTCTGCGGCCGGGTGGACTGGATCTGCGAATATCCAGACTGTTCGTCCAGAAAATCTTCGATCATCTCCACACGAGCTTTCTCAGAATCGGTGAGCTCGGCTAGTTCGTCATCGTCGAGCGGTGGAAACGGCATGAACCCGACGGTGGCAGCATTGACGTGGATGCCGACAACGTGGTCGGCGTCGACCCGCCCCAGGTCTGGAGAGACTTCAGCACCGACATCACCACCCTGAGCGCCGTACCGGTCGTAGCCCAGTCGACCCATCAGTTCAGCAAACGCAGCCGCAATGCGTTGCTTGGTCCATCCGCCTTCCCTGGTAACCCCGGAAAACCCGAAGCCGGGAATTGAAGGGATCACTAGGTGGAACGCATCGGTAGGATCGCCGCCGTGTGCGCGCGGGTCTGTGAGTGGACCGATAACGTCCAGAAACTCCACGATCGAGCCGGGCCAACCATGGGTGAGAATCAGCGGGAGCGCGTCAGATTCCTCAGAGCGAATGTCCAGGAAATGAATAGTCTGGCCGTCGATGGTCGTGGTGAATTGGGGAAACTCATTGAGTTTAGCCTCGTGTTCATGCCAGTCGTAACTAGTCTGCCAATACTCCGTAAGGTCCTTGAGATAGTCCACTGGCACGCCACGGCTCCACCCGTCACTAGGCAGCTGATCGGGCCAGCGGGTATGCGCCAGGCGGTTTTGTAGGTCGTCGAGCTTGCTCTCGGGAATGTCGATGCGGAAGGGGTGAATGTCAGTATCGGTCATCTTTCTCACCTCGATTTCGGCGGACTAGAGTCGCCGGCTAGCATCGTAACCCTACCGACCGCATACCTACTATTCGAACATCGAGATTTGCAAGCGGTTTGCCGCTGTCGAAACCGCAACCGACGACGGGACGCTTGAGGCCTTCCCCTCGAAGGACGAAGACGATACCGAACCGGACAACTGTGACTGCGCTGGTCTCGGTGGCTTCCTGTGCTGGCCGTGCGTGCGAACGGGACAGAAGGAACTACCGAACTAACCACTGTTTCAGCTCTTTTTCCATGGTACGCCACTTGGTGATCTCGGATCTCACTGACTAGTAGACGCATACCTGGCGTATGCCCCTAAAAGAATGATGATCGGCCGAGAGCTGTGCTGTTCGAGCGGTATCCTTCACTTCATAGTATACAGATAGGCAGCGGCCAGTGCAAGAACGGCCTCGGCAATCTTCGCAATAATCGATATCGGATTGACTGGTCCATCCATGACGAAGAACGCAATAATCGTCACGATCGCATAGACTATCGCAATCAGGTAGAATTCACGTCGCCAGTATCGACTCAGAAAAAGCAAGATACCCCCAAGGAATCCGAGCCCATTCAAATAGAAGAGTATCCCTGTCGTCTGATCGAATCCGATTACTTGCGGTGCCAAATACAGATGAATCGCTGCAGTAACCAGTGCAGCGAGAATGGCAACATACGCGACTGGGTTTGATGGAAGGCTTACTAGCGCTTCGCGTGTGTCTGTGGCAGCTGAGCGACTGGACATAGTAACTATTGGGTAATGAAGATCTAAAAATTATCCCTTCACTTTATTTTTTCATTTTCCCACATACAAAATATGTGGTGATGAGGCATGCAGAACAATCTGAAAAACTATATTTGAGAGACTTGCCGCTCAGGGACGAAGACAATGCCGAACCCGAAAAGTGTGACTGTGATGGCCTCGGTGACTTCCCGTGCTGGCCGTGCGTTCGTGCGGGTCGCAAAGAACTGCCGAATTAACCACCGCTTCAGCCATTTTTATTGCCACTTCGGCGGTTAATACGGTGATCAGAATCTCAAGCTGGCAATGATTGGCTAACCGTCACAGAAGAGAGCTAGTCCATAATAGCCACCCAGCGCATCTATAAGTCGATTAAAGTGGAACAGATACCCGTAGAGAGGAATGCTATGGATCATCAAGTGCTGTTCATTCATGGTGCTGGAGGGTACGAAGAAGATGAAAAACTAGCAGTGGATCTCCAGGATGTATTGGGGGCCGCATACGAGGTGCAGTATCCACAGATGCCAAATGAAGATAATCTCGAATACGAGGCATGGAAACAGCAGATCGTAACGGAACTTGCTGCATTGGATGATGCGGTGATTCTTCTCGGACACTCTTTGGGCGGTTCGATTCTGTTAAAATGTCTTTCCGAGGAGAAGATAGACGTGCATATCGCTGGTCTCTTCCTTATCGCAGTACCTTTCTGGAATGCCGGAGGGTGGCAAGTCAGCGAGTATGAGCTGGTGGAAAACGTTGCGTCGAAGCTCCCAAGTGAACTACCTCTGTTTTTTTACCACAGCCGGGACGATGAAATAGTACCGTGTTCCCACCTCGAGTTATACGCGGAAAAATTTCCGCAGGCAACTATTCGTGAGTATGATACTGGTGGACATCAGTTCACCAACGATTTGTCTGACGTTGCTCGGGACATAAAACGACTAGAAAAGGAGAACTCTTAGCAAGATAAACACTGGCTCTCAGACTACGTCGACAGTTGAACCAGGAACCGCTGATGTAGTATTATCCATGTCACGATGAGTGGCGTTCTCAAATATCACCGACCAGCGAACGCTCACGGAAAGCGCGAACGCTGTGATCGACGATCTCCTCGAGACATCGACAGTCCTCCTTGACCCAGCACAACAGCCGCAACGAACGCCGCCGAGCACCTCCCTGGCCTACCGGTCGAAACAAACAACTGTGAAATTTCGTACCGACCCCAACGACAGACAGAAACAGAAAGTATGACTCTGCGACGAACAAGGGTATAATTGCACTATCGTAGATGGCTTAGTCCTGTATCTCGTTTTCTGCCAATATTGAGGTCGCGGCGTCAACAAGTTCGCCGTTTCCAGAGGCAGTACGTCCGTCAGGCAGTGTTGTCGTGTCCTCCAGACCCGTGCGGATAGCATGTCCCCGCGCCACAGCGCGCCGATTCACTGCCCATGACGCAATGCCATCGCCGTGATGGACTTGCTCAAGATCGATTCCGGCTTTATCGAGGGTCCTTTCAATGGCTTCGGCGTGGGAGACTGCCTCATCTGGATTCGAATCCAGTGGTTCAACCATTGCCCGTACACACTGGGGGGCGATGCCCGATTCAACGAAGATACGTGCATCTTCGAAGGACAATAGGCCCGCTTCAATCCCAATACTTCGTTCAGTGAGCAATTCGCAGAGTTCGTAAATTCCCTTCTCACCTTGGTTAGCCGTTACGAGGTCTGGGAGCTCAGTCCAAGCAGAAATGAGTTCGTATCGCTGCTCCGGATCAGGTTCGATATCCGCGGAGGTACTAAGCGAAATTGGGATACCTGAGCATGTAGATCGGACTGCGTAGAGTGCCGCAGCACACGGTTCTGGTGCGAGTGTCTCACGGCCGTGCTCATCATACGGGTGTAAATGAAGTGAAGTGGCTCCGGCGTCGACTGCCGCGCGAGCCTCGACTGCAAGTTCTTCTGGGGTGTGGGGGACGGTAGGATGCATACGACTACCATTGAGAGCTGCCTGCAGTGTGATCTGATCATTCATTAAGTTGCTCCCTAGTTCGTTGGCGGATAGTATAGTTAGATCGTAGCACTCGTCAGTAGTACTCCATGACTTGCGAGATCTCGACCACCTGACCTGGACGGCCTACGAACAACACGACTGGAAGCAATTCAGCGAAACCGTCCGCCACGAACTCATTCACGCCTGGCAGTATCATGAGTTCGGTGATGCGGATCATGGCGCAACCTTCACTCGCTGGACGGACCGTCTCGACACTTCGAAACAGTGCGAACGCTTCACTGCGCCACAGTGGTGGTTTGTGTGCAAGGACTGTGGCGGTGGAAATGCCCAGTATCAACACTCGAAGACGGTGCACAGCTCCGAGCAGTACAATTCTCATGGAGTTTCTTTCTATGATGGATTATTTCCCACTGATTGTATATCGAGAGGAGAATCTCCATCTCAATTGCCGCTCATGCCGCATTACAGGCGTTTAAGACGTCTCGAATCAACTCAAGAGATATGCGTATTGCAGTCATTGGTGCTGGATCGCTCGGTTGTTTGTTCGGGGCACGACTTGCTGCTAACGAGCACGATGTCTGGTTGCTTCACCATCGTCCGGAATACGTCGAACAGTTATCGGAACATGGGGTTCGAATCCAGGGCGACTACCACTCTGACACACTTGAAGTCAATGTCCCTGCAACAACGACTGCCGATGACATTGGCCCCGTTGATCTTGTGCTGGTTTTAGTGAAGGCCCATCACACGAAAACTGCGGTGCGTGACCATACCGCGTGTATCGGACCAGAAACCCACGTGTTATCTCTTCAAAATGGCTTACGAAACTACGATTATCTAATTGATCTTGTTGGCGCTGAACGGGCCTTAGGGGGCGTTACGTACCAAGCGGCAATCACTAACTCCCCAGGTGAGATTCAACACACATCACAGGGAGAGACGGTTTTCGGAGGGCAAGATCATGCATTCGCTAATCAGGTTCAAACGATGTTTGAACAGGCCGGTTTTGAGACAACCGTTGCAGAGAATCCAAGACCTCCCATCTGGGATAAGCAGTTACTTGGGCTTGCGACGCTTCCACTGGCTGCACTCACGCGACTAACGGTTAACAACCTAATGACCGATGATGGCCTTGAATGGATTATGCACCAACTTATCACTGAAGCGCGAACTGTCGCGGAGGCCCACGATATCGATCTACGGACTGATAACGTGTTAACATCTTTCGAAGAGAGAGTCGGCACGTATCCACCACACAAAATTAGTATGCTCCAAGACATCGAACACGAACGAAAAACCGAAATCGACGAACTCAATGGAGCCATCGTCGATCTCGCCACCGAAGCCGACGTTGACGTTCCGATAAATCGCAGTGTGACTGAACTCGTTCGGAGTCTTGAACAGAGTTATCTGAATCAGAACAGTTGAGAGTAGCGGTCTGCTATCCAACTACAGATGCAGTATCAAAACAGACAACGCTGCGAGACCGGTTTTTCTATTTTTCTCGGTTTAGCTGATTTAGTACATCGTTTCGGACTTCATCTGCAGAGTTGTACGTTTTTTCGTCGGTTGAACCAAGCACTTCTTCGATGGATTGTGTGCCGTCGACTGATTCGACCTCATAGTCGCCAAATGCGGAAACTAACTCATCTCCTGTTAGTGGATAGTCCTGTTTTTCGAGGGTCTGATCGAATTCACCGAGTTCGCCACTTTCTGCTCGGTCTTCAACCGAAGGTCGATCATCACTCATAAGAACGTAGTTGATCGCGAGCCAGAATAAAATATTGGCTAATTGGTCAAATGAAGACAGAAAGGAACGGATCCTCGTTGATCCCAACATACACTCGTTGTCCATCGTTAACCTACCCACCAGCCTCATCAGTCTAGAGCACTCACCTTTAAATATGAGTTCAGATCAGGATCACCTGCGCAACACAGATACAGAAGAGCGATTCGGGTTCAAGAAAGAACAGCAGGCTGCAGTCACATCCGGCAAGGGGCTGACCGAAGAAGTTGTCCGCCTCATCAGCGAGGACAAGGACGAACCGGAATGGATGCTCCAGCGCCGTCTCCGCGCACTGGAACACTACCAGAACATGCCCCTCCCGACGGACTGGCCCGGCCAGCCCGACCTCACGGAACTCGATGTCGAAGAGATTATTCCCTATATTCGCCCCGATGTCGACAAACGTGAAGGGGCGGACAGCTGGGACGACCTCCCGGACGACATTAAGGACACTTTCGAGAAACTCGGCATCCCGGAAGCCGAACGCAATGCGCTCTCCGGCGTCGGTGCCCAGTACGAGTCCGAGGTCGTCTACCAGAACATGCAGGAACAGTGGGAGGAAAAGGGCGTCATCTTCTGCAACATGGACGAGGCAGTTCAGGAGCACGAAGACCTCGTCAAGGAGTACTTCATGACGAAGTGCGTGCCGCCGAGCGACAACAAGTTCGCGGCGCTCCACGGTGCGGTCTGGTCCGGCGGGTCGTTTGTCTACGTCCCCGAGGATGTGACGGTCGAAATGCCGGTGCAGGCGTACTTCCGCATGAACTCCGAGGGGATGGGGCAGTTCGAGCACACGCTCATCATCGCGGAAGAGGGCAGCGAAGTCCACTACATCGAGGGCTGTTCCGCTCCCAAATACTCCGCGTTCAACCTCCACTCAGGCGGCGTCGAGGTGTTCGTCGGCGACGACGCTCACGTCCAGTACTCGACCGTGCAGAACTGGTCGAAGAACACGTACAACCTCAACACCAAGCGTGCCATCGTCGAAGCCGGTGGCCGCATGGAGTGGGTCTCGGGAAGCATGGGGTCGAAATCCACCATGCTCTATCCGTGTTCCATCCTCAAGGGTCGTGGCGCGTCCGCGAACCAGATTTCCATCGCCTTCGCGGGCGAGGGACAGAACATCGACACCGGCGCGAAGGTCTACCACAACGCGCCGAACACAAACTCGACCATCGAGTCGAAGTCCATCAGCAAGGACGGTGGTCGCACGAACTATCGCGGCCTCGTCCACATCAGCGAAGGCGCGGTGGATTCGTCCACGTCGGTCGAGTGTGACGCGTTGATGTTTGACAACGAGTCCACGTCGGACACTATGCCGTACATGGAGATCAATGAGAGTCGCGTCAACGTCGCCCACGAGGCGACCGTTGGAAAGATCGGCGACGAGGACGTCTTCTACCTCCAGAGCCGTGGCCTCGACGACGACGACGCGAAGCAGATGATCGTGAGCGGGTTCATCGAACCCATCACGGAGGAGCTTCCCATCGAGTACGCGGTCGAACTCAACCGCCTCATCGAACTCGAAATGGAAGGCAGTCTTGGCTGATCCGTTGAAATAAAGATTAGAGCGGATCGTTGTATTGGTCGGCCGGATCCTGTTGCTCATCGACAGCTTGCGTAAACAGATCTTCATCCAACTCCTCGTCGGATTCATCGCCGGTTTCCTGGGCCGATAACCCCAATGTGAGAAGCTCTTCGATCGCTTGTTCCCGATTCAGAAAATCACCTTGTTCGACAAGGCGATCGATATCACTCTCGATGCGGTCAGGCAAGGCTACCTCAAATGTGGCCATGGACATAATCATGTTCTAGAGACAGATTAACTCTCGGGCTACTTTCTCGATGTGGAGTAGTGCTATTCCTCGGTGCTTGCTATTTTTTACTCCTTCTTTGGAACAACCACGGAATTCAGGAATACGAACTCATCTGCAGCCTGCGACGCTGCCCGAGACGGCACAGAAACGCACACAGGCCGAACAGTTTTCCTTCAATGTCGATCCCCCGAACTCGTTGAAGTCTCCAATGAAAGCCACGAGACGCCCGTAGACCCACCAATACATCGTCTCCATCGACGACGTGACTGAAGAGCTGATGGTCTGCACGTACCCGCATCACGTCCACCGGAACGCCTTTTGCAAACACATGGCCGCCGTCGAAACCGCAACCGACGACGGACCGCTCGAGGTCTTCCCATCAGAGGAGAAAGATGAACCCGAAGACTGTGACTGTGACGGCCTCGGTGACTTCCCGTGCTGGCCATGCGTAAGAACCGGACGAAAAGAACTGCCGAACTAACCTACCTTTCAGTTACCAACAATTCCTTCAATTGTTGTCCACCGACTTTCGTACTACAATGCTGTAACATACACCTAGTATCGTACCAACTCCAAGCAATCCGACCATACCGACTTCTGAATTGATTCCCTCCGCATTTTTCTCGAAGTGGTAGAGGCTCCACAAAGAGTCAGGTATCCCAAGTGTAAACGATGTAACGCCGAGGTTGTCGAGTACTATCGGAGCTATCATCATCAAAAGGAAGGCACTGCCGATAGTGATTCCAATTCCAACAATCATCCCATGAAGCACTTCATGACGTGGTTCAACTGAACGAATGGCTCTGGTGTCGCCATAAATTTTGAGACCGGTTATATTATCTACGACACGAATGGTTTTCGGATACCGAAGCAGTAACCGGGTCATCAAAAGGTCACCGACTGCACCGCCTGCATTCACCGCAAGCGGAGCCAACAAGATCGGCCACTGAAAAATAATTGCGAGCGTGAATAGGACGATTGTCAGTACGACAAGCGGGGCTATGGCGACAACGAGAAACTGATTTCGTGTAAGTGATTCATCGCTCGTAGCATAGGCATACGGAAGGACAAACTGCGCTACACCGAAGCCATACCGTGGATTTGCACCAAACTGTTTCATCACCGCTCCATGGATAAGTTCGTGAATGACGATGACGCCAAATGTGAGGCCGAATATGAGCACGCCTATTCCAATCTGACTCGCTGCATTCTCCGCCCCAATTGTCAGCGAAAAATATCCCGTCTGATTTGTGAATTCAGTATAGAGACCGCCAAACACGAATAGGGCGGCAACAAATCCAATACTACTGAATGCTGTCCACTCCAATGCGACACGGCGAGAAACAGTAAATTGTTCAAGAAGGTTCAATTCATTGATTTCATCCGATTTATTGGCCATGATGTGATTCCTCCATTGATATTTTCAAATTGAATGCCATTTTATACTAATTGCTCGGGAACTAAATAAGGATAGTGAGACCTCTTTTCTCCTTGCAGGAGTGTGTCTCATATCCTCGCAAGTTCGTTGAGAAGGAAATTGATGAACACAGTCACACGAAGATCATAATTACTAATCAATTGAATAGACCTAGTAGTTGGAACAATATCCACTACTGCAGGGCTAAAACAATCAGAACGCAGTAAAGTAGGTCGCCATGAACAGTGTCGCGTTATAGATGCCATGACACAGGATTGGAATTGAGAGGTTATCGAATTTCTCGTAGAGAATGCCTGTAATAATGGCTAGAGAAAACGGAGCCATGCTGAGAAGGACAATTCCCTCGATATTTCCTATGTATCCAACCGCGTGAGGGAGTACAAAGATGAGTGCTCCAATGAGAATTGCTACGGGCGTCGAAAACGATCGCATCATCCGACGCTGGATTACTCCTCGGAAGAAATACTCTTCAGCAGGAGCGATCACAATGAATGCGAGCACTGCCAGTATGAGGACGGTCGATTGACTTCCCGTTAGCAATTCTTGATCGACTCGTCCAGTCGTAATACCAGTGTGAGTGCTAACCATGGTAATCACAGCTCCAATTGCAAGCATCACAATCGCACTTCCGAGTATCCAACCAAATTGCCCTTTGGTGGGCATCGTGATCCTGACCCTCTCATCGAACCACTGTTGAAGATATATCCACGCAGTAAGTACATAGCCTACTTCTGAAACCGTTAGTATTGCAAGAAATGCGAGCGAACTCATCCCACCAAAAAGGAGTGGTCCAAGCGAGAGTATCGTTCCTAGAATAATTGCACCTACGGTTAATCCGAGTCCGACTATAATAGTACGTCCACGAGTTTTCCAATTGGATGGTTGTGGTGCATTACTTGATTGAGTGGTTTGAAATACTGTCTTCATTATTGTTTATTTCCTATTATTCTCATCAGCCGCAGTATGTGGTTCAATTCACACACCTGTTGTGCTGAAAGGGCTGAATAGCGGGGGAAACCATTCTGCCGGCAATTAGACCATCACACGATAAGAGAATATAATGAGTGGACGTTTTTCTGGGTCAGAAAATGAACGGGGTCCTCTTTATCAATATGCTTCAAATAGGTGGACTAATGTACTGGCAGAAGGTACGAAGATTATCTATCGTCAGGACCCACAAACCACCCATCTTACAAATCGATCGTGACTGGAAATTGAATAGAAAAACAGTGACTCGTACAAATCAGATTCGAACGTATACGTGTGAATGTGGAGTATGATTCAACTGATGTCTTTGCCCTCCTCGATGATACCTACGCGAGGACTATCCTCATCGCAGTCAGCAAACAATCCATGTCCGCAAAGCAATTAGCAGAGGAATGTGAGATGTCCCTTCCAACTGTCTACCGGCGAATCGAACGTCTCATTGATACTGGATTAGTGCGAGAACAAACGAGAATCGCGCCTGATGGCCATCACTACAGTGTGTATGATGCCCGCTTACAGCGACTCACTGTTGAGCTTGACAATGGAAATCTTGAAATCGTCGTCGAATCACAGCCAACTGACGACGTCGCCGACCGATTCACCGAGATGTGGGATCAGGTATGATTCCCCTTCAAACAACGCTTCAAGCTTCGTATCTTGCTTATCTCGTTTTACTTTTACTAACAGTCGTTGCGATTGGCATGGGACTCTACATCTCGTTTCAGGCATATCGTGGCTTTCGACGGAACAACAATCGTCGAATGCTGTATCTAGCCCTTGGTCTCGCACTGGTCACTGTGATTCCATTCTGCTTGACGATTGTCGTTACTATACTTGGCGCTCAGCTATCGCTTGACCCTCACGTCTACAGCTACTATCTCCCCATTGGTAGTCGACTTGTAGAGATTACTGGATTGGGGTGTATCATCTATTCACTGAGCATATCTGGTAGACAATCTCGTCCATCGAATGAGAGTCAAACAGTACAAATACGCCACAAGGAAAAATGACAACGAAAATTTCATCAGGCAACCCAACAGTATTCAAGCGTGTCTCATACCACCGAATGAATTTCGAACTGATTCAGCATCCCCCCAATACACATTACTATGACTGACATCCCTCGATCTCTCTTCCGCGAAGGCATTTCACGTTTGACGACTCGTAATGGTCTCGTACTGATGAGTGGCTATCTTCTGATTACTCTTTTCCTCACCGGACTAACTTCGGTTGCATCATCCTCATATCTCCCACTACAAACGGATTCAGCACTCATAGCCACCAGCAACGCCCAGACATTCTCTCCCTCAGCTGAGGTCCCGCTAATCGTGAGTTTGTCTGCGACTTTTATCACGCTTGGACTTACGACTGCAATTACTACTCCTATACAAATCGTTGCAATTCGTACCTTCGCGAGTAATTATGATAACTATATCCCAGATCGGTTTCTCTTTCATCGAATGGGGTGGGCCATAACTCACAGCTATCTAGCGATCTGGCTCTCGATATGCATTGTTACGTTCGGTTTACTACTCACAGTTATTCTCGGAATTGGTCTCGTTTACTTACTTGGAACCGCTACTGTGGCAACGCTCTCTCATTCGATCATTGGTATAGGAGTAGCCGTAATTGGAGGTATTATCCTTCTCACACCCGCAATTATTCTCCTCACCGGACTGATTTTCATTGCCCATGAAATTGCGATACGAGATAGGAACATCTTCCGAGCGTGTATTGGCAGCTGGAAACTCGCCTCTCAGAATCTGCTTTTCTTGGCACTCCTCGCCACTGGTTTCATTATCGCTCTCTGTCTGGTCTCTGTCGTTGTGCCGATTCTCGCTCCTCCACTCATCTCTGATGTTGGTTTGATAGTCATTTCAACTATAATTACATTTCTCTATCTGAGTGTGTCTACTCGTATTTACTGTCGAAGTCTCAATACGGACCTTTCTCATCAGCCCGTTTTCGATCGATAATTGTCTACCTATTAGATTGCGATCCTCACGCTAACTCACTGTTCTTCTGTTAATCCACCCTCATTCACATGGATTTCTAGTAAGAACGTAATGTGGATTCCTAATTGTTCTGCTTCCGACGACGATCATCGACTGAATAGGATAAATACCTTGAATGATGATTTTCTGGGGTAGAAAATTGTCATAGGGGACCAATAGATACTCGTTCTATAGTCTAATTGCAATGACTGCAATTGAACTCTCAAATGTCACAAAGCAGTTTGGCAGTTTTACTGCGTTAGACAAACTTGATCTCACGGTCGAACACGGAGAAATATTTGGGTTTCTCGGTCCAAATGGGGCCGGAAAATCGACCGCGATCAATATTCTCCTCGATTTTATTCGGCCAACTACTGGACACGCGAAAGTCATGGGCTACGATGCTCAAACAGACTCCCTTACTATTCGCCAACAAATTGGTGTTCTTCCGGACGCCTTCTCGGTATATGATCGACTGACTGGTCGTCAGCACCTCGAATTCGCCATCGAATCAAAGCATGCGGAGGATGATCCGTTGGCGATCTTAGAGCGAGTCGGCATCGCTGATGCAGCAGATCGAAAAGCAGGAGGATACTCAAAAGGCATGGCCCAACGCCTTGCACTCGGTATAGCACTCGTTGGCCAACCCGATTTGATTATTCTCGATGAGCCATCTACCGGCCTCGATCCGAATGGCGCCCGTGAAATGCGAGAAATTATCCTTGAAGAAAATCGACGTGGTGCGACGATCTTCTTTTCGAGTCACATTCTTGAGCAGGTCGATGCGGTCTGCGATCGCGTTGGGATCCTTCAAAATGGTAAATTGATCGCACAAGATTCTGTTCAGGGACTTCGTCAATCGACCGAGACAGCATCCATCCTTACACTCTCTGTCTCGGAAACGACATCCAATGCACTCACGGCAGCACGAAACTGCACAGGGGTCATTGAAGTTCAAGAGCACCCCGAGACAATAGTGGTCACGATAGCAGATGGATCTAAAATTGCTGTCATCGATGCTATTCGAGAAGCAGACGTAGAAATCAATGACATCGCCACTGAAGAGTCGTCACTCGATGACGTGTTTGCCGCCGTCACAGAGCGGCAGGAGGTGTATGCATGAGTTGGATCGCCGTGGCAAAAAAGGATATTCGAGATGCTGCTCGTTCTCGGCGCCTTCTTTCACTAATTGCACTATTCGTGCTGTTCTTTGCTGGAGCGTCGTACTTCTTTGTGAAAGTAACGAACACGTACGAAGTGGAAAACGCAAATGAACTCGCGATTATTCTATCGCTCACAACTCCGACAGCAATTTTCCTCCCTGCAGTTGGGATTCTTTCCGGCTATCGATCAGTTGTGGGTGAACGCGACTCGGGAAGCTTGAAATTACTCCTCTCACTGCCTCATACGAGAACAGACGTTCTGCTCGGTAAATTCATCGGTCGAGCTACTATCGTCTCAGTAGCGACAGTCATTGGCTTGATTGCCAGTGGGGTTGTAATCGTTGCACTCGGTGCGCCTCTACCGATAGTGGATTACCTCCTGTTTGCGTTTCTCGCAATCTTTCTCGGAGCGAGTTTCGTTAGTATCAGTGTTGGCCTCTCAGCTGGACTATCATCCGAGAATATTGTCGTCGCGATCGGGTTTGGACTTGTAGTATTGTTCACTATGTTGTGGGATATCTTGAATATCGTTCTCGCACTTGGCCTTGATTACTTCAATATCGGCTCACAAATCGTCCAGATGGATATCATTTCATTCATTAATTCGATTAATCCTCGACAAGCGTTTTACGCTGCATATACACTAGTGAATTCCGCGAGCCAGACAAGCACTGCTGATGTATTCTGGCAGCAAGGTTGGTTCGGCTTTGTCGTCCTGCTGCTCTGGCTAATCATGCCGCTAGTATTCGGCTATTGGCGATTCACTCGTGCAGAGCTCTCCTAATCTCTAAATAGGCCAAATACTGGAGGAGGAATAAGCTTCCTATAGACTACTAACAAATCACCTCGATTGATGACGTGTTGAACGAACCAATGGCTTACACCTGCCCGTACTGTGTTCATCGCAACGCATTCTGCAAGCACATGGCGGGCGTCGAAAACACGACTGACGATGGGACGCTCGACGCATTCCCATCGGATGACGACCATATCAGTGGCCCGTACACTGGCTACGACACGTACGGCAACGTCGATTAACATACTGGCAGTGTGAGGAGTGTGGCACAGAAGCCACCCGGAAGGGTGCTCTCACCGACTGCTGCTAACCTGCTCACTATTTCTATTTATGTCACGCCAAACAACGCTGTCTGATGGTGCCCAGCGAGTGCTCAGCGAAAGCGCGGCTGGTTCAACCGAACGCGTCAACACACCGACGACACAGCGCCCTGCTCGACCGAGCGCAAGCGCATGCGGCGGACGTCACGGCCGCGTATTCCTCGATTTGCCGATCACAATGGATTTCGATTCGGTCTTGCGTAAATCGATTCTGGGGGCACCTACGTGGAACGTCATCCGTGTGGGCTCATAGTCCGATTCCGATCGAACTGTGCCCAATTCTCTGAGTCCTTCGTACTTGAGGCCCGTCAGTGTTTTCACAAGGATCTTTTCTGAAGAGAGTCCCAAGACGAAAAACACTACACCGACCGGTAATTAAAAGCCGTATGCGCTATCAGGTTCGCTGGCTGCCAGCAGTTGTCATCGCCGTCGCCATCTTCGTGATGTCTGTCGCCCCACGTGCGCCAGGAGAGGCCTTGATAGGCCCCTTTGGTCTCATGGGCCTGGACAAATACGGGCACGCATTTGCGTATTGTTGTCTCGCTGGAACAGTCACCTTTGCTCTCGTCCCGCGAGACCGGTGGGTCACAACGATTGTTCTTAGCATCGCCGTCGTCTCCCTCTACGGTGGTGGGGTTGAGATTATCCAAGGGGTTGTGGGCCGCGACCTATCGGTTTTCGACTGGATAGCGGATATACTGGGTGCAATCGTCGGTGCGCTTCTCGCTACCGGGCTTGACCCATGGCTAACACGATTCCGACTGACAGCATGACGAATATTGGGCCATCTTTCCCGATAAACTCGGACACGCGGTGGAATGTCTGCTAAAGTTACGTACTGATGCCGCGGGCGTTCTACCGTAGAAAACTCGGATTCTCGAATCACCCGAAGAATATCGCCAGCCTTCTCTGCAGACTGGCCGCACGTATCGCGCTTATTCGTCTGTAGTCTTCAGTACTCGCTTATTCTCCTCTGTTTTTCTCGATCCGACTTTCGTCCACTGATTCAGTGGATTTAAGCCATCTTGTCACAAATACATACATTCAATGGTCATCTCCTACCGCTGGTTCGCCCTCCTCCTCGTCGCCTGCCTCTGTGTCACCGCTGGCTGTAATTCTCTCATTCAGGAACCCGGCCCTCAAACGACGACTACGTCAACTCTACAGGGGCAACTTGCCCCCGGATTGACTGCTCAAGGGGTGACTGACCTCAGCACACTTACAGAGGCACATGAACGAATTCTCCAAGAAGACTCCTACACTGTCACACAGACCAGTGTCCAGCGATATTCGAATGGGACAGTGCGATATCGGTTTCACAGCCGAATACGACGTGGTTCCAAGGGTTCCCACTTCTATTCACGAATCCAATATCCCACATCATCACTGACTTTTGCCAATTCTTCATTACAGCGCTACGAGTACTATGGAACGAGCAATGCCGTCTATCAGAGGTATATCGCACAGAATAACACGACCATGAGAGTTTACAATCGTTCTGAAACCCCGGTGCTTACCACGTTCACTTCTCGTGAGTATTTGTATACTGTTTTGAGTGCGTTCAATCACACTCACGGTTTCACAGTCACGGAGGTTCCGAATTCATCCCCTCCTCGCTACCACATACATCTGACACGACTCGATAGTCCGGCGATTTTTGCAAACTATCTCGGCCTACAGACCGTGACAAACGCATCACTGACAGCGACCATTGATCGCTGGGGCGTGATTCATAAATACCAGCTCACCTACACTGGTCAAGTGGACAACCGGACTGTGTCCGGAAGGAGAACCGCTCGCTTTACCAAGACTGGTAGTACTCACGTCCCACAGCCGTCTTGGATTCACAATGCTACGACCAGTTCATCACCAAGGAGAGAACGCGACCATGGATAGTGTTCCTACTCGATACTGACTTCTTGCTGTAGTCGGATGTTACGCGGAGAATCTCTTATAACTTGTACTGTTGCTGGATGGCACACCAATGCCCACCGGCCGAACAGTTTTTCTCCCACGTCGATGCCCCTGGACTCGTCGAAGTCACCAACGAGAGCCACGAGAACCCCAAGACCACCAGTACACCGTCTCCATCAACGACGTGACCGAGAAACTGATGGCTTGCACTTGCCCGTATTACGTCCACTGGAACGCCTACTGCAAACATATGGCCGCCGTCGAAACCGCAATCGACGACGGGACGCTCAACGTATTTCCGTCGAGGAGAGTGAAGACAATGCCGACCCCGAAGACAGTGACTGCGACGGTCTCGGTGGTTTCCCGTGTTAGCCATGCGTGCAAACGGGACGGACAGAACTGCCAAACGAACCATCGCTTCAGCTCTTTTATCCATGACACGCCAATTGATGTTCTCAGACATCACTGACCAGCGAACGCTCACCGAAAGCGCGAACGCTGCGACCGACGATACTCCCGAGACACCGACGGTCCTGTTCGACCGAGCACGGCAGCATGCAACGAACATTGCCACCGAGCATTTCCCTGACCTGCCGGTCGAAACGATCAAGTGGGAGATTTCACACCGAGCGCAACGACAAGCAGGCGTCACCACGTACGATCCTGCAACAGAGGCAATCACAATTGCGCTCACCTGGACGGCCGACGAACACCACGGGTGGGAGCAATTCAGCGAAACCGTCCGCCACGAACTCATCCACGCATGACAGTATTACGAGCTCGGCGACGCGGATCACGGGCAAATGTTCGAGCGGTGGACGGATGCGCTCGACACAACCCAGCACTGCGAACGGTTCAAATCGCCGAACTGGTGGGTGATTTGCGAGGAGTGCGGTGGACAACTTGCATGCTTCCAGCGCTCGAAGGAATCACACAGCCCAAGGATTACAGCTATAGCGACTGCAGTGGGTCGCTGCGCGTCGAGGAGGCTGTCGACGAACGACGAGCGAACGCTGTCCGACGTGCGGTCATGAGGTGATGGTGACGGCGGTTCGTGGCCCGACGGCGGTCACGATCTACCCATGTGGCCACGAGATTGATCACTTGGCGGCGTTGATCGACGCTCCGAACCTTGACCCGCTGTCATCCGGTGAGTGGCTCACGCAGGTCCTTGCCGACGCTGCCTACTCATACCCCCGACGTTTCGGCCCTCCCTAGTCTCGCATTCGTTCGTTTCCGTACGGTACGGGTGCTTATATGGGTTAGTATAACATAATAATCTTGGCGTATTCCCGTTCACACTGGCTGGCGACTGATTACAGCGATTCGGAACTAACCGTCTATATATGCCCCTTGTGACGCCCCTGTTCGATACGCTCCACAGCCGAGAACAGTAAGCGGTATCGATAATTGCCCTGCCGAGATTTAGCGTGTCTCAATCGTCATCGGTGGCAATCGGTTTGAGGTCATGCCGCTCGGTCCAAACGCCGAGATACCAGAAGACAGGGGATAGTTCTTTGGCCTTCTCCGTGGCGTTGTATTCGACACGCGGTGGGATTTCGTTGTACGCTTGCCGCGTCAATAACCCGACCTCCGTGAGTTCTCCGAGCCGATTCGAGAGCGTGTTTGGAGCAATGTCGACTGCCTCTTCAAGATCACTAAATCGCAACGGCCCATCTCCAGTTGCGAATTGGTGGAGGATCACGATGGTGTGTTTCTTTCCCAAGAGATTGAGGAGCGTAGCCATCGTTCGATTGTCATCCTTCGCTTGTTCTGATCCAGGTAGACGCGCTGTCTCATTGGAGAGGATAGTCTCGATGAATTCTTCTGCCTGCGGTGGTTCGACCATCGCCTAACTATGGGTTCTGAAGTCACATAACTTGTTTCTTCGAAGATTCTAAGTAACTACACAGTGGAGGAGCTGCTTCATAACTTCTAACTTGATAGTATATTGCTACAGCTACTGTACTGTTGAGTATGGTATCCACGACCACCGTGAACAACACGGAATTGAGCAGATCCGTTGGTACGTTCCGACTCGCAAAATTCGGCCTCTTAGCGTTGCTCGCCGTGAGCATCGTGAACGTCCTCGTCCTGTTCATCGGACTATCGATCGTCAAATTCCCGGCTGAATTCGTTGGCGGCGCGTTCGGACCGCTCGCGGTGTGGCCGGTTGTTATGAATTCAGCCGTTGCCGCTATCGGGGCGACCCTTGTGTACGGAGTGGTCACGCGATACGCGGCACGACCGAACCGGACATTCACCATCATTGCAGGGGTGGCGCTGGTGCTCTCCTTTGCGATGTTCCTCGCACCAGACATGGCCGGCGCTCCGCCGAGGGTCTTTACTACACTCGCGGTGATGCACGTGACCGCCGCGGTCACTATCGTCGCCGTCTTGGCTCGGGCGACGTACCAGGAGGTCGAATCCTAATGAGTTCTCTCAGACGCGCCGGTCGATCATCGGAGAAGGCACGACCGTACGTCGTCGCAGTGTGCGGGAGCCGACGCGAAGCAAGTTACACCCGTCGAGCGCTCCACGAGGTGCTGGTCGGCGTCAAAGCAGCTGGCGGCACAACCGAGTTGCTTGACCTCGCGAAATTGGATCTCCCGCCACTCGATCCCGACATCGATGGAGCACGAGACGGCGGCGTGGTGAGACGGACGATCCGTGAGGCCGATGCGGTCATCCTCGGAACCCCCATGTACCACGGCTCGTATTCGGGCGTGTTGAAGAACGCGCTCGATTACTGCGGATTCGACGAGTTCGAGACCACGACCGTCGGGCTTCTCGTCGTCTCGGGTGGGCCGTTTCCCACGCCGGCACTCACTCACCTCCGCGATGTCTGTAGATCGCTACACGCCTGGGTTCTCCCGTACCAGGCGGCGGTTCCGCAGACACGTACCGCGTTCGACGATGATGGAATCATAGACGAGGACCTCCGAGAACGCGTTCGGACGCTCGGCGTACGTGCTGTCGAGTACGCATCAATCGAACCGGCCGAAACCCAGGCGGCGCAGCTTCAGGAGGCGTGATCAAGTCCCATGACGGTCCTCATCGGGACGCAGGACGGCGTCTACCGCTCGCAAAGTGGTGAGCTCAACGATGTCGAACGAGTACTTGACTCGGGAGTGACGCTTGACGTCCATACGTTCGAAGAGCACGGGTCGTTCACCGCGTCGAAAACCGGCCTGTACCACTCGACAGATCAGGGAATAACATGGGATCGGCTTGGCGTGCCACAAGAGGGGGTGTACGTCGTTGCGGTCAGTCCAGACGGTAGTCGTCTGTACGCGGGCACGCATCCGGCTCACATGTACGTCTCGACTGATCAAGGCAGGACATGGACGGAACTGGAGGGATTCCAGGAACTTCCCTCTCGTAACCAGTGGCATACTTCTCGTCATCGAGGGAAGTCACACGTCCGGAGTCTCGGTGTACATGTCGATGCACCCGACCGGGTAGTTGCTGGTGTCGAAGTCGGCGGAGTCCACATTAGTGATGATAATGGTAAGACATGGACTGAGCGACGTGCGGGTCTTGAGCTAGAACGCGGGGATGATCTCCAATATGATGTTCACCACGTGTTAGTGGTAACCGCCGACGAATACGTCGTCTCGTGCGGCGGTGGGCTCTATCGAACCACTAACGCCGGGCATTCATGGACACGACTAGACACGGAGTTGCCTGGGCCGTACTTTCAGGAGGCGTTTTCCTATCGAGGAATCCTGTACGCTGCTGCCCAAACGCTTCCACCGACCCTCCCGATGGGCAGCAGATATGACAAACGAAGCGTGAACGCATCGCTGTTCGAATCAACGGACGACGGAACCACGTTCAAGAGCAAGCCATATCCCGGCGCACCGGACGAGTTCGTCTATGCATGGGCGGCAGCCGACGAACGCGTGCTCGCAGGAACAACTGAAGGGCGGGTGATTGTTCGCGAGAATAATGCGTGGACCACGCTCGGACACGTTCCGGAGTGGATTCGATCGCTATCTATTGAGTGAATCCACTTCACCTCGTTATCAGCGCCGGTCACAGTCAATGTGGATTCCTTGCTCTGTATAATTGACCAAGCAGATGTATGTTGGCACCGTTTTACCCTCTCCCCTCAGCTGACTGAGGCACCCTAGCTACGAATGGCATGAGGTTAATTATTGCTTTGACGACACCGAGATCTCCTCCTGAGTTGCCGTTGTTCGGTGATTTTTCACTGAAAAGTCGGAGAAGTACATGGGTGATAACCTCAACAGCTTCCCCTACTAGTCATGCATAAGAACGGGACGAAAAGAACTGCCGAATTAACCACCGCTTCGGGCATTTATTTAGATCTTGTTACCGTGAGAGTCGCTGGTAGTTCCACGTCGCCACACAAAAAACAATCCCACCGAGGAGCCACCATGGTCCCCACATAAACGTCTGCCAATGGGCCGTTGTCCATGCTACAGGAGCAGGAAAACCAATGAATCCATCCTCAGTGAGTGCACCCTGAATGATGAAATCACCACCATGGAGAACCAGAAGTACGCTCACTCCCCATGCGAGCATAAGTACCAACCGTCGGGGAAGCTGTTGGCCCCATGACTGAACGAGTGCAAGAGCGAGGACTCCGCCACCGATTTTTGAAATGCCAGTGAGCCAGAGGATCGTGATGAACCAGGGGTCACCCGCAAGCTCTTGACCGAGCGAAACGGTGTTGATTCCTGCCGTGCCATCGAGTGCCCAGTAAAAACTCATTGCGGCAAACACAACCATCCATGCGCTGGCCGTGTACCCAGCCCATACGGGTGGCAACACGTCGTCGATGGGTTTCTCCATCTCTCTATATTTTCAGAGGTAGCTTTGCACGAAATATCTACCTAGTCGATTTTACCAGTTGGTCGAACACCAAACCACCGAGTTCCGTCACTACCAGTCACTTTCCCAGTCTGCTAGTCAAACGATTCACTGGGAGGTTTCACACCGAGCGCAGCGACAGGCAGGCGTCACCAAGTATGAACCTGCAACAGAGGAAATTACGATTGTGCTCACCTGGAAAGCTTACGAACACCACGGGTGGGAGCAATTCAGTGCGACGGTAAATGATGAGTTGGTCCACTTGGTTGAATTGAAATTAGTTTATACAAATGCTAGTTACTGTCGTGGTCTCTTCTTTGATTTCGTAGCTAGCAACTCGCGCTGACTTCTATTCTTATCCCCTGCCATAAGCCATAGTAATCTGCCAATTTCAGCTAGAAAACAGCTATCTATACCGGTGCAGAATGCAGAGCATGCGTCTTAAAACGTGCTTCCAGGAAAAGAGCCGTGCTTACTTCGGATTACTTGCCGGATCGATAATTTGCCTTGCCATTATCCTGGCATACACAATCCTCAAATTCACTACCCCCTCGTTTGATCCCGCTATCGATTCTTCGACCTTTGCTGTCTTCGCTGTTCTGTTTGCAGCAGCAGCTGAGACGCTACCAAAAGCTAACTGTTGAAGTAAGCAAAGATACGAGCCCATTTTCATCTGAATCACCCACGACGGTCATGTATCTTTCAATCGTTTCATAGGAGGCTAGCAAGTAAGACAGTCGGTGGTGTTGTCATCGATATACGTTGAAAATGCTGTCTTATCGCTGATTGTTATAATGATCTCTTCTTAGTCTCAATCGGCATTGACTTACGCTGTTGCAATATCTCACGTATCGTTCTTACTTGACTAGCCCATAAGATGAGTGCACATCCAAATCCGATGATCGACTGCCGGAGTGCAACTGAACTCCCTCCATCCACGATGACTTGTATCGGTACCATCAACGAGATAATTCCAAGGAAACACATTGCACTCCCAATTGCTGCAAATATCGGTGCATCAAAGGCACGAACAAGTCCAAAGAAGTGGAGTCCAACAATGATTGCCACCACTGACGTGATGGCATTCTCAAACCCAGTGCGTGTTAGGATTGTTCCTGCTATTGGAAATGCAAGTACCATCAGTGCTACCGAGATTCCGTATGCACGGGTAGTAAACGGATTTTGCATATGCTCACCGTCCTCTGTGGGCAGCTGTTGTGCTTTCCGATACAAGTATAACGCAAGTGCAAGCAAAGCAAGCGTAACTCCGATCACCACAAATTGCCCCACGGTTTCGTATGGCGCTGGTAAGCCAGCGCTGCCATACAGTCCCCATCCAAGTGCAAACATGGCAGAGATAAACGTGGAAAGTGTGATGCCTTGAAAGGATTGTGCTGTCCATTTAAGTGGGGACATAAATAGTACTACATTGCTATCGCTGATATTAACTGCATCGGATAGGATTATCGCCTGCTAAACCATCCCAAAATACCCTCCAAAGATTCCTCCAAACAGGTAGTACACGCAATATCTTTCGATTTACAGCATGAACAACCGTCAGCGTATCTCCGACGTCAGAAGTGAGTGATTTGCTAAGTACTCGAATGTCATAGACTATCGACAGACCCGAGTCACAGTGCTCTCAACAAAACCATTTGCTGCTGCAGATTGTCCTCTTCGACATGAGATTTGTGACAATTCTTCTCACGCCAACAGAGTCTGCATTTGATCCCATCGTGCAGGCGTTTGCTGGCGACTCGGCAGTGAAACGGCGAGCACTGGATCACATACGGATGCTTGATGATGGAACTGGTGTGCTTCTCGTCCAATTCGACGGAAATCGCGAACGAGCGGAGGCGCTACTAGACGCCCACCCCGATGTTCTCACATACGATATCTCTGAGGTGGACAATAGTCTCTATGCATACGTTCATCAGAAATGGAGCGAGACTGCTACATCGTTCCACTCCATCGTACAGACGCACGGACTCATTGTCGATACTCCGATGACCTTTACTGAAGACGGCGACCTGCAGGTAACACTGCTTGGAGAGCAACAGACGATCCAGACGGCGCTCGCAGAGATACCCGAGACTTTCGACCTCTCTGTAGAAGCCATTGGCGACTATCATCCATCGTCGACACAACTGTTCGCACAATTGACTGACCGCCAGCAAGAAGTAGTGACGGTTGCACTCAAACGAGGCTACTTTCGAGATCCACGAATGGCCACATACAAAGATATTGGTGAAGAACTCGGCTGTGGGCCTGAAACCGTAGGTGAGCACCTACGAAAAGCTCAAGCAACGATCTTTGCTGAACTCGTCCCGTGAACTATCTCATGAGAGAAGTCCTCATCTATAGGTTGAGTGTCGACGATACAGTCTCCACTTCATGTGGCGAGTTGTTTCTCGGTATATAGCCGACCCCATATATGGTGGATCATCCTGATTCTCGCTGCTGGCTTAGTCACAAATGCCTATGAGCACAATTGAAACAGCCATTCTCGTCGTACAAGGACTCCTTGGACTCATTATGGTGGCGTCGGGTGGGGTGAAGTTCATCCGCACTGACTTCCATACAACGCAGTTTGAGCAGTTCAGATACCCACAGTGGTTCCTCGTGGTGACTGGCGGTATCGAAGTTATCGGCGGTC
Organism: Haladaptatus sp. CMAA 1909; assembly: GCF_043952005.1. Classification (NCBI taxonomy): domain Archaea; kingdom Methanobacteriati; phylum Methanobacteriota; class Halobacteria; order Halobacteriales; family Haladaptataceae; genus Haladaptatus; species Haladaptatus sp. CMAA 1909. Next base: position 106,227 of record NZ_JBIOAV010000006.1, on the reverse strand, counting down.
TCGGTCTCCTCGCTGGGGTCGTGTTCGCACCTATACTCGGTGTTCTTGGTGGCTTCCTGATCGCTGCAACGATGATCGGAGCCATTCTGACACATCTCGTTCGGGTTGACGATCCGCTCTCGGCATCAATCCCAGCGGTGGTCTTCCTCGTAGCCGGGCTCATCGTCACGATACCCCGGTTGCTCTCATTCCAGCTATGAGAGTCACGAAAATCCCGCAGACCACCAATATACAGTCCCCATCAACGACAGAGGGCAAAGACGATACCGAATCGGAGGACGGCGATTGTAACGACCTCGGTAGCTTCCCGTGCTGGCCGTGTGTAAGAACTAATCGGAAGGAACTACCGAACTAATCATCGCTTCAGCTCTTTTTATCCATGGCACGCCGATAGTCACTGAACGAAGTTGCTAAACAGTAAGCGAACCAATATCGGCATCCACGGAGAGTCACGGCTTGCATCGGCAACCACGATGGTTACAACGCTCAAGAGCGACATCGAATCCGAGAACGATTACTATGAACCCCCATTCATCAGGCAATAGTATCGACTCAGATGCTCCTCTTGAGTCATGGCCTCTCTTCGATCTCGAGTATACTATCGAACGCACCTCTGGCAGTGAATACGTCCTTGTTCAGCCAGTAACAGGTATCAAGAGCATTTTCTCATCCTGGATTGTCGCCGATGCGGCGACCGCGGTTCCGTTCGAAGAAATTCCTTAGCAACCTCGCTCGTCATTTGGGCACGGCCAATTACCCGATTACGCAGGTGTGCTCGTTTTCGTGGTTACGTGCTGCTTGTCGGTTTGAAAACACGCCACATGATAGTGGGACGTAACAACGTCGAAGACGGCTTTTGCAGCGTGAGGACACGCACGAACGCATCGGTCAGTGCACCATCGGTATGCGCTCGCCGAAACAGCCGAGACATGTACCAATTAAAGACGCTCAGTCCACGAGGTTTACTCCCTTCCGTTTGTGGGAATCCGAAATCGGCTCCAATGGCCATCTTCCATGCATTGTCAATGACTGGTGCAGCACGATCAAAGAACCGAACTGCAAGATCCTCATGGCCTGTCGCAAGCGCCTGATGAAGCACCAACGCTTCGAGGGCAGCCACCGACATCCCTTGTCCATAGATTGGATTGAAACTCGCAACTGCATCACCAATAACGACCAATCCATCAGGGAATCGGTCAAGATCTTCGTAGTGGTACCAGCGATTAGCTGGGAAGGGATAGTGAAAGACCTCGTTACCGACATGGGAATGGTCGTTGAGAAGCTGTTTCAATTCGGGTGTCGGAAGGCTTGCTGCAAAGTCTAACAAATTCTTGTCGTCTTTTGGGGGATGGTCACCATGGACCCCATGTAGATTCACGAGCCAGCGATCACCCTCAACCGGGGCAGCCATGCCACCGCGGGTGCGTGGTGCCTCGGCCATTACGACGAATGTCCGATGGTCGTCAGCAGGTCGCTCAATAAAGATCGAACTGTACGTCACATTGACGTGGACTTCCTCAGCGATGGGTGGCCTAACCCCGTGACTCTTGAGCCACGTCGGAGTTCGGCTCGTTCGACCAGTGGCATCAACAACGAGATCTGCATGGAGATCCTCCTGCTCACCGTCGCGATTCCGGAGTACCACACCGTCTACGACAGTCGCTGCATCGTCGACAAGATAGTCGATGAATTGGCAGCCAGACTGTATGGTAACTCGCTCGAGTTCGGAAACATGATGTCGAACCACGTGCTCGTACAGTGGTCGCGTTGCTGAATAGAGTTTGAACTCTTCTCTTCCAGAGGCAAGAAAATCTCCACGAGTATAGTTGAAGAGATCGGTCTTCCCGTCAATTGTTACAGCACCTGCCGCAAGCAGATCCTCACTATAGCCTGGAAACAAATCCTCTAGCGTCGCTCGTCCAGCCTCCCAGAGCACATGGGGATGACGGGCTTGGGGTACCCCGCGGCGTGCAACTGGCTCGTCGGTAAGTGAGTCACGGTCGATAACCGTGACTGTCTCGAATGCATCTTTGAGAACGCGAGCAGTGATCAAACCCGCCATGCTTGCTCCGACCACTACTGCATGATCTCCTCTCGTAGTGATTTGGCTGCTGTCGTACCGAGGAACAGTTGCCAAGCTCATGAGCGCCAGCCACCTCTCTGTTCACTTTGCGCCAAGACACTGATTGGTCGAAATTGTGATTTCATAAGTTTATATCTCTAGTATATATCGGTTTGTAACATGATAACCCTCTTGGGAAATCACCAGCTCATTTTTCATAGGGAAAATACTCTGCACCATCACTGCTGACTTTAATTCAAGAACAAATTGACAAGACGGCACAGAAACGCGCATAGGCCGAACAATTTTCCTTCGACATCAATGCCTCTGGACTCATCGGCGTCACCAACGAGAGCCACGAGAGTCCCACTGAACACCAATACACGGTCTCCATCGACGACGTGACTCACAACTGATGGCCTGCACGTGCCCGCACCACGTCCACCGGAACGCCTTTTGCAAATCCATGGCCGCCGTCGAAAACGCAACCGACGACGGCACGCTCGACGCCTTCTCATCGGAGGACAACGAAGACGAGCGACTCAGTGGCCCGTACACCGGCTACGACAAGTACGGCACCGTCGATCACACCTACTGGCAGTGTGAAAACTGTGGCGCGGAAGCCACCCGGAAGGACCTTCTCACCGACTGCTGTTAACCCACTCACCGCTTCCATTTATGTCTCGCCAAACAACGCTGACCGAGTGTGCGGTTGGTTCGACCGAACGTGACGCCACACCGACGACTGAGCGCAACCTGCTCGAGCGAGCGAAAACACACGCGGCGGACGTCGCGGCTGCGCATTTTCCTGGACTTCTGCTCGTGCAATTGAGTAGAATATCTCAACTCGAGTGTGACGAACGGCAGGTGCAATGAAATACAACCTCGATCTTTGTATCTATCAACAGGATATATTCAAATCACAGCTGGTCTACTACGCTTTTCCTAAAGTAACACGATTGAATAATACTTGAAAAGGGAAGTAGCCGGAATATTTCTCTGCATCAGGAACTTATTTCTTTTCGTTCGTCAGATTCTAATTATGTCCATCAATCTCTCGATTGGTACGCTTCTGATTCGCCTAGCTGTTGGCAGCATCATGATCGTCCACGGTATTGGAAAACTGTTTTCGATCGGCCCAGCCGCGATGTCGATACCTCAGTTTACGGGATTTCTCACCAGTCTCGGTGTTCCCGCACCATCTGTCGTTGCATGGATTGTTGCACTCGTTGAACTTGTTGGTGGTCTCTGTCTCTTGGTGGGTTTCCTCACCCGGTTTGCCGCATTTGCAGTTGCAATTAATATGTTCGCCGCGACGTTGCTGGTTCATCTTCCAGAAGGATTCTCTGACTCGGAACTCACTATTGTACTGTGCCTGGTTTCCTTGGCCCTCGTGTCGATCGGAGCTGGAAAACTATCGATCGATGAATCCGTTGTCGATAACCAGTCGCATTCGATGCTACCAGTTGGCGAGTGACAGAGTCGTTCCCCTTCCACTTATTCTTGCTTTAGAAACTCTGATTCGTATCGTGTGATACGAATCTAATCGTAGTGCTTGTAGGAAGAAATTGGGAACAAAAGCCTCGGGAGAGATTTGAACTCTCGACTAACTCCTTACAAAGGAGTTGCTCTGCCAGCCTGAGCTACCAAGGCATGAACGGTATCACCACGCACTCAACAAAGGCTTTCTCCTTTCGAGGTGGTAGCAGGTACGATGATAGAGACAACCTGTCGGTAGAACAGATGGCTCGAAACTCTTGATCTCCACCGCCACTGGGAAAGCTCTTTGACCCAATACCAATAAAAGACAGCTTGTGTCCCCCGATAACTCCCCCACCAAGATAGAGGATCTCTCCTTTCTCAACCCGGAGGACATCAAGCTCCAAAATACGCATTTCCTGGAACAGGATGGGATGGAGTATCGCGTTGGACAAGGAATTCTTGATCATCGACTTCGGCATGATATTTGGGTCGTGAGAAATGGGGATATCAAAAAACTCCTGCAACGATTTCCATACGACGAACCACTCCACGACCAATGCGCTTTGTGGATGCAAGCGTTCGTCGGTAAGCACTTTTTCCCGGATGCAAATCACCGAACGGGTGTCGTTATCCTTCGTGAGATTATGGCCGAAAACGATCTTCCTCCGGGTGACTGGGATCCAGAACGAACTCGCCAAGTGAGAGACGAATCGCACACTGTTCGAGGTGAACTACCAACAATTACTCTTGCAGATATTTATCAGAAAGATCCGCTCTATGACGTCTGGCGGCGCTATTTTGACGATGTACTAGAATACGCGAAGAAGTAGTTATTCGTCGTCAGCGTCAGCGAGCGCTGCATACAATGCAGAGTTTTCTCGGACGTCCTTGTTCATCCGACGCTGCGCATCTTCATTCACGGGCATGTACCGTACTACGAGATAGTGCCATATTAGACTTTGTGGTCTGGGACCTGATGGATCGATCAGCAGTGACTCCACTACATCCGAGCTGATGACTGTTCTCATGAGAAGTACGCTAATTTACTCTCCACCCTCCTGGAATCCACCAAATAACCACCCGCGGACTCAATTTCCCACGTTCCAACGTACCCTGCTCATGTCGCTCCTCGAGTCGCTGCTGCACTGGCCGTCGCTCCATCCCAACCGTATCTGCGACCCACCGAGCGGTCACCGCCGGAAACTCGGACTCACGAATCACCCGAAGAATATCGTCATCAGTGATCCGAATTACTGGTCCTTTCTCGACTATTCTGCCACTGTTCTTTTGTAGTATTATATCATCTGAATGCTTGTATGGGCGATTTGATTGTCAAAGCGGCAGTAAAAGAACAGCTCGAAGGACACAATGTGGCGAGTGACTTCTACGATGCACTCGATGAGGAAGTCGTAGCAGTCCTCGACAACGCCGCTCGACGAGCCGAAGAGAACGACCGCAAAACCGTCCAAGCGCGCGATTTGTAGCTGGTCATCGCTGCAACGTGGCCTGATTTTTGCCACTATATAGAATGCACTTCTCTAAGAACTGACCGCTATTTCATTCGAATCCAAATCACCCGGCGCGCCTCGGGCTTTTTCTTGCGAATTTCGCCGTTTTCATGGAAGCGGCTAAGAACGTTATAGGCCAACCATCGCGACCAATTCAGCTCGTCCACGATCTCGCGAGGTGACCACTCTATCGGGTGCTAACAGTCCGTCTCGTCCTGACAGTTCGAACAGAGCCTATTTTCGAGATAGACGTCAAGCATCTGTTCGCCACAGTTACCACACATCTCCTCTACGTCTGAAGAGGTCACTTCACCCGATTATGGCAATCGACAAAAATAGTCACACCAATTTGGGTGACGTCGAACCGTTCAGTAGTTTGTGAGACTTACGTCGCTGTACGTTCCCATGTTTCCGTTCTCCGCACGGATCACGGCGGACTGGGCGTTCACGAATCCGGAACCGACGTTCCACGGCGTGTAGCTATTAAAGCCGTCCTCGGCTTCCGCTGAGACAGTGTTCAGGAGTTCGGCGGGCGTCGGCGACCCGCTGTTGTTCTGCTGGTAGGCATCGACGACGAGGGTGGCGATTCCGGCCACTGCCGGACAGGCCATGCTCGTTCCGCTGATACTGGCATACCACAGGTCTGTGTCGCCGCCCGAAACGTTGAGCGGGTCGGTCGGGTCCATCGTACTGACGATGGCGTTGCCGGGTGCACCGACGCCGGGGCGGTAGACGCCGAGTGGACCGGACGGTGAGCCACCGTTTCGATACTGCTCCAAGTTGTCGAGGGCCGCCTTGCGGTCCCAGTTGCTCGAGTTGGCACTCTGTTTCCGCCCGCGCGAGGAGAAGTCCGTGACCGACTTATCGTCCTTCGTCGCGGCGACGCCGAGCACGTTTGGTGCCTTGGCGTACTGGTTAAGCGTGTTCGTGCTCGGACCGGAGTTCCCCGCCGCGAACACCGGCAGGAGTCCCTGCGTCCACGCTTCCCAGGTAGCGACGTTGAGCGCGTCGTCCGGGTTGAAATCTTCGCCGTTCGAGGAGCCGTAAGAGTTCGAAACGATGGAGATGTCGGTTTCACCCGCCTGCTGGCGTGCGAGCAGATGGTCGTACGCCGCGACCGGTTTGACGATGAGCAGGGTCAGCCCCGCCGAGTAAACCGTGAGGTCGGCGTCCGGTGCCATTCCTCTGTACTGTCCGTCGCTCTGCGTGCCGTCACCTGCGACAGTACCGGAACAGTGTGTTCCGTGTCCGTTGTCGTCGGTGTCCAGATCGCCAGCACGGACCCACAGCGTCGGTGAGCCGAGTGGGTTACCCGCCCATCGCCAATTTGCAACGAGGCCGGAATCGAGGTCGGGATGGTCGCCGTCCACACCTGAGTCGATAACTGTGGTGTGAACGCTGTCCCCCGTGTAGCCGCTCGACTGGACTTCGGAAACCTGCGTCACCTCCCGTGTGTCGTCATTATAGTAGTCGAGTTCAACGTTCTTTTGGACGTATCGAACTGAATCCCAGCTGGCGACCGTCTCCAACTGCCCGACCGAGAGCTCGGTATAGCCGATGGGGAGCACCTCGAACTTGTGATAGCCGTTCTCTAGATTTAGCGTGCCCAACCGGTCAACGTAGTCGTTGCTGTCGAACACGACGAGGGATTGTTGTAGTGCACCCGTCGTGAGGTCGAACGCACTATCGATCTTCCCCTTACCCGCACTCGCGGTGCCGCTGAATGGTATTGTCGACGCGACTGCCGCCGCGCCAGTTGCTTTCAGGATCCGTCGTCTGCTGTGTGCATTGTTATCGTCCATTCTATCTCCGAATCGATGATGCCTAAACTAAAGTATTTATGCTCGAAATTTGACGCGTAATCAAGAAAATCACACAAAAATCCAACTGCCGGTTACAGTGGTTTTGCGTCGTATTGCCGAGTATGTCGCGCGGTTCGAGGTGTTCGTCCGTTTGCCAGCTCTGTTTTCCTGGCGTTTCATGATTCAGTTCCAGCACCGTGAGAGTTTTACTAAGATCGCTTTCGACGATGTAGTGGCGCGGCCCGTTCGTCAGCAGATTCCGTGCACCCCAGTACGCGGTGCCTTCGAGTGCGGACGCCACTAACTCTTAGAGAGTCATCGGATCAGAGATATCGTACGCTCAAACGCTCCATTGATACCAACTGGCGAGCAGCTTCGATTCGTTGAGTTAGATCAACGTCTCTGACTAATCTTCACATCTGTCGGAAGATGTCATAGATTTTGATTCTACATATAGTTGATAATAAGTCTGCCAATTCGTGGTCTCCACCGACGACGTGACGTTCGACACATTCCTATCGGACGACGAGCATCTCAGTAGCCCATACACTGGCTACGACACGTACGGCATCGTCGACCATAACTACTAGAAATGTGAGGACTATGGCGCGGAAGCCACCCAGAAGGGCGCACTCACCGACTGCTGCTAACCTACTCATCTCTTCTATTCATGTCACGCCAAACGATGTTCTTTGATGTGCCCAGCGAACACTGAGCAAGTGCGCGGCTGGTTCGATCGATCATGACGACCCATAATACTGATGTCGTCAACTAGAATCGAAACAACCACAGCTTGCCAGATGATGTACCGAAATTCGAACAGTCAATCATTTTCTGCTGTTTCGATGTCCAATAATGGTCCGAGCGACTGTTCGATAATCATCTTATTTGCCCGACGGAGTCGCTCAGAGGCAGCTTGGTGGCTAACTCCGAGAAGAGTACTGATTTCTTCTTGGTTGATCCCTCGTGGAATCTCATAATAACCATGATTATACGCAATCCGGAGTGCGTCCAGTTGCTCAGGCGTGAGATCAAGATGTGAGTCTCCTGGTGGGTTCACATCCATCATTCTGTCGAGAGTAAAGTTGATATCGTGGTCAGTACAGTAGGTGTCAAACTGAGAAAGGTCTTCTTGGGTGGCAAATCGAAGACGTAACATCCACTCACCATGTTCACCATACCCTTCAACAATTGTTCCTGCTGTCTGAAGCACGCCATCGAGTAAGCTTACGCCAGTTGGTTGCCAGTGGAGACGATATAGCCGCTTTTCCTTCGCAGCGGTCAACAATTCGAATTCTGTGATATCCGGACTCTCGGTGAACGCCTCTTCTATCGCTTCTGGGTTCGGTGCTGCTTCTGTGGCTTCAACCCAGACGAACGGAAGATACTCGTCTTCACGTCCCATCGGAACGATGCGATCGAACTCAATCCGCAAAGCAGGCACTGTTTGGAATATCTGCCCAAAGGCAAACTCATCTGCAGCGAGGTGAATGTCGATTTCGACGGTCACACTCCGATATACGCGTTTAACGACACTGTTCTTTTCGCCCCGTTGTAGGTCCTGCTCCTCAAGTATTTTCGATGCTCCAATTTGTAGAAATCATCAACGAGAACCCCGCAGACCACCAGTACACAGTCTCCATCGACGACGTGACTGAGGAACTAATGGCCTGCACGTGTCTGTCAAAAGCGGGTAGCGTGGATGATGCTAGCCGCTACTACGTATGGGATGCATCCATGGCGCGGTCTACTTCCCAAACAAGAGTCGTCATATAAAAAGAAAAAGGTATGTGTTGACGCAAAACGCGTATCCTGCCCTAAAGTCGGACTGTCCTCACTGAAATGACCGAAGGACTTCAACCGGTCACATCTTCCTCACGCCGTCGATGTGCGGATAGCTGCTTGATCCCAACCGTACTAGCAGCTCTTTGAGTGGGCAGATGAAAACCCGAGTTCACTATCGAGCACGCCGAAATTAGTATTATATATTAACGTAACAACTCCTCGGAAAAGTCCATCCCATTCTCTATCCACACATGCTCCTACGTGGAAATAGTCGTGTTCAATAATATTCACATATTTATCTTTCTAACAAATAGTAATGGCGACGTCAGTAGACGTACTTGGTATCCAAATCGATCTTCATCGGCTTGTTCTCGCTGTAGGAGTCGTCCTCTCGTTTATTGGAATCGGGATCCATTTCGATAGTCAAATCACTCCCGAATTGATGGGCCTGCTGGTAGTAACATGTCTTTGGTTTCTTGTGGGAGCGATCGGCGACGTTCGTGACACGCGTGCCTATTTGATCTCGCTTGGGTTCCTCCTCACTGCATTTGGTGGCCTAGGTTATCTTCGGGGAGAGCAGTCACTCATCGCCTATACCTTCTTGCTTGGTGGACCGATTGTGGTGATCACGGAGGCATATGGAATTGACTCTTCCTCCACGGTCGATTAAACGTAGTTTCAGGTAACAGTAGTGCTAGTAGCTACGAACGATCAACCGACTTGCGGTACCCTCGGTCTCCCCCTTGTAATAGCCTTAGCCTATCCCCCGGGGAAGTGAGACGACGCATTTGAACACGAGACGTAGGAAGTTATATCCACGCCTGCATACATTGTCATTTCGTACCATGACACGGGAAGACACTACTGTTTACGACGATGCGGACGCCGACCTCTCATACCTAGAAACCCGAACAGTCGCGATACTTGGATATGGAAACCAGGGGCGCGCACAAGCACTGAATCTTCGCGACTCCGGTGTCAAAGAGATAATCGTGGGGAATCGAGAAGACGACTCGTCGAGCCGCGCTCGAGAAGACGGATTCCCTGTGTATCGTGTCTCGGAAGCTGCATCGAAAGCGGATATCGTATTCATGCTTCTTCCGGATGAGGTTGCACCGGAAGTGTACGAAAGCGATGTAGGACCCAACCTCGATACGGGTGACGTAGTAACCTTTGCTTCCGGCTACAATGTCACCTACGGCTTCATCGACCCTGATGACGACCTCGATGTGATATTGGTCGCACCGCGAATGATCGGAACGATGGTCCGAGAGCTATACATCGAGGGGCATGGGGCGCCAGCGCTGCTAGCGGTCCATCAAAACCCATCTGGCGACGCAGAGCGAGTGGGACTCGCGGTCGCAAAGGGCATCGGTGCGACACGGTCCGGAGTCATCGAAAGCAGCTTCCAGGTGGAGACCAAGACCGACCTCATGTCCGAACAAGCACTGTTTCCGGTCTTCGTAAGCGCTATGATGAGTAAATACGAGGTAGAACTCGAAGCGGGCGTTCCGCCAGAAGTGATCATGCTCGAACAGTCGCTCTCCCGTGAAATGGCCCACATTTTCCAGAAAGCAGCTACCCAAGGGATCATCGAGCAACTCTCACACCATTCCCGAACCAGCCAGTACGGTCAACTGCGGGGAATCGAGGCTTTCGACCGCGGACCCCTTCAAGAGTACATGCGTGAGTGTATGCAGCAAATCGAGGACGGCTCGTTCGCGACCGAGTGGACCGAAGAACAACGGGCCGATTATCGGACGCTCGACCGCCTCCGGAAGAAGTACGAGGATTCAGAGATGATACGGGCTGAGCAGGGAACTCTCGACGTATTGGGCTTGCGCGAAGACTAGACGAAAAACGAAAGATGAACCCGATCCCTCGAAGCCGATGAGATTGGGTTGGTACGAAGCAGTACTGTTATAAAATTGCGAATGCTCGAACGGACGAGCCACTGGTGCTGTGGAAGTTTAGCGGTGGGTAGAAGAAATATGCTCGACGACTCTCTGCGCCATTGAGTACCTGGTCGAGATTGCGGACCTCTTCGATGGGGATAACATCGTTTTCGAGAAGTGGGAGATGTGACTCGTCAGGGCCAACGTCAGTACTCGGCCCGCGGTTTCATCAACCCATCCGCAGACACTGGTTCCCTCCGTACCCACGGCCTTGGGGTTCAGCTCCCCGAGATACTGTGCGTCTCTGCAGTTAAATACGGGAATTCGAAGAGATACTCGTCGGTGAGACCGTAGTAATCGTCCCACTCTGTGTAAATTATTACCACGTCGCCGTTCTGGATCTCCGATTCGTATGGGGTAATGTCATCGACGGTAATCGCGTCTTTCGGCGTCAAATAGTTTTCGACGACTAAATGACTGCAAAAACAACCGACTGCCGACCGATTGAACGAACTCCGGACTAGTATTTGCATCGACGATTCCTCACCTCGCTCATGTAACTCCTCGAGGCGCTGCTGCACTGGCTGCCGTTCCATCTCGACTATATCTGCTACTCACCGAACGGTCACTATCGAAACCTCGGACGCACGAATCACTCAAAGAATATCGTCATCACTCGTTTGCTCAACAAACCGTCCTGCTCGGGCACACTATGGCACGCATGCAAGCAGGAAGGAGGGGTGGCGAGGGAAAGGGCGTGTGGATCGGGAGTGATGGTGCCAGACCCACGCGAGACCCAGTCAGGGTGTCAGAGGCAACCGCGCCACACCCAGTGGCTTCGTGGGGTTCGGTATATGCTTTGTGCTACTGTTAAAAAATAAGACAGTCAGACAAACAACCATAGATGGGGACTTCACTAGTCAACGGGAGAATTTTCCAATAAGATGTCTACAATAAATATCGAAGGCACTTCAGGTTAGTTCTACTCTTTTGCGAGTTTCTCGTACGTTTCGGCATGCTCTTTCCGCTCAAGCGCTGCCATCGCACGCATCACTTCACGGCGTTCCTGTGCTGTCTCCGCTGCTTGCAGTTGCTTCCGGAGACTGGCACGTTCGGCCTCGAAGTCGGTCGTGCTGTACGAGCTCATCTTAGCGGTAAATATGTCCGTCATGGTATTTAGTCTTCGGGAGCCGCATGCGTTCGACAATACTCGATCACGCGTTCGATATTCACGGCTTGCTCTTGGATCGCAAATTCCTTGAGGATAGTCCGAATCGACTCATCTTCGTACGCAAAGTGGTAGCCGTTTAGGAGATAGAACAGCTCCACTGTGTTGAGTGCCGTTCGCTTGTTCCCATCTACGTAGGGATGATTTGCGACTAAGAGGCGCATCAAGTGGGCGGCCTTTTCGTGGATTGTCTCCGGTCCTTGTCCGAAGAATCCACGTCCTCGAATGTACTCAAGCGCAGATTCAACGTCGTCCGGAGAGTGAACGCCTGGTTCTGTCTCAGTATCGCTTGCAACGATATCAGTATGGAGTGTATGGATGGTTTCTGCGTCCGGATATTACAAGTTAGTCATTATTTCTTGTAACGGGGCCTTCGTCTGTGGATATTTTGTGAGCGTGGCAATCCATCTTACTCTTCTGGAATCCACCAGATAACCACTCGCGGACTCAATTTCCCGCGTTCCAACTCACCACGTTCATACAGCTCCTCGAGCCGCTGATGCACTGGCCGCCGCTCCATTGCAACTGTATCTGCGACCCACCGAGCGGTCACTACCGGAAACTCGGACGCACGAATCACCTGAAGAATATCGACGTCAGTCGTTTGCTCCGCAAATCGTCCCTGCTCGTCATGCTCTGAACGTACCGACGGTCACAAAGCTCGGCAATCGATGACAGCTATCTACCGCTGAGTGACGGTCGCTTTGATTTCGACCGTTGGGCGAAGTGTCAGTGATGGCTGGAACGCCAATGGACCATCAGTGGAGACCTCGAGTGAAACGCGACGTACCATCGTGGCGAGCGCCATCGTCAATTCAAGACGGGCAAATCTCATTCCGATGCAGTGACGCGGTCCACCGCTGAATGGAAAATAGGCATATTCCGGACGGGTATTCGGACCCTCCCACCGGCTTGGATCAAATGTCTCCGGATTTTTCCAGAACCGGTTATCACGATGGAGTACCCACTGTGGAATCATTAGCTGTGCATCTTCAGGAATCTCGTAGTCACCCAGCGTTACCGGTTCGACCGCTTGCCGATTTACCGACCAAATCGGGGGATATAATCGAAGCGTTTCCTTGACGACGTGACGAACTCGCTTGAGGCTCTCAAAATCACTCACATCCGGAAGCCCATCGCCAACAATTTCGTCGACTTCGTTCACCAGTGCGTTTCTGATCTCGGGATGACGACTCAACTCGTACCACGCGTAGGTGAGCGTCACCGCTGAAGAATCGTGCCCCGCAAGCAATAATCCCACCAGGTTGTCTTTTACCTCCGACATCGTGAGCTTGCCGTCGTCGTGTGCGGCCAGCAACACCGAACGAACGTCATTTTCCCCAGCTGGCTGCTTATTGAGCACATCTTCCACGTAGTCATCTAAGCGTGCGACTCGACGCTCAAATCGTCGCTCTGTCGGTGTGGGTACCCAAGATGGTAATAGTTGGCCGAATCGTCGCGGATCTGCTCGCTCGATCAATGCATCGGCGGCATCCATGATGAGATCCTGATTACCGCCTACATCTGTACCGAGGAGTGTCTTACCTAGAATCCTCAATGTAACGAGTCGCATTTCCCGATGGAGATCTACTGTCTCCTCATCCAATTTCTGAATGTGTTCTTCAGTTTGTTTGGCCATCTGCCGCCCAAAGGATGCGATGGTTTCCCACGTGAATGCTGGATGTAGGGCATGTCGAAGTCGTCGCCACCGCTTGCCAGTATTTGCGGTCAGGGCGTTGTCCTCAACTCCACGAAAAGCAATGCGTTGCTCGTGTCCGATCGTAAATTGATCGGACCGTTCAACGAGAACTTGATTGATCAAGTCTGAACCGGTCACCAAATACATCGATCGACCAGGAAACGTGAGCAGGACAATATCACCGAGACGTGCCCACTGCTCTATCGCTTCAAAGGGGTTCTGGGAGAATTCCATCCCGTTGCCTAAAAACGGAACACCATCAGGAGTTGGAGGGTTTGTCGTATCGCTCATACAGAAGAAGATGTTCTATGGGTCCATTGTTCTATGCTGACGTATACGAACCGCTCTTTTATTCCAGCCTCTACCGTGGTTCTTCCCAATGCGATCTGTGACCGTCATCATGCGGCCGGAAACTGGAGCGTTACATCCGCTTGAAAAACAATTGCGCACAGATGAGCGAATTATATGCGAGGCCATTCATGCCGTTGAACCGCTGGACGATGGTACGATTGTCATGCTGACTGAGATCAGAGGAGATCTTGACCAGTATCGAACGATCATGGCAGCGGCGAAGTCAGTCCACGAGTTTGCAGTCTCCGGAGACGGATCTGGCTACTGTTACTGCCGAGTCGATTCATCTCCACTCATTGAGCTCCTCGTTGAGCGCCAACAAACCGAGGGTTTCATCGTCGAATTTCCGGTCGAGATAACCGACGACGGAGGATATCGAATTACGATGGTTGGTCGTGAGCAGGCCTTCGTGAACGCTCCGTCTTCCCCACCCGATGGTATCGAGATGGAGCTCGTCTCCATGGGACCGTATCGCCATCACCTCAACCGGCCCTTCGCAGAACTGACTGACCGACAACACGACGTGTTAGAGACCGCGATTCGTTTGGGGTATTATCAGAATCCTCGGGAGGCGACCCACGAAGATATCGCCGAGAAACTCGGGATTCAACCCAGTACCGTCGGAAAACATCTCCGAAGTATTGAGATGCGTGTCTTCTCTGAATACATTCACTGACTATCCAGCGGGAGAACTCATCTACCGACCAATTCACCGAATTCGAACCTGCGTTTGAGAACTGATACACCTGGAACTCTCCCCACCATCCGAACTCCGAGTCACCCTCCAAGACGAGGATGGTGACGATATCGGGGGCATTTCGGTGATGACCAAAGATGCGGAGGCCGTGTTGGACGGGTTCATGACCACCGATGAGTTCTCTCGTCGAATCGTCTCGACAATTCGATTCTCACCCGATGTTCCGAGGACCATGACGACGCGGGCTCTATCGACCACAACGACCACAACGACCACGACTACCACGACGACAACACCGCCGGACATCCTCATCGACAACCACTACGCCGACAGAAACGAGTAAATCGACGACGACGGCAACGGCCAGAGAAGCACACACGACCGAGTCATCCAGATAGTCAATACCAGTCGATAAACTACTCAGTACGACTCTACTTGAGGAGCTTTTTCACCGTTGATCGCACTTTCGACTTTGCTTTGCGTTTCGCATATTGCTTTGGATTCTTGACCTTCCGTGCGGTTCCAGACGCTTTCGAGACGCCTGTTTTCTTGCGAATCTTCCGCTTTACTTTCCCTGTCGTCTTTCGTTTGGCGTATTTTTTCGGGTCTTTGGCTGCTCTCACGATTTTCTCGGCTTTCGATTTCTTACGACGGGTGCGAAATGGACCGATTTTCATTCTTATTCTAATTGTTTTCATACTCGATAAAGATTACTCTCGTTACATTACGAAGAGAATCGACGTGTATGCGTGAATCATTCAAACCGTTTCTTACTACTGTACGGTGATGATGAGAAATGTATTTCCTAGGCTCATAGTCGTCTATTCTCGACTATTTTGCCGCTGTCTTTTTGTAGTATTCTACCGTCTGAGAACTTGTATGGCTGATTTGATTGTCAAATCCGCAGTGAAAGAACAGCTCGAAGGACACAATGTGGCGAGTGACTTCTACGATGCACTCGACGAGGAAGTCGCCTCCGTTCTCGAGAACGCTGCTCGACGAGCCGAAGAGAACGACCGCAAAACCGTCCAAGCGCGCGATTTGTAGCCGCTCATCGCCTCTTTCGACGCTAATCCTGTGTTGTGCTCGTTGCTACGCATAGACCTCACGTTCTCGAGTGATGAACAACCCGTTCAATCGACCATGAGGTCAAAGTTCCTGCACGTATATTGGCGGAGGGTATGGCTGCCATTTACCCAATCCTCTCACTGTTGCTCACGTTCGCACTTGCCCTGCTGATCATTCGAATCGGTTCAATTGCCCTTCGGATGACCGGCGTGTCACCCGACATTGCATCCTTCCAAGCCGCCTCTGCATTTTCGGGCGCGGGATTTACGACCGAAGAATCAGAAGTGATCACCGCGACACCTGGACGACGTCATATCGCCAAACAACTCATCCGCTTCGGAAGCCTCGGTCTCGTGAGTGCCATCGCCTCACTCGTTCTCTCGTTCACGAACGCGAGCGGTGGAAATCTCACTGGGCTCATCTATATCATCAGTGGGGCAGTCCTTCTGATCCTACTCGCCCGAAGTCAATGGCTCAACCATCTTGCCACTCCGCTTATCGAACGAGCACTTAGCCGGACGACTGATCTCGAACTCCGAGATTACACCCAAGTACTCGGGCTCCAAGAGGACTATCGGGTTGCTGAGGTCGATACCGAAACAGACGAATGGTTGACTAGCGGTACCTTGGCCGAGTTGGATCTCCCAGCCGAAGGGGTCCGTGTGCTCGCGATCGATCGTGCTGATGGCTCATATATCGGGGCACCGGGGCCGGATACCGAGATCAACCCTGGCGATACGGTTGTTCTATACGGGCAAGAACATCGCTTGCAAGAACTATCAGATCGTGATGCCGACGACACCCAGGCACACAAAGCAGGAATCGAAGATCACGAACACCAACTCGAAGCACAGGACCAAAACAACGGGCATAGAACATAGCTTCTCAATTCCTCTCTCCTCGCTCAATCAGTAGCAATTCGGCCTCATCTTGTGTGGCCTCGTACGTGTATTATCCAGCAGTACTGCTATTCCATCCGAATCCAGATCACTCGACGCGCCTCTGGCTTCTTGCGAATTTCGTCGCTCTCATGGAGCCGAGTGAGAACGTTATACGCCGACCGTCGGGACCATCCAAGTTCGTCCGCGATCTCACTCGTCATGTAGGGTTCGAGCGGCCACATGACCGCAAGTACTTCCGCTGGCTTCTGTTCCTGTACGAACTTGCCTCCCTCTTCTCGTCTTCATCAGGTATACTTGCCTGGCCGTCGCTCGGTCTCTCTTCTTAGCACGATGGTGATGTCGGTGTTAGTATTTTATCCTAACCTCCGGCAATCTTGCAACCCCTGATCGCTTTCTTGACTACCTAAACCGACAACCGTCCCATCACTCTACCATTCACCAATAACTGGGACTGAGAACTCCCGTTCGCAGTTATCAATCGGGGAATAGCCGCTCACAGCTGCCAAGTGCAAACTTATAACCGTCTCTACCAACTAGAGATACATACGAACATGGCGCTGGAACAGATACTCACGGTCGAACAATTGGCCGAAACAACGGGCCAATCGGAAGAACAACTCCGAAAAGACCGTGAAGCTGCAGCGAAGATGGCTGGCGACACTGCGGACGAATAGCGTCACGTCTTTTCATGACCGGTAGTGGTTCGACGAACACGATAGACCAATTACTCGGTCATACTGATGGTCCATCGAAGCCAATTGCAGACCGTGATCTGACTCGCGTTCGCTCATCTGCATATATTGTCCACGGCAATTTCGCCAGACTTGATGAGGTCTGTGATGACATTACGACGACTGGACTCATCAGTGTCCCAGAGTCTGCAGCAAAGACAGACGTACGAAATGAAGTTTATCGACGCACTCATAATTATCTCTCGTCGCTCTATTCCTACAACGAACAGATCCGAACCATTCTCAGTAACCGTCTGACCGAGAACATCCACAAAGGCTACTTTTTACCAGCCCGGGACAACAAAGGAACACCGGAGTACGTCCGACGAGGTACCTTTCTCTGGGGACTGAGAAACGACTTTCAGCACGGTGATTATTGGTGCCTATCGATCGAACAACAGGAATCAATGGATGGGCAGGACAAGTACCATTTACTCTTTAACAAGGAACATTTCGAGGCAACTTCAAAAGGTAATCTCGATAGTTCCGGTGACTATCTCGCTCATGCGCCCGACTCTGATTTAGAGTACCCACTGCCGTACATCGGTGATTTTCATCGAAATCTTTTCAACGAATTCGAAACCGCCTTCGAGAATTGGTGTACTCGGAGTTAACCCCCATATCGACTTACTCTGCTGCAAAAGTTATTCTGCAGGCGTCACCTCCTGAATTCGGAGCGAATACTGCTCGGGCAACTCATCAATCGTCACCCGAATCTTCAGCACTCGCTCTTGGGCTGCCAATTCCTCCATCACCACACCCTGCGACCGCTCGAACGACGCATTTCCTGTTTTGATCTCACAGTAATACCTCGCTAGCACACGCCCATCCCACCCATTCTTTGCCCGAACGACACAGTCCGGTGTCCATCGTTTTTCCCCGTCTGGATGGTCAACCGAGATCGGTCTGCCTCTCTCAACCTCAAGAGCTAGCCCGGACGCTAACTCACCGTCATCGAGTTCCAAATCCTGCCGAACGAAGTAGTAGAGAGCGTGCGGTTTCGGTGCGCCCGTCAAAATAGCCTCCCCAAGTGCCCCGTAGAGATTCGCACCAACATCGAACGTCCACGTCTCACCATCTGTTTTAGCCGGTTCCGTAATCGATGGCGTGTGATCAGCAAGAAAATAGGCATTCACATCGCGCGGGTCATTTGCCGGTGCAGCTTGAATCCGCAGTGACCCATCGCCTGTCGACAGCTGACTTGCGTACGCACCGGCCTGAGCCCTTGATCCAAAATCGAGAGTACGACCATGCGCCGTAATGACTTCCGAAAGTGTGGAATTCACCTCGATGGCGTTATCTTTCACTTCAACGGCAAACCCCGTTCGCTCGCCTGGCGTGATTGGATTAGCGGTGTTTTCGTCACTTGCTGTCTCATCCTCCGAAGACCGCTTCACGAGATTCCCCTTGTCGAATTGTAGTTGCACCGTGTCTGACTCAGGATCGGGCATTAAGTCGAATTTGTCACCTCTTCATCTAAAGAGATTCGTCGATGGTTTCAAAAGTACCTTTGTTGGGTTGAAGCTCATCATCACGCACCCCGAGACGAAATTTGACGGGTACTGACGAAACCTCCGAGGGACAATGATAGTCGAAGGACGTGCCCCAACCAGCGAGCGACCCCTACCAACCGGGCGACAGAGTACAGGTCTACGTCTCAGAGACCGATCCCGATAGTGAACACCACGGGCAAGAAGGCACCATCACGGACGTCCTGCAGGACACTCTCGGAGACGAGACTGGGCGCGAACTGGACTCCTATAGCTACCGCATCGAAACCGATGGTGAGGAAATCGATGTCTGGTTCCGGCATCGCGACTTGGTACCGGTATCGACATAGATCCGAGAAATTATCCTCGGAGATAGAAGGTGAGCTTATGGACGTCCTCCAGAAATTCTTCTAAATGTGGTGTTCACATCGCGGTACGCATCGTAGCTCACTCTATACAGTCACTACGAGTCACGTCGTCAAGCGTAAACAATTGGATGTCCTCTCGCTCAGCGACCGTCTCACGAATCGATTGTGTCGCGCCGTTTCGCGTAAAGAGTGCGTATTCTGTAGTGACTGTCTCGCCCGTGTCCGGTGACCACCGAATTTCTTCTGCATGGGTTTCAAGCGATGCGAGTGCATTGTAATCCAGCGGTGCAGTTGTGAATTTACACTCCCCGACGACCATCGTTCCATCCGTAGCAAATCCGACAACATCTACCTCGTGGTTCTTGTACCACCACCGACCGATGTCGAGAAACGTTTTGTCCGGGTACAGGCGGGGCAATCCATCCTGGCAGAGAACTTCGAACTCCGGACTAACGAAATCAGCGAGTTCTGGTTCGATTACTGCCTCGTAGGCATCTTTACCCAACCGTTCATACCGGTCCTCATTCCCATAGACAAAGCGGAACCAGAACCGGAACAGTGGATCGAGAATTCGGTAGCGGCCACGACGTGACTTAGATTTTTCTTCGGTCAGTGGAACTTCCCGTTCGATGAGTCGGAGCCGTTCTAATTTCTGGGTATACGTGGAAATCTGCTTTCCATCGATGCCCACTGCTTGTGCGATTTCGTTCGATGACGTCTTCCCGGCAGCGATCGCAGTGAGGATTGCAAAGTACCGATTTGGGTTTGTGAGCTCGGTGCGCAGGACGTATTCCGGCTCATTGTGAAGGTACCCTCTCTGTGAGAGGACTTCCTCTGTGAGCGTCGTACCGAGGTCGTGGTCGAGTTCGATGCCGTCCAGATAGTACGGTACGCCGCCGAAGATTCCCCACGTATAGATTCGCTCCTCGGGCGAGTAGGTATCAGGAACGAACGCTTGTGCGGCGGTGAAGTCGAGTGGTCGAAGATCTAATTTCTCCGTGAAGCGGCCATACAGGGGGCTGTTCCCCAACAGCGTTGCTTCTTCCATCATACTGATCGACGATCCGACTAAGATGAGTGTCCCTGCGGTATGCTGAAACCGTTGATCCCACAGCCGTTGAATAACCGACGGCAGACTCTCGTCGGCATCGATGAGGTACGGGAATTCATCGAGGACGATGATCCCATCTTGATCACCAAGGTAGCCGAGGAGTGCCTCCCAATTTTGTTTGATCTGCGTGATGCCGGGAAACGATTCGGACGCGACATCGACGAACTCGTCGAGTTGTATTTGTGGTGTTGTCTCCGTTGCCTGATACACAACCGCGTCATCTCTATCCGCGAGTGAGTACTGAACGAGTTGGGTTTTGCCAAGGCGACGACGACCAAAAATGACGATCATCTCGGCTTCACCGGACGTGTAACTGCCCCGTAACTGCGACAATTCGGTTTCCCGATCCACGAAGTGCTCCATGGTCTGGCTTGGTTCCGTACCAGAATAATACTTCCGAATAGCCTATCCCAAAATAGGCTAATTGAAAACTGGCTATCTTACTTTTCTAGAGGTGGTCCTTCGACGCTCTTCCGGAACGCCCGCGACTACTGTGAGATTTCCTCTCTTCTTCACTACCGCGTCTCCACCAATTCGAGGCTGTTTGAAAGCACTGAAAGTATTTACCGTTCCAGTCATTGTCTTTCATCATCACAAATGACGAATAGCGAGGATCAGCACCCAGAACCACACTATCGACTGTTAGCAATCTTCAAAATCTTATTCGTAATTCTCGTCGCAATTGTCATCGGTACTCTTTGGTGGGTGTTGAGCGGCTGTTTCATTGGTTGTCCTGCTGTCCTCTAATCGGTCTACTTTCACAAAGCACACTATGTCCCAGGAGGATTCACTGATTCTCTATTCCTCCGGAATCCACCAAATAACCACCCACGGACTCAATTTCCCACGTTCCAACGCACCCTGTTCATACAGCTCCTCGAGCCGCTGATGTACTGGCCGCCGTTCCATCTCCACTGTATCCGCAACCCACCGAGCAGTAACCGCTGGAAACTCAGACTCACGAATCACGCGGAGAATATCGTCATCACTCGTTTGCTCCGCAAATCGTCCCTGTTCGTCGCATTCACTCTTGTCCTCGGTCAGAGCGCGTACTGAGACTATCACGGAATCCCGATATGTCAATGCCGAAAGAACAGATAGAGGCATGCAATCGGGACATTGAGCAGCGGAATGACCATGAGATAATAGAGAATAGTTGGCTTCCACTCGGAGTGCTTCCGGACATATTGGTGGTCAGAATACACGGCAGGCAGGGAGAGAAGCGCCGCTGCATAACTAATGAGGATGATTCCCCCAGCAAGATACGTCGTCAAATACCCAGAGACATTGAGCGGAACAAATCTGGCGATACTCATTGTAAAGATCGTCACAACGAACCAGAGAGCGAATAGCACAGGAATTGCGAGTATCACCAGCCACCATCCTCTCGAATGAAGATATCGCCTGAACAAACCTCTCGAAAACAGTTCTGTGGAGGCCATAGATGTTGTATTGCGCCCTCAAGGTAAATCCATTCCTAGAGTAATAAGTAACTACTCGGATCCGCCAGCTGACTCAGAACATCACTGAAAGAGCGATTGCACCAAGAAACACGATCCCAAGCGCTCCAAAGAGCTGCATGAGCCGCCGATATGGGGTCGGTTGCTCCAACGAATCACTAGTCGTTGCCCCAATTGCCCACACGAGACATCCGAGACAGACTGCTGTGAACGCTCCAATAGTCGCGATAGCACCCCCACTCTGCCAATTGATCCCACTCGTCCAAATCTCAAAGAGTGACCAAATGGCCCACGCTCCAACCAGCAAGCCAAGCGGGGTTCGCGGTGATCGGTATTCGAAGTTCGTCATTGAGGACAAAGAGACGCTCTATAAGAATAATAGTTCCTACTATTATTGGTAGATAATTACCCCTCAGTTCGTCTATCCCGTTTCAATGGGGCTCACTCTGGGGGACGAAGTCACAGATGCCTGTGCCCACATGGGATACGACCATCTAACCTTCGTCGACTTCCTCACAGACGATCTCCCGGAGTTCTTCGAGCTTGTCGGGCCGATGCTCGGCTAGCACAGCAATGTCTTTTGGGAGTTCCTCGGTGATTCGCTTACTCACGCGATAGACGGCCTGATCGCGCTGTTGATTGGAGGGCTCGCTCTCACCACTAATATGCTCTCGATCGGTCTCCGTCATTATCGCTCGATATCGACTCATTGCTTGCGTTTTCTGATTCAACATAGTTCAATCTATGCACCTCTGCCTACTTTAATTCTATGCACCAATGCAAAGTCGACGGCTTTACTATGCATCAGTGCATAGTTTAGCGTAGGAAGAACGGTGCCCTCGGGCGTGTTGTAGAAACGCGCCGGGTGCGCCAACACCCGGCACCGGTCTTCCAATTGGACCAGAAGACCATGTCAACGAAATCGCCTAGTGAACTTGAAGCTGACGAGACGGCACAGAAACGCGCACAGGCCGAACAATTTACCTTCGACGTCGATGCCCCCGGACTCATCGACGTCACCAACGAGAGCCACGAGAACCCCGAAGAGCACCAGTACACAGTCTCCATCGACGACGTGACCGAGGACCTGATGGCCTGTATGTGCCCGCATCACGTCCACCGGAACGCCTTCTGCAAACACATGGCCGCGGTCGAAACCGCAATCGACGACGGGACGCTCGACGCCTTCCAATCAGAGGACGAAGACGATACCAAATCCGAAGACTGTGACTGTGACTGTGACGGTCTCGAGGACTTTCCGTGTTGGCCGTGCGTGCGAACGGGATGCAAGGAACTGCCGAACGAACCACCGCTTCAGCTGTTTTTATCCATGACACGCCAATTGACGTTCTCTGATATCACCGACCAGCGAACGCTGACGGATAGCGTGAATGCCGCGACCGACGATACGCCCGAGACACCGACGGCCCTCCTCGACCGAGCACAACGACAGGCGGGCACCACGAAGATTGGCATCTAAACTATTCTCATCATGAGTCTGGGAGTTCGTCAACCTGATCATGTGTCCCAGAGATCGTCTCTGTCGTTTCAACTGTCGGTTCTCCCCGTAACCGATCCTGGATATTTGCTATTGCTTTATCGATATTGCCAACTGCGACCGTTAAAACAGGAATTGGGGCGGTTCGTACTACTCTCTCGGCCACGCTACCGAGCAAATATCGTTCATATCCCGTCCGGCCATGGGTCCCCATCACGATGAGATCGATTTCATTTTGGACAGCATATGTAAGGATCTCCGCACTGGGATCGCCCCATCGGATCTCTCGAACGACATCGAGACCAGTGTCAAGGATCCGTTCCTCAACGGCTTTTGTTGTGGCCTGACCATCTTCCTCGAGTGTTTTTCGAACATGATCACGTTCTTTATCCGGAATCGTCAGATAGGCTCGTTCGTCGACTACATACAGTGTATGAACAGTCGCATTATTCTGTTTTGCGAGCTCGAGTCCCTGATCAACGACTGATTCCATTTCCTGGCTTCCGTCCGTTGGAATCAGAATTGACTCGTACATGACCATTGAATAACAGGCAATCATAAGAAATGTTTTCTATGATTTCTGAGGTGAAGATGGTCGACTGAATGGATATCTTGGAAACCATTGTGCCTGCTGAATCGGCGCTAAGACAATCATAGATACGTCGTTTTTCGACTCACCGAGGTCACCAACGAGAGCCACGAGAATCCTGCAGACCACCAGTACACGGTCTCCATCGACGACGTGACCGAGAACCTAATGGCCTGCACGTGTCCGCACCACGTCCACTGTGATGCCTTCTGCAAACACATGGCCGCTGTCGAAACCGCAACCGATGACAGGACACTCGACGTATTCCCATCGGAGGACGATGATACCAAACCCGAAGACTGCGACTGTGACGGTCTCGGTGACTTCCCGTGCTGGCCATGCGTGAGAACGGGACGGAAAGAACTGCCAAACTAACTACCGCTTGGATCCTATTGATCCACGGCGAGTTAATTCCTCTTCTCAGAGAGTATTACCCAATGAATGCTCGCGGAGGGCATCGATACAGTGGGGTTTTCCCCCCTAGCTCCGATATTGAGCGTTCCGATTTCTTGTAAGTAGGACTCAATGAATCATTGCCGACTGCCGCTATTATTCTATTCAGTCATTTACACGAAGTCCTCCTCGAATACCGGGAATATACTTGTTCGAACACGGGCTAACAAAGGTCGCTATTTATGCTTGTGTTTGTAGTCTTATAATCTGACAGGGAAGGGGTGGTCACTGTGACAGCAAGACACCATGGATACCAAACGATAGTTGAACTGTGTGAGAACTGTGGCCGTAATACTGTCCATCAGATTTCGATTGAGATCCGGACGGAAAGTACGAAGAAAGAAAACGCCGAATTCTCGCGCGAACCATACCGAATTGCAACGTGCCAGCAGTGCGGCAGAACGACAAGCCAACGGATGAACAACGCATGAATCTAGTACTGTGAGTTTTCAATAGTTCTTCTCCGTGTCTGTCTCCCATGCATGCTCTCGAATTTCGACCCCATTTGACGTGGCCGATGCTCTCGATACTTCGCAACACTGCGAACGCTTCACTACGCCCAAATGGTGGCTCGTCTGCGAGGATTGCGGCGGACGGATTGGCCGGTATCGCCGCTCGAAAACGGTACGTAATCCCGAACGGTACAGTTGTGGTGAGTGTGGTGGGTCACTACGCGTCGAGAAGGGCGACGGCCACTGAACGAATTCTCGTTTAAATTGTTCTCGCGATAAGGGATAGATACGAGGAAGATTCTCGCGGCTCACTGCTTTCTGCCCGAGTTTCGGTATCGCCTCTGCATCAGATTGAAAGCGTGCAGCAGGTTAGTATATTATACTAATCTTTGTGCTTTAATTCTTGTGCCATCTTGGGACATTTTGGTACGCTCTTAGTCGTTGAGTGCATCGATAGACTCGAGATAGTCACGAATCTCGACTACGAACGTCCGATAGCGTTCAAGATCCTGTAAGGCATTATAGACCGTGTCATGGTCGATAATTCGGCCATATGTATGAGAGAGGACGTTCCGGAATCGAGCCCCCTGCGCCATTTGCTCTGCTGTGGCGGGAGTCAACACGCCGATTTCACCAAGCGCTCGCATCGATTCCGGATTACTTCGTGGTGGTTGCCCACGCTCATACTTTACGAGCTCTTCTCCAATATCGATCGATGCCTCGGTCATCTTCACAAATCTCCGCTCGACAATATCACGGGAATCCGAATTAGCCTTGTATGCTTCCCGACTCAACTGTTGTTTCCGCGCAAGCACTCCCAGACTCTCCTCGATAGTTTCAACCGCAGTCAGAATTCGATTGAGACGATCCGCTGGGAAGTCTTCTGTCGTCATCTCTCTTCCCGTGATCCATCGGTTGCTGGTACAGCCGACCCGCCAAGGTGTTGGTCGATCTTCGCAAGTGCGTCATCGAACCGATCACGCGGCGATCGATTGTCAATGCCCGATTTCGTCACCTCATGACGAAGCTCTTTGGCGTGCTGTTGGTCGCCGACGAGGAGTACACCCTCTTTAAAAATATTCTCCGCAATAGCCGGTGCGAGTGTGTGGATATCCACCAAATCCACATCATCGGTCCCAAGCGTGGCACTCAAGTCGGCACTCAGGCTGAAAAACGCCTCATTGTACGCAGGATCGGCCCGCTGTGTGATATTAAGTTCAACTGCAATGTCGATATCACTCTCTGAATGCAGCGTTCCTGCTGCGTGTGAACCGAAGAGGATTGCGAGTTGCACCGAATGCTCTCGGAGAACCGATTTCAATCGGTTGATCGGAAGAGAGTCATCGATGGAAGCTGTCTCGACGGTTCTCATTATGGAATAGATACGCGCTAGGGACATATAAAAACCAAGCGTAAGCCCATGGCAGCCGTTGTAGGTACCGCTACTGACGGAACACTCGATGCGTTCCCATCTGAGAACAAAACCGACGTGGACAGACCATGAATATCAAAAACAACTGTAGACCGTATTCCTGACGAGACGGCACACAAACGCGCCCAGGCCGAACGATTCTCCTTCGACATCAATTTCCTCGAACTCGTCGACGTCACCAACGAGAGCCACGAGAACCCCGAAGAGCACCAGTACACAGTCTCCATCGACGACGTGACCGAGGAACCGATGGCCTGCACCTGCCCGCATCACTTCCACCGCAATGCCTTCTGCAAACACATGGCCGCCGTCGAGAACGCAACCGACGACGGGACGCTCGACGCCTTCCCATCGGACGACAAAGACGAGCGTATCAGTGGCCCGCACACTGGCTACGACAAGTATGGCAAATAGATCACACATACTGGAGATGTGAGAAGTGTGGCGCGGAAGCAACCCGGAAGGACGCGCTCGCCGACTGCTGCTAACCCACTCCCCTTTTTCAGTTCTGTCTCGCCAAATAACGTGGTCCGATGGTGCCCAGCGAACGCTCAGAGAGAGTGAAAATATTCACATTCCCTCGAATGGGAATCCCGGCCCGAAAGGTCTACTCCAGAGGCATGACAGCGGGAGCGTGCCCCCGTGTGGGCCGGGATTTGTGATACTGTGGGTTGGATGGTAAGCGGGTAGCCGACCTGAGCTGCGTTCACAGCGATCCTGTCGAGGGAGGTTGTCCCCTGACTTCGCTTCGACAGGTGTGGTGGCCGAGTTTCCTCGAGCCAATCCAACGAATGAAGAGACCAGAAAAAGATATTTTGACCAGTCTCTCAAAACCAAACTCTATCAGTAATTCTCGACGGTGACAACCGATTGAGACCTCATCGACCAACCAACCTTCTCATTCAAGTTCTTCCATACTCTCGCTCGTCACAAGAGGTTTAACTGACTGCTCCCGGCACATCGCCATTGCTGAGCGCTCTCCCGCAGGTAGTAACTCACTTATTCCGAACGGAGTAATCACCCGATGGGCAAGGGTTGCCAAGCCAGGCCAACGGCGGTGGGCTTAAGACCCGCTCGCGGAGGCGTCCATGGGTTCGAATCCCATCCCTCGCATCCATCTTCACACTCAACCCGTGACATCCTTGAGAGCGCAGGTCACCCTGACAGATTCCTCTGCCGTATCAACGGTGTCTTGAGTTACTAATCACATGTGATGCCCAATGCAACAAGGTGCACAAATGCCAGACGACGCCGACAATCTACAAACAAAACCGCCGACTGATGTGCTGGCCGAGCTTCCACCAAGTGCGAAATTGGTTGTAAAGGTGCTCGAATATAATGACGATGGACTTACGCAGGGTGAGATCGCCAATAAAGCCTTACTCTCACCCCGGACGGTTCGCTATGCGCCCACGCGACTCGAAGACCACGATCTCGTTGCTTCACGCTTCTCCTTTGCGGATGCACGAAAACGCTGCTATTCTCTTGCTTTCGACTAATACTACTTCGGCGGTTGAGCTTGGCTGGTGTTTCGGCCTCTTTCACGACCCGTGGGGTAGATGCCATTGTCCTGGTGAACGGTCAATTGGTGAGTTTCGAGGCAACATAGTCCGGGGAGATTGTCCCACTCCTCATGAAGGGTCAGCAGTCATCTTCGCAGCAAAAACAAGAGACTGCAACGGCTTCAATTACGCCCATGCTACTCGTCTATCGGCAACCGCCGAAGTAGTACTAAGAACGAACAACAGACATGTGGTGACACTATTGCTTTATCGGCACTGTCTAGTTTAGCTCCTCCTCGACAGGCGTTCGGTTGTTGAGCGATTGATGCGGTCGCTGATGGTTATAGTAATGCACAAACTGTTCAAGCCACTGCTGGACGCTTGGCCGACTGCCCACCCACGACGTATGGAAGCGGTCGACGCGCTGTTTGAGCGTGTGAAACCACTTTTCGATCAGGTTTCGCTCCGTGTAGTCGAGCCGACCGCTCAACCCAATTCGAAAGAGGGCAGTCCGATACCCGTAGCCATCAACGAGAAACACGGTGCCCGAGAGATCGTGTTTCTCGGCCAATCCAGACAGAAACGCAGCCGCCGAATCAGTGCCATGCCGATCAAACACTTCGATACCAAGCAGCAGCTTTGTTTCGGTGTCTATTGCAGCGTACACCCAAGACCATTCACCGTTAATTTTGACAGCGGTTTCGTCCACCGCGACCCGCGTCGGCGTCGCCGACGGCGGGTCGGAGACGCTGTCAGCCAGCCGATGTACCCACTGAAAAATCGCTTGATGTGACCGTTTAACGTCGAACAGTGCTAAAATTGCTTTTGTCTCCCTGAGTGAACAACCAGTCGCATGGAGACGGACGGCGAACGCCCTGACGGGCGTCGCCGTCCGTTCGTTCTCCCAAGTTTCTTCTAAATCCGCGTCTAAGCCTTCTTCGAGCAGGTTTGCGAGCATCTCTAGGCAAGTTACTCAACAACCTGCTCATTCCTCAAGCTGGCTTAACTAGACAGTGCCGCTTTATCGAGAATCTTGATCTTCTTTACATAATGCCTTTCGACGAGATTTGCTCTGATGCTGATAGAACGACCACACGTTACAGATAATAGCCGAGACAGACCCAGGCGAGACCATAGAATCCGACTCCAATCCCAACTTTGAGCGTAATAATCGCCATGAGGAGTACGTCACAGAGTAAGGCAATCGCGAAGAAGCCCGCCAGCCAGCGTGGAACGATTTGAGTGTGCCACAGCAACCGGCCAACACTGCCAGACCCAAGTGCAACAAGGCCGATCCCAATCAGTGCCAGAGCTGCTAAGAGTATGATGATCATGTACCCGGCTTCGATCGCAAACATGTACCCGAGTACCGCCATTACAACTGCCCAGACGATAAGCCCAAGCGCTAATATGAGAAAGCCAGTTTTCTCTACAGCCGTATCCCGATCTTTACTGTGGGTATACAATCGGTCCACACCAGGCAGAAGTAGGAGTGCGCCAATGACGTGAAGATATGGTGGATAGTGAGCAAAGAGCGTATTTGCCAGTGGGATGAGTAGCAGCATTAGTCCACCAAGGATCGTTGTTGCTTTCACAAGTCGTGGGTCGAGTCGCGACACGGTTCGGAGTTGGGAAATTGACATTATCCCACTTCTCTTGAGTAAGATGTTAAATGTCTTGTGACTCGGACAAGGTGATACTAACTACTCGCCTACTAATGCACGGGTTTGCACTATTTAGAACTCGTTGGAAAGCCTTAGGAGAGATTTGAACTCTCGACCGACTCCTTACAAAGGAGTTGCTCTGCCAGCCTGAGCTACCAAGGCACTTCGATATCACTACGCCTTCAACAAAGCCCTTCTCTTTTCTCTCGCCCTCCACCATTGTTGCTCACTAGTGGCGCTAACGCGTTTCCTGTGATAGCTGCAACACCCACTGCGTGAATGCATTCGAATCGATCGGGTCAAATTCTTCTTCAGTGCTGAACAGCGGAGAAAGCATGTCTCCAGCCATGAGCAATGAAAAGTCGAGGTCTTTCTTCCTTGGGAGAAGCAAATACGTTCGTTGGCCGTTGTACGTCGTTTCCTCTCGCTGGATCATTCCCTTTTCCTCTAAGCTGGTAGCCAGTCGACTCCCCGTTCGGCTACTCACCTCCAACTCTTTCCAGAGATCACTTTGGTAGATGCCCTTTTGCTCTGTAATCAGTGCCAGGGTGCGATTTTCACGAGCGCTAAGCGAATTGGCTGACTGTTCTTCCGGGACATCGCTCGTGTTATCATACTCCTCTTGCGTTCGAGTAGAAGCATCATCGTTCGTTGGTTCCAATCTGTACGTTAGGCGTCCATCACTCGTCGTTTGTTCTCGTGTGAGGAGATCTTTCTTTGCAAGTGATGTTGCAAGTCGACTCCCTTTGCGACTTGTGACATTGAGTGCTTTCCAGAGGTCACTTTGGAGAATGCCATCGTGAGAACTGATAAGCTTGTACGCCTGTTTTTCATCCGATGAGAGATCCTCAACCGCGCTCATTTCCGTTCTCTTACTACGTGATCAGCAAACAAATCGCCTTTGATTTGTAATGCTGGCCCTTCCAAAACACAGTCGTATCCCTCTTTATCGGGAGTAAATTTATGCGAAAACCAACCGTACTATCGCCTATGTCCGATGTCACAATCGTCGGTGGCGGTCCCGCTGGGCTCAGTACAGCACTCTTCACTGCAAAAAATGGTCTCGATACCGCTGTCTTCGATACTGATGAAACATGGATGCACAAAGCACACCTGTTCAACTACCTGGGAATCGAGAGTATCGACGGAACCGAATACATGGAGAAGGCTCGCGAGCAAGCCG
This sequence comes from Haladaptatus sp. CMAA 1909, assembly GCF_043952005.1. Lineage (NCBI taxonomy): Archaea > Methanobacteriati > Methanobacteriota > Halobacteria > Halobacteriales > Haladaptataceae > Haladaptatus > Haladaptatus sp. CMAA 1909. The sequence continues at coordinate 75,815 of NZ_JBIOAV010000006.1, read as the reverse complement.
ATGAGTACGGTGTCACCCAGCATCTAGAGACAGCGGTCACGAACATTGAACAGGACGACGAAGGGTTCCATATCACGACTGATGACGGCGAGCATCACGCAACGTACGTTGTTTTAGCGACCGGTGCCGATCGCGATAGTGCCGAGCAACTTGGCTGTGAGTTCACTGATTCGGGGACTGTTTCAGTCAATTTGAGCATGGAAACGAGTATCGAGAACGCCTACGCTACCGGTGCGATGGTTCGCGATCAAGAATGGCAAGCAGTCATCTCCGCCGGTGATGGAGGTGCAGCGGCACTTGACATCCTGAGCAAGGAGAAAGGAGAACACTTCCACGACTTCGATACGCCTGCAGACGCTGAATAGACAATCACCATTGGTGTTTATCTCCGGCCGTATCCCTCATCATGAATTTCCCCGAGAAGAGCGTGCTTGCCGTATTTCGTTTCCATCTCGAACGATGTCTTCACAATACGGGCGGACACGTGGTTTCTTGATGTCATCCGGTGTGAACACACGAACATATTGCTGAGTCACAAACGATCCGCAATTATCACAGTGTGGCATATTTGTTCCATTCGTTAATACTCTAATATAGACTTCGACTATCCAGATCGCACCCAGCCCGTGACGCTACGAGACGGCACAGAAACGCGCACAGGCCGAACAATTCTCCTTCGACGTCGATGCCCCCGGACTCATCGACGTCACCAACGAGAGCCACGAGAATCCCGCAGACCACCAGGACACCGTTGCCATCGACGACGTGGCCGAGGAACTGATGGCCTGCACGTGCCCGCATCACGTCCACCGCAACGCCTACTGCAAACACATGGCCACCGTTGAAAATGCAACTGACGACGGAACACTCGACGCATTCCCCTTGAGGACGAAGAGCGTATCAGTGGCCTGTACACCGGCTACGGCACGTACGGCACCGTCGATCACACCTACTGGAAATGTGGGGACTGTGGTGCGGAAGCCACCCAGAAGGGCGCACTCACTGACTGCTGCTAATCCACTCACTTCTTCTATTTATATCACGCCAACCAACGCTGTCCGATAATGCCCAGCCAACGCTAACCGAATGTGCGGATACGATCGAACGCGCAGACAAACTGACGACAAAGTGCCCTGCTCGACCGTACTCAACAGCATGCGGCAGACGTCGGGACTGCACATTTCCTCGACTTGCCGATTGCTAAGATTGAGTGGATGATAAGCTATGGGCAATAAGGACCGAAAATCGTTGTCTCTGCTGTAAGTAAGCTGTCTCCGTGTCGATGATCTCTGGCCATTTACGAGTTCCTTTACCATGCGGGGATAGTATCACTTCGTTGAAGCAGCTGCTCGAAAGGAGTAATCTTCACCCATCATGTCACAGCGGGTCCGAGGGTAACAATAGATGTCTACTACGGTCTATTCAGGCAAGCAGCACTCCATCACATTCGAGATTGTAGTGAACGGCGTCGAAGATCTGATCGTGAAGTACGGCAATCGGCAGCTTCGCGGGCATTTGCATCCATGTGTCAGTCATCAACGTCGCGTATAGCTCATTTACTGTTTCGTAATACTGCTCGTTGACCATTCGGTCTTCGGTATCTTGGCGAGATCGCAGTGTCTCTATGTCTGCTTGCAAATAGATGATTCGCCATGGTTGTGGAAGCCATTGTGCTAGTGGGCGACCCGCTTGGCCATATACGTCGTAGAGAAATTGGTGGTAATATCGATCAAAAACCACAATCTGATCGGACGAAGACCGTGAGACCACTGCGATTGTCCCCACTGCAAACAGATAGCCGAATATGCCAAATACCAGTCGTTGAAGGAGATAAAGGGGGCTCCAAATGGTCTGTCTTTTCGTCCGTGCTTTTCGTGGGCCGACTTGTTGACGGAGTTGATTAGCATATGGAATACGGTCAGAAAAATAGTAGAGAGAGTGGACGTACTTGGCGTCGTATCCTGCCGCTTGTAGTCTTGTGGTGAGCAGTTGTGCCTGGGTAGTTTTCCCACTGCCATCCGGCCCAACTATCGCAACGATGTGTGCTTTCCGCTGCATTTCCTATTCTTACATATGATAGTCGCTTTAGTGAGCAGTAACCATTTGTGGCCCAGGATGAGATCCTACCTCTAGATTCAACCTCACTATTGCCGAAGGAACCTGATTTCGTTCGTCTCATCCTAGTATGGTGTGTAAAATGATGTTTGCGGCTATCATGATTCACCTCGTCTACAGACCGTGACACTGACGAGATGGCACCGAAACGCGCACAGGCCGAACAATTCTCCTTCGACGTCGATGCTCCCGGACTCATCCAAGTCACCAACGAGAGCTACGAGAATCCTGCAGACCACCAGTACACGGTCTCCATCGACGACGTGACCGAGAACCTAATGGCCTGCACGTGCCCACACCACGTCCACCGCAATGCCTTCTGCAAACACATGGCCGCCGTCGAAAACGTGACCGACGACGGAACACTCGACGCCTTCCCGTCGGAAGACGATGCCGAACCCGAAGACTGTGACTGCGCTGGTCTCGGTGACTTCCCCTGCTGGCCGTGCGTGCGAACGGGACGGAAGGAACTGCCGAACTAACAATGGATTCTGACGCTGATTATTTTCTCTTCATCCACTGGCCCATTTGCTCACTAACTACCGGAGAACCTTTTTGCGTCTGTAGGTACAACGTACCCACAACATGAGCACTCGGAAAGTCAACTTTCGCCTTCCAGAAGAGCTCGTGACTCATGCCGATATCGCTGCTGAAGTCACGCACAAAAATCGAACCGAACTCCTCATCGAAGCGCTCCGAGAGTACCTCAAGGAAATCGAATCAGAAGAGAGCTTTCAGGAAGCAGTCGTTGAACTCTACCTTGCCGACGAACTTGATTTCAAAACACTAACGGACATAATCGGTCGACAGGACGCAGAAGCAGTCCGTACCTCAAAACAACTCCTCGATGAAGGAGACGACCTCGCCGACAAACTTGCAGATCTGTAGATGTTGGTGATCGATACGAGCGCGTTCATTTCTCTCGCGATCGGTGATATCCTCGACGACGTGCTAACCGAATATGATGTCGTAACGACGAGACTTGTTATCGAGGAACTTGAATCGACTGCAGAATATGATGATGTCCACGGTCATGGGGCACTAGCCGTCCTCGAACGTTCCGACTGCTTCGAGATTCTGAATACCTCTGCATCAGAATTTTCTTCGAGCCGAATCGATGCTGGCGAGGCGAGCTGTGTCGCGGCCGTTGATACAACCGATGCAGCGTTTCTCATCACAGACGACTTTCAGGCACTTCCTGAACTCACTACTCTTGTCTCGGCCGATGTTGCTCTTTCACCAATTCTTCTCCGTGCACTCGTCAAACGTGGTGTCCTTACTGATTCTGAAGCTCGATCTGCACTCGATACTATTGCACGTGATCGGGACTGGCTTGGTGCGCCAATCTATCGATATGCACAACGTCTCTTTGACGGTGATCCGGGGACATAATCACCCAAGAACGACTACTGAATACGGATCGCAATAGAACTCGGGAGGAAATACGTCGTCACGATGCATGACGTGATAGCGTGCACCTGCCCGCATCACGTCCACCGCAACGCCTACTGCAAACACATGGCCGCAGTCGAAACCGCAACCGACGACGGGACGCTCGACGCCTTCCCATCGGAAGACAACGACGAGCGTATCAGTGGCCCGTACACTGGCTACGACACGTACGGCACCGTCGATCACACGTTCTGACAGTGTGAGGATTGTGGCGCGGAAGCCACTCGGAAGGGCGCACTCACCGACTGCTGCTAACCTCGTCCCACTTTTTTCATTTCTGTCACGCCAAATAACGTGATCTGATGGTGCCCAGGGAACGCTCACAGAGAGTGAAAATATTCACATTCCCTCGGATGGAAATCTCGGCCCGAAAGGTCTATTCAGAGGCATGACAGCGGGAGCATGCCCCATGTAGACCGGAATTCGTGATGCTGTGGGTTGAATGGTAAGTGGGTAGCCGACCTGAACTACGTTCACAGCTACCCTAGGGAGGTGGTGCCTCTGACGTTACTTCGATTAGGGATGGTGGCCGAGTTTCCTCGGGCCACCGCAACCAATGAACAGATCACAAAAAGCCATTCTGACCAGTCTCTCAAAACCAAGCTCTAACAGTAATTCTCGACGGTGACAACCAATGAAAACCTCATCGGCTGACCGACGTAGCCGCCTATACTCCTTCGCAATCTCATCTGTATGTAGGTTCGAACTGTTCCATGATCTGCAAGCATATCCGTTGGCTTATGATCTTGAATGAACTCCCCCCCATGCTAAGTAGAACACTACTCTTTTTGCGCCACGTATCTGCCTGTCTCGATTTAGTGTTGACGAAGTTAGTAGACTATACTAACATCATATGGCCTCTCAAATACCGCGAATTCGACTGTCTAGTATCGATCATGGCGAACATCCAATTACTTATCCGTATCGCACCCTGTCACACTACATAGTGGACCCACCAGATTCTCAGCAATCACAATCGGAAATCACCGACGACCTCCCAGCTATCGATTGTGATGCGTGTCAATCTGCTCTCGATCCCGAGAGCCAGCACGCCGTGTCATTTCTCCTTCTCGATCAGCTTCGAATTCCTGTGCTCAGTTGTGATGACCATCTTGAGCAGTTCACTTCGATCTGCGGACTCACCTCCGACGACTCAGCAACGCTTCTCCATCACCACCCCGCTGGTGGAATTTCGTGTCCTGGCTGTCGGTTCGCGTCATACTCTATGACTCGATCTCTTATCTCGGTCCAAGATGGGGCAATTGTACCCATTGCATGCCCAGAACACCAGTCAAAGATCATTCAGCGCTTCCAGACAGGGCTTCAGACACACCAACAGTTAACCTCTAGTCTCGGTCCATCCACTAGCTCATTCCTGTAAATTCTACCGTCTCGACCGAAATTGAGAATACTGTTACAGTAGCGAAAACAGAAGGCTAATTAACTGACTATATCTCCGAAAAATAGCGATGTTATATCAACTTTGTTCTGAGGAATTAACGAAGCTGTATAAATAACGTCGAAATCGCTTAGAGCGATTCACAGGCAACGCCGTCATCGTCGCCGTCAAGCCGATGAGGGTCACTCGGATCCTGCTCAAGCACGGCTTGGGCCTGTTCCTGTGTATCGAAGTGACTACAGTCGTAGTCGCCATCCGACGGCAGTGGTGGGATATCTACGCTATCAGATGGCGCCTCTGTCATTTCAGTCGCCGTTGAAGTTGGTTCGGGCGTCGAGGTTGGTTCGTCGAAATCCCACAATCCAACCTCGTTCTGCTGGGCGTTCGCTTCGGCAGTCTCGAAATCGCTTCGTTTCGAGAACGAACTCTCGTACAATCGGGCGTATCCGTCCGTCAATAGCTGTCGGTTGAAGTTCTCACTATCGACGTAGATATAGACCAAGAGTCGTCCATAGCTCCCTCGTCGGTCGGCTTCTGGATCAATCTCTATCCGGACCGTCTTCTCGTCCAATTCGTCAGTCGCAAACCGGCTTGCCCGCTCGCCCCATCCGTAGAGATGGTCGCGTCCAGCCGTCGAATCTGGGATTCCCTCGAATTCACTAGGGTTTGTCCGACTCAATGTTGTTTCTGGCGTGTCAACCCCCAAAAGGCGGAGAGTGTCGGTTTCACCGTTCGGAAACTCGACTTCCATCGTGTCTCCATCGATGACTCGGGTGACAGTGACTGTCCATTCAGTCCCGCTTTCTGGCCCCCGAGATGCTTGCGTTGTCCGTGTTGGTTCCGGTGTAGTTGTCTGCGTTGGTGTCTGAGTCGACGCTGTGGTTTGTGTTGGAGTTGATGACGTCTCCGAAGTTGTGATTGTTGTCGGTTGCGCTGTCGTGGTTTGTTCTATAGTCGTGTTAGCTTGTGCTGCCGTTGAAGATGTCGCTAATAGTGTTGTCGTCGTCTGTGTTGTGCTAGGTGTTTCGGTTGTCAATGTTTGCGTTATCGATGATGATTGTGTAGTATCGGCCGCAGGTGTTGTCGATGTTGTTGTAGTTTCGCTAGTAGTACTACATCCTGCCACGACGAGCATTAGAGCAAGTGCAACCGCAAGTGGTATCTTCGAATAGATCACGTTGTTTATAAAAGCTGTTGAAATAGATAAAACTATGTTTTCTAGACTGGTTCTCTACTCTTCTCAACACGAAGCCATCTCTTAGCGTCCTCCCATAATTAGTAAATCACTTATTCTGACCGCCGTAATCACCCGATGAGCGAGGGTTGCCAAGCTCGGCCAACGGCGGTGGGCTTAAGACCCGCTCGTGTAGACGTCCATGGGTTCGAATCCCATCCCTCGCATTCGGATTCACACCACTGAAACGATATTTGTAGGAGACCAGTTCCAACCCGACAGACGTCTCTGCCATATCAACGGTGTCTTGAGTCGCTAGTCACATTTACTGTCCAATGCAACAATCTGCCTCTACTCCAGACGACATAGATAATCCAGAAACAACCCCACCGACTGACGTGCTTTCCGAGCTTCCACCAAGTGCAAAACTGGTTGTAAAGACACTCGAATACAATGACGATGCGCTCACACAGGGTGAACTCGCCGAGAAATCTCTCCTTCCAGCCCGGACGGTTCGCTACGCACTCACACAACTCGAAGACCACGATCTCGTCAACTCACGCTTCTCGTTTGCTGATGCACGAAAACGCTACTACTCCCTTGCTTTCGATTCGTGATAAGCGAAAAACAGCTATTGATGCTGTTTATTCTGTAACGCAAAACTATTAATTGACTCTCCGAATTAACGACACCATTACTAGTTGCAGAAAGCTTATTCCAGATCTGTTGAAGTAAGAAGGTATAATGAAAACAGCTGATTTGACCATCAAAGCAGTATTGGCAGGTGGTAGTTTACTCTTCCTGCTAGCAATCCTGTTTGGCGGTGATATAGACGAGGATATCGGCGTGTTACAAATTCCAGAACAGTGACCTAGCTCACAAAGTCACAACGTGAACCGCTTGAGTTCGTAATCGTTTGTACATCATCACCAGGGAGAGAACGCGACCACGGCTAGTATTCTTACTCGATAACGACTTCTTGCTGTAGTCGGATGGTACGAGGAGAATCTCTTATTGCCTGTTCTGTTGCTGGATTGTACAGAAACGCGCACAGGCCGAACAGTTCTCCTACGACGTGGAAGCCCCCGGAATGGTCGAAGTGACCAACGAGAGCCACGAGAACCCCGCAGAGCACCAATACACCGTCTCCATCGACGACGTGACGCACGAACTGATGACCTGCACGTGCCCGCATCACGTCCACTGGAACGCCTTTTGCAAGCACATGGTCGCCGTCGAAAACGCAACTGACGACGGGACGCTCGACGCCTTCCCATCGGAGGACGACAACGATACCGAACCAGCAGAGTGCGACTGTGACGACCTCGGTGGCTTCCCGTGCTGGCCGTGCGTGCGAACGGGACAAAAAGAACTGCCGAACTAACCACCGTTTCAGTCGTTCGTAGCTATCTTTTTGAGATTACTGATCCGATCGTCAATTGACGGATGTGTCTCGATGAGTGCTCGCAATCGTCGATGCTCGGTTAGAAACGCCAAATCCCGTGGATGATAGGATTGAGGAGTAAACGCAGAATCGATATTGTTCTCCACTCTGTTCGGGATGACACAAAATTCTTGAATATGATCATGTTGATGCCGGATGTCTACTGTTGGACGCCTGTCTTCCGTTTCACTCAACTTTTCGAGGGCGGAGACCACTGCTGTTGGATTCCCCGTGATTTGAACCGCAGCACGATCAGCAACGAGTTTTCGATACCGGGCAAGTTTGGTCACGATGATGGCACCAACAAACCAGAACAGGAAGAACAGTTTGTGGAAGAAGATGAATAGGAGCGTTATCGGGAACACGAGTCGGCCAAGATTTTGGTTTTCCCCACCGGCATCAGAATCCAATTCATCACCGTAGAACTTTAGCATCGAGGCTGCAACGCCAGCAAGGAGTGTGCCAATCCCGAGATCGTCAATACAGCGCCATCACGATTTACCACGTGCGCGAACTCGTGGGCAATTACGGCTTCAAGCTCGTCGATCGTTAGTGATTCTACGAGCCCAGACGTCACGACAATCCGCGTATTCCTCGGGCGAACTCCAATTGTATACGCATTTGCCACTTCTGACTGTTCAATCTCGATTTCTGGTACTGGGACATCAATCTGCTGTGCGATTCGCTGTACAACCGCAGTTACCCGCTCGTCGCTCATGTCCATCTCTGAGACGTTAAGCCGTTGTTCGATCGATCCACTCATCAAGAATTGAGCGCAGATAAGAAGTCCAACAACGATTGCAGCTAATCGAAGGCTGAATTGTAAGTCCGTGTTTGTGAGAATGACTAGTACGAGTGTCAGAACTACCCCGAACACTACTGTTGCAATGATACTCAATCCGAGAACGAGTGTCATCCGGAGAATTAATCTCCAATCACGATTCCCCTCGAATTGATAATTAACATTTACCATTCGTGGGAAGGGAACCAAGATAAGTCTATCCAGGAAGGGCATAGTGAGCGAACTCGCTCCAGTTTATTTCTATAACATGATGATTGACGTTCTCGGATATCACCGACCAGCGAACGCTCACGGAAAGCGTGGATGTAGCGTAGCGTGTTTGATGGAATAAGAATGGTGTCAAATCGTGGGAGTGGTGTGCTAGCATATATCTATCCTTATGCTTTTGGGCGACGTACATACCACTTGGTGAAGAACCATGGCGAGCACTGCGGCTAAAAGCAATGTCGAACGTGTCCAGCGCGTCTACGACGCGTTCAACGAGGGTGACATCGACACACCGATGGCCACGATGGCTGAGGATATCAAGTGGGTCGAGCCTGAGGGGGACATGTACGGTGGAACGTATCGCGGTCCAGAGGAAGTCCTGGAGAACGTGTTTACCCCTTGTCTTGAGGACTTCGAAGATTTCGAAGTTGACACCGACGAGTTCATCGACGGCGGTGACACAATTGTTGTCCTTGGTACCTTCCGTGGAAAGCACAGAACATCAGGTAATCATCTTGATGTTCCCTTTGCGCACGTCTGCGAACTGGAGGACGGTCGTATGACCCGGTTCATCGACCACTTGGATACGGTCCTCTGGAATGAAACATACGAGGCGTAATCGGGCACAAGGTGGCTCATACCTCGTATTTGAGACTGAAAGTTACTGATTGTCTCAGCAGAGAATTTCACGTTCGGACTCCCGAATAGGATGATTGACCTATTTAGAAGATTCTTTGTCAGTCTCGGTTGTCAAAGACCAGTGAATGCTTACAGAGAAAGTGGCTGCTGTAACCGACGATCCACAAACGACCCAGCAAATGGAAATCGAAGGTAATGCCGGACAGAGATAACAGCTTTGCTCGCATAGCTCCACGTGATGCATGAGCGTGGGACAATGGCTGCAATTGACGTCGTAACACCTGATGATTTGGAAAGAGGTGAGGATACACCCGGCATCGTCCGTGAGGTCGCATTCAAAACGAGCAATAACATTATGATTCGAGCGCATGCAGCCGGTGGGACTACATCAGGGTGGCACCATCACGGAGACCGACACGTCTATGGATACCTCCTCAACGGTGTGGCCGCTTTTGAGTACGAATCGAATGGGCGTGAACGGCAAGAACTCGCCGCTGGTGATTTCATGCATATTCAACCCAAGACGGTCCATCGGGATATCAATCCAACCGAAGAAGAACACGTGTGGCTTCTGAATTTTGTTGGCACCGGACCGCTCGTCGTGAATATTGATGAGCCGAACCCGGAGTAACATCTCTCTGGGTCCTCGTGCCCTATTGACATCCCTCCCACCCTAAAGGGTAGGATTGTGACCCGAAATCTGCATAACTGCCTGTGAATAAAGCAGAAATATTGAGTTAGAAGAGTACAATTATCATGATTTTATCAACTTCCTGTGCTGGCCCTGCGTGAGAACAAAACGGACAGAACTGCCGAACTAACTACTGCTTTTGTTCTTTCCCGCTATGAAGTAAACAGAGGAGTTTTCGACTGCTCGAAACGAATCGCTCACGTCAATACTGCCCCCTACATCCTAACCATGTATGGCGGTCATTGCTGAACTCACCGTTCCAGCAGATGCCTTTCCACTTGGAGAACTCCTAACTGCAAATCCAGACTTGTATATCAATTTTGAGAAGGTCGTTCCTGTCGACAACAACGTTCTTCCGTTATTTTGGGTCTACGGTGATGGTATCAGTACCTTCGAACAACGTGTTCCTGAAAACGAGCATGTACTTGATCTTCAAATGGTCGAACAAACCGCTGATCGGACACTCTACGCGATTGAATGGGTAGTTTCTCCTGGTACCTTCTTCGATGGGCTTGTGGAGACCAACGCCACTATCTTGGATGCAAAGGGTCACGGCAGCCAGGATTGGCGATTCCGCCTGCTTTTCTCCTCACACGAGCATCTCTCGGAGTTTCATACCATTAGTCAAGACAAATCCATCTCGATTGATGTGGATCGCATTTATGCAGTCCAGGATATGGGCGCTAGCTTGGATACTGCCACCCTCTCACAGAAACAGCGCGAAGCTCTCGAGCTGGCAGTGACTCGCGGCTACTTTGACACACCCCGGGGCATCACTCTTGAGGAGCTTGCCGCGGAATTCGAGATTAGCACGCAAGCACTCTCTGATCGACTTCGCCGTGCTACGAAAACAATCGTCGAGCAGGCAGTACGCTTTTCGGGCGAGACAAGCTAACGCTCACACTCCTCATCTCCTGCCCCACTTAAAAACCGTTGATTGAGCAGGAACAGCCACAAGGGAACAAAGAAGCTATCATGGGAAGTATGGGAGAAAAGTGCTGTGAGTACAACGAGGTAAGTGAGAAAGAACTGTACAGAGAATACGAGTCAGTACTGGAAACATGGGTTGGTGTTTCAATCGATGCCGTGTTTACCACACTAGCGAATCAACATCGGCGAAGTATTCTTTACGTCCTGGATGACCATGTGCAACCGATGTCTCAGAGTGAGCTCCTCAATGTCCTCGCAAATCTGAAGTATGGAACGACTGTTGATGAAATTGCACCAACAGATACCGAACGCCTTTCTGCATCACTGCATCATTTGCACCTTCCTCGATTAAAGGATGCAAGGCTAATCGAATACGATCCAAGCGCTGAAACTGTTTCGCTCACGAAAGCTGGAAAATCTTTTTCTCGCATTCTCGACCAGTTCATAAATACAGCACTGCTAGATTGAGGTCGAACTGAACGGAGTGCTTCTGACATACTGTTTTTGAGGGAACGCAACCGACACGGAACGCTCAACGCATTCCCGTCCAAGGACAACAACGAGACCGAACCTGAAGACTGCGACTGTGAGGGCCTCAACGGGTTCCGTGCGTAGGGATGGGACGGAAAGAACTGCCGAACTAACCACCGCTTCAGCGACCATTTGCGTATTCCAATACGGTTAAGGCAATCGGAATGCTATCAATTCTTATGAGCGACCAATCACGCACAGACTCCGGCCACTATGTTGAAACAATCACACTTGAGCGTGTGTTCCGTGTCTTCGATCAAATCGAGGGCCCGACGATCACTTCACGCGACGTTGCCGACGTTCTCGACTGTTCAACAGAGGCCGCCCGACAAAAGCTTGGCCAGCTACATGAGCAAGGGCGTATCCATCGACGCAAATCAGGACGAACCGTCCTGTGGTGGCGGGCGGATGACGCTCAAGCAGCGACAGAATTCGATCCCGATGATCCACTCTTTGCAGAGCCACCATCGTTTGCAAGTGAGGAACCGACAGATGCTGCAAACGTCGACGAATACCTCTATGGTCCTATCGAAGCGGATTCTGACGACGAATAATGCCGACAAATACATCTACCGCTGACGTTGCTCGTTCTCTCTTTGTTGATACCGGCGCGCTCTTCGCCGTCTTCAATCCAAACGATGAACGGCATGATGCTGCTCGCGTCGTCATGCAGAAAATTCGAACTGGTGAGGCTCCATACCGACCGCTCTATATTAGTAGCTTCGCAGTCGGTGAACTCGCAACCCTAATGCTTCGAAAACTAGGCCACGCCGCAGCTGTTGAGGGGATTCAACGCGTTCGTGAATCACCGAATTTGACAATTCTCTATCCTGGTCCAGCAGCGTTCGCAAACACGTGTGCAGAATTTGGCCGGTATGATGATCAGCAAATTTCCTTTGTTGATCACATGACTGGTGTGTTGGCAGATGAACGAGATGCTACCCATGTATTTGCCTTTGACAGTGATTTCCGAACCCTCGGACTCACAATTGTCCCTGAAGATGTTGGAATCCTATGAACGGTACTCGCTTATTCACCTGACTATTCGCGCTTGTTCATTGAGATCGGCGGAATTCTCGGTCATGTAACCGGCAAACTACTGTCCTGTACCTACCCGCATCACGTCAACCACCAACTGCAAACACATGGCCGCCGTCGAAAACGCAACCGACGACGGAACACTCAACGCCTTCCCCTCCGAGGACGACAACGATGCCGAACCGGACAACTGCAACTGTGACGGCCTCGGTGGCTTCCCGTGCTGGCCGTGCGTGCGAACGGGACGAAAAGAACTACCGAACTAACCTTACTCAACCTCCTTTTTTCGTTTAATGACTTGGGCGGAAGTAACGAAAATACTATGTGAGGCACAATGGTTAAGCTCATTCCCACTGTATGTGGGAATATGAGCAAAGTAGACTCAAAGGGACGAATTGTTCTCCCACAAAACGTCCGCCGACGGCTCGGAATTACACCCGGTACCGAAGTCGAAATCCACGAAGAAGACGGGAAAGCAGTTATCGAACCGGAGGACAAACCCGATCAAATCATTGCTGATCTCGAAACGATCATCGAAGATGCCGCGGCACACAGAGACCAATCCGAATACGACGAGCTAGATGTCGAAGCCAAGCACCACGTCGACACTATTCGACGGCAAGCAAATAGCGAAGAGACGAGCGATGAGTGATGAACCGTATCTATTCGATGTTGGAGTAACTGCCCTCGCACATGCAGGGACGCCGGTCAGCGATGTGGCGCTCACCTACGTCCGACAAGCAATTGCTGGGGAGATACAGGCAATTGTCCCGCATGCATCTCTTATTGGCGCTCATCACATCCTCTCATCTGTTTATGGTTTCTCGAACGAGAGAGCCTCTGCGCTCATGCAACGATTCATGGATGCAAAGCGGGTTCATTGGTACGAGGAACTTGCTGAAGACACTGTTCGAGCTGGCTTTGAGTATGCAGGTGAGATGAATATCGATGGCTGGGATGGGTACTATGCACAAGTTGCTATTGAGGAGGGAGCGGAAACAATACTCACCTTAGATGATGACTTCGATCGGCTCGATGAGCTAACCACCGAAGTTATCCTTTCCCCTGAGGAATTTAGAACACTTAACGAGTTTCTGGGCTATTAATTTTTTACAGTAGCTCAATTTCGATGGTAAGTTTTGCTAGATGAACGTCACCAACGGGAACCACGAGAACCCCGCAGACCACCAGTACATAGTCTCCATCGACGATGTGACCAACGAACTGATGGCCTGCACGTGCCCGCATCACGTCCACCGGAACGCCTTCTGCAAACACATGGCTGCCGTCGAGAACGCAACCGACGACGCCGAACCCGAAACTGCGACTGTGAGGGTCTCGGTGGCTTCCCATGCTGGCCGTGCGTGCGGACGGGACGAACAGAACTGCCGAACTAACCACTGCTTCAGTCTTTTTTTTCAATCGTACGCCAGTTGACGTTCTCAGATATCACCGACCAGCGAATGCTCATAGAAAGTGCGGATGCACGGCTAACAGATACGATGTAATTCAGACGACGAAGACAGTACTACTTGAGATAGTCAAGTACAGTTAGTGCGTGACTAAGGTCATCCACTACGCGTTACGAATCTTGGGAGACCAACGCCAACAACAAGCAGTACAAAAAACGAGATCATGAAGGCCATATTTTGAGCGATGCCATTTGATTTCAGTAAGAATTCGACTGCGTATGCTGCGGGGAGGGCTACAACGATAAAGGCAATCGTTATCCAATTTTCACGGCTTACCATCGATATTTCCGAATAAACATTCTATTCTGAAATAATTTTCGTGTAGTAACGATTACGCTGCTGAACTGTTTCTTACCGATTCTACTCAAAGTAATTGGGGAGTAATAAGGTTGTAACAAACTGTCTGGCGGTGTCATGAGTTCGCGGAAGTGGATCACAGCGCAACGTTTACACGGTAGATGGATAAGCTCGATACGTCGCAGTACTGCGAGCGGTGCAGTGGACAACTTCCGCACTTCCAGCGCTTGAGGAACGTCAAACTGCCTGAGAAGACAGTTGTGGGGACTGCGGCGGGTCGCTCTGCGTTGAGGAAGAATTCGACAAAAGCAATATTGACTAGAGTCACCACAAGGTGCCAAGAGACCACACCTCACACCAACAAGCTTTCAATTGTGCAACGCGATAATGTCTCTATTACTATGGTCAGCGAGCAGCACACGATTCGCGAAATATTCCAATCAGAGCACTGCCAACACTTCAGGCCAACTGAAGACGACAGCGAAACCCTCAGTATTCGTCTTAGTGCAGCTATGGGAACTGTTCTGGATACAGACTCACGCACACTTGATCCTCTCTACAACGTGGTTAACCCCGAAGCGCTTGACGAACTATTCACGCTTGATTCTGCTCACCAACTTTCAACCGAAGTCATCTTCTCGTGGCATGATCATGCGATCCGAGTTCGACAACCCGGTGAAATTCACATTACCAACGAACCGCTCGTCCCTGAGCTTGATGCGGATCTTCCATTGGCTACTGAATTCGCTGGCGCTCCATTCGGCTCAACAGATGCAATCACATACGAGTATGCGCCAACCAATGATCTCGGAACAGAAGTCGTCCTCGCTGTTGCGAATGCTATCGGGGTTGACTCTCAAGCGGTGACGGAACGACTCTCTGACCGGATCAATCCAGATGCACTAAACGACCTTTTCCAGCCTTTGGCTGATGGTACACCACGAACCAATGGCTATGTTTCATTCGGATTTGAAGGGTACTTCATCACCGTTTCGGGAAATGGGGTGATTACAATCCGGTCCGAACTTGCCCAACTCAAGGAGAATGGCGGGAATATTCTGGTTGTCGGGGACGTTCCGGGTGACGTTTTCAACGCTGAACGGTCCTATCTCATGAACGAGCCCGATTCGACCCGTTATGATCTATTTGCTCTACTAGATCGCTCTCCAACCGCACTTCAACGCCAAACAACACCAGCTCAGCCACTGCCAGGCACTGTTGAAATCGTTGATTATCAAGCAGCAGTCCGATCAACGGCCGCAGCAACAACCAGCCCACAAGAAAACGCCCAGATCACGCCCATCAGCGGAACTTTAGCTGATCTTCAAACTGCTCTCATTCACTCGGTAGCAATGCAGGAAGAATACGTACGGGATGATCAGTCAATTGATGTTCAACTCTATGTCGATACGCTTCAGCCAGTGATGGAAGCAGCAACGACTGACATTGCGACGTTTCTAATTCACATCTGTCGTGCTGTCCGTGGTATTGAGGGACTCGGCTATTACACGCTGCCACAGGATCGGGATTCACTCCCAATGGATAAAATCGGATCAGTATTCGACGCAACGATTGAGCTTCGTGTGAGTGAACGGGGTCCTGAGCAGCGGTGGATCCTCCCAAAAACAGGATATACGACAGAGTGGTTCCCAATAATCGAGAGTAGGTAGCGAAGGAAGAATAAAATAAACTCTTTGTTAGAAAAGCGACGTCGGGTTGTACCCAGTTACTCCGAGACCTCGATCGATCCTTCAAGCGTTCGGACTGGATACGGCATGTCGATTGCCTCAGCATCAAGCCGTTCTTTTACTGCTTGGACTAACTCTGACCGAATTCGCGTGAAGTTTCCTCGACCAGGCTCACCGATCCAGAACCGAGTTTGCAGGCCGACATACGAATCAGCAAGTTCAGTCACCCGAATATCCGGTGCTGGATCTGCGAGAATCTCTCCGTGTTGCCGAGCCTCGTCGAGAATCACGTCCTTTGCATGGTCGATGTCGTCATCGTAGCCGATTCCGAAGACGAATTTCTGTCGAAGTTTATCATAGGCAACTGGATTCTTCACTGCATCATTCGCCAAATCACCGTTCGGGACGGTGATTCGCTCATTATCGAACGTCCGCACTCGAGTCACACGTAAATCGATGTCCTCAACTTGTCCCTCACCACCACTCCATTCAATCCAATCACCAACCGTAAACGGGCGGTCTTTGAGAATGAAAATCCCAGCAACAAAGTTACCAAGGAGTTCCTGTGCGGCGAACCCAATCGCGAGGACGATTGCACCGGCGAACACACCGAACGCGGCGATAACACCGCCAAAGCCAGCAACCGTGAATGCGAGGGCAATGGCAAGCACCCAGACGAGTATCCCTGCAACATTCTCAGCCAGACTCCGAACAGCTGGGTCATGTCCCTGCTCTTTCAGTACTCGTGTGAGCAGTGGAATGAGAACACTCCGTCCGATCAGATAGACAACGATGAGTATTACGAGGAACAATGCGGCGGGAATCACGTAATTGCTGACGATGGATGTGGTTGTGAGTGTGTTACCCGTTTGTAGGGGGATCATTGGACCCTTACCCAGTACAAAATTCAACACCATAATTCAAATTGAAAATTGAAGAGGCGTCTAATGAGTGTTTTCCCAAATTAGTCTCATTCTTCGGTTCACATTCTTTCTACCCCTAAAAGAGGCTATCCGCTGTAGCAGCACCGACCACACTAAAGATCGCTCCGATACAGATGGCCTTGAACGTCGTAAACCATGTTGCACTAAATGCGTCTGGTGCGTCAAAGACGAATGCAAGAATCGTCACAGAGGTATACGAGACGATGAGCAACGATAGAAACCGAAGCGGTATTCCAGCGATTGCTCGCTCCATCTCCGCCTCACGATCTTCTGCGCGATACAGCGTTCCATAACCGATCGCGAATACCATGAAAATCGTGATCGCTGTCTGGAGGTGATTCATACTCGCGGCAAGTGTCCACACCTCTTCAGTCACGACAAACGGAGCCGAGAGAATGAACCCGCCCACGATCTGTTGAGCAATATCATCGAACCCAAATCGACGGACGTTCGGAAAATGGGATAGCAGTCGGCGAGTCCGTCGAATCGCGTGACGTTGGTTGGATGAATCGACCGTCTCTTCGGCGTCTTCAAGCTGGTCGAGCAACTCCGTTAGCTCCTCTTCATCTGGGTGGGGTTCGTCTGGCATTTTTAGGTGATCACGGTCCACTTTCTTCGCCTTGACTCTCTACATATATATCCCATCCGGCAACTAAATCGCCAAGACTCCTCTACCCTCCACTGCAATGCATTCGGCACTACAAACTAACAGTTAAGAATCGAATCGACGACAACACGCTCAATGCCTTCCCATTCGAGGATGAAGACGATGCTGAACCTGAAACCTGTGACTATGAGATTTTCACCGGCATCTCATAATCGATGAGCCGACTTCATTAACAATATTCTATACAGTAATGATGAATGCCATTATGGCATTTTGGTGATAAAACCTATGTATGTAGAGCAAGTGTCTATGCATTGCTATGGAACTACTACATCGGTTACGCAGTGCCTTTCGTTCAGAAACCCCGTCTCAGCAGACCGAACAGCAGGTACGGGCGTCCGGTGATATTTTTGAATGCGAAGAATGCGGTACCACCTTTATCTCGAAACCATGTCGTTGTTCAAAGTGTGACCAGAGTGACTTCCGGAATCTCGGCAGTTGTTAATCCGATATCTCTTACCGTTCTCATTCTACTGATACAGTTTCTAACTGTTGTGACCGACGATACTCCCGAGACACCGACGGCCCTCCTCGACCGAGCACAGCAGCACGCAACGAACGTCGCCGCAGAACACTTCCCCAACCTGCCGGTCGAAATGATCGACTGGGAGATCTTACACCGAGCGCGACGACAAGCAGGGGTCACCAAGTACAACCCGACAACAGAGGCAATTACAATCGCGCTCACCTGGACGGCTTACCAACACCACGGGTGGGAGCAATTCAGTTCCACCGTCCGGCACGAACTCATTCACGCCTGGCAGTACCATGAGTTCGGTGACGCGGACCACGGCTCGACGTTCGCACAGTGGACGGACGCCCTCAATACCTCGCAACACTGCGAACGCTTCACTACACCAAAGTGGTGGCTCGTGTGCGAGGACTGCGGCGGACGGATTGCTCGGTATCGACGCTCGAAGACGGTACGTAATCCCGAGCAGTACAGCTGTAGCAAGTGCGGTGGGCCACTCCGTGTCGAGAAGGGCGACGGCCACTGACCGAATTCTCGTTTAAGTAGTTCTCGCGACAAGGAATAGATACGAGGAAGATTTTCACGAACTATAGATTTGCTGCTTGAGTCCTTGCTATCGCTTTTGCTTCGGATTGGGAGCGTATTTTAGTTAGTAGCATATACTAACAGACTGAGCTCATTCTGACGACGAGTGACACTCACTAGGTTTCAGTGTGTTGTGATTGTCTCACAACTGCCCTGTACGTATGTTTTCTCGGACATGAACGAGACCGTTGTCGTTGACTCAGTTTCTCCCTGGCACTGGCCCTGTTGTGGTCGGGGCCACTCGTATGTTTGATGCTCCTCCCCCTTAATGTCCATCTGAATCTTCGCTGGTGTTCCACGAAACGGCTTACTGGTCTGGGCATGATCGTAGGCGATCTGGAAGTGTTCTTCTAGCAGGGGTTTGCCAGATTCATCGCGTACAGTGAGGTCCAGTTGGAGTGGTGAGTATCGAACATTTATAATCGTGATTTGATGAGCCAACTGATGGCCCAGCAGCGTCCGTTTGAAACTGCTGCAGCCAGCAAGACCGGCCATAATCCCACCTGTACCTGTTTGGAGAATCTTCCGACGTGTTTGTTGCATTCCTCTAGACCCCAGATATATCCAACGTGGTGTAAGCTTTGTCTCAGTAATAGTCCTCTTTCGGTAAGCACATTCTATTCCAAACGAAGCGAACTGAACTGCTCTGTACTCCCCTGATCGAATGCTCGCTGCCGAGCGAATAACCGCTCCTCGTGACCACTGGACGGCCGGCCGGCAGAAACACACGGGTGCCCACCCAGCTGCAACACAGCGGTTTTCATCTGCTTTTCGCCTGGCCAGACAGCCAGCCTTAGCTCCTGACAGTCCTGCTGGTGAGACACCAGGGTTCCGCTGTAAACAGCGCTCACTCGACAGTCCCACCGTTACTAAATCTAACACTCTCCTGCTGGTACGGAGAGGACAGTCCACCGTGCTCTCGCCTGCTCATCTACTGCTGTACTTGTAGCCTTGGACAGTCCAATATGCTGCCCTGTACCGGTTCAGGCGCGGTACCCTGACTTCCTGTGGATAGTCTGGCAGTGTGTTCACTGCCACCTCCTCGTGCGTTCTGCAGAAGACAGTTGCTCTCCTGTTGGCACCCCAGTATGGCGCCCATGTGGCATCCCACCTTTGCCGTCACATGGGTATTCCGTGGGTACGTGCTCCTGGCACCCCAGCCAGTGCACCAAGACTGGTTGGCTGCGTGTCGCTCATCGGCACCCCTCTCCAGTACGGATACTGGCACTCCTCACATTCAATTCGTGGTTTTCTCATGGCCTGGCAGGGCAGACTGCCCCCTTTTCGTTGTTCAGTCATATTCCTCTGGGTTCGGCACGGCCTGACTGTCCCACGGTCTCACCTTTGGTTCTTCTCCTCGCGTGTCCTCGACTGGACTGTCCCCTCGTCCGCACTCACTTCGTTCTCGTGTGGCGTGACCACCGCGTCTTTCCTCCGGCTCTCCGCCTGTTGGGGTGCCCTATTCACACCACTCTAACTGAATTTTCTCGGGTGACATACTGGCGTGCCCTCTTGCCGGTCACTGGCTCAGTATTTTCCCTGTAGACGATTATTTCTACTCTTTGATATGCTCTTCTGGTTGCTTGCATTCTTTTCTCAACCACCACTGTGAGATCGGGACCAAGTCGCCAGGAGGACCCAGTGTCTCACTGATTCTGTTGTGATTTTGCTTCCGTCCCATGGGTAATTCTGCCTCTATTATTGTCGGGAGGATGAATTTGATGTGCAATTGCCGGTAAAATTTTGACGGTCGTCGTGATAGTGAGAGTATGGACGAACCCAAGTCATGGGATGTTTTGATCGACGAACTCCGTGGCAACCGTGCCGAGCTCCTGTTAGCGATTAACGATAATTATCCGGCCGAGACACCGAAGCGTGAACTTACTGACACCGTCAACTCCGTGAATTATCACCTCGACATTCTCGAAGAGTGGGGTCTGATTACGGTCGTGGCCCACGAGCAACAGGGCGACCGAATTCCTGCCCGAGTGTTCTCTCTTACCGACCGCGGACGTGAGGCAGTCGAGGACCTGCTTGCACAGACTGATGCTCGGCCGATACCGTCGGCTGTTGAGCAGCATATCGAGTCGCTGCGGAGTGACGTCGAAGACGCGAAAGCCGAAGCGCAGGCGGCACAAGATCGAGTGGAGGAACTCAAGGAAGTGGTACAGGAACTCGCGGGAGAAGTTGAGGCGCAGGCTCAGGCGAAGTAGATATTCACAAAGAGGCCGGTGACGATGAGTGCGATAGCTACGGCGGCCATCCCAGGGATGACGAGCTGGAGGACACCAAAGATGATGAAAAGCATCGGGAGCCCTACGGCGAACCGCTTGATGGTCTGAACGATTTTCTGGCTGAACGTGAGGTTCGTGGAACTCATCTCATTCGTCAGTCTCGTTGGATTCATATTCGTCGAACCGCTCTAAAAGTCCTTCGCCGTGTTCTGACCGTGATTCGAGGTCTTTCTTGATGAATTCTTGAAGCCGATCGCCGACTTTGGGGTAACTTCGGGGGACGGTTTGTTTCCAATCTTGCCACGTGTCTTCCTCATCATCGGGTATCTCGAGCGGGTAGGTGATCATTCGTTCGTCAGGTGTTTCCGAGTTAGCCATAAGTATCTTCGTGGTTACCTCCACTATTGATAGCTTACTAAAGGTTAGCCATCGTTATCAAATGATAGCTAATGTTTTGATAGACTACTATGGGTTAGCTATTAGTATCCTCAGGTTATCTTTGAGGACGAGGTCGCCCCGAATGAAACCAACAATCGACCGTCTCGGCGAATTCTTGCACCGATTTACGACCCCCCAAACACTGGCGATCACCGCTGGTGTCGCGCTCATCGCCATTGACCCCGTGGCGGCAGCGGGGGCTTGCGACGTCCCCAATGCGTCGAACGGGATCAACCAGGGCGGGCAACTGCTCCGAAGTATCCTCGTTCTCGCCGGAATTTTCGTCGGTGGAAAATCCATGATTTCCTCGCGCGGTGGGGGGAGTCACGGCAAGGCCGGCTCGCGAAAAACGCTCGGGGTTGCTGTCGGCTTGTTGTTCGCTGGCGCGGCACTCCCGCAACTCGCCGGGTGGGTACTCGGGATGTTCGGGAGTTCGCTTTCCGATGTTGGCCTCGGCTGCATGTTCTGATTCTGAACGCACAGGCTCCCGATCATCCCCCTCCTTCGATCACGCCATGACTAATCACACTGTGTTTCGAGTGCTCTCGTGTCTACTTCTCGTGAGTACGTTTACTGTCGGGCTTTCTGTGGGCCAGTCACCACCGACTGCCACGCCTACGGATAACTCGACGAATGCGAGCACTGGAAACGCGACGAATCAGACGATGACGCAACGACCCGCTGTTAACCCATACGGACAAGGGTATCTGAACAAGACCGGGAAATACAACTCGAATAACAGCACTCTCGGCGTGTATAATAACTCGACGGGAATGCAGAAAGGCGGCGGAGGGTTCATTTATAACTCAATATTGGATGGCTTCCTCACCATTCTGAGTTACTTCGTGAAGGGCCTGTTCTGGCTGATTGACGCCTTTCTGGGGCTCGCTGTGAAGATGATCACGTTCACGCCTGCCCCGCATTGGGGAAGTGGCTGGTACCAGGACCCTGGCAATACGATCTGGCCCGAGAAATACCACGATTGGAAGTCCAACGCCCAGCCATGGACATTCTTCATCTGCATCATGGCCACGGGGATTTACCTCGCACTCGGACAGCGTGGCTTCGGCATCCTTCCCGCCCGGTATGAACGACAAGGATCGAAACACCTCATCCTTGCGTGGGTGATGGCCTTCTGGGGCTGGCAACTCGTCGGGTTCTGGCTGAACATCTCCAACGCACTCGGCCACGGGATAACCGCGGATTTGACTCAGGTATCGATCGCGTCGAATAGCCTCAAAGGCGTGTTGCTGATCGGAATGGTCTTCGTCTTGTTTTGGAACGTCTGGATTTTCCTCGTCATCATCAGCCTCGTCAGCCTCCGATTCATTGGCCTGACGGCACTCACCCCATGGATACCGTTTTTCTTCGCGTTGAAGGCACTCCCCGTTCGTGGGTTGGGGATGATCGGCGATGGCCTCACAAAGTTGTGGTTCATGCTCTCGCTGATTACACTCCCCGTCTCGATCGCCCTGTCAGTGGGTTTCTCGCCGATGACGACGGATATCTTCAAAACCTACGGCATCGGCGGGCTCCAACTCATTGCGATGCAGCTCGGGACGGCCGTCGCGTGTCTCGTGATGCCGTACGTGATGTACCAGAAAGGCGGCCAAGCACTGGCGTCTGTGGGAGTTATTGGGTCGGCACCCACCGCCGACGGCATGAAAGAGTCGTATGCGAACCAGCGTGAGCGAGCGGCAGAAGTCAAAGAGAACACGCGTCAGCGAGTGAATGGAGTACGTGACACCCATCGCGGGTTGCGTGGTGCTGACCCCGTTGGTGATGGTGGCACCGGTTACGCGACGGGACAGGCCGGACGCCAGACCTTCCAGACGTACACCCAGCCGATCAACCAACGGATTCAGAACATCCGTGGCGGCAGTAGCATCGACCCTGAAACTGGCGGCGAAATCCAGCACGGACTTGAGCGCCATTTCCCGGAGAACGACGAGTTAGAACAACTCCGGCAGGACCGCCTGAACGAAATCCGAAACAGACTGCAGGACTAAACCATGAGTGACGACAACAGTGATTCCGGCGGCCGTATCGCCCTTGAAACGATTATCCCACAGGAAACGACCGGGAGCGTCTTCGCAACGGTACTTGGGCTTTCCATCGGGGAGTTAGCCCTCGTCGTCCTCCCGACCGCTCTCTTAGCGTACATCGAACTCACATACGTCTCGGTGCCGGTGATGTGGCTTTTCATCTCGGTGGGGGGACTGGCGGGCGGGTTGTACTTCGCCGTCAAACGAACGCCGTGGTACGCGACACCGCTCGAAACCATCTCGAAAAAATTCGACTACCTTCGCTCGCGCTTCCGCATGCCGCTCGTGGGCCCGAACGCGGCGGACGTTCCCGGTGTGACGGGCGTGCATCCCGAGTATGATGCACTCGAAACTGACGATGGGACACTCTTCACGCACGTCTCGGTCGACCTGCAGAACGTTTCGGAACACGATCGAGCGGAGTGGATTCTCGACGCCGTAAGCCTCGCGAACGGCATCAACAAACACATCGCACAAGCCGAGTCCGACGGCTTCGACGTGAAGATTCACCTGCCACAGACGCCTCCGCGTGATATCTCACAGACGGACGCTCTCGACGAAGCGGCCTTTGACGAGATGTTTCCACAAGTGGCGCGTGACTACGCGAGCGCACAGGCGGATCACTACGTCGAGTGGCTGGCGACGTCGGGGATGATGGAACGGACATGCACGATCGTTGTCTGGATAGCCCCGCATGAAGTTGAGACGCCGACCGCCGATTCGGGATACATCGCACAACTCGCTGATCTCTTTGGATCCAGTGTCTTCACGTCAGGAGATACGACGAAGGACAACCAAGCCGTCGCCCTCGACCGCCGGGTTGAGACAGTACAGAAAGCCATCGCGAGCGTCTCCAAGGGGACGCGCCTCTCTGCCGATGAGAGTGTAGCGTACCTCCGACAGTTCTGGCTGGACGAACAGACGTCGTTCACCTACTCCGAGGTCACCTCTGACGCGCCAATACCAGATACAGCATACGTGAGTGACGAACCCGACGAGAGCGACGAGACAGTCGCCGCCGACGACCAGGACGGATGGACACAGAAACTCCAGCCAGTACGCGACTGGCTCACACAACAGACGTCCTCGAGCGCGCGTGAGCGTGCCATCTATGGTCCGGCGAACGTCGACGAGCAGGTCAACAGTGTGGGTGTCAACGACGACTTTTACACGAGCAGCCTGTGGGTTGTCGGCTGGCCGTCGTCGCCCTCTCCCGGCTTCCTGACCGATGCTCTCACTGTTCCCGGTGTCCGTTTGGACGCCTCATTGTACGTGCACGCGACCGACTACCGCGACAAGATGGACGAACTCGCCACCGACCAGGAGTGGCTCTCGGCGATGGGGATCGAGAAAGAAGGGAAGCAGGCAAAAGCCGACGACGCGGACGTCGCGGCGACACAGAAGATCATCCTCCGAGACCACATGCGCGACAACGGTGTCGAGTGTTCCGAAGTGTCGATGGTCGTCACGATGCGCGCTGACACCCGAGAGAAAGTCTTGCAACTCCGTAAGCACGTCAAGACGGAGTTCCTCGGTCCGAACGATATCGTGGCGACCGAAGCGGACGACCGCCAGCTCGCCGCGATGAAAACCACGAGTCCGACACCGGGGGACGTATTCGACGATGCTTCACAGAACGACACGCGGTTCGAGATGCCCTCCGACACGCTGGGAGCGATGTTCCCGATGGCGGGCGGCTATCAAACACATGAATCGGGAACCATCTACGGGATGGCGCTCGCACGCTCCGGTGCACCACTCGGCTTGCTGCAGGTCGACCGCCGAACGCTCTCCGTTCCGCATCGCTTCTGGGTCGGTCGATCAGGGTCCGGCAAGTCGTTCAACATTAAGGATTTGCTGATTGCCGATATGCTCCGGAAGCGCAACCTCCGGACGATTATCGTCGATATTGCCCGCGGGTTCGATGGCGTGGTTGAGACGTTCGATGGTGGGAAGGTCACGGTCGGAGAGACGAAGATTAACCCGTTCGAAGTCCGTGCTCCCGACGAACACGGGGAGGGCTTCACGGCTGACCTCTCCTCGAAGATCAACCTGATTGCCGATATGTTCTACCTGTACCTGCAGGAGAACGCGACGGACCCCGAGGAACTCCGGGCGACACTCGTCGACTTGATTCGGAAAACGTACTCTCAGGCAGGCATCACCGACGATCCAGAGACGCACTCGAAAGCGAAGTCGCCGACGATGGTCGACTTCTTCAGCGTTCTTGGCGACGCGGCGAACAACCCTGAGGACTACACGACGGAAGGAACGGACGTCGAGGTCGAGGACATGATCGAGCACGCGGGGACGCTCCTCACGGCACTTCGGCCGTTCAAGCCGACACCCGACGACGAACCCGATGCCGCCTTTGAGTGGATGAGCGGCGAGTCTGACGTTGACCTTTCGAGTCGTGTTCTGTACTTCGATATGCAGAAGTTCGAGGGAAAACCCGCCGTCGAGAAGGGGATGGCGATGGCTTACATTCTCTCCATTGCTCCGGAAGTGGCGAAACAGACGAACAACTACGTGGATGTCGTCATCGACGAAGCGCACGATCTCTTCCGTGAAGCGGCACAGGCTGGCCGTCTTGAGTCGATGGTTCGTGCCGGTCGGAATGCCGGGTTGATGTTCGACTTCGTCAGCCAAGCGGACGATGACTTCAACGAGGACGCTGCCAAACGAATCGCCAAACAGTGTGCCATCTCGGGGTGGCAGAACTTCGGGAAGATGGGCCTGTCTGACCCCGAACCATTCGGTCTCACGGATATGCAGGCAGGGCAACTCGCGGGCGGGTTGGCTGCCGGGGACGATAAGCGGACGACCTACAGCGAGTGTCTCGTCGACGTGGACGGCGACGTCTATCGAGTGCGCAAGCGCGTGAGTGACTACGCGAAGGCTATCCTCGACTACCGTGAGTCCGACGATGGCGACTTTGACGACTACCTTGCCCGTGAGTTGGCCGACGATACCAGCGACGACCAGGAGGATAGTGAGACGGACGACACGAAACGGACCGACGAGACTGACGAGGAAGAGAGCAGTAACGAACCACAGTCATTCGCCCCGAAACCATTGGAGGCCGACTAATGACAACCGAAATCAGCGAACTCACCGAACGACTCCGGCAGAACCGCAAGCGAAAGAAGATCGGCGACGTTGAAGCGTTCGAACTCGGGGAGAAAGAACGCGGTATCATCGACCGAGAGAGCGAACTACTCGACAAACCCGTCTACAAGGTACGTCCCTATCGCGGTGAGGGCGGGGTTCGCGAGGCGATCACCCTGTTGAACGGGATGCACGAGACGGCCGGGAGCCCCGAGACACACGCGTTCGAGATTGTGTATGATGAGGAGATTCTCGACTTCCGATTCGTACCGGGATCGGGAATCATCGGGAAGAACCTTCGCGACCAGTTGTTCGAGGATTACCCTGATTCGACCGTCGAACAACTTCCTGAGGCGTTCCCGACGTGGGACGACGATGAGTATGTGGCCGGAGCCCGGATGCACTTCTTCAAGAGCACCGAGTACCCGATCCGGCACATCGATATCGACGGGTTCGGTGACGAAGACGGTGGTCGGAAAAATGTCCGAGATCCGTTCAAGAACATTCTGACGAAGGTCACGGGCGGAAGTACCGATGTCATGCTGCAGGTCGTCTTTCGGCCCTCCCAACAGGGGTTCAGGTACCGCGGGAAAATGGCAAAGGTCGCTGACCGAATGCGAGCGCCGAATACACGCTTCCTGACCGATTACCCCGCGACTGACGTCGAGAAACAAGCCGCGGACATCATCGAGAACCAGCAGAATGAATCGATGTATGAGATTGAGATCCGTGTCATAGCGGCCTCGAGCACGAAAGAGGCCGCTGAAGGCAGGGTACACTCGGTCGTGCATGCGCTCGACGAGTTCTATGAGTCGCACAATAGACAGGGATTCTACGGTACGCCAGTCGGGAATACGACGTTCAAATCGGCACGGAGCGACATGCATTCGTTCCTATCAGCGACAGCCAGCCGGTCGTTCGAGGACTACACATCGATGAAATGCACAGCGTCGGAACTGGCGGGTGTCGTCCATCTCTCCGGCGACGTGAACAACCCGCACATCGATTACTCCGAGTCACGGGCGGGGATTCCCGTCCCGATCGGGACGCCACGCTTTGACTTCACCCGTGCAGGATTAGACGAGACAGCCACGCCATTAGAGCGGCAAGTCGCGATGTTCAACGCAAGCGCCCCCAGAAAACCGTATTGGATTGGAACGGGAGCACGGAAAGGCACCGAGGCAGGCATTCACGAGGATGTGTTTAAACGCCACGTGTTCGTTCCCGGGTCGACAGGATACGGGAAGACAACGCTGTTGAAGAATCTCTTCCGGCAGATGATGGACCGCGGTGTCGGTGGGATGTTCTACGACCCGAAGGGTGACGATGCAGAAGACGTCGTTTCACTCATTCCCAAGGGACGCGAGGACGACGTAATCTACATCGAACTCGGGGGGAACCGCGACAAACAAGTCGGTTTCAACTTCCTTGAAGTGCCGTCAAGTGCCGACCCAGACACGCCCGCGTACAAAGAGGCGGTTGAAGCGTTGGCCGACGACCTAGAGGCACTCATCTCCCTCGCTGGCGGTGAAGAGGACTACTGGGGGCCACGGATGAAGCGCGTCGTCCGGAACATGGTACGCGGGATGGCGAAAGCAGGCTACGATTGCACGCTGCTCGACATGTATTTCGCGCTCGTCAGTCAGGAGCGCCGCGAGCAGTACGCCCAGATGCTCGAGGACGAACGAATTGACTGGATTGTCGAGTACGCCCGTGAGCAACTGGCGGACATGGATGATTCGGACCTCGAACCACTGATTGGACGGCTCCAACAGTGGATCGAGAACCCGATTACGCGGGAACTCGTGTCTTATCCGAAGTCGACGTTCTCCGTCGAAGACGCGATTCGTGATGGGAAAATCATCATCGTCGAGGACAACACGACCTCCGAGACAGTGGGGACGATGGTTGCAACCGCCTTGATCCGTCGTATCTGGGTGGCCGTTCGTGAACAGTCACGGATGGGCGAGAAGCCGCCGATGTTCTACTCCATTCTCGACGAGTTTGATAAGATCATCTCGGCCAACTCGAATATCGCCCGCATACTGTCGTTGGCTCGGTCGAAGAACCTCTCGATTATCGGCGCGTGTCAGGACCTCTCGAACCAACTCGACGGCAAAGAGCAAATCCAGAACGCGATACTCGGTCAGTGTGGGACGATTCTCAATTTCAACCCACAGCGACCGGGAGAGGCACGTCTCATGGCGAAACAGCACAGCGAGGATATCGGCCAACAGGACTTGGCCAACCTCGGGAAGTACCAGCTCTACATGCGAACGGACAACGAGCACGGGGAACCGACGAAGACCTACAAGGTCGGCACGTTCCCCCCGATCGACGAAGTTGAGGACGTTGCCCGGACAGCCGAGGACAGAGAGGCACTCATCGAACAGTCGCTCGAACAGTACGGTGGTGACCGCCGGACGAGCGAGGATCAGAAACGCGATTCCAAGTTCTACGACTATGATGAGACTGACGACGACTACGAACTCACCGAGGAACGCGAGACGCTAATCCTCAAAGCCGCCTATGACCTCGCACTCACTGACGATGAGAACACGGATGGCTACGTCCGCGACGAACGCGTCTGGGAACAGGCGAAAGAGTGGATAGGATTCGACACCCTGCGCGGCACCCAGTTCTGGGGGATGGTTGACTACATCCCCGACACGCGATTAGACCGAAGCGAACGCGACGGGGACATGTACCTCAAATGCACGCCGGAAGGTCGGGCGTTCTTCCTCGCGACGGGCGTGTCCTCAACCTCGGGCAAGGGCAACCATCGCGAACTACTCAAGGACGCCTACGATCCGCTCACCCGTGCCGGGTTGAACGTCCGGCTCCCCATCCAGACGGGAGAGGAAGCCGCCGATGGCATCGCAAAAGTACCGTTTGAGACGACCGTCTCACTTCGGAACGCCGACGAAGTGCGTGCAAAGATAGAAGACGACTATCCGATCTTGTTTGAACTCACTGACGGGGCGGACGTCGCTCTCGAATCCGAGTCATCGACCGGCAAAACGCAACCCTCACAGACACTCGTCAACCTTGGGAAAGCCGTCACGAACGGCCAGAAGTGCGTGTTCTTGTGCCGGGAGAAGACAGCGGATACTGTAGAGGGGACGCTCACGGACCCACCGTTCACGGCGAAAGACGGGTCGTTCTACAATCACTCGGGACATCCGGTACGGATCAACGGGACAACGTTCCCCCGCCCGGATGAGATGACCGAGACGGTCTGGCGCGAACGAAATAACCAGTATGTCCTCGAGGACCAGGACGGACGTTTCTATGCGCGCTTTGACTCACGAGAAGACATCTTCTCGGACGCCAGTGCCTACCCTGAACGGCGGCTCGACGGGGATGGAACGGGTTGTATCACGAAGCCTGTGATTCCCGGCGAATGGTCGAGCGACGACTATGAGATCCTCATCGTCCCCGAAGATGCTACGACGCCGCGGGACGTCGTCGTCCGTCGCAATGGCGAAGACATACCGCTGGTCGAGTTGAACCATGCGAATAAGGAATCGTCGTCGTTCGCCGAGCGGTTAGACGCGATCTAAGGGCGAAAGTGGAGATAACCCACCTGTTGACACAAAAGACGCGGAATCTTGCGTTGCAGGTTACGGATCTCGTCAAGCTGGTTGAACAGGTGACCGAGCCGAGTGACTCCAGTGGCTATGCGCCAGGCATGAGCCTCTGGCCGATGCACGAGAACAGAACCGAGAAGGCTGAGAAGGCAACGAGAAGTCCCACCACCGCTGTAACTTCAGGGATTACTTCACCGCTGTGAAGAATGAACAGGTCAACAACGGCCGCGAGCACGACGACAGCGATGCCTGCCAGCCGAGTGAAAATACCCACCGACGACAGCCAGTGGTGCTCGGCTCGAAGCCATGCACGGAAGGTTCGTGCATTAGTTGTAAGTTCTCGGCTTTGGTACGTTATCCACCCGAACATCGGAATTCCGAGGACCACCATCAGAATGCCTGCGACGATGTCGCCCTCGAGTATCGTCAGAACTGCGCCAACTGGCATGGCTACTGTGATCAACGCGAATAGGGCAGTGATGACGTAGCCGCCGACCGGTTGGTTTACTCGTAGTTTACTGCTTGATGTACTCATAACGTAGAATGAATTATGTTGAATCAAGTATTAAACGTGAGGCCCATAGTGAAAGTGGAACAGACAGACTAACCCAGCACTCGGGAGCGACCTCACAATGTTCCAGTCAGAAAACTGGATTGCGAGATACACCAAATTTATCAGAGTACACCCAACAGATGGAACAGTCACTGGGTGGAACTTGATGACTGGTTGGTAAAAGGCCCGATTTAGTACATTATAATTCCATACCGGAGAAAGATATGATTCTGGTTACGGCCGAGACTTTCCGGGTACTGTCTCCCATACTCGCTCGGTTGCGACGTACTCACCATCCTGCTCTTCGATGTATCCTTCAGCAAGGGCCTCGGCTATCGAATCATCAATATCGCCGTCAAAGCGACCATGCTGGGTTGCAATCACGTCGATGTGATCGCGATCAATTGTCTCACGGTTCTGCCCACCTGTATTATGCTCGATTATCCGAGCTACGATTGCGGCATTCTCGCTCATAATGATACGTAGTGTCTGAACGTCGTTAAATCAGTGGGCGATATTGGTTAGTAGCACATACTAACCTGCGGCCGACTGCTTGTAGGCACACACTCCCGATCGATACAATCACCACTTCGATTCGAGAGCATAGGATTATGACTCGTGCTTCGCATCCCTTGCTCCCCGAACAGTTGCCTCAACCGCTTCGATACCAGCGTCGTGGAGCACATCGCCGACAACGACTGTATCTGGGACATTCGCCATTTCGTAGGCCGAGTCGTAGTCGTGAATCCCGCCCCCATAGAAGAGCTGCGCTGATGAGAGTGCATTCCGTGTGGCAGCGACAACTGCTGGATCACCGAGGGTGCCGGAATACTCGAGATAAACGATTTCCTGTCCGAGGATCTGTTCGGCGAGTTCAGCGTAGGCAACGACGTCATCCGTATCAAGGTCACAGTCCGCTTGCGTGTACGTGGCGACTGCCGACGCGGGATTTAGGACGATATACGCTTCCGGATGCACGGATTCCCACTCAAGATTAGATGAGCGAACCCATTCATGGTGTGCTCCTGTGATCCACATCGTGTCACCAGCATTCAGAACGATCGGGAGCAAGTAGCCAGAGAGTGCCTCGATATGAGGAATCGTTGGGCGATAGGTTGGCTCGACGAATATCGGGATCTCGGCATCAGAGAGTGCATCAAGAATCGGTTGAACACGGGCTTCGGTGACGTTCGTGGTGCCACCGATGATGATTGCGTCGGTCCCCGTGTCAGCAATGCTAGCGTAAGTATCCTCATCGTGGAGTGCTTTATCCGGGTCAACCTTCGTAATGTGGTCCCACTGTGCCCACGCAGCCGCCATACCTCAATGTAGTACGGAGATACGCAAACCGCTTTCCGTCTGTTCGTCTCCCACGTGTCACGCTGGCTCTGTCCGGATCCGTTCGACCGATACATCTACGACGAGCTCCGTGAAATCGTCGTCAGCACCGACCAGAAGCGTTGCATCTTCGGCAACCGCAAGCGCCACAGCATTTGCATCGCCGAGCGCGATCCCTCCCGCTCCTTTCACTTCAGCTGCCAGTGGCCACGACTCGGAGGGAGCACACAGGGTGACACCGCCGTCCACCAAGTCGCGCACGGCCTGTCGGCCGGTCGCCAGTGTCTCTTCTGTTGGCGTTCCTGATGGGGAGCCAGTTTCAAAGCGGGCGATTTTGTACATCAGTTCGGTCGCCGTGATTTCACTGACCGCTACGGCCTCTTCACCCATGTAGACATCCGTCAGGAGGTCGCGGACAGTCTCCCCGCCGGGTTCACCGTAGTAGTACGCAAGGAGAGGTTCCGTATCAAGAACGTAGCGATAGCTCATTCGTCGGTGGTCTCGTCTGTGTCGTCGGTAGCGACGTAGCGCTGGTAGTCACGCTGGTCGGCAGTATCCTCTGCCTGGCGCTCGGCTGCCTGCTCCTCTCGATGGTGCGCAATGACCTCGCCACGCTCGTAGTCTTCCCCCAGTGACCCGAAGCGTTCACTTGGTTTCGGGACTGGCTCGACGACGAGTTCGCCGTCTTCTTCGCGGAAGCGCACACGGCCTGGGATTTCGATGCCGTACTTCTCCCGGAGCGACTTGGGGATCGTCGCCTGGCCTTTGCGGCTGATACGGACGACGTGGTCGCCATTTTCACTCTTACTACTCATAGTTCTTTACTGAGTAGATAGTATGACTTCCAGAATATTAAAACATACGGTGAGAAGGGATTGAGCCCCAAGAACCGTCCACTGCCTCATGTTGCACTAAGCAGACGTGGAAACATCTGCTACCGAAAGAACAACACCGCTAGTCATTACTCGGTAACTCCAAATGGTCGCGTTTGGAACATGCCAGTACCCATGGATAGTACGATACAGCGATGAAGTGCGTATTTGTCCAATATGGTCGGGAAAACAGTGTCTACCGGAATTTTTTTCGTTTGACGCCTCAGCATTGACTATGGCGGGGAACGAGCCACCTCCCGACGAGTGGGAAACCCATTCCAGTCAGTCGGGCGAGGAAAGTGCCGCCGAGCGTGATCTCGACATCGATGTCTCGGAGACCATCCTCGAGTTACAACCCGTCTTCGAGGCGATTGCACATCCACGACGACGCTATCTCGTCTACACTCTTGCCGAAGAGACCGAATGGTCGCTTGATGAGCTTGCGACGAAGCTCGCTGCATGGGAGACCGACACCGTGGAGGCGAACATTGCGACGCTCACACGCCAGGAGATGTACACGTCGCTCTATCACAGCCACGTTCCGAAACTCGTGGATTTGGACGTGATCGAGTTTGATGACGATACCGAAACGATCACCCCAGGTCTGCATGCGATCCAGGTGTTGACCGCGTTGGAGGGCGCCGGTGGCAGTCTCGACACTCGGCAAGAAACGCATGCTCGCAGGGAGTTCGACCGGGAGGACACCCAATAACCCATGGCTGCCCAAAGAGGTATCACTCTCTCGGGCACAACAGTACGATAGGACACGTTCACACGGAGGACGACAGATGACCTCAAGTAATGACCACACGGATGATGGCACCAAACTTGCACCGGATGGAAACCGACCCGACGATCCCGACATGACGTTTGTGACACAGGCTCATTTCGAACGAGAGAGCCACCGCGATCTCACCACCGAAATCATCTTCGCGATCGCGGATGCCGCAGGCGTTGCTCCAGTAGATATCAAAGATCCCCCGTTATACGAGTGTGTGAATATTGCTGCGATTGAAGACGGCTTCTTCGGGCCGGAGGTCAACGGTCACTCACGGGATAGCGAGGGGAGTGTTTCCTTCCGATACAATCAGTATCACGTTGCGGTTGCCAGTGATGGGTGGATTACGGTGTCCGAGCCTGTTGCAGGCGGGGACTGACTCCCCTCTGCCGTTATCGTTTGCGTCAATGGTGGAAAAATATTCAAGTAGCATGGAGTGTCGTTCGAGTAGCGTTCTCTTCCTAGCCAGACCTTTATCTGAGGGGTGCATAGGGTCTCCGACGGAGAAGCAAGGACATACTGTGTATCTGTTTCCAGGTGGCGGAAACAAACCTTTCAGAAACAGTCTGGCTGTTTCACATGTTGTGTGTGGGGTACATTCTATAGTGAGTTCTTCTCTCACCCCACCATGACTGAGCACAC
Source organism: Haladaptatus sp. CMAA 1909 (assembly GCF_043952005.1). Lineage (NCBI taxonomy): Archaea > Methanobacteriati > Methanobacteriota > Halobacteria > Halobacteriales > Haladaptataceae > Haladaptatus > Haladaptatus sp. CMAA 1909. The sequence continues at coordinate 41,670 of NZ_JBIOAV010000006.1, read as the reverse complement.
ACCCCCGTCGGACGATGATCACGAACAGCGAGACGATGACGTCTACCAGACAGAATTTGATCCCATTACAGACAGCGTCAGTGAAGAGTTGATCAGGGCTGTTGCGACATTGAATGACGCTGATCCCGCCGAACTCGCGCTCCTCGCAGAATTTGTCGATCCCGAAGCCCTTGATGCACTCTTCGGACCACGGGCTGCAGGTGACCCGCGTGAGGCGAAGGGACATGTGCTGTTCACGTACGATGCAGATCACGTCAAAGTCGACAGCAGCGGGCAGATTACGGTCCACCAGTCCGACTCAGAATCAGACAGACAACGTTCTCCAAGGGAAGAAGACGGATAGAACGTAGTTTGTGCGCTATTCGTCTGTGGTGAAGTGGATCTCGGTTGGTCGGAGTGTGGAGTCAGTCAGCTCAGCGAGGAGATTATCGTCAAGGTCTCGAATCGTACCTGTGATGTCGAAGGCAATCACATTCTCTTCGACACCGACGTCGAGCGTGTCAAGTTCGAGTTCCGGCTGTTCCTCCAAACGAACCACAAACTCTGCCATATGCTAGCAGATATGATGCCCCTGTATGAGGGTGCCGATGTGGAGCGTTCCCGGTAGAAATGGATACTGACGAGTTTGCAGTAGGAGCCAAACACGATTGTTGGACGGCACAGAAGAGTGCTTCACCGGAAATTGACGGGTTGTATTAAGAAGTGGTGAATGATACTAGATCGGAAACCACCTCAATTGATGAATGGTGCACGCAGATCATTGCGACCACATCATAGCGATCGATGTGCAAGATTCATGAATTGTGTTCAGTTCTATACGTTTTGAGAGAGTAGCTAGAGGCGTTTTGTTTGCAACCACCGAGTAAGCAGCAGGAGTGGAACGATGGGGGAAACAGAAGAATCAGAGGTGTACTATCCACACGAGGACCGATCACTGAGTCATGCGGTATTAAGCGCATTAGGGGAAGCACACGAGACCGCGATCACAGACGCCGAGTTTACCCTCTACGATCATATTGATCCCGACGCGCTCGATTCGTTATTCCAGGCGGATGCCGATGCAACGATTAGGGTTGCATTCACGATCGAAGACTATGTGGTGACAATTTGGGGCGACAAAGGGATTCATATTCATGTCCGAGATGGCGGCGAAGGTGTTCCCGAAGTCGATGACTCCTAACCCACTTGTTGCTTCTGGGATGAGTGATTCGTTTTCTCGACTTCATTGTCCCATGGTAACAATAGACAACCTTGAAGTGGGGTGCTGCTAGAGCATCTAATAGGGAAAACGAGGAGGACAGAGAGACAAAACACTTACCGCAGCGTCGATCACCCCGACAGTAGAATGCCCAGCTCTGATAACCATCATGCACCAACGCTTGCACTCGGAACGGCGTTTGAACTTCTTGCGAACCCGATGCGGCGGCAGGTGATTTATTATCTGCGCGAGCCTGACCAGCATGTTGCATCGGTTGACGAGCTAATCGAATGCGTGCATGCCGAGACCAGCGTCGTGAATTCACCCGAGCGGGTTCGAGCCAAACTTATCCATCGGCATCTTCCCAAACTGGCTGATCATGGGGTTATTGAATTCGATTCCCGAAGTGGAACCGTTCGCTATCGTGATGGGCATCATCTCAACTCAGTTGTGGCATTCGCTGCAGAGCACGAACGATAAATAGAGCGGGTATCCACGTCTCTCAGAGTACATCCGTCTACTGGGTACGGTTCCCAACAGGATGATCAGTTATCATCGATTGGTAGTGTCTGGACATCACCAGTGCTTGTAGCAGTGACCTGATAGCCGCAATATTCGAACTCAATGCGGCCGCTTGTTCGTGACTGATGGTTGATTCGTGAGTCAAAGAGCCTGTCAAGCGCATCCGAATCAATCACCTCGTATAGTGGGGGAAGTGCACTTGGGGCAACGTCTTTCGCGGCAGCGACCTTTCTGACAATGGCGGTCGATAGTGAAACCGCTTCGCCACCATCTGTGAGCCGCGGGTGAGTTGGCTGGATGATACCTGATGGCAAGTCAGTGGAGTTGGTCATGGTGGGACACTCCTGGCAAAGCAGTGTATCTCAGAGTGTTCCGAGGTACCTGCTTTGGCAATTCTGGTGGTATTGGGCGCGCAGACTTAACGTATATGGCCCGGTAGTGATCCTATTCAGGTACTACCGGCGAATTTTGCGAAATTTGGCTCTCACGAGCCTGAATGCACTCTTTAGTCGAAATAGTCCCTTGCAGTCTCAAGCAACTGCATGGCATCGGATGTCATCTCGGTTGCGGTGATGAGATCGCGGTCTGTCCGCTCGATCAGCTCGGCATCGGTCAGGAGTGGTAAGTGACGATGTCTGAGTACAATGGCGAGCTGCTGGCGTTCAGAGTACGTTTGCTGGTCTATCGCATCGATTACGGCTGCTGCGATATCGGCAACTGGCTGTGGGTCGGCCGCGGACTCCAGATACCGTAGTACGTGACGACGATACGGATGGTTCACTGCCCGCAAAACTATATCGAGGTCTGACCGGTGTGGTACGGTTGTTGCTGGCTGATTCGTGTCGTCGTCTGATGGGTGGTAGCGTCCTGACATTAGGAAAGTTACGTGGTGGCAATTGGCATGACTGTCCGCGTATTTGGTGTTGGCCAATTGACAAAGGTCTTTTCTAGTAGTATTGAACCAGTATTTTCATACGAGAAGAATATCCCGCTATCGAAATGCAGCTCGGATGGGAGAAAGCTGCTACCGGTGTATTAGAGAGATAGCGCCCTTTTTATTGATTTACGGGGTGGTGTTTATCGAGGTCGAGATCAGAGTACCGAGCGAGTCGGCAATCGGGATACTCACACTCAGTATAGCAGCGAATCGCAGCTCGTTGGCTTGGTACCTGGAGTACACAGACCCATTCAGCGGGTGTAATTCGTCCGAATAGAACGGTGATTTCCGAGTCACAGAGTCGGGCTCTAAAACAGTCGAGAGCAGAAACCGCTTTCATGTCTGTCTCCCACTGCACCTTATACCGAACGCGGTCAGCACAGACGGTCTGTTTCGAAATTGCACGAAGTGCTGGAGTAGTATTGAGCTGATTGGCGAGCCGGTCACGATCGGCACCATACGCCCAGAATTGCGGAAGGAGACCTGTCTCGGAGGTGCCGAGGGTGGCAAATTCGAGATACGCGTCCAACTCCTGGAGCCGAGGATACAAGAGATTAACATCCTCAGCGGGGAATATGAGTCGGTAGACGCGACACATGCGCTAGTTGCTCTCGAGTGCCAGTCACAAGTATCGACTGGCCGCGTCCTGAAACGAGCTGTCTGACCGTGGTAGGAAGGCGCCACTACAAGCGGATACGATCTTCTCATACGGGCTAGATGGCGGCTTGATCGTAACTGTGCGATCCGCACGGACCGTTACAGTGCATCCGGCGTACTGAAACACTACTTCGCCGGTAGTCCGCGATGTCCCGTTCATCGTATTTGCGAACAGGTTTTCAAGAGCATCAGGGTCGATGACTTCGTACAAAGGGGGCAATTTCTCGCGTGGTATGTCTGTCTGGGCGATGATTGCCTCTGTGATTGTGAGACTCAGTGGTGGATTGTCGAACGACTGTGGCGGTGGTGTGGATTCGGATGTCGCAGTCGGTGTCTCTGGCATGGGTTCTCCTGAAGGACGGAAGGTAACATTCCCGATGAGGAATGAGATTCCAACAGTCACTTTCCGTACTCTATCGCTCTCACTATCTCTCTATACATAGCTCCTTTGGGTAATGTCGTTAGCGTATTCCTGTTCAGATCGGGCTAAAACCAACGAAAACGAGCAATTCGGTATCTTTCACCAGCGAGGAATTGCTTACTGAAACAGCTCTCAAATAGTATCCATTGGTTATATAATGATTCTCCGCATAGGTTATGCTACAGGACACACTGATGCGTTCAATTCCTAACAGGGGAACGGACAACATGTGGGACGGATGAACTGTACCACATGTCCGCGTGAATGGATCCACACGCGGTTGCATGGTCGTCCGTGTCAGAAGGAGTCTGGAGGAATGAATCCATGTCAGATACCAATCGACACTCTAACGGCCCAGACGACGGTGCACCACCAACGAAACCACCGACAGCCACTCGTCCAGTAGCGTCCATCTCTGTCGAATCATTGTGTACTCTCCTTGCAGATCCACGAGTACGGGCTGTTTTGCGAGCGTTTGAACGATCCAGTGAATCCACACTCGACCAGTCGACAGTGGTCGATGCCCTCGTTTCAGAGTCGCCACACGCTCGTGAGGAGGTGAGAATTCAGTTACGGCATCTCCTCGTGCCGAAACTTACCGATGTTGGTGTTTTTGAGCACGAAGCCGAGACGGCTCAAATACAGTATCATCCAGAACCACGGCTATCCAGTCTGCTTGTGCATGCACACAAAGATTCGAGGTCGATCCAAAATCAGCTCTTCGGGGCACTTGGACATCTACAGCGGCGGACAATTCTCTCGGGATTGGTCAATGCTAACGACGCATGTGCACTGACGTCTCTCTCACTCGTGCTCATGGGTGACGAAGAAGATCGAGTCCCCGCTGAAGATTCCGGTCAGGAATTCCAGCGAGCACGGACTGTCCTCGTTCACAAGCATCTTCCTCACCTTGTTACGCGTGATCTCGTTACCTATCAAGAGGAGTCCGAGATGGTTGCACTGACGACAACGCCAGCTGCACGACGGCTTCCGGAGTATCTGGCCACGCTTGACGTCATAGAAATTGAATGAGGGGTGTTGCTGTTCAACGGTCACGACCCGTTGACATGATTTACTCCTCTTTGTCCCCGTTCTCGTCCGCGAGGACACGCGCGTAGAGCCCGTCGTTTTCCCAGATTTCGAGCGTGGCCCCGTCGATCTCGAGCACAACGGAATCGATTGTGGCCGGCCGATGAGTGAATAAATCGTCGAGGGCATCGGGGTCGACGTGATCGTAGAGCCTGAAGTCTGGTGACTGCAGGTCAATCCCGTCGTGATCGGCCAGTACGTCAAGTGCGATGTCACACGCAGTTGGGCTGTCCCGACCGCCTGATGCCTCAGGCCCGCCGTTCGAATCTGAAGAGTTCATGCTTTCTCACGGGTCCTAACGCACGTTGTACGGCTCTGTAGGCCACAATAAAGACACTGGCTAAGATAATCGCTTGGATGAATATCTGAGTTCATCGAAGTAGATCATGATGCAGATCTCCAAATACACGATCTGTCTCTACAGAGTGGTTACCAACCATGAACGCAATCAGAACGGCACCATGTGCGGCACTGATGCCACTGTTTGTCGTGAGAACGGCGAGAAATGGTTACTGCCCGGCACTCGCCTCAACTCGGAGAGGTCCACTGCACTCACTACAGCTGTACTGCTCGGGATTGTGGACGGGTTTCGAGCATCGAGATCGGGCAATCCGACCATCACAGTCCTCGTAGACAACGGGAATCGGTCTATCGGGGCGAACGTTGCTCCGTGGCAGGGATCATGTCGAAGGTACCCGAGTTCCACTGCCGCTTATACACCGAATAGTCAATCGAGGTTGCTCACAATAATACGGTGACTCATACACCCATATTTTGCACTACGCAGTTGTGGACACATCCGATCTCGAGTGACAGACTGCAGTTGAGAAATCTTGGCGCTACCGACAGAGTGTGCCGCCAGTATCGGATCTAAAGTACTCTTCTTCCATGCTAGCATACGCCTCCCCAAAGACTATTTCCTCACCATCCATTCGCAGAGGATATGCCCAGTACCCCACAGTCACATGCAAAGCCGTCTCTCCAAACGTCGCCACCAACCGCCCAATCAATCACCGCAGCGGTAGTCGCGGCCGTGACCGAGGCCAACGGCACGAAACCAGCGACTCCTCTCTACGAGGCGATTGATCCCGATGCCCTCGAAGGGCTTTATCAGCATGGCTCACCAGAAGTGAGCTTTGAGTATATTGGGTATCGTGTTACAATCGGTTCTGATCGAACGGTTTCTGTTTCTAACGTGGATTCCTAGCGGTCACTGATCGCAAGAGACGACTGGTAACCTCGTTCTGTCAGATATAGTTGGGATCGAAATGAACGTGCGTAGTTTGAAGTTAGTATAGTATACTAATGTGTGGTCATGGTCTGATGTTCTTTTAAGTGACAGAGAATCAGTCACCGACGGCTTGCGAAAACAAGGACAAACTAGACGAGTAAAACTATGACATAAGTTATCTTAATGCTCAGAAAACTATTTATAGCTTATTGGCGTCTACTACAGCGTAGCAACCAGCCGCTTATCGATAGTATTCCATCGCATAGTACTCAGCGATAGCGCGGTTCTAGAGTATGCGGCGACGTGGTGCTGCACTTCACCACCGAATGATCACCATGACAAGTGAGAACAATCCATTTGACACGGACAACAATGATCCGACCAGCACTCAACTCACGCGGGTACTCAAAGCACTCAAAGATCCACTTCGACGTGAAACGCTTCGAGAACTTGCTGACCGAGAGGAGGACACGATCTCTGTCGATGCGCTCTGTCGCACGTTCGGAACGGAGTCACAAGCGTTCGAAGGAACGGAATATGAGGGATGGGAGGTTGAGTCACTACGAACGGAGTTGATCCATACACATCTGCCGTATCTGGAAGATCGAAAAGTGATCGAGTACGATGCACGGTCGGAGATGATCCGCTATCGGAGCCATTCGACCATTGAAACTGTTCTCGAATCAGTGGACGATGTACAGCACTGACAGGGGTTTCTCTTGAGACCAGAAGAGGCTCATCCGCTTCCCCGAGACAAAGAGTCGCCATATACGATGCCAATTAAGAATACGGATGAAAGAAACAATGGATCGCCGTGGCGGACTTAGAGCCACTCATCGGGAAGTTCGTCGGCATGATTGTGCATCAATTCGAGAAGGGGCCGAATCTCCTCAAAGCGTGGTCCCTTGCGCACCGTGTTCGTCGCCCGATCCCACTCGATGAACCCTGCATCTTCCAGTTTCGGCAGGTGGGTATGCGTCATTTGGATCTGGAGCGATTCCAGGTCTTCGCCCTCGAACTCAACGTCGGCTGGAATCTGTGGATCGTCGTCATCCTGTGGATTATGTTCTAACAACGCGACAAGCAGTCGTCGACGGTATTTGTTTGCGATCGCGTCTAACACGCTATCTAAGGACGTGGGCGATGGAGTCGAGGGTTCAGTCATAGTTGGAATGGTTTCGATTGTATTTCTCGGGTGGTTCAGTGCTCTTGTCTACGGAAACAGTGGTAGCCAGTGGTTCGACGTGTGCAGCGAGTTCATCGACAGAGACCGGCCCATCGTTTTGGAAGAGGTGGAGCAGAATCTGTCGGTTGGGACGCTGACTGAGGAGAGTGAGTAACTCAGCTAACGCCACAGTGTCGTCTGAAGCGGAAGCCTGGCTCGACGATGAGTAACTGCGTGAATCGTTTCGAGACCCATCAGAGTCCATATCTACAATTCGTCACGCAGTTAAGAAAGAATCATCGCGCAGGAATGCGAACACACGGCAGAAAATTTCGAACCATTGCGACTCAGCGACAGAAACCCATCACACACAGCGACTATGTCGGTACCGGCAGTGGCTACATCTCGACCAGATGGGGAACGAGTGGGACGTATGAAATGTAAATATGAGAATCACCGGTCGCAATAATGTGAATAGACAGCCCGGCAGATAAGAAGGTGCTTATAGTACTTCGTGTTTAGTCGAACACGACCTCCAAGAGCCTGCGTTCAGCACCGCGAAGGTGATAATTGAAGGTTGACTGCGAGAGGTCCAGCGCTGTGGAAAGTTCATTGCCGGTTTGGAGTCGAGGTGATTCGAAAAATCCACTGCGATAGGCCAACTGGAGAATCTCCTGCTGGCGATCGGTAAGTCGCTCGGTGAATGCCGTCTGAAGCGTGTGAGTCGTGTCAGGCGATCGAGTGCGTGTTCGTCGAGCAAGTAGTTCAAGATCGGGAATTGCCTGCTGTCCCGTCTCAACGAAGCTACGGATATCAACCGACGTGGGGACGTCGAGGACAAGCGTTGCGGTCCCATTATCGATCGTGAGCGAGCGCGTCATTGCATCTCGGTCGAGGAACCACGAGGTAAGCGTCGATTCAGAGAGTCGCGCCTTGAACAAGCTCCCGTCTTCACGCTCGGAGAGACAGATCAGCTCTTCGATGGCGAGTGACTGTTCACCAGCAGTCACCAATGCGTCGGTCGAGATGTCCGTTGCAGTGAAAAACACAGTTATCTCACCGTCTGCTCCCGGTACGAGACCCGTAATCTCCATCACACACCCTGTTTGCTGGGCGAGCTGGCACAGGGGTGTGTCCGCTGCTGTCGAGCGGAGTGTGAGTTCGACGACGCGATTCATGTGATGGGCTTCTCTCGTCTCAACGGCATGAATCGCATTGGCGATTGTCCGGCCGAGTTCGGCCAGCACATCGATATCGCGCTCGTCGTGCTGGGGGGTTCCTCTATAGACGGTCACGATGCCGTAAATGAAGTCATCATACACGAGTGGAAGACTAACACACGAGCGCGCACCCAGATCAAGTGCGATCTCACGCCATAGGGAGGCTTGTGCATCGGTCGCAATGTCGTTCACGAGCTGTATGTCCCTCGTTTCAATCGCAGCTGTGAACGGATTCCCGTTAGACATCGGCCCGTCAACCTCCGTCGTAAGGGCGTCCAACGAACGACTGTCGACGCCCGCCCACGCACGTGGTTCAACCGTGTTGTGGCTCGCATCGAATTCACCGACCCACGCGAATTCAAAGAGTTCGGAGTGAGCCAAGCGCTCGCAGACCGCCTCGTCGATCGCCTCGACTGTCTCGGCCTCCACGAGCGCCTGGTCGATCGTCCGAATGAGCGTATTAAGGCTGTCCAGATGCGACAATTCGGTGTTCCGGCGAGCCAACGTTTGTTCGCTCTCGGCGCGGTCCCAGGCGGTTTCAACGGTCGAGGCGATCATCTCGATGAGGTCGAGGAGTCGTTCGTCGAACGTCTCGGAGTGAACCGAGCCGACACAGATGACGCCGTGTCGTCCCAACGGCACGAACATCCGACTTCCCAGTCCGGACGGCCACGGTTCACCGTCGGCAATATCGAGCGCGTTCTCGACATCGATCTCGTCACCGATGAACGTCTGCCAGATCTGCTCGCGAGACACCTCCGCCAGGCGAACGGCACTCAGATCCGTCGCAGGGGCTGCATGCTCGGAGTGTAATTCGATGTCACCAGTTTGTTTGTCGTACCGCCAGAGCGCCGCGTACTCGACATCGAGGATGTCGACGACGAGGTCAGCCACCTGATCACTGATCGTCGCGGGGTCGGCGTCGATCAGTTTGCGGCTCACCTCGTTGAGTCGTTCGAGCGACTGATTGGATTGGGTCAGCGCCCGTTCGGCGCGAGCGCGCTCCACCACCGTCCAGGTACGGTCTGCTACTTCCTCTATCAGTGAGATTTCGGCGTCGCTCCAGTCGTGCGGGTCACTGTGAACGGCGTACAACGCCCAGTCAACGCCTTCCTCGTCAGTCCGGATCGGCGCGCCGATCCAGGCACCGAAATCGAGTTCGAGGAGTGCCTGCCGTTCGGCCTCGGGGAGTGTCGAATCGCTCGCGACGTCGTGGTAGACAGGCGTCTCCGTCCCGATCTGTTGAATTGCTTCGGGGAAGGCCGAGAACGGGTACAGGCCGCTGACCGGGTCGAGGCTGGAAGAATGGTACTCCGGTCCGACCAGCGCCTCTTCCGCGTCGGCATCGAACCGAACGAAGTAGGCCCTGTCGAGACCTAGCTCCTCAGCGAGCAGCCGCGCACAGGCCTCCCCGATCTCCTCCTCAGTGGTGAGTGTGTGTAACTGGTCGCTGAGTTCGAGCAGGAACTGTTCGTGCTGCTCGCGGCGCTTGCGCTCGGTGATGTCGTCGTACAGCGCGGCGATTACGTCCCCCTCGCGGGGGAACATATGCACGTCGTACCACCGGTCGTTCGCGGGGACGTAGGTCTCGACACGCTCGGGTTCGCCCGTCTCGGCGACTCCCCGGCACTGCTCGAAGAGGGACTCGTCTTGCCCAGGGAACACCTCTGTCAAGAGCCGCCCTTCCGAGTCGGCCCGACTGACTCCGGTCAGCGCTTCGAAGGCCTCGTTCAGCTCGAGATACCGTAGATCACTGACCGTCCCGTCGGCGTCACGAACGAGTTCACACAGGGCGAACCCTTCGTCTATCTCCTCAAACAGCGAGCGGTACTTCTCCTCGCTCTCCTCGAGGGCCTCGTAGGCCGCCCGCTGCTGCATGAGGTCGGCGACCTGCCGGGAGATCACGTCCAGCAAGTGGAGGTCTCGCTCGGATGGCTCGTGCGTGTCCGCCCAGTGAGTCGAGAGCATGCCGAGGAGTTCTCCACTTCGCGAGACCAGCGGCGTGGTCTGCACCGATCGGATCCCGGCCCGGTCGAACGCCTCGAGGTCCTCGCCGTCTTCGATGAACTCGCACGACTGGACGTCCGGCACGACGACGCGCTCCTCCGTTTGCAGCGCTCTCCCACAACTGCTCGACGTTTCGACGTCGACCCGGTCCCAGTGCGCGATCATCTCTCCCGAGAATCCACGGTGGACGAACATGTCGAGTTCGTGTGCCTGGGAGTCGAGTCGCTGTATCGTCCCGAACTCGGCGTCCACGAGGTCCATACTGGCTTCGAGGACCGACTCGTACAGGGGCGCTCCGTCGTCGTCTTGCTGGATCGCCTGGGTGCTGACCTCCTGTAGCCGCTTCATGGCGTCCAGTTCGGCAGCGAGGTCCTGCTCGGCCTGTGCCCGCTCGACGGCCTCCCACGTCCGTTCGGCGGCCTCCTCCAGTAATATCCGCTCGTTGTCGGTCCATTGGCGTGGCTCGGCCATGGCCGCTGGGAACGCCCAGATGACTTCGTGTTCTCCCTTCCGTAGCGGTACAGACAGCAGGGCGACGATGTTCAGCCCGGCGTGCAACTCCTTCTCCGAATCGGAAAAGCGCGGGTCGTCGGCCAGATTCGGGATCTGAATCGTCTGCGTAGCGAGCCGTCGCATCACCTCCTGGGAGTCCGAGATCTGGAACGTGCCGGACATCGGCTGCAGGTTCGAGCGGAAACGCTCCGGGCCGACCCGGGCAACTCCCTCCTCCTCGGACACCTTGGCGATCCAGCAGCGGTCGACATCCAGCTGCTCGGCGAGCATCTCGACGGCCGTCTCTTCGATCGACTCCGCATCGGGCTGTGCCCGCAGGGCATCGCTGAACCGGAGCAGGAACTCCTGCCGTTCCTCGCGCTGTTTCTGTTCGGTGATGTCGATACCAGTCCCGAAAACGCGAACCGCCCGCCGGTCGTCCTCGTCTTCCTCGAAGAACACCTCACCGTTCGTGAGCACCCACCGTTCGCCCCCGTCGGGACGCCTCGCTCTGAACTCGAACTCGTAGTCCCCGTCAGACGCGGACTCGAACACCGCCTCTAGCTGGTCGTTGACTGATTCGAGGTCGTCCGGATGGATGCGCTCTTCGAGCAACTTCGCGCCGACGATGGTCTCGTGTTCGTCGTAGCCGAACAGCTCGTTTATTCGCTTGTTTCCGCTCACCAGATCCGTCTCGAGGTCCCACTCGAAGACGGCGATGTTCGCGATGTCGGTCGCGAGTCGAAGTCGCTTTTCGTTCTCACGCAACGCTGCTTCGGTCTCCTTTTGTTCAGTGATGTCCTCGATGAGAACCGCGACCTGCCGACTGTCTGATCCGCCATACGGGAACACGCGAACGTCGAACCACCCGTCGATGAGTGGTTCGCCGGTCGTCTCGACCCGCTGGGACTCGCCCGTCCGAGCGACCTCGGCACAGACGTCGAACCCGGGGAAGTCGCCATCCACATCCAGATCGGACCAACGGGCACCGACCACGTCGGTCACCCCGGTCAGTTCCTCGAACGCGGGATTGGCCTCCACGAAGCGGTAGTCATCCGGCTCGCTCCGCCCACCGACCGTGCCGTCTGTCGTCGAGGCTTCGTCAGCGGCTTCGCCCTCCTCGGGCAGTTCGACGATGCAAAAGGCTTCTTGCATGGACTCGCTGAGCGAGTCGAACAGCGTGCGATAGCGTTCCTCGCTCTCGCGGAGCTCTTCTATGGCCTGTTCGCGTTCGATCTCGGCCTGCTTTCGATCGGTGATATCGAAACTGACACCACGGAGGACTGTCGGATCGTCCGCGGACGCTCGGCCGCGCCAGGAAATCCAGCGAGGCGTGTCGACTCCTTCGAGTTCGACCTCGTCTTGAATCTCTTCACCCGGCTCGAACGAGAACTCCATCGTGTCCTCGGCCTGGTCTGTGCCCTCGTCTGATTCCTTCACCAAGAACTGCTCGACTGGAACTGGCTCGTCTGTCGGTGGCAAGTCGAATAGCGACAGCATCGTGTCGTCGCCGTCCACCGTTCGGGCCTCGAGATCCCACTCCCAGGTCCCCATCTCCGCAGCATTCAGGGCGACCTCTAACTGCTCTTTGGACTCACGGAGAGCTGTCTCGACTTGTACCCGGTCGGTGATATCGACAGAGATGTTGAACACGCCACCAACCGAGCCATCCGCGAGCGGGATCGGGTTGAAACTGGAATCCCACCAGACGTCTTCTATCGCGTCACCACGTTCGATTGGGAGGTATTGGTCTTCGACTCGAACTGGTCCCTCTCCAGCCATGACCTGCTCGTGCATCGGACCAAGAAACTCCCACGCTTCCGGAAACACGTCGCGAGCGGGCCGTCCGAGCGCGTTTGGGTGTTTCTTTCCGATCTGTTCTCGTGCGGCGTCGTTGTAGAGCAGCACAAGATCTTCGCCCCAGTAGATCCCGATGGCCTCGTCCGCACCCAGCATGAGGTCAACCGCCACCCGCAATTCAGTGGGCCACTCCGCCATCGGGCCGAGTGACGTCTCGACCCAGTCAAATTCGCGGATGCACTCGGTCATCTCGCTGTCGGAGAGGAATACGGGCGACTGTCCATCACGAAGTGAAACGGGGGCAGTCAGATCCGACACGCCACCGTTTTGTTGGATGGCATCGTCGACAGGTCGCCAAAAGACCCGGCCCTTCGCGCCGACCTTCTTGGTGTTGATAGCGTCGTCCTCAACAAGCGCGTTGAGTTTGTTGTATATCGTCCGGTCCGTGCAATCGAATTCCTCTGCAACCTCGGGTGTTGTGAATGGTGTGCCGGGGGGTCCAAGAGTGTTGAACACTTTGAGGACAGTAGCGGGTGAGGGTGCCGATGAACTCATAACGTCGTGTTAGCGTGGGGCAAGCAAAAGGATTCGGTCAACCGAAGCAGACAGGTCATGATCCAAAAAACGATTTAACCGACGGTGACGAAGCTACTCACGATCAGGGTGGCACAGTCATGCTGCTCTTTTGGCGCGAGACGAATTCGGAAATAGCTCTCGCCTCAAAGGAACTCACCATAGCAGCGAACCTGTTCAAGGAACAAAGGGAAATGACGGACGACGAGGATGAGTCACTGCCGGACGGGTTCGAAGATGTGTTTCACACACGCTTTTCGAGAGATGAACCGCCGAGTGAGGCAATTGTGCGAGCACTTGCAGTAGCCGAGGGGGTTGTCCCAACGGAGCTTGCGTTACTGTATGAGTCGATTGATCCGGAAGCGCTCGATGCATTGTTCGGGACACCGATAATCGGGCAGGAAGATGGGGGTATGACAGTCGAGTTTTCTGTCTCGGGTCATCGCGTGATCATCAGAGGTGACGGGAGCATCACGATTCTCGTGAAGACAGAGAAAGAGTAATTGGAAACGGTGGTACCTCGTTCACTCTATTTTCAACGTCTTCGATACTCGCAAAGTGCAGAAATTGGATCTAGGAATCGTCTAGTCTCCTGATTAGACGAAGAATGTTTCACTGAGGGAGGCGACTTCCGGATTCCACTGTCACTTATACCGTAAGGAAGCAGGCAACCGCCTCAAATCAAGCAAATTCAAAGAGTACACGATTTAATCTGCAAAAACCAAATCAAGGTCATAATTACACCAGCCGTATTTGTTGTATCGTTCCGATGTATTCACCTACCCAGGTAATCAGTGGTCGCCAAGCAGTGTTGCTTGAACAGCACCCGTCTCCGTGACAACGACTTGGCAGCCACTATACTCGAAGATCACACGGCCATTGGCCCGGACCGTCCCATCCATCAATGGGTCGAATAGCAAATCAAGGGCTTCCGGGTCGATTACCTCGTACAGCGGTCTGAGGTCGCTTGGGGCCACGTCTTTCTCGGCGGCGACGTGCCGAACAATCGTTGTCGACAAGGACACGGTGGCACCGCCGTCAGGGAGTGTTGGGTGGGCGGGCTGAACCGTTTGGGATGGTGAATCAGTTGAGTTGGTCATAACGGATACACCTGACAAAGTAGTGCATCTCATTGTGGCTTGAGGCACTAACTTTGGTGAATCCGTAGGTAGTGAGTGTGGGTAGTTAACGTATGTGGCTCATTGATGACCCCACTTAACCAATTCTGGCAAATATTGCAATTATGAACCACGTCGAAGCAAAATTAGGTACTCACTCGAAATACTCAGCCGCAGTCTCAAACACTGCCACAGCATCCGATGTCGTCGCAGTCGGGGCAACGAGGTTACGGTGTGTCCACTCGATCAGCTCTGCGTCGTTGAGGCGAGGCAAATGGCGATGGATAAGTGCGAGAGCGAGCTGCTGGCGATCGCTGGGCGATTGCTGGTCCATTCTCTCATTCACAGCAGCAGCGATATCTGCAACGGGTTGGGGTTCCGTTACCTGAACAAGATATTGCAAAGTATGACGACGGTATGGGTGATTCACTGCTCGTAACAGCACGTCGAGTTCTGATCGCGATGGAGGAGCTACTTCTGGCTGGTTCATCTTGTCGTCTGATGGCTGGTGACGTCCGGACATTGTTGGCTGTTGTGTGGTAACGATTGGCAATACTATCCGTCCGTACTGTATTGTCCAATTGACAAAGTTCTTTTCTAGTATTATTGAACCGGAATTTCTGTAAGTTACGAATGTTCAATCTTCGAAAAAGTGTGCAGGCGGAGAGAATCCTACACTAACGAATGAGACGATCCTTCTCTTCACCGTTGTTCGAGCGGCTCGTCTGCAAACTCGAGATCAGTCCGCTGGGCAAGTTGACATTCCGAAAATCCACACTCGGTATAACAGCGAATGACCGCTTCCTGGGTTGGAAACTGGCAGAGGAAGATCCACTGAGCGGATGTGATTCGACCGAACAAGAGAGTGGCTTCCACGTCATCGAGGAGGAAATTGAGACGCTCAAGATGGGTCACTGCCTCGGCATGTGAATCCCAATCGATGGCATAGCGCACCCGATCAGGGCACACTGCCTGTTGCGTGACTGTCCGAACGGCTGGGGTCGTGCTGAGCTGCTCGGCGACCTGATCGCGATTGGTGCCATATGCCCAGCACTGTGGAAGAAAGCCCGTGTCAGGTGTGCCAAGTGAGGTGAACTCGAGATGAAGATTCACCGCTTCGAGGCGAGGATGGACGAGGTTTACCTCCTCAGCGGGAACTGTAAGTCGATACACGAGACTCATTTGCTAGGCACTCTCAATCTCGAGTGCGAAATATCGATTGGCTATTTGATTATGAAAAGAGTCAACCGGTGGTTCGATCAGTAGTCATGAACACGTAAAGGGCACCGTCTTTGTGGGCGTGAAAAGAGGATTGTCACCGTCGTCTGTGTGTTTTTGGGTCGTTGTTCTCGGTGACGAGTTCAGAGAGGTGGTGGCGGTGGGGGTGCAGCGTTCTTATCTTCGACGTGGATGTGGATCCAGCCATCGCCATGGATGATGATTAGGAGGTCGCCTGCGCTGAACATCGCCGCGACACGCTCGTCAGCGTGCGGGTGGAATAGCTGGTCGAGAGCATCCGGATTGACGTGGTCGTAGAGCCGGAATTCACCCTTCTGTAAGTCCTTCTCTGTCTGGTGATTGATGGCATCGAGGACAGCATCACTCAATGGACGAGTATCGTCTGGTGCGTAGACCTCTGTGTCGGTGCGGTCGCTCATTGTTTACCTCCATCTGATTCCCCACCAAGGATGTGCTCCGCTCTTATGGCTAATCCATCGAAAAGCCATTCTTGTGTCGTCTTTCTCTGATTGCAGTCGGATGGTCCGAAACATTCCAACGATAAGAATAGAGTACGTAACTAGAGCCCTCAGTATTGAGCCTCTGAACCTATATCCAGTTGAGCAGGTAGTGGCGAAGGATGGAGGCGCAAACACACAGAAACGGGCGGACAACGGATGCACCGATCTTTGCTGCGCTCGAAAAAAGCCGACGACGATCGATCCTCGAACTGCTGATCGACGAGGATACACCACACTTCGAACGAGACCTTGCGACTGCTGTTACCGCGATGGAACGAGATATTCCAGTAGCAGACGTGCCATCTGAAGCGACTCGGAGCGTCCATCTCGATCTCCACCATGACCATTTACCCATATTAGAAGACTGCGGATTCGTTACCATTGAACCGGATAAGAGACGAATCACACCGACGGACCATATTGCATTCACAGATCCGCGGTTCCGGCAAGTGCTTTCCTTAGAGGGAGAACAAGTAGATAGCGTAATTGCTGGGTTGGCGAACAAGCGCCGACGGCTTCTTCTCGCAATTCTCAGAGACCGGCAAGAACCGATATCGCACACAGCCCTTGCCCGGAAAATCACCCAGCGAGAACGCGGCGAATCGGAACGTGCGAAAGCGGTGGTCGATGACATCACTCTCGCATTGAAGCACACGCATCTCCCCTTGCTTGGAAATGCTGATATCATCGAGTATAATCGCGAAGCCGACCGTGTCGCCTACACTGAGTCTCCCACGCTTGAACACATCGTGACGATTTTCCATGAACCAAAGCACGACGTTCTCAGGAAGGTAGATAGATTCTTCGGTGGGTTAGTTACCTCGTACAGGCACGCAACCAAGAGTCCAAGCGAGCCATTTAGCTGGCCCGCCTCATGGAGAGAACCGTATCATGGCTAGACCACTGGTATTGTGGTTATTCATTCTTGCAAATACGCTGTTATTCATCACGAGTAGTATACTGCTCTTGCTGAGTTCATTCGCCTATTATCGGTACCCACGAAGTGTCTCATATCGATATTCAACGATTGGGTTCGGATTCATCGTCCTTGGTGGGCTTGTCCCTCCAGTGTATCGCCTTTTTATCCACAGTAGCTACCGCTTAAACGTTACCGAGCGATTGCTTCTCCAATCGGGAGAAGGAATTTTGTTGGCGATCGGGCTCGGATTACTCTTCTATGCAATCACGCGTCACGACTCACGCTCGCCAGGGAGAGATAACTACTCAAGGGCATTCGAGACGAATCTTTCGGAGATTGATGATTACCGCTACAATCGGTGAGTGGGCTCTCCTCTTACCATAGACGCTTGCGAAGCTGGAAATTCGCCGCTGGTGCTAACAGTCGCCTGGAGTGGCACCTTGAGCCAGGAACTGTTTATTGTCTCTCGCCGAGGAATCAGTTGGCGAAGAGATATGGAAGGCAATCCCGAACGGCGAAAATACTATCCAGGCGATCCGGAGACGTCGCTGAGTGAGGCCGTCATTGAAGCGCTCGAAGCCCATGACAATGCGTCGGTGTCTGCAGATGAATTTATTCTTGAAGAGCAAATCAACCCCGATGCGATCGATTTGCTCTTTGAGGATACGACAGATGTCACGATCTCCGTCCAAATTCATTTGACCAATGTGACTATCGGTATCTGGAGTGACGGAGGAATCGACATTCGTGTCGCAGATAAAATGGAATGAAAGAGAGGAGACGAGCTATAGCGGGCTATTCTTGGGAGTCATATGGCTCGGCAATGTTAGCCAACGTTTCGCCCATGATGATTGTCGCTTCCTGAGTCAGCACGTATAGAATCCCATTTCGGTCTGCACGAATCGTCTGGAGTGGCTCGTATGTGGTTGGATCGTACAATGTACCGAGGAGCATGCCGCTTTCGACTGTTGACCCAACGGTCAGGTCTGGATTCGAGCGAAACAGTCCGGAATCAGACGCGACGATTCGGCCGAGATGGTTCCGAGCAAGTGTTTGTGGGCCGGTATCGACCGACGATTCATCGAGAATGTCGAGATGCCGAAGAACATTTAGAATTCCAGTCACTCCGATTTCGACGGCATCTTCAACGATTTGTTCACTGTAGGCGAGTTCGGGTGTGATGCTTGGTATCCCCTCTTCTACAGCAGCGACCCGGAGTTTTCCGCCGAAACTTCGTCGGTGCCACTCTTCGTTAGCCGCCGCGTGTGCTCGTTCAGTGATCAGAAGTCCCGTGCCGAATACACGCCCAAGCTCTAGCGACTCAGCATGCCCTTCGAGTGCAACGACATGGGGAAGCATATCGGGACTTCCTGTATGAAGGTCGATGATGATGTCTGCTTGGCGAGCATGTTCCCAGAGGCGGGCTGCCATTCGTTCGTGGACACTCCCATTTTTATCGCCTGGCCAGACCCGATTCATATTCGGATTGATCGGATCTAGTTGCTCGGGTGTGATATACGAAACATGGTCAAATGTGATTGGATCAGCGACCGGTATAGCAATTACTGTTCCAGCGAGGTCAGTATCGACAATCTGGTTGTGAAGACGGCGAAGGACTTCTGCACCATTGACTTCGCGTCCATGTTGTGCGGCTTGGAGATAGACAGTCGGCCCATTCTCGGAGCCAGTGTACGTGTGTACTAGTGTTTCGATTTCTGTGCCTGATGGCAACCGGGCAAGTGTTTCGCGCGTCGCTGTGTGTGTAGTGTCCCCCATGATTGTCTGTCTCAGGCGTGGAAGCAGCAACTCCCTTTCGGCTCTCATCTACTTTTACAAGTCTGCGTGAACCACTATTTGGTTAGCACGAGTCAAACGGACATCGTTCTAGAATCAGTTTCTCAACAACGGAGTGGTTCTCTTCGTGAATAATCATAGATCTCTGCCCGCTCTATACGGCTAATTCAGGCACTGTGTTTACAGTTAATGAGCGCCTTAGGAAGATGCTATGACTGAAAAAAGCGATACAGGGCCCGGGAGTGGAGATGCATTCGTTTATCGGCAGCTCACGCCCACGAAGGAGGATGTCCAAGTAGATATTGCCGAAGTGGTAGCGGAGTTAAAGGGAGTTCGTATAGAGGATCTCACGCCGGTGTATTCGGCTGTTGATCACCTCATTGAAACATTGTTTTCTCCGGAACTGCCACCAGAAGCACAGGCAATCATCGATTTTACCTATGAAGAGTATCGGATCGAAATTAATCAAGACGGAGTGGGGATGTTTATGAGAATGAATCCGCACAAATAATATTCACTACCAGTATTAATTTCCGACATTGAATGTATTCACAATCGGTTGAATAGGACTATCAACGCCGTCAAGACTTCGTTGGTTGCTGGATTCACGCTCTTCGTGAGGAACGTTATACTACCGATCGAATGGAAGTTCACAGTAGACAGATATATTCGATCGATTCCCCATCTGATGGTTGATGCGTTCCAACGAGCGTATTCGTAGCTGTGTCTGTCTCATGGTTATACTCCATCACCTTTCGGTTCGAGTTGCGCAGACATAGATGCCATCAGAGTTCGGGTGTTTCTCGGCCAGCAATGAGCATCTGCTCGACGAGTTGGCGGTGTCCACGTCGAAGTCGTTCGGAAATCGCTTGGTGAGAAACCCCGAATTCAGTTGCAAGTTCATCTGCAGTTGTTGTTCGGGGGATTGCGTAGTACCCTTGCAGATAGGCGCGCCGGAGCGTTTCGTGTTGTCCGTCGGTGAGTCCAACTGGTCTCTGGTGAGGCTCTGGAAATTCCTTTAGCGAAGTGATCTCAAGCGAGAGTCCACTGTTCTCGCATTCAGCAAAATAGTCTGAAATATCGTTGTGTTCTGCGAAAAAGATCCGGAATGTCCACTGGCCATTTTCCCCGACAGCCGTCAACACTGTTCCCTGTTTTTCAACGATCCTGTGTACCAATGGTTCGATCCGGGAGTCCCAGTCGAGGTGATAGAGCAACTCGGTCTGACTCGCCAAAATGAACTGAAAACCTGTAACGCTTTCATCAGCGGCAAATGCGCGGTTGACCTGCTCGCGATTCGGCGAGCCAACCCACAGAAAGGCGGTTCTCGGACGATCGTCAGCGATCACAACGGGTTTGATTTCAAAAGTCGTATCGGGCAGTGCCTGAAACGAATGAGCAAGTGCAAAGTCGCCTGCTTCCAATTGGATTTCAACGAGTGTTCCCCCCATAGGATATCTACACTGCACACCCTCCTAATTCTTCAGATAATTAAATTCTCTGCCAAGCTATTATGAAGGTGGAGGTGATTCACGGAGGTCATTAGATTGCGTGGTGCTATTTTATTACTGTATAAATGTCGAACCTGAGAACAAAGATTCTCTTAAGAATAGTGACTTACCAGATTCCACTGCCGCTTATACTGCCCACAGGAAGTCAATCGCCGAAATCGGGTGATTTTGAGAAATCGACCTCGCCGCTGTCGCACTTTCTATTTTGGTTATTAAACCAATCACGCACCGTGAAATGCGTCGAAATTCTAGAAAGCAGACTGTTTATCGCCGATTGTTCGGTAGCGGCCAATCAAGACGGCTACAGCCCGTGACAGAATATACGAATATGAGCAATAGGATCAGATTGGTGTAAAAATCACGGGAATAAGTAGGCAATCGCGGCAAACACGATGAATGCAACCACCGCACCACCGCTAAGGATCGATTTTGAGATTGTCTGGTTCCCGTATAAGATCAAGAGAGTTGCGACACAGAGTCCAAACCCTGCCCGAGAAACCGACTCGACTACGAACGGCGTATTACTACTGATTCCAAGATACAACTGAAAAACAAACAGGCAAACACCAACCGCGATGAGACTCGGCCGGCGTTGACGTGCGGTTTGGTTGGAGGACGTGGCCATATTTTCTGAATGTATCGTATAGGTTAATAAACTAACGTGTTGGTGATTGGCAAGCAATCATCGTCGAGAGACTACTTCGTTAAACCATTGTTCTTGACCAACTCCCACTCAACCAGATGTGAAGACCGCTGTTGCATCCTCAGTGACGCCGGCCAGCAGCCGTCTGATCCCATCATTTTCGAGCAATCGGGGCGCAAGCCAGTCAGCATCACTCTCACCGTCCCATGTCTCGTCCAGGACGATTGCAAGCTCGCTTTGGAACGTATCGAACAAGGGCATCTTACGGAAAATATGTAGTCTCCTCTCTATGGATTGCTGTAACCAATCGCCAGCCAACCCGGAAGGGAATACACGCTTTTCAACAGATACACGTCATTGTCCTAGATTGTTTGTTTCTATACAATCACTACAAAACATATACCAACCCTCGATAAGGACAATTTGTGGCGCGGTTCCCTCTGACATACCCTGAATGGGTTCCCACGTGGGTCTGGCGCCATCACTCCCGATCCACCCCCACCCCCGATCCCGCAACGTCCTCCCTCCTGCTCGAACGCGTGTCATGGGACGAGCAGGAACTTTCATTATCGAGCGATTGGTGCGGTCCCTGCTGGTTATAGTAGAGTAAAAGCCGTTCAAGTCAGCGCTGGACGCTCAGCCGACTGCTCACCTACGACGATGGAAGCGGTCGATAAACTGCCAGTACCGGGCTACACGGATAGTGCTGAACGCACCGAATTATCACTGCTCGCTCGTATCGAGAGTGAATTCCAGTAGCGTTAGTATAGTATACTGACAGCAAGTGATCGACCGATAGCTGGCGCTGTCTTTCGAAAGTAATTGGCTCTATAGACGGTGACGAGCGGGGAACTTCCTCGTAGATAGCCAAGGGCGAGGAATATTATGCGGATACCTATTGGCGACGCCGTAACTAGAGCGTTCGCTGCACTTGCTTTGAATCCGACCAAACCCACGACACCTAATGGGTAGTTTCCTCCTCTCGACCAAGAAGTTGCTTTGAGGTCGCGAAACAAAAAGTACTACCAGTAGACATGAGTAGGAAAGTCGTGTATGCCACTCACCCCGTTTCACTTCGGTCCAACCCTCCTGTTTGGCTATCCACTGCGCCGACGATTGGATTTGGGAACGTTTTTGGTTGCAAGCGTGATTCTCGATGTCCGCGCGATACTCGTTTTCTTCGGTATTCTTTCAGGTCCACAGCATGGATTATTGCACAACACGCTTCTCGGAGCATTCGCTGTCGCAGTCGTGTTTGCAGGGTGTGTTCTACTGTTCGCCCGCCAATTCCCCTGGGTTGCCAACCACGTGAGCTCGCGACCTGAATCAGCACTATGCGTCCTCCTCGCGAGTGTGGCAGGAACATGGTCGCACGTCATCCTTGACGCGTTCACACATCCCGAAATGCAACTCTTCTACCCACTCCCTGGAAACCCACTGTACGGCCTGATTGACCCATTCACTATCTACGGCTTGTGTGCACTCAGCTTTCTTCTGTTTATGGGTTTCGTGGGAATCACGATTCTCCGAACGGTGCGGAACCATGGACTAACATATTATAGATCACAAAATCGGATCTGGAAAGTAAGTGTTACAGTCGGAATCGTAATTGGGGTGACCGTGGGAGTGGTCGCTGCTGCCGGAGCAGTCTCGACAATAAACGCGGTGTCGGGAATCAGGTCCCCTGAGGTCACTGTTGAGCGTATTAACGAGTCACATGCAGCGGTTTCATGGACGACAGACAAGCCGACGACTGGCCACCTCCGAATTGATGTCTCCCATCATTGCGGGCCAGCATGGGGACAGAGAATACCTGCGAAGCGATTCAATGACTCATCGGTCGGAAAAACTCATCTTGTCATCGCTCCGATTTACGATCTACCCTCGGACGTGAATCGAACAATTGGTGCTGGAAAACCAGTGAAATGGTATCAAGTAGAGGCAGTGTCAGTTGGCGAAAGAGAAGTCGTCGGAACTACTGTGATCAATCGCAATCTCAGCCAGACGTGCCAGTGACGCGATCACGGTTGGTCAGTTTGTATCCGCTCCGACTGTAATTTGATCGTATCTTCAGTATTAACGCTCATCACTTATTAGCAAACCCACAGTTTGAGTTGCACTGTTTGACGTTAATTGTCCGAATGATCAATCTTAGAACCGAAGGAAGGAGAACCTAACGCGTCAACACGTGAACCAATGTTAGTCGTCGTTAGCGTCCACGAGGAACGCCGTGAGCCACTCGTCGGGTATCAGGAATAAGGCCCGGAGCGTCATTCAACACCTCCATGTCACCAATCTCGTGCCCGCATGGTCGGAGCGTGATCGCCGTGGGGCCACGAGTCGTACCTTCCAGCACTAACTGACCGCAGTCCGGACAGCGTTTGCCTGTCATTCGGTGACCTTCTCAAGCCGCAGCGATCCACCGCAATCGCCGCAACTGTAAGTCTCCGGATATATTACGTGGTTCTTAGCTCGAGAGAATGTTGGGCGACGACAAGCGACGCACCAGTCCGTCGGTGGGGGTTAATAGCTCATGTGGAAACTGCCTCTTCGCCAGCGGTAGAGATGAATCAGATAGAGAATCCCACCAAAGAGGAATCCGGCGACACAGATAATATAGACGTCAGAGAGAAACAGAAGGCCAAGCAAGGGATTCTCCGTGAGCGGATAGAGGGGCTGCATATCTGCATGCATGATTGCATCGAGAATGAGATGGCTGTAGATCCCAATGAGGCTCGCAGCCACAATCCGATACCATGATCGCTTTTGTGCAAGGCCGAAGAGTGCACCAAGTCGGTTCCAAAATGGCTTCGTCTTGTACATAATCACAGCAAGGAGCCCAGCTAAGAGCGTGCCGCCAAGCACTGTATGCAGGGGACCATGGAGATTCCCAGTGAAGGGCCCGAAATAGATTGCGATTGCCCTCAGATCGACAATCATCGCCCCAATACAGAGCGTTGGGAAATCGAGCCAGCGAAAGAGCGCAACACCAAAGAACACGCCAATACCGAGGTGATAGGGCGTCAGAGGCATATTAACAGAGTAATCACAAATTCATTTAATTGTTACTATGATCATAACTCTCGGTCGGTTCGTGATTGTGGTCACGAATACCGCCATTCTGCAGCACCGATAGCGTACGAATCGTTCGTTATAACCATCTCAGAACCAGTTCGGGGTGAGAACGCGTTGCGCATAGATCGCGAAGGGGGTCCCGGGGGGTGGTTACTTCCGCTTATAATTTATGTCAAAATATATCTTCATGCTGAGGAGAGATAATACAGTAATCATTCAACACGCTATCGCTTTTTTTGATACTTTCACATTGCAGTGGTGTTAGCTACCCAGTCCGGACGCTCTGGCGATGCACCAAGCGTGGCGACTCGATACTCGAAATGGGAGTTCCCGACCTCGAAGACAGCCGTGTGGATGACACCGCGTTCGTCAATGATAAGCCGTGAGGTACTCTTCTTCTGTTGCTGGCTGGAGTTACCAACGAGTGTCGTGAATGTGTGCCCATTGCGGGAAACGACGTTCGTAACGTTGAAACGATAGGATTTGATGGTTTGTTTGCGCAGTGGCGCTTTCATGCGTGCGATATGTGACGGGAGACGTTCAACGGGAACTGTTCCCTGAACGAGAGAGCCGTGACGGAGTGTCGTCGTCGAATTCCCCCAAATTTTGAATCGATTCTTCTCTATGATCGATGACTCACCGGTCTCATTTTTGGAGCGAACTCTCTTCGCCTGAATATGAAACTGTTGGCTGTTGGGTCCGACGACTGTGCGGAACGTCTTGTTCGTCTTCTCGTTGCGGTGGTAGAGGGTGATGGTGCCATTCAGTGTGTACCCCTTTGCATGGAGTGTCTCATTGTGCGCTGTGATGAGTGTTGACGCGTTCGTGACGCCGGATTTGTTGACACCAGGAGGGAGGTTGGCAGTAGATGCGTTGGAGGGGTCGGATGTTGATGACGTTCCAGGGTTGAGTGTGCCGAGACATCCCGAGCTGAGGAGGAGAAGGCTAACAAGCACGACGGGCAGCAGTCTTTGTCTCACATCCGATTGTCAAGTACAAAATATAATAAGCTTTCTCCACGCGTTCAAGATTACTGCCCCCGTTAGTGGTGCACACCACGGACTACGCACAGATTGATTCGAGGGTCCCGGGGTAGGTCCACTTCCGCTTATGGAATTAACCGGCAGTGCATCAGACACCACCACTTCCAGTGTAAACTGCCGATAGAACCGCTCTATCTGCCAGTATCAGCCACCCAGATGTTGATAAATTATATGCCGCGATATCAAAATCCGGCACAGGAAGATGAGACTACACAAGCAACAGAGTACTCGCTTCAATTTCTGGTATCCGTGTAAAACGTGACGCATTATCGAGACTGGGATAGAGACCGAAGACGAAGCGCTCATCAGATCCGTTATCCTGTTTTGAACCAGTGACGCAGGAGATCGCCGAAGCACTGTTCGTTGATCCATTCGCCGTGATGAACACGATTGGGCTCGTTTCGTTCGCGCTGGTTGGCGCAACCAAGGCGATACGCGAGGAATTCGACATGTTCGGAGTCACTGTGATCGGCCTCGCCACGGCATTCGCTGGCGGGATGACCCGTGACCTCCTCGTCAATCGAATCCCGCTCGCACTCAGCTCACCCGTTGAGATGGGTCTCGGCTTGCTCGGTGTTGGACTGGCGATTGGGGTGAGTGCTGCATTCGAGTCAGCCGACACCCATCCACTGATACTGCTCTCGGATGCAATCGGGCTTGCCGCGTTTACCACGACAGGCGCTATCGTTGCAACACAGGCCGATATTCCAGCGTTCGGCGTCGTCGCGATCGCGACAATCAACGCCGTCGGAGGGGGTGCCATCGCGGATATCCTGCTGGATCGCTCACCCTTCATCTTACTCGACGACTTCTACGCCAGTTGTGCGGTACTGGGTGGCAGCACATACTGGGTTGTCCTCACTGCCGGCGGTTCGAACGGAACCGCTGCAGCGGTGTGTGCATTGATGGTCGTTGGAACACGAATTGGTGCACTCATCTACGGATGGTCGCTCCCGACAGCCCAAGAACTGGGATTAACGCGCGAGTAGGACGCTCAACAGCCAAGAAGGGAAAGACAAACAACGCATAAATCTCTCATCATTCGAGTTACCCAAGCCGTTCAGTCATCATTGCCTGGCTACCGTGGGTTGCAGACATCTTACAGCCAGTCTTCACCCCAGGCGTCAAGTGACTCGAACACGGGACAAAGGACGTCCCCCATCATAGTCAGAGTATAATAACTCGTGACCGGCGATTCGAACTCTTTGCACGTCTCGATGGAACTCCTCTTTGATTTGCCTCAGTCAAGGGGCACAGACGGATAAGCAGCGCTCACTTATACTATGGTGACCCAATGAATCCAAACAGACTACCGCCAAGGACACGTATTGGACGAACCGCTCTCCGGGTCTCAGACCTTAAAGAACTAACCGAGTTCTATCGGGATGTCGTCGGTCTCAGTGTACACGACCAATCCGATACCATCGCGATTCTCGGAGTTGACGAAACGCCCCTCCTTGTTCTTGAGGAAGATGCAGATGCACTCACACGACATGAGTCGGCCACGGGGCTCTACCACAATGCATTCAGAGTGCCCTCGCGGGAGGCCCTCGGTGATGCACTCGGTCGGATTCAGGACCACTGGCAACTCAGTGGTGCTTCCGACCACCGGGTCAGTGAGGCCCTCTATCTCACGGACCCAGAGGGAAACGGCATCGAGGTCTACCGTGACTTCCCACGCGACGAGTGGCCCATCGCCGACGATGGAACGGTGCAGATCAGTACTGAACCCCTTGATCTCGATAGTATCAAAGCCGCTGCCGGAGGTGGAACTCAGGCACCTCCGGGAACGGACGTTGGACATGTCCATCTCGAAGTTTCCTCGCTTGACGCATTCAGAGACTTCTATGTTGATACCATCGGATTCGAGGTGCAAACAACCATGCCAGCCGCGCTCTTTGTGTCTGTCGGAGGGTATCATCACCACATCGGCGCGAATACGTGGCACCATCGAACGGGGACAGCAAGTGGCCGAGGATTATCTTGGTTCGAGGTGGTTCTTCCAGAAACACGGGCACTCGACGTGCTCCGAGACCGACTCGTGGACAGTCAGGTTACAGTGATCGAAACGGACGACGGCATCTCGGTCACGGATTCCAACGAGATTGATATTCGGTTCCGAGTTGAGACCTAGTTCGTCGTTCCGACAAAGCCCGCTTGTATAGGTTCCTTCAAAAACAGTTCTCGTGAGGTTCTTGACTCACTCGGCTTGAGACAAGGTACTCAGAGACGCTAACTAATCGGATCTAATTATCAAACAGCCCCAAGATCGGTATAGGTCCAGCGTTCAGATATCAACCCCTGCTCATTGAAATGATGAACATCGGCAAACCCGAATTTGATGTGCTCGTCCCTGAGTATGCCTTCAAACCGTCCACGCACTACGACTGACCGATCGTCTACATGGAGTTCGTCGACAGTATGAGAACCCTCACTAAGAGGACGATGAGTGAGATAAAATTCTTTGAAATCTTGGAAGCCTCGAATCGTCGGTTGACCAGATCGATGATACACAATCTTGGAAGCAAAGAGATCAAACAACGCCTCGTACTCTTCTGCATCGACGTAATCGTAATACGACCGAATCGCTGTTTCGAGTTCCATAATGGTCGCTTAGGTACTAACACAAAATAGTTCCTTTCGAAAACTCATTGAGCGAAGATGGTTGACATCCGCTTAAAACTAAAAATGTTCCTGTGAGCTACCATATTATTTTCACATCAACTGCCCACTCATCGAAGTTCGTCACCAGTCAATTGACAATTTCTATGATGGCTGTTTTGAATGGAGCACCAATTGTTGTTGTAGTCGTGACCAAACCGCGTTGGACAGACGAATTAGGAATCATTGAACTGATGTTCTCGACAGGGATTGTTTTGACACGTTGAGGAGTACTTACTCCGTTCTGAGGCTACATATTTGCTCTCTACTGGCTTCTTTTGGATCGTTAAAACAGGTTGTTCTGCTCGTCGAATTGTCCGCTCTGTAACGCTACCGTGCAGAAGCCGACTGAATTCGGTCCGTCTCTGAGGGCTAAGAATGAGTAAGTCGACCGCTATCTCGTTCGCATAGGCACAGATCTCCCCAGCTGGCATCCCTTCTCGGGTCTCAGTGACGACAGTGATATTTCGATCTTCTGCGACACCGCTGATAAATTCCAAGGCTTCACGTCCTTCGTTGTGAAGCCTTGATCGAGTGGATGTAGGACTGGACTGTCCAATAATTCCTGGTCCACTCTGAACAATATCGATGACATAGAGTACATGGATTGTCGCAGTATGGTAGGCAGCGAGATCAAACGCTTGCTGCATTGCTCGGTGATACCCACTCCCATCCGTAGCGAGAAGGAGCGAATTGAACATGAGTATAATACCAATTTGAATGGAGTAATGATTGTGGCGCCGTATATGCAATGTTGTCAAAGTGCCACCTTTTCTATCTCCCCCACTCATGATTGGCCATCAAGTGGCTGCGAACAACATTATCTGTACCGCAAAACAATATACAAAAAGAACGCACCAACCCATGTTCGATCGAATACTCATCCCAACGGACGGCAGTGATCCAGCCAAACCCGCGGTAGAGATGGCACTCAATCTTGCGAAAGCGCATGATGCAACGCTCCACGTGCTCTATATTGTCGACCAACCTACGTCCGTCTCTGGTATGGGCGAGGGATTCTCTGGCCTAGACGACCTCCTAAATGCGCTTGAAGAACGAGGCCAGCAGGCAACGAAAGAAATCGTCGACCAAGCCAGAGAGCAGGATCTCGAGACGATAACAGCGGTTCGTCGTGGAGAGCCTCACGACGATATCCTCTCGTACGCAGAAGATCACGATATCGATGTTATCGTCATGGGGACACACGGGCGTACTGGTGTTAAACGGGCTCTCCTCGGAAGTGTCACAGAAAACGTCGTGCGTCACTCCGAGATCCCGGTATTAACTGTGCACCGAGACCCTGAAGAATAAGATACGGATTTCAATACTATCTGCCTTTCTCAGCAAGCGTGGGTGGGTTGAAGATATTTAGTGGAGAGCTGCTTCGTCAGCCGTCTCTTCAGGTTCCGGGATCAGCCATTTGAGAGCGGCAGCAACGATGACACAGAGCCCGCTTAAGATGACGAAGACAGCAAACCCTCTGGCGTATCCGATGTGCCCGTAGATGTCCACGAAGAGCCCCATCAGCGGGAGAATAACAAGAGTGCCACCGCCGCCAATGCCACTGATCCAGCCAGAGGCACCACCAACGGCCTCCGGGACGAACTTCGGCACCAGTTCGAACACGGCCGCATTGGCGAACCCCATACCCGTCCCAAGGACCATCATGCCGAGGATTGCTGGCCAGAATCCAGTGGCGACAGTCATGATCCCGCCGCCAATAGCCATAATGCCGAAACTGATGATCGCAACAAGTTCACCGCCGAATCTGTCGCTGACACTGCCTGCGGGAACTCGGATAAGAGACCCGTAGACGATGAAGATGCCTGCCAGCAGGCCAGCTGTCGCGAGCGTGAGCTCGTGGAACTGTTCCCAGTAGGTGGGGAACCAAGCTGACAGGGAAGTGAACCCGCCGCCGAACGAAACCGTGTACAAGAAGACGAGAATCCACGTCCGGCGGTTTCTCGCAGAGATCCTCAACGAATCCCATGTGCCACCCGACGGGAAGATATCTTGTCCGAGCTCGTCAGCGATTTCTTGTGATTCCTCCGGCGTTTTACCCTGCTTGCGGAGCTGGAAGTAGTACGGATCAACCGCGTACACGGCGTAGATAGCGGTAACGACCAGCAGGAACACTAACCAGGTTGAGTAGGCCATTGTTAGCCCCCAAATGCCGATAAGGACGGGGAGGACGTAGACGACCATCCCCGGGCCGATGTTGCCGACGCCGGCAAACGCGCCGAGCGCGAACCCCTGTTTATCGTTGGGATACCAGTAAGAAGTCTGCGTGATCCCGGCGGAAAATGTCGCTCCACCTGCACCTGCCAAGAATCCGAAGAACACCAGCACAGGGTAGAGACTCATGTCGAAGTTCTCTGGATAGGTCAGGAACAGCGTGATAACCAAACCTGCTGTTCCAATGATCGTCGAGGCCATGAGAATGAGCAACGGTTTTCGTCCGCCGACTTCGTCCACCCATGCACCGAAAGGGATTCTGAGAATTGCTTTGCTAAGGTGCGGTGAGCTCAGCAAGAGTCCGTGAAGGACGCCGGCAAGCGCCAAGTGCTCTTCGAGGATTGGTCCTGCCGCCCCATAGAACACGATGGTAGTGAGGCCCGCATAGAAGACGAGCGTGGACATGATGAGCCCGCGTTTGGGAGTCCCTGTGACGTCATGTTGAGCCATGAGTTGCTCTGTTTCAGTCATTACTCAGGAGTGGTTTTCTGTCGTCTGCGAAATTCGATAAGAGATCCACCTACACGGATGGCTATGCGGCATCGACTTCGCTCTCTAGCTGGAGATTGTATTGTACCCATCTTCGTACAGTTTGTGTTTCGGTGATGGACCCCTTGTCTTTATCGAATTATATTTTGAATGTCAATTTTTGAAAACCCGAAATCTGCATTCTCAGTTCCTCGTAGGTAGTGATGAACTAACGTTGATTGGTGGATTGTCAGGTAAATTATTTCTCTTCGCTTCCGGGGTAAGACACAGTCAAATAACGGATTGCATCCCTCTCCGAGCTAAATTCGCCCCCTTTAACATCCATCCACAGAATCTATATTAACAGATAATGAGTTCTGAGTCTGACGGTGAACCATCAGGGGCCTCACTTTCGTATCGAAATATTCTCGAGCGGGAGATGGAAAGTGCGCTCAAGGAGATTCATCGTCCTCCAAAGGGCGTGTTTTTATCTGGGTTATCAGCTGGCCTCAATCTCAGCTTCGGCGCATTACTCATGGCGATGGCTTTGACCTATTCTGGTGGATTTGGGTCAAAACTCATCCAACAAATCACGCTCGGTGCCGTGTCATCGATTGCGTTCTTATTCGTCGTCATTGGCCAAACCGAACTGTTCACTGCTCACTCGACGATGGCGATTCTGCCAGTTCTTGATGACCGAGCGACCATCGGAGAACTTGGTCGAGTCTGGGGTGTAACGTATGTCTCGAATCTTGTGGGTTGTGCATTGTTTGCTGGACTCATCGCTTTCGTTGGTCCACAGATGGGGATCGTCGACGCAGAAGCGTTTGGAACGTTAGCGTCTGCATTGCTCCCCTACGCGTGGTGGGTGATATTCCTCAGTGGTGTAATCGCAGGCTGGCTGATGGGCTTGGTAACATGGCTGTCTGCGGCCAGTCGAGATACTGTTGGTCGTATTCTCTTCGTCCTCATTGGGACTGCAGTCATTGGATTCGGTCCCTTCCATCACAGCATCCTCGGGACAACGGAGGTACTCTCTGCGATATTGCTGGGACAAGGCGTCACGTTGGGCGACTATGGACACTTTATCCTCTGGACGACAATGGGGAATATCGTTGGAGGGGCTGTCTTTGTTGGTCTCATTAACTATGGACACATTGCCCTAGCTGGCGAAAAACAGAACGTCGAGTTTGAAGCAGCAGACCACAACGAGTAATTTCGAACTGAAATTCGAGACTCTATGAGACTGAAAAATCGATTTCTGTTTTTTGGGACGGTGAGTTCGCTCAGTGTGCTGTTACTGGAGACGTTTATTGTCTCTCGAATTCAGCCTTCTCAGTCCTTTACTGAGTGGCATCAAAACCCGTATTTGCTACTCGCCATGGCCACGATGATGGCAATCGCATTTCTGCTGGGACTTACCAAAAGATTCCACGAAATAGTAGTGTTCAGATTTGTCTTCGGAATTGGTGTCTTGCTGTGTTTCACAGCATTGTATAAGGTGGCCATCGCCCCCTCTGAGTGTCTGTTTCAGATTCCGTATGCTCAAGCCGAGATTCCCTGCCGCTATCTTACAGCCTTCTTTGCATTCATCGCTGTGCTTAGCGCTCACTACTATCAGTCTGCATCTCGATTAACCACAAGAGAGTAAGTGCGTTCAAGCAAGGCTGTTAGACGCATTTCGCTCTGTAGGATCATCAGACTGCAACACAGCGACTCGTTATCTCAGTAGAAAGCAACGTAACAGATTGCTCTGGGTTCGGAAATCCGCCACTTCACTTGTCTTGCGGTCGCTACTGCTAAAACAGATATCGCGGACCCAGACGAGCCCACCGACTGAGCGATGCTCATACTTGATATGCTCCGCATCGAACTCAGTAAGTCCGACCGCCAGACGATCGACTTGCTGAGCGAAATGCCGCTGCTGTAGATTCGCAGTACGCGTCTCCCGCAAGGCGCGGTGTAGATTGGAAAACAAGACGCCGTTGAGATGTACTCCAAGCAGACAAACAAACGCTGAATGCACGTCTCTCCGAAGCGCAGGAAGCACAGAAGTACGCGAACAAGGCACGGAAGGAAACTGCATTGCGACCAGCAGAATCCGCTGACAACAACTCTGGCGGCCTGCTGGCACGGCTCCTTGGTCGGTGACTCAGCGCAGGTTCCATTCAACTACCTCGGATCATGTCGTTCACCTCTTCTACAGAAGAAGACGAGATCGGTAGCTGAGTTGTGCGGGGCGAAGAGGCGCGATCGATTACAACATTGTAATAAGGGGGGTTGGCCGAGACAACCCCCCTCGTTTCGCAGAAACAGACGCAGAAAATGACGCACTCCACAGTAGCCGTACAACCGTTACCACCGTGTGTCACCGGCAACGCGGTGTGAATCTCTTGCGGTGGGACCGCCACAGAGGGGGGTTCGTGGAATCCCCGTGATTACAACGTTATAATCTGCTCCGTCCGTGGTTACTTCCCTCCTGTGTTAGCGTCATGGGCGCGCATCCATCCGGCAAGATCGGGATGCGCGAACGAGATCTGGATGTGACGACCTCCAACACCCATTGTCTCTGGTCCGAGATTCTTCGACTCCTTGTAGGTCACACCGGGCACACGCTCGGCCATCTCTTCCATGACTCGATAGCCGTCGTTTTTGTACGCACACCCGTAGTGCGTTGCGACCTTCCGATAATTCATCCGGGCAATCATTGTCTCGTTTTCCGTCGCGAGCTTCTGTCCCGCTTCGAGCACAGCGAGATACTTGTCTTCGATTTGCTGGCTCTCCGCGCGCTTCTCGCGGAAGTTCATGAGCTCGGTATTCTGTTCCGACTGCTGGACCGTCTCGAAGAGTTGCCGACCAACGTTGGACGCTTCCGCGGCAAGGTTCTCCGACTCATCGTCCACTCCGTCCGCACTCTCGTAGTCGCGCACAAGGTTGATGATTCGTGTTATAGACGCCCGTGTCCGAGCGTTCTTCTCTTCATGGTCCACAAGATCGTCGACGTCGTCCTGTATCTCGTCAGTTGTTTCCTCAAGTGCACTCAGGCGGCTCCGATCGTGTGCCCGTTTCTTCTCGGCAGTCTCACGATCTTGCTCTAACGTCTCAACATGCTCTTCTAGCGTATCGATCTGCTCGGCCTGCTGCTGGATCACTGCCCACATCGTTTCGCGGCTTGGGAGCTCCTGCTCAGCCGTACTCGCATTCGATGCGCTCGGCTCAGCCATATCGATCTCTATCGAGGGGGTTACATCGTCATCCGAGATCGCATTCTCGTTATCGTTCTCAGACTCCAATTCGGGAGCCATCAGTGTTCACCTCCGAAATCCGTCGCTCTCATTGGTGTTCCCCCAATGGTGGAAGTCCAAGATCCTCGGGCGACAGCTCTCCTAGCTGATTCGCAACAGATGACATTCCTTGCCGTTCTGGATCGTACAGCTCATACTGAATCAACCACAAGCGAGCCGTCGTCTGAGAGACGTCGAAGTGAGTAGCGGTGCCAGCGATTGTTCCTTCCTGCTCAAAGACAGTCCGCAATTTCTCTGGATCACGGTACGGATGCTGCTTGAGTTTGTTGGCGGTCGTCAACGAGGAGACGCGTTTGGAGAGACTATCAGAGGATGTAGAGAGGTCCGTCGACGACGAACTCGGATGATTCTGCTCTGGAGACGTTACCCACTGATCTAGGCGGCACTGCACGTCCGATGGCGGGGAAACTTTACAAGAGCCGGATTCGTAGTTTCGAGTACTCTGGGACATGATCATAGACTTGTAACTGGGTCATGCTACGCCAGAGACGGTCGGTGCGCCCGCGAACGAGTGCTTAGATCCCACAGACGTTCGCTGATTTGCGCACCGGCGACAGTTGACCCGAGAGCCATGCGATTGGCGGGGTCGCCCGGACAACGTCAACTGACGGCGATCCAGTTGAATGGGTCGGGAACTCACCTCCGGCGTGGCTATTGCTTCTCACCGGGGTGTATTATTTGCATCGCAGTTAACGGTGTTAATTCGTATGAAACAATGAAAATAAAGACGACATTTTTAGATACCACAGCAAAAGCAGACCACAGGAGAAAATATGCGTACAACGACCGCTAGTACGGAGCTAGCTCCAGTTCGGTTGGGTGCTTCGCTTGCTCACGATAGGTTTCGTACAGATCAATGGCCCACTCGACAATGCGATCATCCGTACTCACGACCATCGCAATATGCTGGCCCCGCCCGAACTGATTGTACGCACCGATTGCAACCTTCCGCTCGTCATAGATCCCAATACCAAGCGTATGAGATTGGTCGAGAACCAGTGGGTCATCACCGTCGATGTCCTCATCGTCAACCCGGTACTCAAAATCAGTCGTTTCAAGCATCTTGAAAAATGTTGGCCGATCCACGATGACCTCGTAGTTCGGCCCGATGTTGAATTGCTGAATCTTGTTGTAGGTTTTGAAAAGGAGCGAATTGTAAATAGAACTCATCCCCCGAAATCGGTCGACTTTCCGGTCGTAGAGCGCCAATGCTGTGGTCAAAACGGAAGATGGGCTACTCGGGTTCGAGATGGTTAACTCGGCGTCAGCGAGCGCCTGGATTGGGACGGTCGCATTCTCTGGTGGGAGGCGTTGGAACCAGGGTGCTTTCTCGATAAGTTGCGTGAGCGACTCTGCTAAGTCGGTGTAAGCCGACAGCACTTGCCGACCGGTATCTGTAATCTGGTATTCACCACGACCCCCTCCTACCCAATCTTTCTCGACGAAGTCGGACAGAGCACGCCGAATCGTGGAATCAGAGGGTGGCTCATCGAGTGCTGTTTGGAACTCCTGGACTCGGTACGGTTCACTCGTCAGTGCCTCCAAAATAGGGAGCAGATAGTCGGAACGAGTAAGGAGGCCCAATTCTTCCTCGGAGAGGATCTCAAGACACGTGTCAAACGCATCAAGAAACAAAAGACCGCCAGCGGTCAGCTCGATTTTATTCTCATCGCGATTCACGAATCCTCGATCTTGAAGCACAGCGAGGTGAGTTGAGACCACTTGTCGAATTGAGTCGATCTCATTGGTGATATCGATTTGAGTGACTGGATTTGAGAGCGAATCGATTGTGCGGAGTACAAGAAGACGGTTTGAATCAATCGCCTCGTTGATTTCATCTCGGACAACTAGTTCTTCACCAGACAGCGGATTCGTTGCTCGATAATCCATAGTAGTCATACCGTCATCTCCTACGGTAGTTTTCTATCCATATCATTTATAGAATTACGAATTTGGCTGCATGAATTCAAAATATATGGAAATACAGTCAGTATGTTCAACTAGTTCCTATAAAATGGCAAGAGAGTCGGACCTCACTGGTTTTATTTATGGTGTCGCAGGATACAATATTATGAAATCAAATCTTCGCCATCCTCCAACTCCTGAAGGACATCCTTTTATTGGCCATACGATCGATTTCGCTCAAGGCCCATTCGATTTCGTTGATCGAGCAATCGAAGAGTGTGGCGACGTTTATCGGATGAAATTGCCAGGCAGTCAAGTGTTCGCACTCGCTCATCCAGACTACTTTAAACAAGCCCTGGTAACCGAGATCGATGCCTTTGGCAAGACCGATGATTTTCAAACGGCATTTGCAGATGGTGTACTTGCGGCAGAAGGCGATCAATGGCGTCGACAGCGGGGTGTGCTCCAGTCGTTTTTTACCCGAAGGCAGGTCGCAGAGTACAGCGACTCCATGGTAGCAGCAACACAACGCCGTCTCGAGACCTGGCGCCATCGAGAAATTCGCGACATGGAAACTGAAATGCAGAATCTTACCCTGGAGGTGCTGTTCGCGACACTGTTTGGTCGCGAACTTCAGCCGGGAGAGGGTGACGATCTACGTGCTGCAGCAGATGGTCTCAACAGCTGGTTTGCACCCACCTCCTGGCTATTGCCGAATTGGGTTCCAACCCTTTCTCGTCGTGATTTTAAGCACTCGAAAGAGCGACTTCGGACAGAAATTCGCGAACTCCTCGGAGAGCAACCCCCATCAGATAGCATAGATACCCATCACTCAGAGACGCTTCTCTCGAAACTCAAGGAAGCACGCGAAGCAACGGATGCGAATCAGTTGAGCCAGAAGGAAGTCGAGGGCGTGATGATAACGATGATCTTCGCGGGGTACGAGACAACGGCTTCAGCTCTTGCATTTGCCTGGTACTCACTTGCTATACATCCCGAGATCCAAGACGCATTTCATGAGGAACTTGATTCTGTTCTTGATGGCGATACACCGACACATGCAGATATTGAGAACCTCACACTCACGCGTCGGATTGTGAAAGAGACCATGCGGCTATATCCATCAGTACACACGGTACCACGTCAAACCACTCGAGCCGTCGAAGTCAACGGATATGAGCTGCCGGCCGATGAAGAGGTGCATCTGAGTATCTTTGCTGTCCATCGTGACCAGCGATTCTACGACGATCCGGAGTCGTTCCGACCGGATCGATGGGAAGCAGACTTAGAAGACCAATTGCCCGAATTCGCGTATATGCCGTTTGGTGGTGGTCGCCGGACGTGTATTGGCCGTGACTTTGCGCTGCTCGAATCGACGTTAGTGTTAGCAACGATTGGCCAAGACTGGGAGTTTGAGTGGAAAGGAGAAGACGACTCGATGTCGATTGAACCCGAACTCACGCTTCAAACTCAGGATGGCCTACCAATGTGGATGAAGCGTCGATAAAACAAGTAAATGGTCTCTTGAGGCAGAGAATGGGGTCAGCACGAACTTACCAACTTGGCACCGGTTGAGGCACCCACAGGGTCGGGGATCAGTTTCGTGAAATGAGCGAGTAAAGCAAGGGATCCGTACCGCGATCAATGCGGTCGCTGAGCGTCTGGGAATACATGCTCATCTGAACTCGAACGTTCAAGTCCCCAGAGTCACGACAAACAGATAACATGCCGACGCTTCTCCACTACTCCGACATCGAGAATGCCTTCGACCGTCCCGAACGAGTCGCAAAGCTCGTGGCAACCCTCCGGACGCCTGCCGACGCCGTCGTCGTTGGATCCGGCGACGTGCTCGCTCCCGGCGCCCTCGCGAACGAACACGAAGGCCGCCATGCATTTCCGTTCTTTGAAGCTGCTAATCCAGCCACAGAGACCTTCGGGAACCACGACTTCGATTTCGGTATTGACGCCCTCCAAGCGATCGTTGAGGAATCACCCCAACCATGGGTATCAGCGAATGTCATACTCCCCGATATTGACGTCCCGCAGTCAGTCGTCGTCGAACATACCGGTGGACGTATCGGAATCACTGGCGTTACCGCATCCGACGCTATCGGAGACTGGCTGGAGGGGGTTCGATCCACTGATCCTGTAGAGGCGGCACGGCGGGAGACCGAACGCCTCCGACCGAACTGTGACACCGTGATTCTCCTCGCGCACGTTGGCGATAGGATGACGACTACTCTCGCCCAAGAGACCGCGGCCGACGTAGTATGTGCTGGGCACGTCCACTCCGAGCGCGTCGATCACATAGACAGCACCTGCATTGTGCGGCCTGGAGCAAACGGCCGGATCGTCAGCGCTGTTGATCTCGATACATTGGAAGTGTCCTCTCGCCATGTCCCTGACTGGACACCCGACTCGGCGGTCGGTGATCAAGTCCGTACCCTCCGTGAAGGAACTGGCCTCGACGATATCGTCACCCACGTCGAGACACTCATTTCACGAGAGCGGCAGACCCGCTACAACGGTACCTCGCAAGTCGCCGGATTCGTGGCCGCCGCGACCCGGTGGGCAGTTGACGCCGACGTTGGCATCATCGACTCAGGCGGCGTTCGGGACGGCCCACCGCTGGTTGGCGATATCACCGTCGGCGAAATACGTGGCCTCTATCCCTTTGAGGCACCTATCGCAGTCCTTGAACTGAATGGCTCCCAACTTCGGGCACTAACAAACTCTGCAATCCGAACCGACGAATACCCCGACAACCCCGTTTGGGCTCACTTTGACGGCCTAAACGTTGACTGGACTATGGATGGTCTCCAAGGAGTCACGACACAAAACGGCCCGCTTGTCGGCGACAAGCGGTACACTGTTGCCACCTCAGCGTACGTCGCCGGCAGCGGAACATTCGACGGCGTTACTGATGCTCAGAGTGACGAAGACGGCCCTCTCCACCCGGATGCCCTCGTCGCATACGCCCGTAAGAAGGGCTTCGATACGGTCAGGTAGAAGCATCCCTTTCTTCGTGGGTCCGTGGAGTATTCGATAAGAGGAAGTCATAGAAGAAGCGTCAAGCGGCCACCAATGAATGCCACTGCCGAGATGTACATCCCGTACTTCAACAAAGATTGTCCACCCGTTGGATCATCGAAACTCCGATAGCCGGAGTAGAGCATGAGGAGAACCGCCGGTGCAACCAGCACAAGATACGCGACCCCAAATGTTCCGATGAAGTACGGCACTGGACTCGCGAGCATCCCGACAAGGAGTACTACCATCGCGAGCAACAATGCCGGCTGTCGACCGATCGAGATTGGAAGTGTATTCAGCCCTTCCTCGCGGTCGCCAGCAAGATCTTCGACGTCCTTGATTACTTCTCGTGCGAATGTCGACAGTGCTGCTAACAGGAACAGAACACCGACTGCCGGACTCAGGTTGCCAACTGCTGCTGCACCAAACAAGAATGTACTCCCGCCAAGATACGACACAAGCAGGTTGCCGACGCCTGGTAGCCCCTTGAAGAATTCTGTATACGTGACGAGTGCAACAAGGTTGAGAACTGCGATGATCGTTGCTAGCGTCGGCAGCAAAAGAGCGAGTGTGCCAGCGATAGCAAACAAGACGAGACTAAACACGAGGACAGTTCGCGGCGCGACGGCACCACGCGGAATTGGCCGTTCTGGGTTGTTGATTCGGTCGATATCCCGATCGAAATAGTCGTTGATGGCCATACCCGCACCAGTAGCAAGAATCGTTGTGATGACGGCAGCACTACTCGCGCCAAGATGGGACAGAATTTCGCTGCCTTGAGCAACGAACGCGCCAGTAAACGTCAGTACGCCCGACGCAATGGCATTCCCTGGCCGGGTGAGTTCGAGAAGTCCTCGAATGCGCTCGTCAGATGACACACCACCGATTTTCGTTGCTGCGGCTATAAACAACACGAAACGGATAACATCGTAATCGGGTCAAATAGAATCCCGTCGCACGCTTTTGTTGGTGTGTCGGAAAAACCTATTAGTCATCACTAGATAATGCCGGTATGGAATTAGCAGATGACAAAGTGGCGGGGAAATCGGAATGTTCTGGTGGTCAAGTAGAGAACCCTTCCAGACGAACCCAGGCGTTTCAGCAACTTCTCAAAAGGAGCCCTAATGTGGAACTGACGGACGCAATGGCCACGGTTTGTGGAATCAATAAAGCCGAATTTCGCGTATATTTGGTGATACTCGATCATCCACACTGCTCAATCGCCGAGATTGCAGATGTTCTCGACCGCGATTCTAGTACAATTGGCAAGCAGTTGAAATCGCTGCTCAAACAAGAATTTGTGACTCGGTATCCCCGGAATGTCGCCGATGGGGGTGTCAAATATCTCCATGTAGCTCAATCACTTGCTGAAACCAAACAGCAGCTACAAGACGAGGCGAACGCCTGGATGGACACAGTTCAGTCTCAGCTCATGAATCTTCGAGAAAATGAGCACACATCAATGTAGTTCTAGT
Organism: Haladaptatus sp. CMAA 1909; assembly: GCF_043952005.1. Lineage (NCBI taxonomy): Archaea > Methanobacteriati > Methanobacteriota > Halobacteria > Halobacteriales > Haladaptataceae > Haladaptatus > Haladaptatus sp. CMAA 1909. Next base: position 1,437 of record NZ_JBIOAV010000006.1, on the reverse strand, counting down.
TTCGGATTCTGGACCACAAATTCCGGGGGTTCTACCAGTCTAGCCTTATTCAGACTCGGTTACTGACGGAATATCAAGGCGGTCAGCAAGTTCGTCTTCAGAATCGATTAGCAATTCAGCTGCGGCTGCCCAAAAATCGCGATGCTTTTCGATTCCACCTTGTCCTGCGAGCTTTGAACGAGCGTCGAATCGTTCATACATACCGTTCAGGGCATCTGCTCGATCACTGCCAACAGCCATGTATATCCGCTCTTGATTGCGGCTTGCGTTTGGATCTGGATCAGGTCCTGGCGACGAACCCGTGTTACTCGGGTTACCCGAGTTATTCGAGTTACTCGCGTTTTCTGTCTCACTTGCTAAACCCGGGTTATTCATCTCCTCTGTGGTAGACGCGTTTGATGAATCACTCGCTGAGGAAGAGGAGGGTGGCTCAGGAGAGATACGATCCTCAAATCGCTTACCCAGTTCGTTTTGACTGTCGTCACTCATTGATACTCCTCCAGGTGTTCTGCAATTCGATGATACGCATTACGTAGCTCATCGATTTTCTTACGATCCCACGGGTAGTCGCCTAACTCAGGGTTGTAGCTAAACACTGTTGAGTGATTCTCGATTGCGTGTTCAATCGCACTCCGATCTGGAATCTCAAAAACGAAATCTTCGCCGAAGGTCTGATAGAACCAGTCTCGTGTTTCAGTGACGACAGAACCTTGCGCAGGGACTTCGTTCAAGACGGCTCCAAGCGTCCGAATGGAATACTTCTTCGAGTCACCGTCTGTGAATCGATCTTCAAGCGTGTCAATCTCGTCAAACAGAATTTCCAGCGAATCTCTCGCGATGATGTTTGGGTTGGCTGGGAACAGGACGTTCTCAGTTGCGATTAATGCACCATCCGCTAGAGGGCCGAGGTTTGGCGGTGAATCAATGAGAACGAAATCATAGTCATGCTCGTACCGATCAAGTGCCATTCGGAGTGCTTCGATACCGCGTGTCTGAGAATGCAGATGCTTCTCTAAACGGAAGTTTCGAATATGTGCTGGAATAAGATCGAAGCCTTCCGGACCCTCATGAGCGGCACTATCGATGTCCCAATTCGAAACAACGAGTTGGTCAAGGTCGTCTAGCGTTAGATCCCCAAGATCGGCTAGTACATCGAATAATGCAGGGGCGTCACTTTGTCGGTAGCGATCTCGAAGCCCAAGCTTGAGTGTTGTGCCGCCCTGGGGATCAGCGTCGAGGACTAGTACTCGGTGACCGCGGTCAGCAAGTGCTGCAGCGAGATTTTTCGTCGTTACGGTCTTTCCAACACCGCCTTTTTGCTGAGAAACGGCAACTCGAAGCGTCATACAACCACCTCGTAACCCGCGTAACACGGGTTAGTCGAGTTATCTGGGTTAGTCGAGTTATCTGGGTTAGTCGAGTTATCTGGGTTAGTCG
>NZ_JBIOAV010000005.1:0-203867 GCF_043952005.1 Haladaptatus sp. CMAA 1909 | reverse complement strand
CGCGCTAAAGCGCGAGGATTCCTCAAAGAGGATATTGAGGTTGCGCGTTTCCTCGGTTCTCAAGGACGCTTTCGCGTGGAACGTCAACGGTAGCCACCGAATTATGACCGACGGTGTGCGTTACAGCGCGTGGAGCCGTGTCAAAGCGACCTTCCTCCCCATCAACTATAGGCGTCCCCAGAAGTCGAAGACTTCTGGTGTGCGAACGAGACGCAACGCGTCTCGTCAACGCGGAAATCCCACCACGGGATTTCAGGCCGTCCGAGACGGTCCTCAGGTTTCAAGATGCATACTCCCAAGCGTCAATTGCTGGATTGTCGGGAACAACTAGACACTGATTTGATAGACGGAGGAATCTAAGGGAATGAACACTAACTGAACATAGAGGCACACCGTTACACAATGGATCAGTTACAAGACTTGTGCAAGGACATCATAGCCGATGTTGAGACTACTCTTTTGTTTAATCCAAGCAAGTCTCAATATAACAAATGGAAAAGCGACGTCAATACCGTCGTTGTAGGGATCGAGAACAGCGTTGACGAAGAACAGTTTTTCGAGCTCCCAATAGAATTTCAAGACGCGTCCGAACTCTTTCGTTTTGGGGTAACTGGTGCGCTAGATCACGAATTTATTACTGACAGTGAAACCGTGATTTGTGCTGCACAGCTCTTTAGCGATAGCATTGACTCAGTTACACGGATCGACGTTGATCGAAGCGAGACAAGTAAACTCTATGATTTCTTTTATCACTCGCGGGCAGAACAATCGGAGATAAAGGCCATACTTGAGTTAGCGATTGGATTAGGGAAAAGTGGTCAGAAAGGAAAACCGGTCGGAGCACTGTTTTCGATCGGCGATGCAGGCACTGTGATGAATTCGTCTCGATCACTCTCCTACAATCCTTTCGATCAGTCTCACGTTCATGCTGGCGACCCAATTGTCAGTGTGATGTTGAAGGAATTCTCACGCCTCGACGGTGCGTTTGTTATTTCTGATGCGGGGAAAATTGTGAGCGCGTATCAGTATCTCGAACCGTCTATCGACACTCTCGATATTCCAAAAGGACTTGGAACACGGCACAACGCAGCAGCCGCGATTACAGATGAAACAGAGGCGGTCACGATCGTTTTGAGTGAGGGAGATAGTCGCGTCCGGGGTTTCAAAAATGGAGATTCGATCTTCAACATCGATCCGAACCACTACTGATATTCACGGGTCACGATGGTGCTTTAAGAATATCCGAGACAATCCAGCGTTCGGAACAGAACATCGAGCTTGTCAACTTCCGTGAAAATCGCGCCGAGAGCTAGCACGAAATCAGATGGAACCATTTGTATCGACGTAGTTTGATCCGAGCTAATGGTATACATAATCACTACCACCATACTAGACAATGGCAAGCAATTCCCTGTCAGCAGAGATCACTCGCGACGCCGAATCATTCGTGAGTAAGTGGGTCCGTGACGAAGGTGTTCCTGGGGTAAGTGTAGCGATTGTCGACGACAACGACATCCTCTACACCGACGGGTTTGGGGCACGGAAGCTGGAATCAAACGCACCAGCGACGCCAGAGACGCTCTATGGTATCGGTTCGTGTACCAAGTCAATCACCTCCGTAGCAATAATGCAACTCGCCGAGGACGGTCAGCTCTCAGTTGACGATCCCGTCGACGACTATTGTCCACACCTCCGTGACGTCGACGCGAATCCAATCACGATCCATGAGTTGCTCACCCATTCGTCGGGAATGCCCAGCGATGGCAGTCTTTCAGCCCTCATCACACGACTCACAGGCCGCAGTGAGCAGGACCCAAATCAGCCATTAAGTAGTGATGACGATTTTCGACGACATATCGAAAGATCTGTCGATGAACGACTGACTGATCGTGACCGATTTTTCTACTATAATACGGGCTATTATCTCCTCGGCAAAGTCGTCGAAGCAGTCAGCGAGCAACCCTATGCAAAGTACATTCGCGACCAAATTCTCGAACCACTGGCGATGACCCAGTCGTTGTTTTCCAAAGTAGACTTCGAGGCAGTAGAAAATCGAATGACGCCATACAACCAGGAGGATGGAACGGCCGTGGAGGGCAAGCTGGCATTCGACGAACGACTCTACGCTGCGGGTGGAATGATTAGTTCGGTCACGGAGATGGCAAACTATCTCCAGATGTACCTCCGTGATGGAACATTCGACGATCGAGAGGTTCTCTCATCAGCATCGATAGAGACGATGACTAAGCCGTATGCAACGCGTGAGGAATATCTCGACGAACGCGAACAGGGCTACGGCTATGGCGTAGCCGTCGAGGAGTTTCTCGATGACACACTCGTCAATCACGGCGGAATGATGGGAACGACGACAGCATGGTTTGGCTATTTAGCTGGTGCTGGAATCGGTGTCGTAACACTGTGCAACACTGCTCCCGAGAAACGCCCATCGGATTTAGGCAAGGCGCTTCTCGCCATTGTACAGGGTGAATCGCCAACGGCAGTGGTGTCAACGTATATGCTTGAGCAGAAAGCAGAACCGCTGCTCGGAGAATACGCATCGTATCACGATATTCGGACGGCGACCGTCTCGAAGAAGAGTGGTGGCCTTCACATTTCGTTTGATGATCCAGGGTGGTCAGCCGAACACTACGTCTATCCCGAGCGACTGCAGCCGGATGACCACCGCTACTCGTTTATCACGGATACTGGAAAGCGAGTGCCAGTAGAGTTCCACGTCGACGACGAAGAAGTGAGAATGCTGTTTCAGCGGTGGCAACTCGATAAACAGTAACGAGGATACCAAGGATAAAAGAGGACAATCACTGTTCGCTCTCGATTGTTAGACGAGCAAACAATAGACATGGTCTCCGAAGCGTAGTTGAGTATGGACTGTGGCGATATTCCAATTACCGAGTCATAAGCAGCATTGGTAACCCGTTCTCCGTCTGCATCGTGATCTTTGGACCATACGAGATTTCGGTCTCTCCTTGAGCTCCCTCCATTGTCCACTCATAACCAATCGTTGCGAGTACTATCGACGACCTCGAACAGGAAGCCGCCGGGAAAGACAAATAAATCGAGGAACTCGAAGCGCAGGCAGCCATCGAGTGGCAGAGAGAAGCGAAGTAAGACATGCTGAATGAATCCGAGCAGACGAGCCAGCAGTTCGATATCGCTTTCCCGTTTTCCGGTAGGAATCATGTGGTCGGTATCGGAACTGAGAAAAACAACACGGTTGTAGGATGCCTACAGGTATCGAATCGGGTGTGTAGTTCAGTCTGGCAGAACGCACGGTGTGTTCAGTAGTGGGAAAACGTGAAACCATGGTAGTACCCAAGCGACGTATCGTAGAACCGGGCAGCCCGGGGTTCAAATCCTCGTACACCCAATCTGTCCCCATTAACCCGCCATCAAGACAGCAAGTAAGTAATTACAGCCAGCCAATCTCTAGCCAATAATTATTATGGATGGTGTATTGAACCCCTTACTCCGGAGGAACGAACATGCACACATTTGAATCGCCGATCAAGCAGTACCGGACGTCGGCGACAGGTGAACTTCTCTATAGATGTATTCTCTGTGGTGAAACAACTTCAGCGGCAAATTCATATATAGTTTGTCCGAAGTGTGGAGGGAAACTCGAGCGAATCAAGCTTGTAGATTATTCGTAGCACCTTGTTTTAGAAGTATACGATGCGTTCAGTCGGCAAATCGCTCGGTGGTTCCAGCAACAGAGCAGCACATAGGCCCAATTCAGATCAGTCGTTCCGTAGTTCGTCGAAAGCGATGATCACGTACACCAGTCCGACCAACCGGGTCCCGACGTACACCCACGGTTTCCATCGGCAGTCGCTGGCATCGGTATACGCAAGCTGGGTTCCATAATCAACATAGGCACGTGGGAACACCAAGGCAAACAGGCCGATCACACCCAGAAAGCGCTTGAATGTAGAATACGAGTGGTCGCTTCGCCACACAGAAACTAAGATAAAGAGTGCTTCAATCCGCGCACCAGGAACAACCCACGACCGCAATTCACAGTCATCCGGATTATCGAGTGCAAGCTGTTCGGTACGGTTGATGAGTGCTTCTGGCGAAAGTAGTTCAATGATGCCGATTGCCGAGAGGAGCATGCGGAGCATGATTGTATAATTAGATATCCATCATGATGAACCCCGGGAAACGGACGGGACTCGGAGTTACTTGAGTTGTACTCTCAAGGATGTGCGACAAATACTCCGAATAAAAGCAAGTGCATACCAAACAGGACGCGAAAATCGTCCGATTTCCTCCGAAGACTAGAGTATTCCGAATGCAGCTAAGAGATGAGTGATTCCAGCGATGAGAGGAACGAGGATGATCGTTCGCATAATGAACAAGGCAACGAGATCACGGAATTGAATCGGAATATCATTGAACATATCCATAATCATTGGCCCAACACTCGAGAAAAAAATCAGCTGTGAGACGGCGAGCACAGCGACAAAGAACTTTGCTTTCGTAGCAGTTTCGGTCACTAAGAGTACCGGTACGTACATTTCAGTGATACCGACAATCGTAGCGGGAGCGACAGCCTCTGCATTGGGGATCCCCAACGCTGCGATGATCGGGATGAGTGGTTTGCCGAGGATATCGAACACGGGCGTGTAGGCAGATAACATCGTCGCGGCCAATCCAACCGCGAGAATGGTCCCGAGTATGAGTGTCGTGAGTTTCAAGCCATCAACGAATCCACGTTTCGCAGCTTGTGCGAACGTATCACCGTCTCTCGCTTTTTTGGTAGCTTCACTGACCGCGAGTCGAAGATAGTCGCCGAGTGACCCAGTGAACGGGAGTTCGGGATCGGGTTCTGCAATATACTCTTTCGACGTAGTTGCAATAGGCGGTAGCCGAACCAGAATGATAGCAGCGACGACGACACAGAAGAAGTAGGCACCGAAGATGAGTGGAAACAACGGGAGTATCTTGAGCGTCGTGGCAACGATGCCGACGAATCCGATAGAGACGGTTGAGAAACAGGTGGCAATCGTAAAGACATCGCGCTTATGATAGCCACCGTTCTCGAAGACGTTCCGGGTGACGTAGAGACCAACACTGTAGGAACCGACCCACGAAGCGAGACTGTCGAGTGCTGCTCTACCGGGCACCTTAAACAGTGGCTTCATCACCGGGCGTGAGAGCGTACCAACGAACTCGAGACCACCGAGTTCGACGAAGATGGTGATGAAGATGGCACCAATTGGGATGATAACTCCGACGCTATACACTAATGAACCCCACATCAAACCGCCGGTTCCAGCCGTATGAAGCATCTCAGGACCAAGTTTGAAGAACATGATCGGTGCCAGAATGAGTCCAGCGATCCGAAGTCCCCAAAAGACGTTTGACGTCTCGAAGTACGAGAGGTCATAGCTCGAAAATGTACCGTCACCAAGCATTGCGAGCGTCGTTAGGACACCGCCAGTGACGATAATAACCAGCGAATAAATCCCAACCGCAGTCGGGAACGTATCGGTGATGAAACTGACGGCGATATCGAAAGGAACGGTGATTTCTCCGTGGTATGGAATCGGAAGGAGAAAAAAGACACCACCGATAAGAAATGCGATGACAAACTTCAGAACTGGTTGCATTGCGATGTCATCAATATCGATATCGTCGATACTTCTCTGGGAGAGTTCCGTGTTGGTCGTGTAAAGCGTGCTTTCTTCGGACGCCATTAGTTATCTATTCTCATGGCAGCAATTATTAAAGCACCCTCCTCAAGGAGGTATATTTTTATAATTGATTAAATCTTGAAAGACCCCATCTCGACACACCACTCGATGGCAAAGCGTCAAATATGACACGATCAGAGACACAGTCTCGTTTCTCAAATGGAATGTCGTGCTTCACGAAGAAGTTACGAACAGGAACGCAAACAACAATCTCACCACAGACGGGGTTGCCAGAGAGTAGCGTGGTCGGGACGAAAACACGCCCGAGAGGGACACAAATCTAACACGAACACCACCACGAACGCGGTCATGGACGTCCCGAAGTGACACAGTTCGGGACAGACGCCGTATGGCTACTCATGAGTACGGCAGTTGTATCAGCGTCGATCGACTACAAACCAGTGGGAGGGGGAGAACTGGTACCGGCCACCGCGTCTGTGGTCGGGAATCCGTGATTGAAGTCGAGCTCACACCGTTCACTGTCGACCACGAAGGTTGATTCGACTACTGAACCAATACTCTCATTCAACTACTGGCGCAACTCTCCATTCAATGGACCGTCGAACGTTCCTCCGGACAGGGACAGCACTTGCGGGAGGAGCAATGGTGACTGGTTGTCTTGATTCACTCGGGTTCCAACGACAGTCAGCCTGGCGCGACCCTCCGATCGTCAAGAATCGTCCTGCTGCAGTCTACTATCCCGCGTACATGGAGGGAATGGAAATGTATGGGACGGGTAAAGATGGAGAGTATCGCTTTGCATTGATGTACTCGTATCCACATCGGTTTTGGAACGTTAGCGGACAATCGAGTAACAAGGTAGTCGTTCAGCCCGATGACACGCTTCACATGATGGTTTCCACATGGGACGTGAAAACAGGGATAGTCATTCCAGCGGATATCCAGCTCACCATTACAAAAGGAGGGAAAACAGTCGATTCTCGGGCACCGTGGCCGATGATCTCTCAGAATATGGGATTCCACTACGGGGATAATGTGAGTCTGGACGGCAACGGTTCCTACAGCGCGACGATCACGGTCGGATCGATAGGTGTACGCCGAACTGGTTCGATTGCATCCCGATTACCGGACGAAGCGTCCACGACCATCGACTTCGAATTTAACACTGATCAGATTTACGACGTCGAATACCGTGAGTTCGAGGAGAAGGGGGGAAACCGTGACGCTCTTGAGCCGATGGCGATGAAAGCACCAATGGGCCGAGCCCCGTCTCCGAAGTCCATGCTGGGGTCACATGTCGGAACGAATTCGTCCGGTGACGCGGAGTTCGTCGTTGCAGTGGTCGACGGACCGAACCGATTTACCGACACTGGGGAGTCGTATCTCGCTGTTTCGCCGAGAACTCCGTACAATCAGATCGTGCTTCCACGGATGTCATTATCCATGAAGCACGTCCGAAATGGAACGACGGTTTCGAAAGGGACGCTCACGCCGACACTTGACCCGGCACTCGATACTCATTATGGCACTCCGATAGACGACATACGGTCCGGCGATACACTTCGAATCGTGGTCGATTCGCCACCACAACTCGCCCGGCACGATGGGTACGAGACGGCATTCATGGAGATGCCACCAATGGAGTTCACGGTCTAATCAGGACACGAAGGCTGGACTGGCCGTCGGGAGCGAGATGAGCCACAAGCTGATAACAGTATAGCAGATCATTACGAGAATGAACGCGTACTGACTTCGAATAGCTTGTAGGCGGCTCGGAAACGTTGCATAGGCCTGTGAATGCGCGAGCCAAACGGCAAGCAGATGGCCGACCAGGATGAATGCGATGGTCAGCCCGCCGAACCAACCGGGGAGAGTCAGGACAATTGGATTTGCTGGCGGAGAAAGCGGTGAGGCGATCGCAGGAATGAGCGATGGGAGCAGCGAGACGAAGAACCCGAAGTAGTGAGCAAGATGATAGCCGACAGCGATGGCGAGCAGCGGCGGTGCGAACCGGAGGGCGATCGTTCGAGGTGTGAGGTAGGTGCTGGCCGTATTTCGGGCAACGTATGCTGCGAGCCAAAACGCTCCGAGAAAGAGCGCGTATCCAAGAACGAAGAGTAGCCCATAAACGAGAATAGATGGAATCCCGAGGTCAACGATAGCAGTGACGAAGGCAACACCAGATGTCGTCGTGACGAATCCACTGAAGGTGAGTTCCCAGATCAGCGCGATCACGAATGCAACATCAGCATTACTTGCGACGGAGTCGGAATCAGGAAGGTCGAATCCGGGTGGACGAAGCGTCACGCCGCCCTCTGACCATCGAAGTGGTGCAACCTGACCGTAGAAATGGAACGTAACGGACAACGGATCAACGTTCGAGAACCATGAGTCCGGCGTAAAAACGACTGCACCACTGATCGTAATCACAGAGTAAACACAGATAGCCATCGCGAGCAGTGTCGGATCCTTGTTGACAGGAGTGACCGTTTCGAGCCATACGAGCATCAGTAAGCCGACGACAGCGGGCCACCGGTCAAGGGTAGTGGGATACTGACGATCGAGAGTTGGTAGACGCCGTGAAATCGTGCGCCATGGGTTCATCGCTGGCCAAACGTTTCCGACCGTGTAGACGACCATCGTTAGCCCGGCACGGACACCTGCGAATACGAGAATGACGGCGACGTTCACGGTTGGAATCTGTGGTCCGACAAATCCAGTATAAATGATGATAGCGAGGGCGAGAATTCCGATGAACTGAGCGAGGTAGGAGAGGGCTCTCTTGAGTGGAACGCGCATTGGGAGCAGTTTTCGCCAGTCATGAATCGACCGGACGAACGTTCTACTAGTGACAACGCTGGCGAGGATGGCAGATGCACCGATTGCCGCACCGCCAGTTGCTAAATATAACCACTGTGGTACCGCGAGCGTTCGGTTTGAGGCGTCCGAGAGCGCCACAGCCCCATTGCTCGCAGCGACTACGTCGATGAAGATACCTGCCAAAAGCGTTCCAAGGACGGCGATTACGAGCGATCGGCCGAACGCATTCCGCGGAGGTTTACTGGAGGGCATCGAATATTGAGAGTTCGAAAGCATGCCAATTGTAGTTGTCGAAGGAACCGCGACACAGGAGAGTTCCTCGGTAGGAGAAATTTGATCGAATACGTGCTAGAGCAGTCGAGATTCACGATATTCGAGGATTGCACCAGAATACCCTTAGTCAAACCGTGGCAATCTCGCCCAATGGCATTTCATCTCGGTCAGACCCTGATACCGCGATATCGATTACGTTTCGGAATAGGCTCAACTTCGTGGGACCGCACCGGTATGGAAATATACAATGAGTAACGAATCGCCAGCGGCAACCAACACCAATCAGTTGTCCGAGCGTCGCTTTGGGTCAGATCTCCAGTATCGTTATTTGGCAGGTGTCACACTCGTAAGTACGTACGTTCTCATGCTTCTCGGTGCATACACGAGTGCCATCGGCGCTGGGCTTTCGTGCCCCGATTGGCCGATGTGTTACGGGACTCTTATCCCATTCTTTCACCCCGAAATCGTCGCTGCATCACCATACACGGCAGGCCAAATCTTCGCCGAATGGGCCCATCGTGGTGTCGCGATGGTCGTCGGGCTACTTATTCTTGGTACAGCAATTACCGCGTGGCGACGTGAGATGCCATCGACCTCCTCTTGGATCAAGCCATCACACGAGAGTTACACCGCATTGCCAGTGACACATGGTGGTAGTAATCGATTGGTTACGGTGGAGTGCGTCGTTTTCTGCGTCATTTTCTGCGAAATGGAGGGGATCGCGAGAGCGATCCCCTCTATTACAACGGTATAATCACGGCTACTGTAGGGATAGAAGAAACGAGTCGTACTATCGGCGGGAATCGTATCGGAAACGCCGGTTCTACAATTGCGACAGAAGGGAAGACCAAGAATTGGAATTTCACTCCCACTCAAAAGTCAGCCGATAGCACTGTTTGCGTGCATCAATCACAGACGGTTGTGAGTCGACGAGATTTTGCTCTTGCAGCTGGGTTAACGCCGAGCGGATGGTTCGTTGTGGAAGGAGCGTTGCCTCTGCAAGTTCGGGCTGAGTCAGCAGATCATTGTGCTGAAGTACCTTTGCAACCAGTTTAGCACTCGGTGTGAGTTCCGTTAGCTTCTCAAGAGCAGACGAACGCGACAGAGAGGGGCTATCTCGCGATGAGGCTTCGAAACAAGTCACTGTATGAGTGCTCAAACTACTATGGGCAATAGTCCGTCGAATCGACAGGCCACATAGTGAAACAATCGTGGCCATTTCCTCTGATCACCCATAACCAACAAGCCTTAAAAATACATAATAAAGTTATATAATACATAATTTTTGGAACTAGAAATATATCTATATACAAATCTACTCTACTATATTTAATTTAGCCGTTAATTTAATTAATTTCTGCTGTCGACATTTGATTGGATCATGAACCCCAATCGACGGCGGTTCTTGAAAGGTGCGAGTATCGCTGGGCTCACCACGATCAGCGGTGTGGCGCTCACTGGGACAACCACGGCGGCGTCCTATACAATCGACAGCGACCTCCGACAGACCGTTGGAATCTCGGGCAGTCAGCTCGATTCGGCAGTCGACTCGATATCACCAGGCAGTCCGCTCGTCGGTCTGGGTGACACCTGGGTTGATGTTCAGAACACGCGGAACATCAACGCGGTGTACATGGCAGCCCACGCTGCCCTCGAATCAGCGTGGGGCCGAAGCAACATCGCACAAGAGAAAAACAACATCTACGGCTTCGACGCACGCGATATCTGTCCGGCAGAGTGTGCCGATGGATACGCCTCATTCGAACAGTGTGTCCGTGAAGTGATGGCGTACGTCGATCAGGAGTATCTCTCCCCGGACGGAACCTACTACGAAGGCTCGACACTCAGGGGAATGAACGTCCACTATGCGACGGACGATCGGTGGGCGGAGAAAATCGCGAGTATCATGAACGATATCGCTGCTGAACTTCCGTCCGGTGGCGGAGGAGGCGGTGGGGGCAGTGGATTTGCTGACGGTGAGCAGGTCATACCGACAACTAATCTGAACACACGCGAGCAGCCAGGGACCGACCAACCCATCGTTGCGACCATCTCCCCGGGAGAGGTCGGCGAAATCATGAACGGGCCCACTGAGAAAGGCGGTTACACGTGGTGGGGAGTCCACTGGCTCGACCGAAACGTCTGGGGCTGGTCGGTCGAGCAATACCTCGATTCGGCATAGATCGTTCGCTCAACACTTCCAAAACCCAACCATCATAATGACCCGAAAATTCAGCCGACGATCCGCAATCAAATCGATTGGCACCGCAGCAACAGGTATCAGCATCACCACAGCGCTCACCGGCACCGCAAGCGCGTTTAGTGACGGTGAGCAGGTCGAAGCAACAACCGCACTGAACACACGCGAACAGCCCGGAACCGACCAACCCATCGTTGCTACTGTGAACGACGGCGAAGTCGGCGAGATCATGAATGGGCCCACCGAGAAGGGTGGTTATACGTGGTGGGGCGTTCACTGGCTTGACCGAAACGTCTGGGGTTGGTCGGTTGAACAATACCTCACGTCCACCAGTGGCGGTGGCGGCGGTTCCAAACCATCGGTTTCGTTCGACCAAGCTGCGTCGGGCAATTATAGCAGTGCAAATCGAACAGCGAGCGACATTCGGTGGATAATCATTCACACAATCGAGGGGTCCTATGAAGGCGGCATTAGCGTGTTCAACGACCCGAATTCCGGGGTGAGTGCCCACTACGTGATCGGCAATAGCACTGGACAGCGGACTCAAATGGTTCGTGATGACGACATCGCCTATACCGCCGGAAATTGGGATTACAACACAGCGGGTATCAATATCGAGAATGAAGGATACGCAGCCGAAAGCCATCCCGACCAGCTCTATCAGAATCTTGCCTCGATCGTGAGTTGGGCATGCGAAGAGTATGGAATTCCAAAGTCCCACCCGACAGGTGTTGCGCCGGCAGATCCGGCTGATGGAGCAGGCATAATCGGCCACGCACAGGTTCCAGACCCGAACAATCCAAGTGTTGGTGGCGGTGCAAACCATCACCACGATCCAGGCGATGGCTGGGAGTGGGATTATTTCATGAGTCTGTTGTAAAAGTCGACTTACCATAAATCATGATTTTTTGATTGTTTTCTAGTCATAATTAAACGACACCAAACTCGATTCGGTATACTGCCCCAATTCCTGCTCAATATCCGATTTTCGCCACCCAAGCGGTGACACCATACTCGCTGCCGCACGAACCAACAACTCCCGATAAAATCCAATATCATATCTGTATAACTCTTCACTCGCCAACATCACCGACTCTCACGATTTCTTCGCATCGTCGTTAGTATTCAATACTAACCAAGGGCTTTTCGAGGAATGAGATTCTGCGACCAGGGCCATCTCACGGAGTAGTCCCGACCTGCCCGCTATGACGACGAAATGCTTGCGTCCATCACGAATCGCAAACCCGACGAACTTGCAAGTAAGGCGTGGCGCGAGCGCGATGAGGCCGGTCGCTACTCACTCTGGTCGAAGGGCAGTGGTGAGATACGGTCTTACTTAGACGCATCAGAGCTGGCTGATTGGATTCGCCTGAAAGAGTCCGGGGTGAGCAAGAAATACTCGCAAGAACTTGCCCGGCGGACGATAGACGCGATGCATGAACTCTCGAACGGACGGCTCGGGAAGATCAAGCGCCAACGGTCCAAAGACGGACTGAGCTACCAAGAGACCCGGCTCGTGCTTAAGTCGGACGTCGATCTTCCCGGTGAGGTTTCGAAGGAGAACACGGACGACACTCCGAGCACAGACGGGGTTGCCGGAGAGTACCGCGATCGGAACGAAAACACGCCCGAGAGGGACACAACTCTAACACGAATACCCACACAACCGCGGTCGTGGACGTCCCGAATTGACACAGTTCGGTACAGACGCAGTATGGCTACTTGTGAGTATGGTAGTTGTATCGGCATCTATCGGCTAGAAACCAGCGGGAGGGGGGAGAAGTCCTACCGGCCACCGTGTTTGTGATCGGAGCGACGTAGTCGACTGGTGGCAAAGTCCGACTGTCCACGTCCGTGTCTTAGACGCTTCGGAACCGCGAAAAAGTCCGCTCTGTCAATCTGGCTGATACGGATCGGTTGCAGTATCGAGTCGATAGACATCTTGCGCTGCATCGAAATCGTCATCGAATGCATAGAGGTAGCCGAGTCCTTCAGTCTGCATGTAGGCGACGATACAGGCGTCGACAAAGGAGAATTTTTCATACTGCCGAAAGAGTGCTTTTGCGGTGGCGAAAGAGTCAGCGGTCAGAAATTCAATGTGGAAGCGTGCGTTCTCCTCTAGCCGGTCAAGGAAGTCCGTCGCAGCGTCGTGCCCAGCGTGCGTCGTCAGTCCGTTTAGCGTCTCCGCAAGCACGTAATCAAGGACGACTGCCTCCGGAAGTGATGCTGTATCTACATCCTGTACAATCGGGAGTGCAGCGTCGTGTGCGCTGTCTCGACGATAGGCGGCAGCGAAGAGAACGGTTGTGTCGATGAGTGCGCGTGGCATTTAGTTGACGTCGACGCCCCAGGCGTCGTGGTCAGTCGTTACGTCAGTCTCGTCGTCGCCGTCGTAGCCGCCGAAGTCACTAAACGTACCACTTCGGCGTTGGACGACGTAAATACGAACCGTACCGTCATCTTGGAGCTGCCAACGAAGTTTATCACCATCATCGATATCGAGTTCCCGACGAATTCGCGCGGGAATATTCGCTTGATTCCCCGAGACTTTGCTTTCGGAATCCACACTCTCACTGCTCATACAGACCATGAGGGGAGCGCTCGATATAAATGTAGTGTGTGCTCACACTACCATCGATCTCACCGATGCTGAAGAGAAGAATAGTCGAGTGCAGGCATCCATATCACGGGACTTCCTGCGCGATTATGAGACCGAAGAAAGTATTGACGATGATCGCCGAACCTCGCCGCGGAAGCAACCAATGCAGGTCGCCAGCTCTTCGAGACGGTCCAGCGTTCGGAACAGAACACCGAGCTCGTGAATTTCTGAGAAAAGCGTGCCGAGAGCCAGCAAGTCGAGGACAAGTACCTCGATGTCCTCGAGCATGCGAAGAGCGTTGCCAAGACGAATAACGTGATGGTTGCACGGTTAGGCTATCGAGAAGTTGCAACCCACTACGGCTGTGCGTACAAGAACGATGCCTATCGGGTGATGGAAGAGATGGCCGAACGGGTGCCCGGCGTGACCTACAAAGAGTCACGGACGCTGTGTGTAGACGACGCAATGGGCGTCGGTGGCCACCACATCGAAATCACGTTCGCCCACCTCGACCTCGCCGGGTGGATGCGAGCACACGAAGCGAACTCGGGAGGGAACTAACCCCGGACGGAGCAGATTATAACGTTATAATCACGGGGGTTCGGAGAACCCCCCGCTCGAACCACGCCACCACACGAGATTCACACCGCATTGCCGGTGACACATGGTGGTAGTAGTGTGTTGGGTACGGTGGAGTGCGTCTTTTTCTGCGTCTATTTCTGCGAAAGGGAGGGGGTCGCTCTCGCGATCCCCCTCTATTACAACGGTATAATCGACGGCACCCATTAGCGACAATCAAGGACAGCATGAATGAGAACGTGCCGACGTGTTCCGAGCCGACGAGTCAGCATCTGGATATCGTCTCCTGTCATCTGTTAAGACGGGTGTGACAGATACGGAGGATTGATTCATCGGACAGACATCGACTTGATGAGCCAGAACGGTCTTTACTAGACTCAACGATTTAGGTGCTTATGGTGAACGAGACAAACTCGAATGAGGCGACGGGGAAACTTGTCGTGGGAACATTCTTGACACTCGATGGAGTGATGCAGGCACCAGGTGGTCCGGACGAGGACCGTGACGGTGGCTTCGACTATGGCGGATGGTCGGTCAACTACTGGGATGAGGAGATGGGCGAGGTCATGGACGGTCAGTTCACAGAGACTGACGCGCTGCTGCTCGGCAGAAAAACATACGAGATCTTCGCTGCACACTGGCCCAATGTCGATGCGGAGGACGACCCCGCGGCGGAGAAACTGAACAGTATGCCCAAGTACGTCGCCTCCAGAACCCTCGATGCGGTAGACTGGAACAACTCGACGCTCCTCTCGGACGATGTCGCCGAGGCCGTCGAGGACCTCAAGAACGAACGAGGGGACGTGATCATAGTACAGGGGAGCCACGATCTGATCCAGACCCTACTTGCACACGATCTCATCGACGAGTTCTGGCTCTGGATCTTCCCCTTAGTCTTGGGAGACGGAAAGCGGTTGTTCGCGAATGGAACGATTCCAGCAGCCCTTGAGCTGACGACTGCCGAGACATCAAGTACGGGAGTCCAGATGATCCGATTTGACCGAGCAGGGGAGATCGATTACGGCTCGTTCGCGTTGGATGATGGGGCGGAGTGATTGTACTAGCATTCGAATCACGCAACGGGACAAACGCCATCCAATCATAGTGGGCTTCATGTTCGAGCCGAGTTGCCACCTGCTCGGAAATCTCCTTCGTAAGCGCAGACAACGACATCCGTTCCTCGCCTTCGATCGACGTAACCCACACGCTATCGACGATGCCATGCACAATCCGCCATCCATTCTCCTAGAGCACTGCTTTCGTCTCTAACAGAATTTCCCGTGCAAACGCGTTGATCGCTTCGTGGCACTAGCACGTGCCGTCGAAAAGTCGCCATCACCATGCACCGACACGTAGATCGTCGGCGTATACGATTCATCGATCTCGCAACTCACCTCCGTCTCGGTCACCGACCAGGTGTGCACGTCGCCGTCGACGTAGTCGATTTTGTACACCATCGCCTCATCCTCGATCGTTCAAGTCGTCCTCGACATGATCGAGTCGATCTTCCAAATCGTCGATCTGGGTCTGTTGTTCAAGCAGGATCGAAATGAGGATCGGCGTCTCGACGAACAGGGGCTTGTGAACCGTGCTGGGATCGATATGCAGCTGGGCATACTCGAGGAGTTGATCGAATATCGCCTGGTCAGTCGGCCGAAGTGCTCGGCGATACTCATCCCATCCGGCCTCGATTTGGCTTGTATGACTCATTGCAGGTAGACACGACCACCGAGATATCCTTAGGCAAGCCAGGGTCGCTTCCGAATATTCCAATACAGAACGTGCCAACTTCAACCTCTCCGAGTGACCACCGTGCGGGGGCGGCACAGCAAAGGGTAGAATACTCGCTCTCCACTATTGGTGGAGACGGGGTCATGTCACCGATAGAAACCCACCGGACACTCACGTTGTCTCTGAACATTCGGCCACGCTGAGTCCCACATTTTGTGCACCCATTCTCGATGAAGACGAGCTGATGTCGAACGAATTGGCCGGTACGTTTGCAGTGAATTCCACACCGATCCGACGGACAGCTGGAACGAGGTTCTCGATAGCTCGATTCCGCTTCGGCTGATGCAGTTGGACGCGACTCTGCCGTGGTCAATCAGAATCGTTTTCGCTATTCACCGCTGGAGCATATTGAGAGTTAGTGGACGTGATACTAGCGGATGAAGGTTCTCAGCTCGTTTGCCACTTTATCGATGAAACTGAGAGATTGAGCAGCGACGGTGGATTGTTTGGTGGAGAGACTTTCATAGACTAATTAACCATCGCCAATTACTGACTCATATCACCAAGTTATATTGATGTGCAGCGCTCACGGCTAGCTATGAGGTTTACGAGTAGTCTCGAGGAAGTAGCCGACCCCATCTGGGATGCCATCCTCGAACATCCGATGGTCCAAGAGTTAGGGGCCGGGACCCTTGACGAAGAACCATTCAGATATTGGGTCGAACAAGACTACATTTACTTAATCGACTATGCACGAGTGTTCGCGCAGGGTGCAACGAAGGCGTCCAACCTCGAACGGATGGGCACATTCGCTGAACTCCTCGATTCGACGATCAACACGGAGATGGACTTACATCGCGAGTATGCAGCTGAATTCGGCATCTCAGAAGAGGAGTTAGAAAGTACTGAACCCTCGCCCACCACGAGAGCGTACACCGACTTTCTGGTTCGTACCGCGACGACGGGAACGTTCGGCGATCTCGTGGCTGTTCTCCTGCCCTGTATGTGGGGTTTCAACGAGACAGGAAAGCGACTCGCAGAAGCGGGATTACCTAACGATGACCGATATGCTGCGTGGATCGAGATGTATGCAGGCGACGAGTTTACGGGACTGACGACGTGGTGTATGGAGTTGATGGATGACGTCGCTGAGGACAAAAACGAGGTCGAGCGCGACCGCTATCAGGACTTGTTCCAGACCTCTGGGCGCTACGAATACCACTTCTGGGATGCCGCTTGGCAACAGGAGAAATGGTCGGTATGACTCACTACGAGACTGAGATTTCGAATGTTCCTGAGACCTTCAAAGAGTATACTAAGACGTACGAGATACCTCGATTCACGGACTGGCTTCGCGAACGTGCGGAACCCGAGTGGACAAATGCAACAACCCATCGCTTTACGAGTGAACTTGGAGCCGGAAATCTCGACGATGACGTCTTCCAGCGGTATCTCGTACAAGATTACGCCTTCGTCGAGACACTTGTTGGCGTTTTTGGACACGCTGTTGGGGATGCACCGACTATGGAATCGAAGTCGCGACTCGTCGACTTTCTCGGAGTACTCACTGCCGACGAAAACGATTACTTTGAACGTTCGTTCGAGGCACTGGACGTTCCCCAAACCGAGTACGCCGATTCCAACTTGACACCGACAACACGTGTCTTCGAAGACCTCCTAGAGCGGGCAGCGAAAGAAGGCGATTATGCCGAGACGCTTGCAGTTCTTGTTCCCGCGGAATGGGTCTACTTGGAATGGGCAACCCATGTCGAAGATGATTCACCAGCACGGTTCTATCTCGAGGAATGGATTGATCTTCATACGAACGAGGAATTCAGAGCCTTCGTCGCATGGCTTCGAGATGAACTAGACCGGGAAGGAAAAGCCGTATCACTCCGCCGTCAACGACGAATAGAACGGCTATTCCGACGAACAGTATCACTCGAAGTCGCCTTCTTCGAAATGGCGTACAGTCCGTCTAATCATGACTGAGACGCCAACTGATGTGACAGCCACCGAAGGAGGGACGGTCCGCAATTATCTAAGCGAGATGGGACCATCGTGGGTTGCGGGGTCAATCGCTGCAGGGCCTGCAACGATGGCGAGTCTAATCGCAGCAGGCGCGAGATTTAATTATGCGCTGCTATGGGTTGTGATTCTCTCCGCGGTCGCCGGTGCACTCGCACAGTATCTTGCGATGCGTTTGGGCCTGTTTACCGAGCAAGGAATCGTCAATATCGTTGAGGAGTACCTTGGAAGATGGTGGTCTTGGATCCTCGTCATCGACGTGGTGATCGCAGCTGGCGTCGCACAGCTTGTTATCATGAATACCGTCGCTTCCGTCTCCTCGACAATAACCGGAATCGAAGCCAGGATATGGGGCCTAACCTGGGCGTTAATTCTCTCTATCGGTCTCGCAGGGCGAGGATATCGCTTTATTGAATTCGTGGCCAAGCTCCTCATCACAGCGGTTGTCCTCACGTTTGTCGCGTCCTTGTATGTCGTCCCGCTTGATCCTGGGAATGCGGCTCAGGGACTCGTCCCATCACTTCCATCTGGTAGTGCGGTTGTGGCTGCGGGCATCCTAGGTGGTGCGGTTCATATCACATTGATCACAATGCACTCATACACGATGCGAGCCCGTGGATGGACTGACCGTGAGTTTGGCCTCGCAACTTTCGATATCCTTACCTCGATGCTTATTGCGTTCGGTATCTACAGCATTGCAATCTTTCTTGTCACCGCCAGCGTGATTACCGACCCCAACCTGACGACCGTGAGTGCGGCTCAGGCACTCGGTCCACTCGTTGGGTCGAGTGCAAAATGGCTCTTCTTATTTGGGCTCGGTGGTGCGGCGGTTTCAACGCTCGGTGGAAACACGATCGTTCCGCCGTTCGTCGTCGCAGACAAACTTGGCTGGGGGACAACGGTGGAAGATTCCCGGTATCGAGTTCTACTCGCCGCAGTCGCCCTACTGTCCGCTCTCGGCGCATTCATTGGGGGAGAAGTCATCGGGCAACTCGCGCTTGTGCTCGCACTCGGAACGGTGGGGACGCCATTCGCCATTGTTGTCGTCTTGTACCTCCTGAACTCCAAGGCGGTATCTGAACCAAACTCGGTTTTAGCCAACAGTGGAGGTCTGGCATTACTTTTTGTCTCCGGATCGCTCGCGGTAAACTTCGTCCGTGAACAGATTTCTGGTGGCATCAACCTATTGTCTGGAGCTGTTCTGGCATTCGCCATTATTATTGGAATAGCGACAATTGTGCTGATCGGGAAGTATATGCACGAGGAGGCAGCCATCACATGACCGACGTCAACTTTCCACTCACTGGCTCAACTCTAATTGTTGGCCCCTCTCAGGTCGGCAAGACTCGGCTCACCGCCTTGGCACTCAACGCTTGGATTGAACGTGAGGGTATTGAGGGTGTTGTCGTTCTGGAATTTGCACCAGAGGTCGAACGCAATGGATGCCTGCTTGGCGGCCGGCTTGACCGCTTTACGACGATTCCTGCAGGGGTGTGGTACGCCATTCTCGATGCGCACGCTCCTCGAACTGACAGCGAAACAGATGAGGAATCGGTCGCACTCGCCAGCGATAATGCCGAACGAGCGGAACGAATTCTCGATGCAGCTCCCAAACCCCGAGTAGTATTTGTCAATGATTCCACTATACCGTTTCAGCATGCGAGATCTGATCTTCAAAAGTTCACGACCTATTGTACAGACGCAGAATGCGTAGTGATGAACGCTTTTGAGAGCACTGAACTCGGGACAGACGATCCAGTCTCGCGTCGCGAACATGAGACACTCAAGATTCTTCGAGAATGGGCCGATCGAACGATTTCACTAAGGTAGATAAACAAGGTCCCTCTCAGAAGTTGGCCTGATCGCCCAGTATGGCAGTTCTAGTCAGCTCGAAGGATCAACATTGAGGCTGAAGCGGTCTCATTGTGCATTACTGTGCGGTCAGTTTCACGGGTGTGGATGGATTTGTACCCATGGATCTGAGGGGTTGTCCTTCGGAAAGAGTAGAGAACAGAAGAAGCCAAGGGACAGGACCGCTACGCATCGAGAAAGTAACCCGAGAGTTAGTTTGTCTCCAGAACAGAGTGTGTCTATGGTCACACTTGAGGTAGCCTTGCCTGACCGCATTAAGAGCGATATTGATCGGCTTGTCGAACAAGGTGATTTTCTGAATCAAGAACAAGCGGTCGAAGAGCTTCTCTCACTGGGGTTATCGGCCCAGGAAACCGGCGATGAATCCAATGAGGAGTTGGATGAAGATCTGTTTACGCAAGCTGTCGATGAGCAACAGGATCCGGCCGACCAGTACAACGATCCGCTCTAACCTACCTCCATTCCCTGATCGTATGGTTCAATCGGCGGATAATATTCAGTCACGCCGTGGAACCTCCAAACTGACGGGAGTAAACGGCATCGATTGGAATATATCCGTAAAATGTAACTATTGGTATTTATTACTTATATACCTCTGCAGAGATCATACTGTTGGGCTGATTAAGGTGCTCCTCCACATATCTCAGTACAGAAACGAACGGTCAGGATAGGTCGAGTGCCTAGGACTTGGCCCCAAGTAGGTCACTCTGACATTCTCTTCCCTTCTGGTGATAGTGACGATTCACCGATGGACTCTTTGATAATCGTTTCTTCCGCGCGATGGAGCACGCCGCTCGCAGCCGATGGATTCACGTCGAATTCCTTTGCTAACTCTGTGAGAGTGCACTCACGTGGATTATCGTAATATCCACGCTTGACCGCAGTGGTGATAAATTCGTGTTGTCGATCCGTGAGCAACGCACTCGGGTTGTACGCTTGTGTTATCGATTGAACTTCATACGGAATATCGGCAGCGTCCATTTCTTCGGGAAACTGTGATAACTGCTCGTGTGCAGCTGTATGCTCAGCTGTTAACCATCCATCTTGTAAGTGAGCGGGGAATCGCGGCAGGATCCCCGACGCACGAAGGGCTTGATTTGATTCAGTCTCCGGAACCAGATACTGAATTGCGACTGTCTGTTCATTATTGTACAGCACCTCATACGACATTCCCGGAGTATCGTCGAAATGTCGTATGACAGTTTCCGGTTTCAGTGTGTCGATCTCTACAAGTCCGATGATTCCATCGTCCGCGGGGTGGCTCGATAGTATTCTAAATTCTTCGTTCGGTAACTCGGTCGATATCACGGCTAGCGGGTCTGGGCATGCTGCAGCGTTGAACGTGAGCTGAACGCGGGGCATCGTGCATGATAGTCATACGCCAAGCAACATAAACGATAAAAACGACTACATTCGGAATCGCGATTGTGCGCTCTGTTCGATCCTGAGAATGGAGTGTCAGCAAATCTGCAGTGCAGGCCAACTGTCGAAGGTGAATATATTTACCCGAATATCCACAGCGCTATCTTCCGTTCTCCAAGTCATGGTGTCATCAAATCACTATCGAACCACCACCCACGAACAGACCGAAAACCACCAACACCAGTGGCTACTACAAAAAGGAGCTGAACGCCGATGACCGCTTCCTCGCTGAACATCCTTGTTGTCCAAGGAACAATTCGAGACGGACG
This sequence comes from Haladaptatus sp. CMAA 1909, assembly GCF_043952005.1. Lineage (NCBI taxonomy): Archaea > Methanobacteriati > Methanobacteriota > Halobacteria > Halobacteriales > Haladaptataceae > Haladaptatus > Haladaptatus sp. CMAA 1909. The sequence continues at coordinate 182,396 of NZ_JBIOAV010000005.1, read as the reverse complement.
AAGTTCGATCCATCCTGCTCGCTATGTCACCGCTCAGTTCCGTGAGAATGGCCACGATGCCGAGTTATTCGACATGAAGAACTACGAGATTCCGCTGTTCAGAAACCAGCGGAACGCAGTCGACGATCCACATCCCGATGTAGATGAGTTTGGTCAGAAAGTGGAAGCGGCACAGGCACTCGTCATTGTCGCGCCGGAATACAACCATTCGATTCCAGGGACACTGAAGAATCTACTCGATCACCTCTACCCCGAGTACGAGGATACAGCGTTTTCGTACGTCACCGTCTCAGCGGGAGGATTCGGTGGTGTTCGAGCACTCAGCCATCTCCACGATATCACACTGGAGTTCAACGCGCATCCTGGGCCCGATCTGCCCGTCTCGAACGTACGTGATGCCTTCGGCGAGGACGGCACCCTCATTGACAAGACATACGAGGATCGGTTCGAGGAGTTTGCGGAACAGGTTGTTGAGCATGCTGAACAGTTCGTCCCGTCTACTGTCAGCACAACCCCGGAGACTAGCGTATGAATTCGATCGAGTCTTCTGTTGGTGACTGGCTTGGCGTAGAGGTCGGTTCACACGACCGTGGGGGTGGACGCGAGTTCACCCTCGAGGGACGAGAGATCGGCCACATCCACCGTGGTAAACTCGTCGACATCCCGTTTACCAAGCGCATTCGGACTGTCCTTATCGAGGAGAACCGGGCCGAAAAGCACCACGTCATGCCCGATTCTGGATGGGTTTCCTATCGCATTCAGTCGAACGAAGACATCGAGGGAGCACTCTGGCTCCTCCGCGTCGCCTATCTCTACCACGTAATCATGATGCGAAAACGTGAGGAGTATTCTCTGGAAGATGGAGTGGATATCGACGCAGCACTCATCGAGTTGGATATGAGCGACACGTTAGAAGACGTGTTCAGCGAGGAGAGAGCTGCATGAATGGCGAGACGACACTCTCGCACCCGCGACTCGCTCAGGGAACGTTGTTGCTCGCTAGTATGCTGACCATCATGGCGGGAGCGACAATTTCTCCAGCGCTGCCTGCGATTCAGCGAGAGTTTGCACACACGCCGAATGCTGAAGTCCTCGTTGGGCTCGTCCTCACGATGCACGGGCTGTTTATCGCAGTCGGTTCACCCATTATCGGCGCGCTTGCCGATCGATACGGCCGCCGATGGTTGTTCCTCGTTTCGACAGTCGTGTACGCACTCGCTGGTGGCTCAGGGTTCGTGTTGGATTCGTTGATAGCGATCCTCGCCGGTCGAGCGGTGCTGGGGCTGGCCGTTGCGGGCGTGATGGTAACGGTGACCGCACTGATCACTGACTACTACGAGGAGAACCGCCGGGATACGATCCTCGGACGACAGGGTGCGTTCATGTCCCTCGGTGGCGTCATTCTGTTGCCGCTCGCGGGTGTACTCGCCGATATCGGTTGGCGGGTTCCGTTTCTCGTCTATACGGTAGCGTTAGTGCTCCTCCCGGCAATGGCATTCTGGTTGCCAGAGCCGAGCCACCGAGAACCAACTGGGGACCGTCCGACGAGTCTCGATGACCTCCTCCGGACGCTCACCCAACTCCCACTCGGAACACTCGGACTTATCGCCGCGCTCGGGTTGGTTGGTCAAATCATCTTCTACATGACTCCTCTCCAGATTCCATTCTATCTCGAAACCCAAACAGGAGCAAGTAGCACAGTGATCGGCGCTGCATTAGCGGCGTCAACGGGAGCCGGTGGGGTCGCTTCACTGCTCTATGGCCGTATCCGTCGATCCCTGAGTGTGATCGGTATCGTTGCGCTCACATTTGGATTCATGAGTGTTGGATATACCGTAATCGGCGTGAGTGGGACGGTTTTCGGTGTTGTTGTTGGTCTAACGATCGCGGGTACTGGCAGTGGATTTCTCCTGACAAATCTCAATGCGTGGATCGCGGCGGTCACTCCCGAACCAGTTCGCGGTCGGGCGCTCAGTGTTCTGACGAGCACGTTTTTCCTTGGTCAGTTTCTCTCACCACTTGTGGTCCAGCCAATAAGCGACAATCTGGATCTTGGAACGACCTTCGTTGGGGTGGGGGTCCTACTAGCGGGTGGAGCGATCGTGTTCGCTCTTGCACCCGTGTACGTTATACCACCAACCGAATCTGATTTAGCTCACTGATCAACCATGAAATCACTCGATTGACTAGTACGATTGAGAGACGCGCGATCATCATACACTGGCCATAACTAGAACCGGAGCACGAACGACACCTGACACGCTACGGGAATTCGACGGACACTTCGAAGGAAACGGACGATCCGAATAATTGGAGCATACACCGACCATGGATACAACTACCCAACGAGAACTCGCACAGACCTTTCAGAACCGCCACACAGAGACAACCGCTGGTCCGCTCGTCCTCCCGAATTCGTGGGACGCCGCCAGTACCATCATCTACGAAGCGAGCGGACTCTTGACCGAGCGTCAACGAGAGTTTATTACTGAAGCGGTTGAACGCGGCTACTACGACATTCCACGTGGCTGTACGCTCGTCGAGCTTGCAGAAAGGTTCGGAGTCAGTCAATCGGCGGCTAGTGGCGTTCTGCATCGGGGTGAAGGGCAGATTATCAAGAAGTTCATCTCGTAGGATGTTCTAAAAATTGAGTTCCGTTGCTAGTTTTTACCGTTTCGCACTGCTGTTGCCGACATACAATCGAGACAGCCGAACACTTCGTCGTCGTTATTCCCGAAAACACGGGCGAATTCCGGCGTTATAAACGGACCACAATTCCGACATCGACGCCCATTGTGACTGGCATTCTCTTGGTTCGCTTGTTGTGGCTGATGCATGGTCGAAGAAACTGTTCAGGCGTTGTTCATCCGTTGGCGGGTTTCAGCCCCACACTGCGTGCATACCGTGATACGATATGGTTCCCGTGAGAACGCAGCGTTTTCCTTTTTGTTACTTTCCGTGACGAGTTCGACCGATACACTGTGGGGTGTCTTCGCCGCACAGTTTTCGCACTGTTCAACTATTTCGTTTGAGTTAGACTGTGGTACAGACATTGTGATCATTCTGGAAGATGTGGGAGATTCAGCAATCTCGAAGTAGTGTCGAAGCAGTTTCCCACTCTCTACTAGATGATAGTTGTCGGCGATCAGTCGGTCTATTCGCTGCATATGCAAGGCCCTCATCTGTGATCGTTACTATCCAACAGAATTTTCCCAGGATATATATGAAAACAAAATCAACGGACCCTATTTGTTACTAACAATGTCAATATACAATTGCATCTGGTGCTGGAAGTCACGTTTAAACGGAAGTAAGAGAATAGCAGCGTTTTCGGGCATCGGTAAATGAGAAACGTGAGTCGACGAGATCGTGGTTTTCGAGTCGCGTGAGTGCGTAGCGAACCGTACGTGCTGGGAGCAGGGTTTCATCGGTGAGTTCAGATTGTGTGAGCGCATCGTCGTTGTATTCAAGTACTTTCGCAACCAGTTTTGCACTTGGTGGAAGTTCGGAAAGCACGTCTGTCGATGGGTTTGTTTCTGGATCGGTTGTGTGGTCTGGAGCTTGTACACGTTGTTGCATTTGATGACAAATGTAGGTAGTAACTGAAGACACCGTTGATATGGCAGAGACGCCTGTCGGATTGGAACTGATTATCTATCTCATTATTAATTTACTTTACGCGTCACCACGGTCTAGCTTAAATGAGAAAATGTTCATAGCCAAACAGACGCTATTAGAAGAGAAGTATCTCTAACGAACAAGAGGTGGATTGGGTGAGAAGATTACGTCGTAGGGTTCTTCAAGGCGATATTTTACTTCGACACTAACCGAAACTTCGATTGGGGCTCCTTTTAGGACTTCCAGAGACGTCAGTATCCATCGTCGATGCCTGACCCACCCTCAAATGACGAAAACGCGAGCCAGAGTCAGTTACGACCAAGCACACACTACCGACGGTCAGATCCTCAGCGGCGGCACCAGCAGTGGCATTCTGTCGCGCTGTGTCGACTGCATCCCCAATTGCGGTCTGCTGAAGATTTCGTTGGGTTGCTGTTTGGAACGTAAATGCAACCTCGTTGATTTCCACGCCAGTGTCTTAGATCAACAATAACTAATTAATTAATAGTGATCCACAAATAAAAGTCCCGTGGGCTGCATTCACCTGGAATCGTTAGCACACAAATGATACATAAAATCGACTGCTCGACCTCATCGTGAGTCGAGATCCCCGCGTTTGAGTGGGTCAGCCGTGCGCCAGTAGTAGTCGAAGGTGTCACGAGCCCACGAGCGAACAGCGTCGTCGTCAGTGTCGAGCGATGCCTGAAGGACGCCGCTATCGTCACGGAGTATTACATGGACGACATCATCTACCGTGGTGACAGCGATCGGGATGTCCTCCGTGCGGACACGGAGGGCCGCATCCTCTGCGTCGAGGAGGTCCACGAGATAACCAGTAAGCGTCGCATCGTCGGCAAGTGCTTCGACTGCGTCCTCGGAGAAGACACCACGGAACGTTTGCTCGCCCGCGGTAACACGTTCGTGAACGGCCGCCAGGCTCTGGTGATTAAACGCATGCGAGAAGACGGTGACATCCGAGCCGACCCCGAGGAGGTCGACAACTCGGCTCACGGGTGCATCCGGTCGCGTCTGGCTCGGCGTGACGACCGTCGCGTCTGCGAGGTGACGAAGGTCAAAATCCATCGCGTGTGTCGGCAAGTATTCGACGATTCCTCGCAGCTCCCTTTCTGTCTCTATAATCTGGAGGAGGTCCGACATGCCGCTCGCAACGAGGCGGCCAGTTCCCGTCGCAACGTACTCCGCGCCGAGTTGGCGTACCCACGACCGCTCTTGGAAATCGGTAAGGATGCGACCAAGCGTTGCCTGCGACGCGTCCGTCTCGGCGGCGAGCTCATTGCGCGTCTGGTGATCTTCGGCGAGGAGGCGAAGGACGTCGACGCGATTCGGCGAGCGGACGAGGAACTCGACTTCCTCCAGCGTGGATTCCATGCCCCATGTCTGGCCCCTCCCAGTAAATTGCTTTCCCACCGTGAAACGATTGCACCCCCTGTCCGGACTCCGTCCCGGCGCACTACCTTCTTCACGTGAAATATTTTCTAAAAGAAACTATCCCCATGGCCGATCTACTAACAAGTAGAATGACCTCGATACCTCACAGATATACTGTACCACGGGATGAAGTCAGCCCGAGTCGACAAGTCGCCACCGCGACCGCCTCAACGGTGATTCGCTAGTGGTCTCGAGACGTACCGCTGTGTCCTTCCTCGCCGCTAGCCTCTTCTTCGGCGGGACGTTCGTTAGCGCGAAATATGGTCTCCAGTACTTTCCGCCGCTGCTGTTTGTGTCTCTTCGCTTCGACATCGGTACAGTCTTGCTCGGTGCGTACGTTCTCGCCACCCGCTCGGTCGACGATCTCGTGCCGCGCACACGTAGCGACGCCGCTGCCATTCTCGCCGCCGGCGTGGCATCTATCGCGCTTACGAATGCCTTCCTCTTTGTCGGCCAGCAATACGCTACGAGCGCTATCGGTGCCGTCATCTTCAGCCTCAACCCCATCCTCACGCCGGTCTTCGCCGCGTTCCTTCTCGACGAGGAACGTCTCTCCCGGCGTACCGCCGTCGGCATGACCTTCGGTCTCCTCGGTGTCGGTCTCGTCGTCCATCCCACGCCTGCAACCGTCTTTCACGGCGGCGTCGGCAAATTCCTTCTCCTCGGCGGCGCCGCTAGCTGCGGGCTCGGCAGTGTTCTCATCCAGCGCGCCGACGCTAATCTCGACAGCACTGCCCGAACCGCCTGGGCACTCCCCCTAGGTGCGTTCCTCAGCCACAGTCTCGCCTACGCTATGGGTGAACGCCTCGCGGCCGTCACGTGGACTCTCGCCGGCAACGTCGCTCTCGTCTACGTTGGCGTTTTCGCAGGTGCAGGCGCCTTCATTGCCTACTTCGCGCTCCTTGATGACACCGGCCCCATCCGCGCCAACCTCGTTTATTACGTCATTCCCCTCGTTGCTACCGTCGGCGGTGCCGTCCTCCTTGACGAACAGGTCTCTGTCTATACGGTCGCTGGCTTCCTCGTCGTCTTCGTCGGCTTCGCCGTTATCGGCAGCGAAGAACTTGACCTCCGCCAGCACGTCCCTTTCTTCAAAATCGAATGGACCAACACCGACGAAGGAATGACCCAGCTAGGCTCTAACGCCGATTGAACACTCATACGATTTGGGTATACTATCACGTGGATCTCTTGGGGCGTGGCTGGGAGGCAACCAGACAGGTGTTCGAACGGGTGAGAACGGCGGTCACTGATTTCAGTGACGATGAACTCATGCATGACAAAAATCTTTCCCGATACGCCTACTAGACCCTTGGCGCGTATCGTGGCCCGTCACTCTACCTCTACACCGGATTTGGCGATGCAATTCGGAATCGAGAGCACCTCGAGCATGTGTTCACTGCTGACGAGCAGGATGGGGTCGTTCCGGCAGGTGTTCGCTACTAAAACCAATCGCGACAGACCCTCCACAACGAATAGACTGGATCAAAAGCTTTGTACTGAATATTGCACTGTTTGTTTAGGACAATAAAGTATAATAGCCACCCCGAGAGTATGTTAATGAGTAGCAATGCTGTCGTGTAGAAATCAGTTGCTCAACCGGACGTCGCTACCGGGTGCACAGCAACTCGTTAGCAACGAAGAATCCCAGGTGCAAGCAGAAATAGACGCCTTCGAAGACTTTCTTGACCGGCTCAAGGAGATTCCACCTCATCCGTATCAAACAGACGATGGTTCACTGTATGGCACAGTACAATCTCCATCGGACACCTCACACACATTCTCGAGTGCGGTTCAGGATGCCTATCGTGAAACGGTCCTTGCAGTAGACCATTGGAAAAAGGAATATGGTGAGAAGACCACCCTGGAGAGCATTAAAAATGAATTCAAGCCCGAAGTAGCAGCCGGCTTGGCAGGCGGGTCAGCGATGTGGTCACAACCGTTGTGGAACCAACTCAAAAGTTCGAGTGAGGAGGCTATCGAAACTCGTCAGAGATCATACTCGGCGATAACAGAAGAACAACAGCAACTCAAGAACCTCCACAGTTCGCTTACTGACATCTGTAAGGAGCTAGCTGCAATCGAACGGCGTGAGTTCACATTCAATGAGTGCAGCGATCGATTGACGTCGATACAACAGCAGTTGGATGAGCTGACACACGAACAGCAATCGTATTTGCATCAGCGTAAACGATTAAATCCAGAATTGTTCACAACGTATGTCTATGCCAACCTCGACACTAAGTATCCTGGATTGGCAGCGATCGCAACAATCCGCCAACTACTCGATCGTATTGAGCTTCGCCATTGGGCGGGAACGTATTAACCGTTGATCCAGAGTGGCGAATCTGTCGTAGCCAATTGATCCTGCGATCATGGCTGCGACCAAACTCCTAGCAATTAGTGGCGGTCATGAGAGAATTCACCAAGGTACCACGAGCAAAGCGAGCGTCCATACGACGAAACCCCACCTCACTACATTGCAAACCGGGAGGCGTTACTGTGACTGTGAACGGTGGTCGTCAAGCTTGGTCGCAATATCATGCAATAGGTGTTCAAGTTGAGACCGTTCGCTTTGCCACCAATTCGTTGAATGATGATACTCGGCGAGGACCGCCTGCATGGCCTCCAGTTGGCTGATGGAAAATGTGACGCGCCCAGCGTCAAGCGTTTCGAATGCTTGGAAGATCTCGAGCGGTGGTGGATCAACAATTGGGTCTTCCGCAGTCGTTTCCCGGTCAATATGGTGGAGCAACACGTGGTGGAGTGTCCAGTGCTCTTCAGGAGGGAGGTATAGGGCGATCGACTGTGACTGAGAGGACCGTGATTCAGTGGACATAGCAACTGTATTGGGGAATTAGGTGTACGGGTCAACACTTTATAAACATTTGTGCAATGGTAGCATACTGCTCGACCGATGACCGGGAGGCGCGAATATGATTCTCCACTTGGATCGGGTTGTAAATCACGAAGGAAGGTTATGTGCGCTTATAGTGAACAAAGTGCTATCATATACTGTCCGGCCGGAGCAAGAGTGCAACTTTCGAAGCGTCTGGATTAGCAAATAGATCGATGAATATTCTCCATATAAGTTGATATGCCCGAATGTGGGAACTCCCCTCACTCGGCGGTGCATTTGTAAGTGCATCAAGCAAATCCCTCGTACGTCGTCTGAATACCGATCACCGATTCAAAACCATCGATACACCTCTGACATGAACTACCGATGTGATCTCATGGGACAAGAGGAACGTTCGCCTCGCTATTGTCTCGATCATGCAGGAGCAGCACACGGCGTGACAAGGTGGGTGAGGCATCGGCGCCACGCCGTATACTGAGTAACAACGGCCGCAATCCTCAATTCAAAGGCCACATATAAAAATATTAGCTAATTGGAAGGAAGCGAAACAAAACGTAGGCACACACTGTGAGTACCCACGACAAGAAGTTCTAGCGTACACAAGACCACCCGGCACATCCGCCGTGAGCACTGCTGTTTCACTCCTCGTTATCGAAAGTCCGTAGAGAATGTCTATTTGGGAATATAGGTTCGATATTCGCTATCTCTTTCTAATAGGTGACCGGAGAGAGTTCATTTGATTTCCATCCCATGGGCATCCTACTGTCGCGAGACGAGTGAAGCTTCATACTCGGCTAAACAGACACCAGTGATGAACGCAACCACAGCCCCTACTCCCATCGCTGGCCAACGAGCAAGTCCGGCCGCGAGCGCTATCTGAAGCGTCATTTGCGCAAGTACAATTCCTACTAAGCAAATTCCACGTCGAATCAAATGTCTGCTAGAAAAGAGCTGGAACGAGGCTGTCTTTGTTATTTAGAGTCGTAATCCGTGAGTCTGAGTTTCTCATCAACCTCATAGAGATGACCCCGCATGTAAAGCCGCTCAACGATATCCTCGGCAGCTGGTCGATCCAGATCTTCTTCTTCTTTCAAAATCGTATAGGCGTGTTCGTATGAGAGCTCATTTTCATCCGGAAGTTCTTTCGCGAGCGCGTCAAGGGCGTCTTGCGCAAGTGGGGTGAGTGGCGATTTCCCATTTGGAACCATTCGTACTCTCCATTTCACGAGCCCATAGGTAAATCCTCGGTCAAAATTCCAGCGAACCGGAGCAGAAGTTTTTCAGTTGGTACATCGGTCGGTTGACAGCGTATCCGACCCTCCGTCGACGAGACCACTGCCAATGGAAACGGCCACTGGTTATGGTCATACCACGCAATAGAAACCGGCACAAAGTCGTAATTCAAGGTCATTATGTTTGATCAGCAGGACACTGATCCGGCAACTGTCTATTTCTAATCTTACCGAGAAACAGGATTGTTTGGATACTGTGAATCTTATCCAAAGTCACGAGTATCGGACTTCACTCTCTCGAATTGAGTTGTGTAGTTGACCGGCTATACAGACGAAATTCTGATCGGGAAAATGACTCTATACGCTCAAATATGGACTGGTCGGCTCCACGCGTCGTGGGTAGACAATCTAGATCTCTGTCATAGTCTTGAATATATCTCACACTACTATAGTTGTCAGAGACCGCACCAATTGCTCAATTATCAGAGCCTATTCGAAGAGAACCTAAATTGGTCAGGGCTCTCTTCCATGATAATTAAACAGTTGAATCTGTCACATCAATCGATTTATTTCAGTTGCGTCTGTTGTATCAAATGTCCTGAAGAGGACAGATACGTTTGTCAATAGAATGGCTGAGAAGCTATTCAACGCTGATGTGAAACTGCGGTACTCTCCACTCACCTCACATCGATTTGTGCCAGACATTACCGAGGAGAACAACGTGACGAATTTGCTCTCATGGTTAGTTTCGAGAAGAGGGATTTCGATGTCTGCCACAGGACATACTTAAAAATTCGGTTAGTAGAGTCAGTGTGGACTACGTTAAAGATGAGATAATAACTATCTCCAAAGAGAACACCGAATCCTAAAAATCCGAAAGCTTCGAACTTCTTGACCCAGGCATGAGACTATCACGCTTTTGCGAACCTAAGTGAGACACATTATTTTACTATAACTATTTTATCACTAATTTTTATTGTTGTTGATAATATAATAGGAGCCGGGAATGTCACAAGACAACCTCACTCAAGATACACGCACCGAGAAATTCGAAGATTCAGCTGGACTGAAGCGCCGCACTATGCTTCAAGGTATTGCTGCACTCGGATTGGGTGCCGGCAGCGTCGGCTCCGTCGGTGCTCAGCAAAACGATGTTGTTGATGCCGATGCGGATGCAGGAGCATCCATCGCGGCTCAGGACAACGGAGAGTACGTTGTTCCCAATACAGGAGGTGGGACGGCCGATGAGCCGGCGTTCACGTTGCTACCCGAGGGGGACACATTCAATGACATCGATGGAGACGGTGAAACGAGTGGACCGGAGGATCTCTCAGCAGATGTTTTCCTCGGTTACGATACAAACAATCTCTACCTTCGGGTGGAGGTTACCGATGATACGCACGCTGGAATCTCTGGTGCGGATATGTGGCAAGCAGACTGCCTCCAATGGGCCGTTGCCAGTAATGACACATACGGTCCGGAATACGGGCTCAGCCATGTCGACGGCGACACTTCGATCCACCGATGGATTCAGGGGAATGAGTCAGCAGGCACCTCCGCAATCGATGCTTCGACTGCGCGGAGTGGAACGACGACAACGTATGAAGCGACAATCCCCTGGAATGCCATGTTCGCCCAGAGCAAGGAACCTGGTGACTCTTTTCCGTTCAGTGTTCTAATAAACGAACGTGACAGTGATGGTTCTCGTGATGCCGTCCTCGGTTGGACGCTCCCAGGGATTAGCACCGATAAATCACCAGCGGGACTTGGAACGCTCGTTTTAGGGTCCGACGATGCACCAAATCCAGTTGTTGGTGACGATGAACCACTGGATCCGGATAGTGACGGGAAGTATGAAGACATCAATGGAGACGGCGAGACAACGTACGATGATGTTTCTGACTTCTTCGAGAACTACGATGGTTCATCTATTCAGGACAATCCGGATGCCTTTGACTTCAACGAAAACGGTCGCCTCGACTACCATGACATCGTCAAATTGTTCAAAGACATCTAACCCGGATTGAGAAAAGCCCCAAACCCCATCACGGGGTCTTGTTGAAGACGCCTTCGAACTATACTTCTGAATCAAAGTACGCAAATAGACAGTAACCACAACACATCGAATTTGGATATTCCTCGGAGGAGATAGGGCAAGCTCGGTGGAGGTTCTGAACAAATCTCCGTCATCACCTCAGTTGCTATGGTGGTCCATCTCTGTCATCGGTTCGTCCGTATCACTCGACGAATTCGATATGGATGATTTCGACTCCTCAGAATCAGTTTCGTCTGATTCACCTTTCATTTCTTTGAGTTCTTGTTCCATCTTTTCGCGACCTTTCTTGAATTCTCCTTGTGCCTGACCTGTCGAACGAGCCAATTTTGGGAGCTTATTGGCTCCGAAGAGGAATATGAATATTACAACGATAATCAACATCTCTGGTCCTCCAGGAAGTGCGAATAAGGGATTCAGACCGATCATTTCGATATTGTCTTCATATTGTTTAACCATAAGTTTTTCTATGGCCTAGATGCATTCTCATTCAAATGGACATCGCCACCCACACAATGTTGTCAATCATGGTGACGGATAGATAGTATAAGTCTATTTTCGTTAATCGCGATATTATTTCGCAGTCGAAACAGTGTAAATCCCGTTATCAGATCCATCTCGAAAACTTAAAATTGCATAATTATATTGGGAGAGAAGTTCCCTGTTTAAACATATATCCTCAGAGGACGACAGATAGTGACAAGAATACACGAAAAATGGAGCTTTTTGTGAATAATTTGCCGAGAAAACAATCAATGGCCGTTTAATCGCTTGTTCATAATTACAGAATCCATGCTTCTCGTCTAGTAGAATACTTTTAGTGGATAATTGGAAACTGAACCCTCTTTTTTGTTATTATCGTCTACATTCGGTATGGGATTAAGGGAGCCATTACAGACATAGTTTTGTAACCGTGCTCAATCAATACACATCGGAGTATTATGGAATATAAGAATCTTCTTTCCTTGGTTCTGTATTTCCAGCGACTAATTATGTGTACACTTCCATCGATTCTCCCACCAGCACCCCCGGAATTTTAAGAAGATGCATGACAATTAGGTGACGGCACTCTAACTGAAGTGAAGGACTACCAACCACTCAACCCAAACCTAGACCAAGTACTGTCAGAATCATCCGGTATGAAATTGCCACTACCCAGTGACAGTGCAACTCAAACACATCTCTATCAACCGGATGGGGAGTTGTAACGTGCTTGCATCCGTACCTCGCATACTACTGCACTTTTATTGACCATTCCTCAACCAACCGAATTTTTCAAGAAAAAGTGACTACTCCTCCGTAAATAGTTCTGTATCTAGAACGAAATAAATCTTATATGGTTTGCTAATAATAATTGCATAGATCGCACACCTAATGGGCGGACAGACACACGACTGCGATCAATAGAGTTCAGTATCAATGAGACATAACCACACAGAACAACACGCGACTACGGATACGAACGACACACCACTAGCAGTAAGACGGCGATCAGTACTTCAGTCTTTAGCAGCGCTCAGCCTAGGCACCGGTGCTCTCGGTACAGTAACTGCTGAACAAGACAGTGGCCAGTTCGTCTCGCTGTTCGACGGCGGCTCGCTCGAAGACTCCTACTGGCACCAGGTCGAAGGAGAAGCAGAATACTCGACCCAAAATAACACGATTATCGGCTCGTCAGTACAGGGGAGCCCCAACAGCTTCCTGACTTATTATCAGGTTTTTGATGACTTTGAGCTCAAACTAGAGGTCAAGCTTGACCCGGATGGTCTGAACTCTGGAGTTCAAGTTCGCAGCAACTTGAGTCAAGAGATGTCATCGGTTCACGGTCCTCAAGTCGAGATCGAGCTGTCGGGGGACGGAACTCAACAGATTCCACCCGGAGAAGCCGGATACGTGTATGGCGAAGGGCTTGGCTTAGGCTGGCTTAGCAAGGATCGTCCTTTAGATGGCGCTTTCGACAATGACGGCTGGAACGACTTCCGGATTCGTGTCGAGGGCGATAGTCTCCAGACATGGATCAACGGCGAGCCGATCGAGGAGGATCTCGATCTCAGCCAGTTCGACGATGACCACTTGGTTCCGTGGGGGATTATCGGCCTCCAAGTCCACTCCATCAATGACACCGGGCGTACGGTCCGCTGGCGGAATATCCAGATCAAGGAACTTGACACCGAGGAATGGACACCGCTATTCACCGGCCAGAATACAGACGAATGGACCAGCTCTTCCAGCGAGGGCAACGTCACCGTCTCCGACGGCGTCCTTGAGTTGAGCGGCGATGAATCGTTTTTCGTCCGGACAAACGAAACGTACGACGATTTTATCTTCGAGACGTGGATCAAGGCTGACACTCAAGGCGGAATTCTGTTCCGCAATTCAAGTGAGGACCAAGCCGATGGCTACCGTGCGGATATCGATCCGACCGACAGTAACTCATCTGGAAGTGTTTATGACTCTGATGCCGGCGAGTACCTGAAGGACACCTCGGGGAGTGAATACGCGGAAATGGCGTTCAAGCCTGACCAATGGAACTACTACCGCGTGAAGGCAGAAGACGACGAGATTCGAGTATGGGTCAACGGGATCACGATGGCAACCCTCACCAACGGCGCTCATTCCTCGGGATATCTTGGGTTCCAACACCTTGGCGGCGACGGCAGCATTCAAATCAAGGACGCATCGTTCAAACCGGTCGAGAACGAGGGCGGTGAGGGCGGAACTGTCTCGTACGTAAAGAGGACGTTAGACGACGGGATGAACAACTTGATTGATTTGTCCGTTGCTCCTGACGGGCGTGTCTTCTATATCACACGGGGTGCAGACTTCAGGAGTTCGGTGGGCGGTACTGCTGAAATCGGGGTGATTACCCCAGAAGCAGATGAAACTACTATCGCACTCGAACTGGATATCTTCTCCGGAAACGGCTTAGAAGACGGAGGACAGGGTATTGAAGTCGATCCAAACTTCGATGAGAACGGCTATGTGTATATCTATTACTCTCCTCCAAACGAGGAAGTTGCTGAGAACGACGAAGAACTGGAGTACCTCAACGAAGCGGGGCAAAGTGGCGATGACGTTGCCCGCCCCCCGAGCGAATCACTTGGGAGCCCGTACAATCAGCTCTCACGCTTTACTGTGAGCGATAACACGATCGACCCGGACTCGGAATCCAAACTCCTTCAGGTTCCTGTTCAGCGCGATATGTGCTGTCACGTTGGTGGCGACATTCAGTTCGGACCCGACGGTGAAAATCTCTATCTCACTACTGGAGACAATACCTACTCACGGGCGAGTACCGACAATGGGTACGCACCGCTGGATGAACGAGAGGATAGAGAGTATTTCGATGCCCAGCGGACGTCGGCTAACACCGCTGATCTTCGAGGGAAGATTCTCCGAATCACCCCACAGGACGACGGGTCGTACACTATTCCGGAAGGGAATCTGAAACAGTGGTGGGAGAACGAAACCGGAGAGTCCTACACAGATGAGCAAATCTTACCCGAGATATACGTGATGGGTGTGCGCAATCCCTATCAAGCGGGCGTGGACTTGAAAACTGGCACGCTCTTCTGGGGAGATTACTCGGCTGATTCGGGTAGCTGGAGTGATACGCGGGGGCCCCCCGGCTTCAACGAATTCAACAGAGCAACGAGGGCCGGAAATTATGGTTGGCCCCTCTTCACAGGTCCATTCCCTTTCTACGATTACGACTACGAGACTCAATCGTCCGGGGACTTGTTTGATGCCTCCGCGCCAATTAACGACTCCCCTCACAGTGCGGGACTCGAACAACTTCCACCGGCGGAAGATCCGCTAATCTGGTATCCGGGGAGTTGGAATCAGGCTCTACAAGGCGTCCCCGACGACTACGATATGCATTCCGAAGCACCCTTCCCTTCGATCGAAGGAGGGGCGCCAATCGGAGGACCCCTCTTTCGCTACCAGGACAGCTTTACCGACCAGGGAATCCCCCAGTCCCACGATGGTGATCTTTTCATCGCAGAATGGAGTCAGAATTGGATCAAAACGGTCTCGTTCGAAGGAAATGTTGCGGACAGTGCGATCGCGGAGATCAGTCCGTTCGCCTCGAATCTTCAGTTCGATGCGCCCATCGACTTAGAGGTTGGGCCAAAGGGGATGTTGTACGTTGCAGAATACGGTGGTCGGTATGGCGAAGCCAATTCCAAGGTTTCACGTATTGAGCGTCGAACGGTCGAGTTGCTCTCAGCGCCGTTCGGGTACGACGCTGGCGGTAACGAAGTTGACGGGACCGTCAGCATAAACGACGTCGAATTTGTCGATTCATCTCCGTCCGTAGAAGTCACCGGCAACGGACTGAGTACATATGCAACCAGCGACTCTATCGACGGTACTGACGATGATGCGCTGTACCAAAGCGAGCAGGTAGCCAGCCAAGACGAGAGTACCCTCTCCTATAACATCGCCGTAGAAAACGGCACGTATGACCTCACGCTACATTTTGCAGAAGTCTACTGGAAGGAGTCGGGAAGCGGTAACGGTACGCTGGATAACGCCGAAGGCAAACGCGTCCTCAACGTCTCCATCGAGGGAGAAACTGTCTTCGAGGGTCTCGATATTTACGCAGAAGTCGGCCACGACGTCGCTCTCACGAAGACGATCAGAAACGTAGAGGTCGCTGATAACAATCTCACGATCAGCGTGACGGCGACGAGCGGTGATCCGAAGATCAGCGGCTTTGAAATTCAACCCACAGAAGACACTAACTTGGCGCTGAATCAGCCAGTGAAAGCGTCCTCGGTCGAGACAGATACCGACAGAGTGGCAGCCAAAGCTGTCGATGGGAATATGGACACTCGTTGGGGAAGCAAATACGACGCACCGGAGTGGATTCGAGTCGATCTTGGGTTGGAAATGTCGGTTAATGAAGTGATCCTAGAGTGGGAGGCAGCCTACGCGACCGAATACGAGATTCAAGTCTCAAACGACGACACTAACTGGACTACCGTCTACACGGAGACGAACGGTGATGGGAATCAGGATGTTATCACGTTCGAACCCACCACCGCCCGCTATGTCCGCGTCTACGGACAGACTCGAGCACTACCGCAGTACGGGTTCTCGCTGTACGAATTTGCGGTGATTGGCAGCAATAGTGAAGACGACGGTCAAGTCATCGAAGGTGGAACAACGATCGAGTTGGGTGGCGAAACGTCAGGTTGGAAAGGACGGGCTCCCAGTTCGATCGAGGAGGCCAAAAACCCCACACTCAGGTTGCAGGCAAACGAAACCTACCAAATCACCTGGGAGAACCTTGATGGCGTTCTTCACGATATCAACATCCTCAACGCTCAAGGCAACGAAATTGTGGGGACTGAAACCATGAGCACAGAAGGCGAAACGCAGACTCTCGAGTTTACCGCCACCACCGAGATGACTGCCTACAACTGTTCGGTCCATCCCAATCTAATGCATGGAGAAATCGTTGTCGAAGAAGACGACAGTGACGGACTACCACCCGTCGTCGGTGACTCATCGCCGACAGATCCCGATGGCGATGGCCATTACGAGGACATCAATGGTGACGGCGAGGCTAACTATGCCGACGTGGTCGACCTATTCGATAACATGGAAGAAGACGCGGTGCAGGACAACGCCGAGGCGTTCGACTTCAACGAGAACGGACGGTTGGACTTCGACGACATCGTTGCGTTGTTCAATTCTCTCTAACCTTCTTTCTACTTATCCTCAATTTCTGATTTGATTTGTGTCAACAGATCGATTCTATCGACGATGGTAATAACCGGTGAATGTGAGCAACCATTGGTCGTCGTTCACCTATGTTAACGGAGCTATCTAAATCAACGATCGGTATCATAGCTGTCGCAATCTCTCCGATGAAGCCCGCTGGTTCGAATCCATATTTTAGAGAATTCATCGTAGACGATGCGGCAGAAGACATACGGCGAGACGCCCAGAATCTGTTCAGTCGAGAAACCGATTCAACGGCATCAGCACGCTTGAATAGCCAACCGGAATGAACCGATACTAAGCAAGGGTATCACAGCCAAATAAAAGCGCTTTCGAAACGAGGACTTGCTTACCAAGGGATGTATACGACACTGCCGAGAATCCACGGCTAAATCGGCATGTGACTGTAATCGCTGCACAGTATCTGTCTGTTCATTCGATCAAACAGCCCAAGGAGACCAGTGCGAGTAGGTCTGGTCACCTTTTCAGGGGTGTCACATAGAGTTGAAGAGCTCTATGATGTCATCGAAGTCCAGTTGTCCATTCTGATTGAAGTCGAACGCTTCGGGATTGTTTTGGACTGCCGAGCCCTCGAAGCTATCGAACAGTGCCACCACATCGTTGTACGTGACTTCTCCATCGCCGTCGACGTCCTCATAGAGGCCGTCACCGTCGGGATCAGTCGGGCGCGAATCGCCAACGATTGCTGGCGGTCGATCGTCACCGCCGCTGTCGCTTTCTTCGACGGTAACTGTGCCACGCATCCGTGTGGGATGGGCTGAACAGTAGTACTCCGCCATCTCGGGCGAGGCAGTGAACTCGATCGTTGCCGTACCTCCTTTTTCAGTGACGAACTCCGTCGAGACGAGGGAATCGCCATTGTCGTCGAGGATGTGGAGGTCGTGCGGTGCACCATCGAGGTTTTCGAAGGTGATCGTGTAGCTCTTACCCTCCACCAATGAAAGCGTCGGGTTCGTCTTTCCATCAATTGAACTTGGTGCCTGACCAACCCAGCCAGACATTTTGCCGCCAAGTTCAAAGGCTTCCCCACTACCGCCATTGTCCTCTCCAGATTGGATTTTGAAGCCACTGAACTTTGAGTTGTCGACCTGTGTGACCGTACTGATCGTAAGAGTGCCGTCAGTAACTTCGACACCTTCAACCGTCTTTGTGAGGGCGACATCGTGTCCAACCTCTGCATAGATGTCGAGTGGTGAATACACGGACTGGCCTTCAACAGAGACATCGAATACTCGATCACCAGGGTTTGTCTGGACGATTTCTGCAAAGTACAGGGTCACATCGTAGGTACCGTTCTCCACAGCAACATCGAATGAGAGGTCCCCTCCATACAGTTCTGTTTGATACAGCAGGTCGTGATTAGTTCCATCGATTGGATCTCCACGCTCGGCTGGCTCTACTGCTTTATCGTTTCCACTCGCATCTGCATCGCCGTAGGCGTGTACTGCTGGACTGTCTTCGACAAAGTCGAGATCATCGATGCTAACAGTTCCATCTTTCAGTTCACCACCGGCATCAAACCCAAACGGTGTCGAGATGGGTTCGATTTCCGCGGGTCGGATTTCAATGCCGCCCATTTTTGAATTTTCGATCGGATCCGAAGTGGTGATTGAGAGGATACCGTCAGTGACTTCGACATTTTCGACCGTCTTTGTGTAGGCTGTTCGGAAGCCGACCTCCTCATACAGGTCGAGGTTCTCGATTACCTGTGTCCCTTGGACCGAGACGTTCATCACACGTGTATCTGGTTCCTGGAAGGCAAGTTCTGCGAGATGCAGCGTCACGTCATAGACGCCGTCCTCGATATGGATGTCATACGAGAGGTTCTCTCCCCACTGTTCGCTTTGATACAGCAGGTCGTACTCCGTTCCATCGATTGGATCTACCGGCGTCGGGACGTTTGGACTGTTGCCCCCCTGATTGAAGACTTGCACAGCTGGCGAATCTCCAACGAACTCCAACCCATCAATGGTAACGTTTCCGTCGGTCAGAGAACCACCGGCGTCATAGCCAAATGGCGCTGAAACCGGTTCGATATCACTCTCTTCGGTGGCCGTGACGTGATACAGTCCCCCATATTCCAGGAGGTAGAGCCCCCCGTTCTTACCCGTGTGAAGCATCATCGGTGCGTTTCCGCTGAGAGGGAAGGGACCAATGCGACTGACTTCACCGTTGGAATCGTAGGAGACCGTTTTGAACCACCCACGTCGTTCCATGATAATGTGAGCTCCGTCATAGGTACCCGGGAGTGCAATGTCGGAGTCGAAACTGTCCTGGATGTTATAGAGCTCACCGATCATGGGCGACCCACCCGTCGGTGGATCAGTTCCTTCTAATGGATACGGAATCTCATCGGGGACATACTCCTCAGCATAAGCCGGGACATTATTGATGAGCTCATTCCAATTATACGGATTGGTGATAGTAGCAGGCTGAGCCGGTGGGAGTTCAGTGAGTCCGTCGTTGTTGGGCGAGTCGTTGATCGGGTTTTCCGGATCAAAGGGCTCGCCAGATTCACCTGTAGCGAAGTCATAGTCTCGGTATGGAACGTTCATGCCCGTGAAGTACGGCCATCCGTAGAAACCCGGCTCATCTACTCGAACCCACTCTGTGATCCCTAATGGTCCACGCTCGGGATCCCAACTACCGGAATCGGGACCGTAGTCTGCGATATAGGGATGGCCAGTTTTCTCGTCAACGGTGAGTGTAAACGGATTTCGGAATCCCATCGCGTAGATTTCGGTTTTGACGAGCCCATCTGCGCGAGCGTCAGCATATTCGTCACTGGTGAAGAGGTTGCCATCAGGAACGGTGTAGCCACCGTCGTCCTTGGGCGTGATCCGGAGTAAACTCCCTCGGAGATCGTTCGTATTCCCAGCCGATCGCTGAGCATCGAAGAATTTTCGGCCATCACGTTCGTCGATAGGAGTGAACCCGCTTGATTCGAACGGATCGGTCCCATCTCCCGTTGTAATCAGGAGATTACCATCGTGGTCGAATTCAAGCGCACCGCCAACGTGACAGCATCGTTCGCGCTGAGCTGGAATTCGGATGATTTCAACCTCCGAGTCTGGGTTGATTGTGTCGCCTTCGACTGTGAATCGGGAGACGAGATCGTACGGTTGAGGCCCATCCATTGCTTCGCTCGGAGATTGTTGGTATGTGTTGAGCGAGTCGACCCCCGCTTGAGTATCGGCAACCACCTCATTCGAAGGATCGTAGAAGAAGTAGATCCAACCGTTCTGTTCAAACTCTGGATCAAAGGCGATTCCTTGGGCACCTTCTTCGACACCAGTGTGGACGTCCTTTTCTAATGCTGTTGTCGTTTCTCCAGAGTCTGGGTTGTAGACACGGACTTTTCCAGTACCGGTTGGATTGTCAGGATAACGATCGAAATTCTGCCCGCGCTGGGTGAAAAAGACGCGTCCATCAGGTGCGACGTCCAATTTCATCGCATTGGTAGCGTCAGCAACCTTGGTTTTAGTCAGGTTGATAGGCTCCGGTGGAGCATTCGATTTCGGTTCGGGATAGACAGGAACCCTGAAGTCGAATTCTTGCTGATCACCGCCAACAGAGAATGATATTGTGGCATTCAGTAAGTACGGGCCGCTATCGGCATTCGGTCGTGTCACCTTCCAAGAGACGGGCTGGGAATCTCCAGCAGCAAGGGTTCCGAAGCTCGTTTCCCCCTGTGCAGAGACCGCTACATCCGAATCAGAGGGAGGGGCGAGTGTGATGTCGCCATCCGCCATCTCAGAGGAGTATTCGTTTGTGATCGATGCTTCCAGCGTAGTCGACACGTTTTCAGCGGTGAGCTGGTCGTCATCAAATGCCACCACAGATTCAGGAGTTGGACCCGACTGGTACCACACGTTTCGGAAACGGACTGGTTGACCGTGGTCTTGAATCTTGATCGGTGCTTGTACCGGATGCTGACTATATTCGAGGACGTCCTTGTAGGCAGTGGGGCCGTTGAGGACGGTTTGGCTCTGAACTAGAATGTTGTTCCAATAAACGGTAACGACACCAGGCGATTCAACGTCGCCGTTGTGGGCAAATCGAGGTGCCTGCCAAATTATATCGTAAGCATTCCAGTTGCCTTTGGGACGGCTCGCATTCACAAGCGGAGGATGTTGGCCGTAAACCGACGCTGCATAACCGTCTGCGTACGTGGGATTTTCGTAATTATTCAGAATCTGAATCTCGTATTGATTTGCCAAGAAAAACCCGCTATTCCCTGGAGTTTGACCACTGCCTGTAACACTCGGTGGAGTTTGCCACTCGACGTGGTAATGGCCATCACCAAAGCCATTTTTGCTCACTATCGGTTGATCACCGACGACAACGTAGTTATCTTTGATTTCCCAACTACTGGAGTTGTCCCAGTCGTCCAAAGAGATCGGCTCATCGTCACCATCGCCTATGAGTACTGTGGCGTCTGCGGGAGGTTCGGGAAATGTGAGTTCACCTGCAGCAACTGCAGGTGGGTGTGGACGGCATGCGTCGCCGACTCGCCACGGAGAATCAGGAAGTTGGGGTGTGTCATTAAATCCGGGACCCTCGCAGGTCTCAGGAAACTGATTACCCATACTGACATCGTGGTCCGCAACGACAGGCGATGTGAATCCGCCAGCCATCGCAAGACCTGTTGCACCCAACACTGATCGGCGTGTAAACTTATGATCGTCGCTCATTTTCGAATGACCAAATGTAGGACTTATTACTCAGTGCATAAGTTTTACTATTAATATTGTATATTTACAAAGAGAATAAATGTGGTGGCACGGGCTACAAGGGACTAATATGGTACAATCGAGGAAGCGATTTTGTTCGTATATTCTGAATAGCATTCTATCCATTTTCCCCGGTGATTTCGGATGATTGATTGCTATTCGGTCCATTTTCTGTATAGTCCACTACTTCATTACACCTCTAACCCTGTAATAGCATACGAATCATCCGTTATAGCGTAGCGTACGATATGAGAACTCAATCCCATTATTTCTATATAATACTTAGATCCTTCACAACCACTTTTGCCGCTTGAAACGCCATCGTGTAATAGCATGGTTAAACATAACCGCTTGTCGTCGTTCTCATATTATTTTGTCCGCATCACAACAATTAAATGAAGGCGTGACAACCATTTGGTCGTGTAATATGATGTCAAAATCGAAGTTCAACGGCATTTTGAGCAGCTTGGTGATTGTGACGATTGTTCTCGGGATTGCGGTCGGAGGAGTTACCGGAACAAATGCCCACGAACAACAGTCACCTCAGGTCACAGCGAATGACACTCAACTCGATGCAGGGGAATCCGGTACAGTTCGAATCAATGCTTCTCAAATTCCAAACGGGCTCTCTGGCTTCGATTTCATCGTGAAGTTGGAAGAATCCGATGTCGCGACCATCACACAGAGTAACTTCTCTAGTTCATACGGTCTTACGAACACGACAGAGTTGAACAATGGGAGCATACAGGTCCGAGCAGTCGACCTAAATAAAAATTTCCAACCCGGGGATAAAGACGTTCCCCTGGTCACACTCACAGTGAAAGGAGAACAGGATGGTCAGACGGAAATTAATGTTGTTGATCGGAATTTCGATTCCGAAGATGGTAGTCCCATTAACGTATCAGTCGCCGCTGGAGCGATTTCGGTTGGAGACGGTGCGAAAACCACTACAACCACAAGTAAGAAGTCTAACGAGACACCCACCACGACATCTTCCGATAGTGGCCAGCCCGGATTCGGTGGTATTGTGGGAGTGATAGCGATCTTCTCAGTCGCTTTCCTCTCATTCCTTCGAGACTAAGATTCGGTCGCATGAAGGTTAGTAGCTCGTACTAACCACAGGCCATACGATTTAACACATCTTGGTCGTACTCGAAACTATGAGCGAATCAAACATCAATTCCCTGTCTATCGGAGATCGCGTGATTGACATCGAAGACGACGATCCCAATGAGGGTATTGTCATCGCGAGACCACCAAAACAGACGATCCAAGACTGGGAGTTTCCGACCAGCGAAGGACCAATGACGACTGCCGACACGAACCCCAAATATCCAGCAAATACGCAGTTAGTCATCATCTCATTTCGATCTGATCTAAACGACTATTGGGAAGACTGGAGAGATACAGATCCTGAAGACCTCCTCGAAGGTGTTGAAGACAACTCCGTCCATCGGTACGGATTCCCAGAGCCACGACTCACACCCGTAGTCGAGAGTGAAAGTCAGCTACGACAAGATAAAAAATCAACCGACCAAGAAGCAATAATAGAGTCGTATAAACCGATTATCGAACGCTTAGAGCAAAACGAATTTACCGTGGAGTACGAAGCAGACACACAGGAGCTTCAAGTAGAGAAGTACGGAGTTGAGCATACTATTACCCGTGATGGGACGGTTACAGGCGAAAGTGGGATCAAAAATCGGGTCGAGTCGATCGTGAACCGTTTTCTCTAACTGAATAGGACTCTTATCGGGCGGTAGTAGTGGACAAGTATCGGAGAGCGTAGCGGAAATCACTCGAACTATCGAGGACTGTGGTCGGTCGGGACTTCTTCAGCGTCGATAATCTGAACACCTACTTTGGCATCGTTTGGATGGAAAAAGATTGTAGTTGGAAGTTAATTTGCCAATGCAACGCAAATAATAATATTACAAAGGAGGAATTATTAACCCGTATCATCGGAGTACTCCCATGTCAATAGAGACGGACAAGCAGGGACGTTTGTTTATTCCCGAAGAAGTACGAGAAAAGTACGGCGAGAAGTTTCATATCGTGACATGTGAAGACAGGGTCGAACTTATGCCGGTTGCAGATGACCCCCTTACGGCCGTTCATGAGGCAGCAGGAGACCTCTCCAATGCATCCATTGAGAACATTCGAAAGAGTATCAGCACGGCAACCGAGGTCAAGGATACGAATAGATGACTGTCTACGTCGACACAGTCTACGTAGAGACGGACTTCTTGCTCGCGATAACGACGGATTCAGATTGGCACCAGTTATCGGTAGAGGAGGTTCTCGAAACTTACGAGGTCGAAACATCGGCCTTCTCGTATCTCGAACTCATTCTCGCTCATGCACAGCACGATTTTGATTGTCTCTCACTCGTGACAAACCTTCTCGAACTTGTGCCTGTACAGGATGAACAAGAGAAACAAGCGATCCTGAAAACCGTTATTTACTATGAGAGAGGAATGACTCCGTTAGATGCCTTCCACGCGGCAACAGCGGATGCACGCGAGATGGATATGCTTTCACCAATGTGAGACCACTAGGAGAGCGAACAATTACGAGCTCCCCTGGATCGATTGACGATTGAAAATTATTCGGAGTATACGTCTCGGAGGTTATTGAGGCCAGCCGAAAAGACATGGTTCAAATGTTCTGCTTCTTCTTTCCTTTTTTCTTCTTCCACGTCATAATGTGCGAACCATTTCGCCAACGTTTGATTCGATTCTGTGATCGGTATTAGCCTGAACTCACTCAGATAATCAGTCTTAGCACCGCCATCCTCCATAGTATACTGATAGTATTGGTCCACGTCCGAGTGGGCTAACAGCCGTTCCCGTACTGTTCGGTCACCAGCTTGAAAATCCCTCACTGCACCGATTTGAACTGGTGATCTATCCTCGTCCATAGTACAATCCGTTATCCCGGGATGCCACGAATCGATACTGTCAAACGAGCGTACGGTGTCCCACACATCATTTATTGGTCCGGGGATCACCTGTGAGACCAATACTCTTGCTTGATAGGGCATATAATCCATGAAAAAGATTGGCATAGATTCACATAAATTTTTCGAGTAGCATATTGAGTAGCCGCATATGATAAAAATGAAACAATAAAATGCTTTTCAAAATGAACCCTAAAGGATAGACACCGGGGTCCTATTCGAGCACCGCGAAGAACCGAGCGGGAGTCCCTTCAGCCCCGGTCATTTTAATGAACGGGGCAAAGAACTGAAATCGCCCTTCTGATGGTAATTCTGAGAGGTTCGTGAGGTGCTGCATGAGGATCGCATCGTTTTCCAGAATTATTTTGTGGATCACGAAATCTTCAGGTGCAAAATCGGGAAGTCGAGCCGAATACTCACTGAAGCAATCGAACCCCACCGCTTTAGCACCGTTGTCGATGAGCCACTCAACGGCCTCTGGAGAGCAATAGGGGGAATCTTCATAGTAGGTTGGATAATTTCCCCACTGGGCATCTGTCCAGTCGGTTCGGATCAGTACGATATCGCCATCTCGTATGTCTGCAGCCTGCTCTTTGACATCCGCTTGTGTGATTTCATAATCCGCTCCACCTTCGCTGAGATCGATAACGAATGCATCGCCACAGACCCGATCGAGTGAAACGTCGGCAGCCGTCTCACCACCTTCAATAGTATGACGTTCGAAATCGACGTGAGATCCGGTGTGCAACAACATATCCACTTTACTGCTCTGCCAGTGGCTCTTGCCGTCCATCGTCTGTGTAGTCAGCTCCAATTGCTTGTCGACAGACGGCGGGCTCAGGGTTTCTTCTCCGATGGTTACTGATAGATCGACTATTCGTGACATGGACGGACCTCTTTCGTTCGTTGCTCGGTGAGCATGGTTTTATCCATCGTTTTCCTCCCTAATTTCCGTTTCTTTTTGTTTCTTTTCTAGTTCTGTAAGCACAACCTCTGGTGTTACTGGAATCTCTGTTATACGAACATCGATCGCGTCATTGATTGCATTGACGATTGCCGGGATGGGGGGCGTAGCAGACATTTCGCCGATACCCTTCGTCCCGAACGGACCAGTCTCAGAGGGAATCTCCAAAATCTCGTGTTCGATATTGGGTACCTCATCGGGTCCGGGAAGACTATACTCGCTGAAACCTTTCGGTTTGTGATCTGGGGTTGGATAGTAGGGGTCCGTAGTTTCATATAGCGCGTGAGCCATCCCCATCCAAGCGCCACCAACGATCTGCCCCTCGACAAGTGCAGGGTTCACTACTTGACCGATTTCGTACGTGCACGTGATATCGAGAACGTCTACTTCGCCGGTATCTGTGTCCACTTCCACGTCAGCAACCATACATGCATGAGCCTCTGCTGAGTCAGGGTCCATCTCACCGGTTTCAGAGTCGACGTCACTTTTCGGTTTGAAACCGATGCCACGGCCGGAAATAGTGCGTCCGTGTTCGAAATGTGCCGCCATGGCCGCATCCATGACACTGATAGAATACTCTGTTGCACCTTCTACGTGGATATTGCCTTCGCCATCCATCACAAGATCTTCGGGATCTGCCTCTAATTCCTCGGCTGCAACTTCCATGAGAACTTCACGAGCCTCTGTAGCAGCTTCGATAATGGCATTTCCTGCACGGTGGGTCAGCCTGCTGGCAAATGTTCCCATACAATGAGGACCGGTATCAGTATCACCGGTATCGACGATAATGTTCTCAACCGGAACTCCCATCGCATCAGCTCCGATTTGGGCGAGGGCCGTTTTCGCCCCTTGTCCCAGATCGGTGCTCGAAAGTGAAATTACGAAGTTTCCGGTGGTGGTACTATGAAGAAGCGCCTGGGTCGGATCACCACCTAAATTCATCCCAGTCGGGTAATTGACCGAAGCAATTCCACGCCCTCGCTTTTTAGACATGGTTCCCCTCCGCTTCCTCAAATGAACGCATTTCTTTGAACTCCGTTGGTAGGTCCTTTCCGACCATGTCAGCAGTCGATTGCAAACACTCGATGAGGCTTGCGTCTTCGACTTCCTTGCGGTGAGGCTTGATATCTCCATTCTGATAGGCGTTCTTGAAACGAACTTCCCATCGATCCAGGTCTAG
This sequence comes from Haladaptatus sp. CMAA 1909, assembly GCF_043952005.1. Lineage (NCBI taxonomy): Archaea > Methanobacteriati > Methanobacteriota > Halobacteria > Halobacteriales > Haladaptataceae > Haladaptatus > Haladaptatus sp. CMAA 1909. The sequence continues at coordinate 155,594 of NZ_JBIOAV010000005.1, read as the reverse complement.
TTCGTCAGCAATCCTATCCATTTGACCTTCAATTGCGAACGAACAGGGCGTGACACCAAACCCTCGCATGGCGCTGCTCGGCTGTTTGTTCGTGTACACACAGTAACAATCGAATTTGGCGTTCGGTATCTTGTATGGGCCACCTAGATTTGCGGCGTGTTTTATTACGGCATATGGGGTATGTCGATTATAGGCACCTGCATCAGCGTAACTGGTAACCTCCCGAGCAACGAGGGTACCATCGTCAGTAACCCCGTCTTTGAAATACATTCGCCAAGCTCCACGTGGGGAGGAGACCTGCATTTCCTCCTTACGGGTGAACTCATATTGAACGGGGAATCCCGTTTTCTTTGCAGCGAGCGTCGCCAGCGGTTCGACAATGACGTCCACCTTGCCACCGAAGCCGCCACCCACTGTTCCGCCTTTGAATTGGAGCTTACTGAACGGGACATCGAGGATCATTGCCGTATTGTCAAGCGAAAAATAGAGCGCTTGCGTATTGGTGAATACTGTGAAGCGCCCATTTGCTTCGGGTTTAGCAATAGCCGCCGTTGTCTCGGTTGGTGCCTGTTCGATAGGACTGGTTTGATACTCTTCGGTAATAATGTGATCCGCCTCTGCAAACCCTTCTTCGACATCGCCGTATCGGACACGACGACACTCGTGTCCTTGGAATTCGAAATGATTCGTTCCCCACGGTTTCAACGTAGGAGCGTCTTCCTCCAGAGCTTCTTCCACGTCAAAGACGGCTGCCAGTTCAGTCAGGTCAACGTCTACCTTCGATGCCGCTTCCATCGCGGCGTTTTTACTGTCGGCGATCACTGCCGCGATGGGTTCCCCCTTGTATCGAACCCTGTCTTCAGCGAGCAGTGGTTCTTCGTTCGGACCGATCCCGATCAACCGCAGGATAGTGTATATGTTGTTGGGAACGTCTTCGTGAGTGAGTTTGGCGACGTATCCGGACACCTTCTCGGCCTCCGAGAAGTCAATCCCATTGATTTCGGCGTGTGGAACTGGACTTCGAACGACGTGGAGATATTTCAGATCCGGAAACGTTCGATCGGTAACGTACTCCGTTTGTCCCGTTACGTGTCCTTCGCCGTCACGCCGTTCAACGGTCGTTCCGACAGAATTGAGTTCTTGCATTGTTAGTCACTCTCCCCGTTCAAGCTGTCTGCAGTAGCTTCCACGGCATCAATGATCGGTTCGTACCCTGTACACCGACAGATGTTTCCGGAGATCGCATCCCGAATCTCCGCCCGAGATGGGTCCGGATTTCGGTCTAAAAGCGCTTTGGTAACCATGATCATCCCAGGCGTACAGTAACCACACTGCATGGCGAAGTGTTCGTTGAACGCCTTCTGGAGAGGATGCAGTTCATCGCCAGTAGCTAACCCTTCTAACGTAGTGATCTCTTCACCTTCGGCTTCCTCAACGGGCACCAAGCAAGACATGACGGGAGCGCCATCGATGAGTACAGTACAACTCCCACAACCACCCTGCTTGCATCCCGTTTTCGTAGCTGTGTTTCCAAGTTTGTCCCTGAGTACCGATTGGAGCGATTCCAACGGTTCCACGATTTCCTCAACGGTTTGACCGTTTACTGTTAATTCGACGATTTTCGAACTCATTGTTTGTTCTCCGCGTTAGTGAACTGATCAAGTGCGTTTGAAACATGATGACGAACCATCTTTCGGCGATACCATTTGCTTGCGATGGCATCCTCGGGTGGATCTGCCGTTTTTGCTGCTACGTCGGCCGCTCGATTGAGTATGGGTTCATCGAGTTCAGATCCCAACAAAATCTCCTCCGCGTTCCGCATCCGCATTGGATGAGAGCCAGCACCATTCAGACAGATACGAACATCCGTGACGGTATCGTCGCGATATTGTAGGTTAACTGCGACCGTTACTATCGAGGGAGCGGGTTCTTGACTTCGTGTATATTTCATATACACAGTCTGTCCCTCGACTGTTGGGATTCGAATTTCTGTAACTAGTTCATCGGAATTGATTGCCCGTTCTCCGGACGTGGTGTAGAATTCCGACAGAGAAATACGACGTTCTCCGTCTCGATCTCGAACTATCACGTCCGCATCAAGAGCGAGTAGCGCTACAGCAAAATCACCCAACGGTGGCGGTGCAAACAAATTTCCACCAACGGTACCCATATTCCGTACAGCCCAACCACCCGTGTGTCGAGCCGCCCTTTGTAACATCGGCTCATCGATTTGGTCGAGGACTTGGGTCATGGTGAGTGTCGCCCCTAAACTCAGGTATCCATCTCCTTCCCCCGCGTAGTCGAGATCTAATTCCCGAAGATCCATCACGTAGCGTGGGAATTTGTGTCCCTCGTTTATTTCTGGCATCGTGATAGTTCCGCCAGATATGATTTCGATGGAGGATGTGTACTCTGCTGTGAGATCAAGGGCATCTTCTAGCGTTGTTGGGCGATAATACGCTTCAACAGCCATATCACCGACTCCTTTCATTTGGTACGATTATAGTATTTCCTACCATTTCAGAAACGAAAACGTGTTCCACATAATTAAATCCTTGTGAGAAGTTGTTATGTTTCAATATGCAAGAATTTGAATCACCTGCCGAATAGCATCGACAGCAACAACTCTGTCTCTAATCACGGCAAGTACGCTAGCAACCACAGCGAGGAATTAGTTGCTGAATCGAAACTGGAAGTTAGGCGTTTGTGTGCTTGGAGTTCTGTCTGGAAACGCTAGATAGTCTTTAACGCGTGACCCAGACATGCAATGTGACGATTACTATTTCTTTAGTCTCGATAATGTACTGGATGGTCGTTCTCGACCAGATGTCGCAGTAATTCACTGACGTCGTTAATTAGATCTGACCACACGTATCCATCGGACCCTGATTTGGGGGTGACATTCGTGCATAGTTTTTGGATCACCTCCGTAACCCATTTACTTCCGATTAGAAGGGAAAGCGGCAGTACATGAGGCACCATCACCTCCAGTGTAATCGTGCGTTTTAGGCAGTACATCGCCCGAGAACACTCCTCTGAGCCACTATAAATTCCATTTTGCTATACCGAAATCCCCCGTCTCGTTGCCACGGGGTCGAAGGATAGCGGAATACAAGACACTTGCAGATCAACAATGGGTTACCGGTATTCTCTATCGCGAGCGGTGTCAGGCATCCATGACGACGCTGAAAACCGAAGTCACGGTAGATTCTCCTCGATGAGTACCTGCTGAACTTCGCTCGATTCACAACCACCCCATCCGAGCGACGGCCGCTCTTAACGTCTCACAGGTTTTTCCGCTCGGTATGGAACGACCATCACGAAGGAGTTCGTGAGGTCGATGCGAACTTCCAGACGGTCGACACCCTGCCGTGGCTTCACGAGGACCACAGGGCAGGATTTATTCAATTCAGTTTCGGGAACGGGGCATGGTCTTCCGTCAAGAGTGTATTCGCGACGGGGTGAAAGCGTCACAAACGTCCTCCAGATCGAGGTCGAGGACATTATTCATGGTTCCGACACCCCAAATTATTTGAATCGACCGTGGGATTCTCGACCATGGATGTCGGTGTCCTCACAGTAGCATTAGCTAGTGAATCGATAGAAGACACGTTCTCGTACTTGTCCGACCTCGGTGTCGGCGCGGTCGAACTCGGCTGCGGTGGGTTCGTCGGCGACCCACACCTTCCTCGAGAGAAGTACTTGGATGACGAGGAAGCCCAGTCTGACCTACAGTCGTTGCTTGACGATAACGACCTGTACATCTCGGCACTGGCGACGCACAACAACCCATTGCATCCCGTGGAAGATCAGGCGGCCGAAGCCGACGAGGAGCTTCGCGAGGCCATTCGGCTCGCAAGTCAACTAGACGTAGACGCTGTCACGACATTCTCGGGATTGCCCGCCGGTGGCCCCGACGATTCCGTCCCTAACTGGATCACCGCCCCGTGGCCAAACGAGCACCACGAGGCTCACGAATATCAGTGGAACGAGGTTGGTATCCCGTACTGGCAGGAACTCGAAGCGTATGCGGACGACTACGACGTAGACATCGCCATCGAGATGCACCCCAATATGCTCGTCTACGAACCGCACGGAATGCTCGAACTCCGCGAAGCGACCGGTGACCGTATGGGCGCCAACTTCGACCCGTCCCACCTGTTCTGGCAGGACATCGACATCACTGATGCGATTCGCCTCCTCGGCCAAGAGGACGCCATTCACCACTTCCACGCCAAGGACACCAAAGTGTACAATGCGAACGCCCGCGAGAAAGGCGTGCTCGACACAACCCCATACACAGAGGAAATCGACCGCTCGTGGCTGTTTCGCTCCATCGGGTATGGCCATGGTGAGACGTTCTGGAAAGACGTCGTCTCCACCCTACGGATGGTGGATTACGACGGAGCGCTCTCTATCGAACACGAGGATTCGCTCACGTCGTCGAAGGAAGGGTTGGAAAAGGCCATCGACGTCCTCGACCGAGCTGTGTTCGAAACGAACCCCGGCGACGCCTATTGGGCCTGAGGTGGACAAATGAACGAACCACTCTCCATCGGCGTCCTCGGCTATCGTTTCATGGGCAAGGCTCACGCGAATGCGCTTGCCCGCCTGCCGATGTTCTTCCCGGACGCGCCAGACGTCGAACGACGCGTTCTCGTCGGAAGAGACGAAGACGCACTTGCGGATGCCGTCGACGAACTCGGGTTCGAGGAGTACAATACTGATTGGGAGGATGTCGTCGGCGACGTCGACGTGTTCTACAATCTCGGGCCGAATGCGATTCACGCAGACCCCTCCATCGCCGCGCTCGAAGCTGGAACGGCGGTGTTCTGCGAAAAACCACTTGCACACACGCTTGACGACGCCAAACGAATGCGGGACGCTGCCCGTAACGCGGACGTCCCTTCGGGTATCGCGTTCAACTATCGGTTCATCCCTGCGGTTCGCTACGCAAAACGGCTCATCGATTCGGGTGAACTGGGTGAGATTCGGCACGTCAGGGGGAGTTACCTACAGGACTTCCTCGCCGACCCGGAGGCACCCTGGTCGTGGCGACTCGATGCCGACGTAGCTGGTAGCGGCGCACTGGGTGACCTCGGCGCACACACACTCGACTTGACGCGCTTCCTCGTCGAGGACAGAACGGGGAATATCGAAGACATTCGTGGGCAACTGCGAACGTTCGTTGACGAGCGTCCAGTTTCCGGAACAGACGAAACGCGTCCGGTGACTGTGGACGACGCGTACACGGCACAAGCAACGTTCGAAAACGGTGCGGTCGGGACATTCGAGGCGTCGCGGTTCGCGACCGGCCACAAGAACGACCACTCGGTCGAGGTGAACGGGTCGAAGGGGAGCCTTCGGTTCTCAGTCGAACGACCGAACGAGTTGGAATTCCTTGGCCCCGACGACCGCGGATTTCAGACGATCATGGTCACGGCGGACGAGGATCCGTACCTCGAACAATGGTGGCCGGAGGGGCACGTTCTCGGATGGGAGCACACCTTCGTCTTCGAGAACTACGAGTATCTTTCCGCGGTCGCAAACAAAGACGCTGATTCCGACGAACGGTCGTCGAGCGACGTCCCGACCTTCGAGGACGGCTATCGCGTCCAACAGTTGCTCTCTGCCATCGAAGCATCCGACGAATCCGGTGAACGGATCGACGTTTCCTAATCGGCAGGGAATTGGACCAGAAGCACTACTTTTTCGAACTAGTGGCTCGTTGAGTAATCGATCTCGGGTACCGAAATCGAGCAAAACCGATAGCCATCCGGCAATAAGAACAGAACGATTGATGCGAGGATCAGTTTAATCTACACTTGGTATGTGATACTACAAAGAACAATTGCCGGGATCAGTCGATATATACGCTTTACAGACACAGTCAAACTAATGATTGACTGGAAATCAATTGACCATGTTACGCTCACTATCCCGCCGGGGGCCGAAACAGAGGCACGCGAATTTTATACTTCAATTCTCGGCTTTGATGAGGTTCCGAGACCTGAATCGTTTTCTTCGGATGGTGGAATGTGGTTTCGAGCAGGTGAGATAGAATTACATATTAGTGTCGAGGATGGTGAACACTCACGATCGAAGCGACATCCTGCATTCGAAATCGGGAACGTCAACGAGGTGCGATCTTATCTCGAGAAAAAGGGGTTCGAAACTCAGGACGAACCACCCATTTCAGGGATAGAGCGGTTCTCGTTCCGGGATCCGTTTGAAAACCGGATAGAGCTTCTCACTATATCTGAGTGACCCTCACCCTACTCGCTCGGCGTTCGTGAGGGTGACTCGGCGATGGTGAGACTTCTTATTGCCATAACACCCTTTTGGAGACGCAGAATCGGCGTCTATTGCGTCGAGAACTCAAAAATCCGTCTCACAAGAAAGTTGTACGATTGTCAACGTCGATTTCATAGGAAAGACCGGATACTCCAGCATTCCCTGGGGTTGTGTTCGTCTCGACGCCGCTGGCGCAGATTTTTTCTTGAATCAGCAGGGTAGGAGGTAATTAGTAAATCGTTGAGGAGAACATCTGTAATTAAATTTACGTGACTACTTTTCAACTCGTTGTGAATGAGTCATTCTTGCTTAAGACAGCTATCGAGTACTGAATGCAATTCGAACGCATTATATTCCCAATATTAAAGTGAGTAAAAAATATAGTAAGGCTTAATTTATTGTTTAGTCATCAATAAGATGGATCATCAGACCATGAGTAATGATAGCAAATTCTCTCGTAGATCGATACTGAGTGCAGCAGGACTCACGATGGCTAGTGGCCTCATCGGTCCTGCAGTAGCTGACCACGATGTGGGAACTGGATATCAGCCCCCCGAAGATTGCCAAGGACCGGGGTTTAACACGACTCCCCGACTCCCTAATTCACCCTGGCAAGTCCATGACCCGTGTCGGCCCCACCCGCCCGTTGTTGATCCGGGTGAACCCGCTTTTCCTGACCCACCCGAAGATGCCACCGTCCTCATTGGAGACGGAGACAACGGACAGATATCCCTTGACGATTGGAACGATTCCAGTACCTGGGACATCAAAGACGACTACGTCGTCGTCGGCGACAGTTCCATCGTCAGCAAACAGAACTTCGGTGATGGGCACTACCACGTCGAGTGGCAATCCCCCGAGAGCATCTCTGGAAGTAACCAAGTGCCTGGCAACAGCGGATTCTTTTTGGCGAACCGGTACGAAATCCAGGTTCTCAACAATTACCAAAATCCGACCTATGCAGATGGGTATGCCGCCTCGGTGTATGGCCAGCACCCCCCGCTTGTCAACGCCAGCCGCCCAAAAGGAAACTGGCAGACCTACGACATTATATGGCGTGCTCCACGCTTTGCCGATAACGGCGACCTTGAGTCGCCCGGCATGGTGACCATCTACTGGAATGATGTGCTGGTGCAGGCCCAGACAGTCCTGAACGGCCCCACCGTCTACAAGGACGTCGCAGAATATAGCCAACACCCCGTCGAACAGCCGATCAAACTCCAAAATCACGGCCAACCAGTGAGATTCCGCAATGTCTGGTTCCAATCCGGACCTACCCCTGCATCGGTACCAGAGTTCACGGATAGTTCTCTCACCGTCGAACACACTTCCAGTACGATCGACGCCACGATTACCAACCCATACGACTCGGAGATCACTGATGGCGACGTTACTCTCAGCTCTCAAAGCGGCTCCGAGGTGATGGTTACGCCACAAACCGACACCAGCTTTGGACCGCTTTCCTCGGGAGCTTCCCGGTCGGTCTCTTGGAAGGTAACCCGTCCTAGCGAGGACAGCGGCCCATACTTGTTGAACAGCTCGACCACCTACTCGGTTGATGACGGGTCCAAAACCATCGATTTCAAGGTCCCCGTCTACCCAGAGCCCGAATCCGACGGTTCTCCTCCGTCAGTCACCCTCAACAGGAATCAGGTGGCTTCGCTAAGCAACGGGATGAAACTCGATGTTGCGCCAGACGGGCGAGTCTTCTACACGACCCGAGGGAGAGGCTTTACGAACTCCGAAGGCGGCGACCCCCGATATCCCCCCGAGCCGACTGGAACAGCAAAGATAGGGGTCTATCATCCAGATAGCGGCGAGACTACCATCGCTCTCGAAAAGGAAGTCCACGGTGGAATCGAGGATGGCGGTCAAGGCATCGTCTTCGACCCGAACTTCGAAGAAAACGGATGGGTTTACTTCTTCTACTCTCCCTCGAACCACGAACTCGCCGATAATCAAGAAGAACTCGAATCGCTCGATACCTACAAAGAGGCACCAGGTGAGTCTCTCGTTGACCCCTACAACGTCGTCTCACGCTTCACCGTCGACGGCGACACGATTGACCCAGCCTCCGAAACAGAGATCATTCGGATCCCTGTCCAACGTGAGCGCTGTTGTCACGTCGGCGGTGCGCTCGCCTTCGATCTGGAGGGGAACCTCCTGATCACTACAGGAGACGATACTGACCCGTTCGAGTCGAGTGCATATACGCCGATAGACGAGCGAGATGGTCGACGGTTCTTCGACGCACAGCGCACGTCAGGCAACACGAACGACCTTCGTGGGAGTTTGCTTCGGATCACGCCCAAGGACGACGGTGGCTACACGGTCCCCGATGGCAACCTCTTTACCGGTGACGAGTACGCAGATGCGCGCGCGAACAACAAGGTTAAAACCGAGATCTACGCGATGGGCTTCCGGAATCCGTTTACGCTCACCGTCAACGAGGAAACCGGAGATCCCTTCATTGCCGACTATGGCCCCGACGCAGGTAGTTGGGATCCCCAGCGAGGACCGCCTGGACTCACCGAATTCGTGCGGGTGGACGAGCCTGGGTTCTATGGCTGGCCATATTTCACTGGGATGAACGTTCCCTACCGCGACTACGATTTCGCCACGGGTGAAACCGGTGATCCGTTCGATCCGGATAACCCGGTCAACGACTCGCCCAACAACGACGGACTCACTGAACTCCCACCAGCCCAATCAGCGACTATCACCAATCCCTACTCGTGGGATGAACTCATCGACAACGTTCCGGAGTATGCCGATGATAATGTCCCCGACGAGATTCCGTATCCCATCGAAGGCACAGATCCACCAACGGGTGGGTCGCCCATGATCGGCGAGATATATCAGTACAAGGACGACTTCGACCCCTCGATCGCCTTGCCCGGGTACTACGACGACAAACACATCATCATGGAACGTCGCGGATGGTTCAAGACCGTCACCTACGCCGAAGACGGATCAGTTAGCCGTATCGATCCATTCCCCACGGATGGCGGCACTCCCATGATGTTACATACAGGCCAACAGGGTGGTCTCTATCTCCTCAAATATGGTGGATTGGACTACATCACTACTGGGGAAGTAGACGATGGCGGTCCCGACCTTGAACCCGTTTCGGTCCCCTTCGGCTACGATGCTGGAGGGGAGACGATCGATGGGACGGTCACCATCGATGGCCTCGAATTCGTCGCCGAATCACCCAGCGTTCAGGTTTCTAACGAAGGGAATAGCAGCCCGACCGGGGAGCCGGATCTCGAGATCGAGGGGACCGAAAATGATGCGCTCTACCAGAGCGAAGAATGGGGTGAAAACCTCTCGTACGAGGTCGGCCTCGAAGACGGGGTCTATGACGTGACGCTTCATTTCGCGGAATTCGCGTTCGATGATCCGAACGGTCAACAGCGCGTGTTTAACGTCTCGGTCGAAGGCGAACAAGTGATCAACGAGCTAAACCTCCGAGAGGAAGTCGGCTTCGCAACTGCCTACACCAAGACCGTCGAAAACGTCGCCGTCAGCGACGGTTCGCTCTCGATCACGATGAGTGATCCGGTAGAAAACTCGAAGATGAGCGGATTCGAAATCACCGAAGCGGACGTGGAGGAGCCCACAGAAGGTCTCGTCGGTCAATGGCAGTTCGGTGCGGACAACGTTGACGGCGATACCGTCATTGACGCGACCGGTAACGACCACGACGGGACGATTGCTGGCGGCGTCTCCACCGGTATTGACACACCAGATATCCCCGGCGACGCCGCGGAATTCAATGGTAGCGATGGTACCGTCGTCATTCCGGACGCCGATGCGCTTGACCCGGCGGCCTACACCATCTCCACCTGGATCAACACGGACAATGCCGGCTATTACGCCGCAACCGTCGGCAAGAACGAATCGATGTGGGCTGGTTTCGATTCGGAGGGTTCCCATCCGCGGTTCGACCCCGATGACGATTCCAGCAATGGCGCATTCGCTACAGAAGCGGGAATCGCCGACGGCGAGTGGCACCACTTGGTCTATCGACACGCACCCAGCGAGAGTGTCTCGGAGATTTACATCGACGGAACTCCGGCAACCTCCTCGGAAGGTGCCAGTGAGTCATCCTCGTCGACCGCCGATCTCGCTATCGCATCGAAATCTGGCACCAAGGACTGGCTCAGCGGGATGCTCGCCGACGTGCGCCTCTACAACCGGGCGCTCTCGCAGGTCGAGATTTACGGTCTCTACCAGTACGACGGTAGTACCGGTGGCAGTCAGCCTCCCGCGGTTGTTGGCGATTCGAAGCCAACCGACCCCGATGGCGACGGAAAGTATGAAGATATCGACGGAGATGGTGAGACCGAGTACGACGACGTGGTCGATTTCTTCGACCACTTCGACGATGACTCCGTACAGAACAATCCCGACGCGTACGACTTCAACGACAACGACCGGCTTGACTTTGACGACCTCGTCGAACTCTTCCGCTCTCTCTAATCTCCCACTCTGTTTGACTCTCGCAGGAGGGACCTAAAACGGCATCCCATTGCTTTCTTGTAATTGGTAACGCGAGTGACAAAGCGGTACTCGGTTCTGTAGCCGTTCTTCACCGTGGTCTGCTATTCCCATGGCTAGGGTTGCATCCGACGATACTACTCGAGTAGATGTACTCAAGTCTACTCGATCGGTATTGAAAGACTCAATTCAATGGATACGAGCCATCTCTCTTTCAGTACTGAGAACAGTGCTCAAAAGCCGCGTCTATAAAATTGTGAGTGGTTCACGGATCGGTTCGTAATGGACCTATTACAGTGAAAGAACAGGTCTCGTGTTTCCCGAAAGTCGTTGTAGTGGTCGAGTGCTGCGTGGATTTTACAGCTCTTTAAATAGCTCTACGATATCGTCGAAATCGAGACGCCCATTCTCGTTGAAATCATAGGCGCCAGGATTGTTCTGGACGGCCGGATCATCGTAGTTCTCAAAGAGATCGACAACATCGTCGTAGGTTTCACTCCCATCACCATCGATATCTTCGTACAGACCATCTTCATCCGGGTCTGTCGGTGATTTATCCCCGACGACTGGGTCAGGACCCTCTTCTTCCCCGTCCTGCACAACAAAGCAGATCATCATCTTGTTATCCTCGTGTTCGAGCATGTGGCAGTGCCAAGGATACTGCCCGGTATACCCATCAAATCGTGTGAGGACTCGCACCTTCTCATCAGGCTTGACGCGAACAACGTCCTTGTGACCACGTTCGTTCGGAAGTGGGTCGTCAGTCCCATCCGGTCCACGGCCGATCACCTTGAACTTAACAAGATGCATATGCATCGGATGTGTACCGCTCGTGTGGTTCTGGAATTCCCAAATCTCGGTCGATCCAAGTTGTGGGTAGACCATCGACCCATCGTCCCACATTGTATATCCGTTCAGCGTGTAGGTAGGCAGATCACCCTTGATCTCGAGCCCCAGATCCATATTTCGCGTCTCGACCACGTCGTCTTCGTTGAACGTCGGACCTACCGACGGGAGATTTAGATCGGACGGTGCCGTACTAGGATCTTCGGGTGCCGTATCCGGATCAGACACGTTGATCTGGAAGATTTCTTCGAGGCCAACCCCCATCTGTGCCTCGTTAGTGACGGTAAACGTTTGTCCAGCATAATCGGTAAAATCGACGATTACTTCGGCACGCTCGAACGTGTGGATTCGAAGCGAGTCGAGGTCACCGCCCGGTCCGATGGATACGACCGAATCGAGATATCCGTGATCAGGAGCAAACTGATAGAGCATCGGTGTACCCGAACCCGAGTCGCTCTGAAGTTTGAGATCGAACGCCCGATGGTTCGCCCCGTTAGCAAGTCGGAACCGGTATCGACGTGGTTCTACCTCCAGAGATGGCCACACCGCTCCGTTCACTACGGCCGTATCACCGAGGAATGACGATGCCCACGAATCGAGATACTTTAGCGACCCATCATCATTGAACGATCGATCCTGAATCAACATGGGGATATCGTACTCACCGCTCGGGAGGTTGAGATCCTGTTCGGCTTGACTAGTGATCTGATATAGACCAAGGAGTCCGACATAGGCGTTGAGACGTGTAATCCCGACCGTGTGATCGTGATACGTCGACGTTAGCCTGGCCTGTTCCATCGGAAGTTCCTGCCATTCCTTGCTAAATCTCGGCCCCTCAGCCCCACCAGGTGACGTCCACATATCTGCTTGGCCATCGCTTTCAGGTTCGATTTCGAGGCCGTGGAAATGAGTCACGGTCCTCACTTCGGGAACTGGACCATCGAAGCCCTCATAGTGATAGTTCTCGGGCGTCGTTCCCCCGATTCGCTCATCGACTTCCAGCAGATGTGTATCCGGGAGGAAACTGTTATCGAAGCGAACCTGCATCGGTTCTCCGCGTTCTGCAGTGATTAGAGGGCCAGGATAAACGCCATCGAATCCCCAGAGTGTGGTGTCTGGCAGGTCTGGGTGAAGGTTTTGTGTGAACTCCTTTATCGGTATATCATAGGCATCAACGCCATCTCGTGTCCCATCGGGTTCGCGTTCCTCCAAGGTCGGTAATGGTTGAACGAATTTTTCGAGGGTGGGTGATGATTCCGCAGCCACCGTGCTCATCGTTTGTGGAATCGCCCCCGCGATGCCGAGTGAAGCACCCGCTTGGAGTAGTTTACGCCGAGACAGTTTTTTCATATTTAGTCACTCCTACAAGATATACCCATTAAATAATTATATATTCCAAACTCATCGCTGTTGATTATTTTCATGGTTCTATAATCTCATTATTAACCGAACTATTTAAATCTTGAGGCAGAGTCAAAGTAATCATAGTCCGAACGTATAGCGATCAAGTGACCCCCCGAGACCGACGTGTACACCCTTCTGTGAGAGCAATTTAAGCAGGGGGAGTACTGATTAGTTCTGCGGTGGGTTGCTTATCGATATGGAATGTCAGAATGAGGGCATCGAGACAGTGAGAGAGCGCTAAATTTTCGGAATACGCAGCGAGGTCGTCTGTAAGTGGAATTGACTGACCTTATAGAGTCCATTTGTGGATTGAATGCACGAACGAGAGACATTCACCAAACGACATTTACAGGATATTACCATCAAATGTTAACATTCCACAGCCAAAGCCCCTTATAATGCTCTATCCTTCCTGTGCGTATGCACAACTCGCCACCTGGGCAGAAAGGGACACCCACACGGATTACGCCAGAAGAAGCATCCTCGGTCGTCTCTGCCGTAGTAGCGGCAGTAACCAAAGACAATGGTACGAAACCAGAGACTACCCTCTACGAGGCAATCGATCCCGATGCACTCGAAGACCTTTATGAACACGGTCGACAGAAGGTCACGTTCGAGTATGCGGACCACAAAGTTACAATCCATCCTGACAAAACTGTCGTTGCGTCCAAGCTAAGTACATAAGCGAATTCACCCCGCACGAGTAAGTTGTTGTACTCGCGCGTTTTTGAATCAGTTTTATCGTGGATCGGTTCCCGGAAAGCACCTGGTTGTAGATTCTTCTGTTGAACCCCTGGTCATCCTTCAGAATACGTAAGTGACACGTGGAAAGTGAATTCTCTCGGGCCATTACTGTACTCGTGCCTCGCAAATCCATGTGGTCCAGTAATACAGGAGTGATTCCGACGGGATTTTCATTACGGGCCGGAAAGGTGGGGCCTTGCAGCCGATGAATTCGTTGCCAAGGACTCAATGAGCGGTAAAACCGTCAATGGACACGAAGAAACATAGCTAGAACACGAGCAAGCAGTACACAACCGTAACGAGCGGTCGTCTTTCCGTATTAATCTGGATGGAGTTTCTACGCTTAAATCACGGATGACTCGATTGCAGCCGAATTCGGAGGAAGTATGCAAACATAATAATCAAAGCGATTCCCCCGACAATCAGGTATATCTCATTTTCCGTAGCATTCCGAATAGCGTCGCCGAACAATAGCACCAGTAAGGCCTCGATCGAGTAGCGACCACCTCGACCGATGACTGACGCTACAAAGTAAGTTCGTGGGTCGAGACCGAACACCCCAGACCCGATCGAGATTAGTTCGTACCCTTCCGGAATCGGGGTGAACGCTCCAATAGCGACAACGACAGATCCATATTGACCAAAATAGCCTTCGATCCGATCTGCTCGTTGACCAGCAAAGCGTGAATTGAAGGCAGGACGTCCTCCATTTCGGCCGATGCCGTACCCGATTAATCCAGCAAACACGGAGCCGGACGTTGCCAATACGACGTATAGTATCGCTAAGTCAGAGTTTGCGGCAGTCAGAGGAATGAGAACGAAATCCGGTGGAATTGGAAGCAGAAAAAATTCTAAAAACGCTACGGCAAATAGACCGGGGCCCCCGAACGATTCGAAAAATGATCTGGATACAGCAAGCGAGTCAAAGAGGTTCTGCATGTTACTTTGCTCTACACAATCGCGAATATTAAATCTATCACCAACAACAACTAGAAGATGGGAACCCCGTCATCCTCGATGGGCAAAGCCTGACAAACAATTAGAATCGCACAACACGGCCTCTTCAAATACGCTGTCGTTATTTTCCGTCCAAGAGACATATGATACATGTTTGTGCGGTTGATTTAGCTCAATCTCTACACCACAATTAGCACAAGCCCCTGTTCTGTTGGTGAGCAGAATACGTGTGGAAGCATACTCCCTTTCACCCTTTCTCGAAAACATTTCCTGCTTTGTTATTTCGTCCATCACTTATTACCATATACAAACTGACTAATGAGGGTTGTGGCCACGCCACATACCATCATAGTCCGAAATGAAGAATCACAAACTGATATAGAGAAGATCGGATACCCGAGATTCGCTTTTTTTCAAGGCGCTTCTGATTATCTCTTCCCGTATGTCGAGCCGATATAAGTAGTAGCTACCGCCGTGAATACCATCGTTTCTCTCATCGTGTTGAATGAACCCTTTCAACCGCAGTTGACCGATTCGATTGTGAATCGTCCTGTCCGAAACGATGTCGGTATTGGTTTGGTCGGCTACTGTTTGATATCGTTGATAAATTTCGGACCTCTTACAGGGAGCTCTGCCTTCCGCCTCCAATTGGAGTAGACTAAACAGTGTCAACTGGCTTTGGGTCGGTAGTGATTTGAGTTCCTCTTGGATTTTCCCCTTTTCAATCGTATCACGAGCATTTCGAACGTGATCTTCAGCGATCTCGGGGTCATTTCTTGTCCGTGCCAGGTCCCCAGCCTTGTACAACAATTTTAACGCCTGTCTTGCACTCCCGGACTCTTGTGCTGAAAATGCGGAACAAAGGGGAATCGAATCGCTAGACAGAACGCCATCGCGAAAAGCATGTTCAGCGCGTCGTTCTAGGATGTTGCGAAGTTGATTTGCATTATAGGGTGGGAAATGGATTTCTTCATCACACAGGCTATCTTTGACACGTGCGCTAAGATTATCGCGGAAGGTGAAGTCATTCGATATCCCGATCACACCAACCAACGTATCGCTGATTTTCTCATTGTCGTTTGCTCGGGGCAGTTCGTACAAGATATCATCATCGTTGCCAATCGAATCGATTTCGTCCAATACTACGAGCAGGTGGGTAGCATCCAAGTCGTCCACGTGATTCCAGAGCATTTGATAAACCTGACTACCGGCGTATCCAGTCGATGGAATCTTTGAACAGTTGTTTCTGAATTGGTTTACAAGATCGACGGAGACTTGATAGCTACTCGATGCGGATTTACAATTCAGATTGATTACCTCGATACTGAGATCATCATATCTACACTGGTCGTTCAAAAGCTGGTTTAGTACTAAACGTGTAGCGAGTGTCTTTCCCACTCCCGTCTGACCGTACAAGAAAATATTCTTCGGAGGGGCAGCGTTAATGACGGGACGCAGCGCTTCCTGATATTCAGATAACTCTTTGTCGCGTTCAACGAGCCTTTCAGGCCGATAGCTATCGCGGAGAACGGCCTCGTTGGCGAAAATTGAGTCATCACGGGTGAAGTTTTTCAGCCCCATTGATTGTTCATTGAGAACAAGAACCAAGGACATATAAAACTACTCTTTCACGAGTTTCATGGGTTTCATGAGCTTAATTTTACTTAAAACACACCCTCTCCTAATTTCACGAGAAAAGCGTTCCAGTACCGTCTAAGTAGTGCTAAACTGAAAAAGCGTGTATCACGCTACCCTAAGTTTGTTTTGCTACAGCTAGTTATTGTGTCTAGAACCCTATTTAGCGGAGAAAGGTTCATGGTAATTGAATTCCAACCATATCCGTAGTGGGAATGTACTCTAATTAATTTTAGCGATCACCTGCCACATTTTAACTCGGGCTATAGTAAATAACTAGGAGAGCTCGTGAAAAGTGGTGTGTGTGTGGTTCGTTCTCGGGAGTTGACTACCTATAACGGCATGAATTCACGCATCGATGGGTACGATTTGTAACAGCAATCGGCCCAATGGAGAACGCTCGGTTTCCATACTGCAACGATACATCATTCGTACTCATATAACACCACCCGCTTGAGCAATCGATAATAGAACCTGACAGAGATTCGTAGTGGACTTTATACGAACCCAATGTTGCCAAACGTTCCAACAGTCGTATTGGTTCCAGCAGCCGAGTCGAGTACACTGCGTATACAGCGGCCAGTAGCGCTCAACTCTGACCGGCGTGAATTGATGCACGCAGGAACGCAAGACAGCAACCACACCCGCACGGCGGAGGTGACAAGGAAGATTAACCGTGCTTCGTATTCGGAGGATTCAGTCCACGGAAGTCATCGAGTCTTTTCATTACCAATTCAAGACAGAAGAGCGTTGGCCGACAACCAAGACTGACTTGCTGATTGGGATTACAGTGCGCAATTGTGGACTTCCGTAGTCCCCTTGTGGCTTATTCAGATTCTTGTCCCTTACGGATAATGAGCACGAGTAGAAGAATTACGAACACAACCTGAAGGAGTTTGGCGGCGCCGTGAGGGCCAACGAGTTCCGGATCGTTCACTCCTCGGATCAAGAAGTATACTCCGATGAGGAGAAGATTGTATACGACTCCCGCCACGTAAAGAAGTGATCGACGAAAATCAACGAGCGCGAGGACGATCGCCCCAACGTATCCTAACCCAGCAAGCAGAAAAGAGAGGCCCAACATGCTCGGTAGCGACTCAGCAGCCTCGAAGAAGTACGTCAATCCCATTAAGACAGATAGAACGACACCGATCCACTCTAGTCGTTCCATAGACGCGCGTTCCAGTTGGTTCCCGGTGGTCGTGGACATATCTTCATATCGTAGTGCACTCTGATTACTTTTTGGAGATGGAAGGTACAACTCAGCGCCGACTCGTTACACTCAAATGGCTTTCCGATAGGCTCACACCGCTCTCACTCCGGTGTTTCGCGTCCGTGAAAATATATCGATAGAACGGTTTGAACCCACTAGTCAGGACAAGCAGCGCCAACTCTCTGAATAATAACACTGTGTCTGTTTGTGGATTTCTACCAGTTCGTGTGGCTATAGAGTCCGTCTAAGCCTCAGTCAAAACACTTGGTCGAAATCGGAATCTGGTTGTAATACTCTCGATACAATTCGCCACGTATGCAAGAGGCATGGATGGTGAGAGATTACTACGTGAGCAACTCCCACAATTATCAGGTAAGTCAGGACTTACCTAACATAGAAAAGGTGGCCCCCTATAATAATAAACTTTTCTAATTTTTTATTTTATATAGTCTTGAACATTATGAAAGGAGGATGTAAGACCCCGGTGATATCGTGAAACCAAGATACCCATGCTCGTTGAACTCATACGTATTCGGTCTTCTGCACCACACTTCATCATGTTCCGAGAGGCCTACGTTCAGAGTTCTAACTTCCCGTATCCGACTACACTCTCTTCTGTTCGGCTGCAAAAAGAGTTATTAATCAGATCACTGGTTACTGTGATCGGAAGAGTTCGATGATATCATCGAAGTCGAGTTGTCCGTTCTCGTTGAAGTCGAACGCATCCGGGCTCTCTTGTACCGCGTCGTCTTCGAAGTTATCGAAGAGGTCGACAATATCATCGTAATTCTCCTCGCCGTCACCGTTAACGTCCTCGTACTTGCCGTCACCGTCCGGGTCCGTCGGTCGCGAATCGCCGACCACAGGTTCTGGACCGTCACCACCGCTGCCGCCTTCTTTGATCGTGACGGTGCCACGCATTTGCGTGGGGTGAACCGAGCAGTAGTACTCCGCCATCTCGGGCGAGGCAGTGAACTCTATCGTTGCCGTGCCACCTTCCTCTTGAATGAGATCCGTCGAGACGAGGGAATCGCCATTGTCGTCGAGGATGTGGAGGTCGTGCGGTGCACCATCGAGGTTTTCGAAGGTGATCGTGTAGCTCTCTCCCTCCACCAATGGAAGTGTTGGGTTCGTCTCCCCATCGATCATACTCGGTGCCTGACCGACCCAACCGGGGGTTTCGCCGCCGAGTTCGATCGTCGTCCCGCCCTCGATCACGTCACCACTGCCGCCTCCATCCGTTGGCTGGATTTCGAAACCGCTGAATTTCGAATTGTCTGCTTTCGTGGTCGTACTGATCGAGAGGGAACCGTTCGTAACTTCGACGTCCTGCACCGTCTTCGTGAAGGCCACGTCATGACCAACACGCTTGAACAGATCCAGATCTTGGAGCACGGATTCGCCCTGCACGGAGACATCGAACACGCGCTGTCCTTCGGCGTCCTCGACGTAACCATCGTTACCTTCAATCTCGTTCCAATACAGTTCCGCAAAGTGGAGAGTTACGTCGTAGGTGCCGTTCTGAATCGCGACGTCGTACGATAGGTTTCCGCCGTACTGCTCACTCTGATAGAGCGCATCGTGCTCCGTCCCGTCGATCGGATCTCCGGTCGTGGACGTTGCGACGTCGACATCGTTTCCACTTGCACTCGAGTCACCGGATGCCTGAACGGCGTCCGATTGAGCAACAAAGTCCACACCGTCGATCGTGACTGTACCATCGATTTCACCGCCACCAGAATCGAATCCGAATGGCGCCGAGAGCGGACCGGTAATCCGAACGGAGAAGGTGGAATTCTTCTCTATCTGGTTTCCATCGAGGGTGTACGTCGTCGTGGCAGAGAGTGACTGTGTCCCGTTGCTTGCCGAATCCGGTACCGTCACGTCCCAGGACATCGACTGGGTTTCACCTGCGGCGAGCGAATCAAAGGTCGTCCCGTCGTTGGCGCTGACTTCGATATTCGATCCACCAGATGCGGCGAGGGTGACCTCACCGGATTCGAGGGCCGATGAGGTAGTGTTCGTCAACGACGCTTCGACGGTTACTGTATTACCCGGTTCGGTAGTCACCTCTGCTCCATCGCTGAAGTTGATCGACGGAGCCTGGATGTTGGTATGTTCGATGCGGTAAACCCCTGAATCGTCATTGGGGCCGCTGAAGTCGCTTCCCCAGTCAACGACGTAAAGCGCACCATCAGGGCCGACCTTCATATCCATCGGTCTGTGGAATCCAGCATTCGGAAGGAACGGATCGATCTCCATTACGTTTCCATCGTCGTCGAATGAAACGTACTTGATCCAACCCGCACCCCACTCCATGATGAATAGTTTGCCTTCAAATGATTCCGGAAGTGAACGGTTTGGATCATAGTCATCATGATAGTGGAAGACGGATCCAGCCATCGGTGCGCCACCCTGTAGCTGGGGGAAGGGTGGTTCTTCAGGGAGGTACTCTTGAGCATAATCGGGCCCATTGAGGTACGCCTCCCAGTCGCCGTCGTAGTAGATCATCGCCTCTTCGGGCGTGGGGAGGTTCGTCAAACCGGTATTGTTCGGCGATTCGTTGACCGGGTTGTTCGGGTCGAACGGATCTCCCGATTCACCAGTCTCGAAGTCGTAGTCCTTATACGGGATATTGGGGCCGATGAAATATGGCCATCCGTAGAATCCCGGTCCGTTAGCTTTGTTAAATTCAACGGTACCCGGTGGGCCACGCTCGGCGTTCCAACTGCCAGCGTCTGGACCGTAATCGCCCCAATAGAGCGTACCCGTTTCATGATCCACCGACGCCCGGTAGGGATTCCGATTACCCATGATGTAGATCTCAGGCTTTACGAGGCCGTTATCGAGGTCGTCCGAATATTCGGATCCAGTGAACAGGTTATCATCTGGAGTCGAATAGGACCCGTCCTCATGGGGAGTGATCCGCAAGATTTTGCCGCGGAGATCCGCAGTATTGGCTGCGGTACGCTGAGAGTCGTAATATTTTCTCCCGTCACGCTCGTCAAGTGGCGCGTATCCACTGGATTCGAACGGATTAGAGTCATCGCCGGTGGTGAGATATAGCTGCTCACCGTTTGGTCCCCAGTGCATGTCGCCACCAGTGTGACAGCAGGTTTCTCGCTGGGTCGGGACCTTCATTATCGTGACTTCAGAGTCTCGATCAATCGTACTGCCATCCATCGTGAAGCGCGAAAGACGATTGTGCGGCTCGTCTATGTCTTCGTTTAGTGGCGAGTAGTAAAGATACACCCAACCGGTATTCTCGAAGTCGGAATCGAGGAGAATTCCGAGAAGACCATCTTCCTGCTCTGCATACACCGTGAGGTCTAGGGCGACGTGCTTATCGTTATCAGGGGTATTCTGATCGATTACTACCACTTGGGCAGGAGTTTCCGGACCACCACCGAACGTACCGCGTTCGATGTAGAAAACTCGACCATCGGGTGCGATATCGACCATTGCTGGGCTGGACGTATCCGTGTCTAGTGGCACGGTAGTGTAGTTGTCCCACACCGTACCAGAGGCCCCACCATCGACGTAGCCTGCAGCCCACATTATCCCACCTTTGAGGTGTTGGCGGAACGCGTCGTTCGAATAGCTATCTTCCGTGTGGCCGCCTCCTGTATACCAGGATCGTGCGCCATCGTAGTATTGGCACCATGCTGTGGGATGGTCTATACCGTCCATCCCCGCATCCTCGTAACTGCTCTCGTCCAGGCTAGCCAGAACGTGTACATCGCCACGAGGATTCGATTGGTAGTCGTACCACTCATCCGTCCTTTCCCATACTGCAGGAAGATGTTCCGTGGATGGATGGGTACGATCAGTTACGTGCACATTGGCAGTCTGTATCGATGGATGGTCCTCGAAATATGCACCAACCAATCCACCGTACCATTCCCACTCATACTCGGTGTCGGCTGCAGCGTGGATTCCAGCATATGCACCACCTGATTGGATATATTCTTCAAAAGCTGATTGCTGCTCTTCATTCAACACGTCCCCCGTGGTACTATTCCAAACCACGACGTCGTACTGAGCTAGATCGTCAGCATTCGTCGGGAATGCGGAAGCATCACCATTGGGGTCATCGATGATATCAACCGTAATCTCGTCGATACCGTTCTCTGTAGCGATCTCATCGGCCAGCTCTTGGATCGTTTGGTTCCCTGTCGGAATCGCTTGGTGGCGATATCCTGCAGTCACCGATAGGACGAGAATAGCAGGATTCTCTCCCACGTTCATTTCTTTGGCTCTGGCTGGGGTATTAGAATTCGCTACACTAACTCCAGAGAGCCCAGCGACGCCAAGTCCTCCGATTCCTTGAAGAACTCGTCGTCGATAAGTGTCTATTTTTTTATGTGTGTCTGACTCAGGCGTGTTACTATTGCTCATGTTAGTACCACACATATTTACTCAAAGCTAAAATATAAAAAGGTGTTGGTGCAAGGAAAATAATTTTAATAACCGCCGAATTATCTAATAAAACTCATTTAATTTTGTGCAACATATTATTAGTCAATTTTAAATATAATTTATCATGAGATATGAAGGATGAATAAACCAAGGACATTTCATTTAAGAAATGAATTCGTAGAAAAACGAGAAGGTTGTTCTTATTCTATGAACAACAAAGAGAGGTATTCGATGACCAACTTTTACATTACTAGTTTTGTAATGGATGTTTACAAAGGTAGTAATGTAATTCCCAGCCCATGCAGCCCCCAATAATAATTATCTTTATCCGCAATTAATTTTTGGAATGATAATTGCATGGGTATCAGCAAAATAAATGACGTTTTTGCATAGTAGAACAGGGATATATGATGATTATATACTTGATACTGTTATTATTATCACTGTTTTCTGATTTTGCGGTTATAATAGGAGTAGAAGACACAGATGTTGCAATAATATTCTAGTTAATCATAAACTCACTAACTTCGGCCGAATAGAAGAATAGACTATAAAGGACTACAGTAGGCTATCTATAACTAATATTTAGGCTGATAACATTCGCCGACCCCATTAATTTATTTGATAACTCCGCAATGTCTGAATCTTGCATCCTACTAGCGGGTGTGGAAATACTGATCGCACCAAGGACCTCATCATCGGAGAGACAGATTGGTGCTGCAAGGCATCGCACACCCTGTAGTCTCTCCTGATCATCGATCGCATAGCCCTGCTGGCGAACAACGTCGAGCTCATCGAACAACGCCCTTTTCGAATCAATGGCACTGTTTACTTCTGATCCCCGTCCATTCTCTTCAATTATTTGTTTGGTCTGGCATTCGGGAAGATAAGCAAGAATTGCTTTTCCAAGCGCCGTTGTATGTAGCGGAGTCCGAAAACCAGCGTGTGTATCCAACTCAATGGCGTTCTCACCCATGGCTCTCATCAGGTATACTCCAATACCCTGTTCTTCGACCATCAAATTCGTCAATTCGCCTGTTTCTCGAGCAAGTGATTTTACCTCGGGAGATGCCATTTGGTAAAGAGACATATTTTTCCTAATATAGCCACCTAAATCGAGAAATTTCAATCCGAGCTCGTAATCTTTGTTATTTTTCTTCACGTATCCAAATTTTCGAAGAGTCATCAAATGATTATGGACAGAACTTTTCCCCATACCTGTCTCATCGGCAAGCTCGGTTATCCCACTAGGACCATTCTCTCTCAGTTTCTCGACAATTAGGAGCGACTTCTCAGTCGTCCTAACGGCATGCTTAGTATTCACGGTCATTACTATGTATTTCTTCATAATAAAAATTCTGCTTATCAGAACGGGAATTTTTTCATTACAATCTATAATAAAGGTATATTTTGACAATAATTATCTATGTATTTCCCAACACAACCTGTTAGCAGAAAATATACACATTTTTATATTCATAGTTGGGTGTTGACTTGATATCTGCTTAGGGAACTCATCACGTTTGGTGATTGTTAACAGAGAAATCCGTGTTCAAGACAGGTTATCAAATGTTTGTTATGTTGGAAAACCTCTTTGTCTGAGGTCGATAAATCATCAAAGAATAATAGAATTGTTCGAGTCTTTTTTTCGTTTGCCCTTTTTCGATTGAAACCACGACAGAATCAGGAATCGATTCTCGAAAATGACGGGGTTGTTTCTCAATTATAAATAGTAGAAATAATGTATGTTAATAAAATTGTTATTATGTCCGGGCAAAATTGAGAGGCAATATAAAGATCACCCAATATCCCGAATCTCCAAGGATCACAAAGTTATACAAGGACAAAGATGCATCTGGATCAACAGTCCGATCCTAAAAATGATGCCGGCGTATTTTCAGCACAAAGGTCAATAGTGAGGAGCGATGACTAGCAAAATAGATGCGTGACATGGACTCACATCTTGAGAAAACAAACGCAAGAAGTAGCGATATCGGACAAAAGCAGAAAACTCTGAAACGAAGCAACCGAGGTATACTATGAGTCAAACAGGTGTTTGGATAATTGGAGCACGTGGAAACGTAGCAACTACCGCAATTACTGGTGCATGTGCTATTGGAGCAGGAGTGACAGATACAACCGGTTTAGTCACGGCACGGGATCCATATCGGTCATTAGAATTGCCGGAAATTGGAGATTTGGTATTTGGCGGTCACGATGTATCACAGACTTCACTGCTATCGACCGCTAAGTCGCTATCGGAATCGGGCACACCATCAGCAAAAACAATCGAAGCAGTAAAAGAGGATCTACAAGTTATCGACAAGCGGATCAAAACCGGTACGGCACTCAATTGTGGTCGTGCAGTCGACGAAATTGCAGAACAGACCCTGTCATCTCATTCACTCTCCGATGTTGTCGACCAAATCCGACGGGATTACCGAAACTTTGCGGATGATAACGACCTGGATCGGGTCATTGTCGTTAACGCTGCATCAACTGAACCACCGCTCGAAAATGCAGACCAGTATGACACACTAGATACGTTCGAGCAAGCCATCGAGAACAATGATCGTGGGATCCCAGCTAGTTCTCTTTACGCGTATGCGGCCCTCGTAGAGGAAATGCCATACGTCAACTTCACACCGAGTACCGGCTCTGCACTGGGCGGTCTCCGTCAACTAGCAGATTTGAACGACGTTCCGCATATGGGTCGAGACGGGAAGACTGGAGAAACGCTCGTGAAATCCGCTCTCGCTCCAATGTTTGCACAGCGAAACCTTCGTGTTCAGTCATGGGTCGGCCACAATATCCTCGGAAATAAGGATGGGTTCGTTCTTGAAGACGATGATAATAAAGCTGGGAAATTAGCGAGCAAAGGCGGTGTCCTTGACAGCATCCTACAAGGAGAATTCCATAACCACGTTCGAATCGACTATACTCCACCGCTCGGAGATTGGAAAACAGCTTGGGACGATATTCGTTTTACTGGATTTCTCGATACGCAAATGAAGATGCAGTTCACGTGGGAAGGGTCTGACTCGGCATTGGCTGCACCACTCATATTGGATCTTATCCGGTTAACAGCTCATGCAGACGAATACGGGAACGGAGGTCTTCAACCTCAACTCGCCTCGTTTTTCAAGTCACCGCTTGGAGTGGCGGAACACGACTTGTCTCGACAGTTCGAACTTCTCGACGACTACACCAGAGAACACAACAAAGAGAGGAATAAATGACGGAGTCGGAAGCAAGCCGTGTGATAGTCTTGGATATCATCGGCCTCCAACCGGATCATATTTCGTCAGAACTTGCTCCGAATCTTGCGAATCTCCTTGATGAAGTGATCTCTATGCGTCCGGCGTTCCCCGCATTGACCGTCCCCGCCCAAACAACGTTAGCAACGGGGCAATCCCCTGGGGATCATGGAGACGTGGCAAGTGGCGAATTCGACCGCGACCGGAAAGAAGCGGAATTCTGGGAACGGGACCGTGGCGGACGAAATCGTCTGTGGGAAACTGCTCACGATGCGGGGTTGACGACCGGGGCATTGTTCTTCCAGCATTTGATCGGATCAAATGGGGATGTTGTTGTTACCCCCTCTCCAATAGAAGATGAAGATAACAATCTCATCGAAATGGACTGTTGGTCGAATCCGGATGAATTCTACGACGTACTTCAAGAGAAGTTCGGCCATTTTCCACTATTAAACTACTGGGGGCCGGCTGCTGACAAAACCAGCACCAAATGGATATTTAACGCAGCGACCGAGGCGATAGATCGTTTCGATCCTGATCTTCTCTGGGTGTACGTACCACATTTGGACTATACGGGTCTCCGAGAAGGTCCAGGGAAAGAATTACAGGACGAAGTGCGTGTCGTCGATGAACTCGTCGGAGAGTTCCTCACTGAACTAAGAGAGACTCCTCGATGGGAAGAAACAGTCGTTAATGTCGTTAGCGAATATGGCTTTCACTCGGTCGATACACCTCTACTCCCGAATAAAGCACTGCGGCAGGCAAATCTACTATCGGTTACTGACGATGAAAAGGGTGGCAGGGATGTCGATTTGGAATCCTCACAGGCCTTCGCCATGGTCGACCACCAGATTGCCCATATTTACGCCGATGATGAGTCGGTTAACGAGGTAAAAGAGCTATTCGAAAATCTCGAGGGAGTAGACTCCGTCCTTGACCAGGAAGGGAAAGAAACGTTCGATATCGCACATCCAAATGCAGGTGACTTGGTATTAGTCGCGGAACCAAATGCATGGTTCCAGTACTATTGGTGGGAATCTTCTGACGAAGCCCCGCACTATGCCGTGGATATGGATATTCACGCTAAACCAGGATTTGACCCATGCGAGCTCTTTGTCGGGGATCGCAGTTTAGTTTCGCTTGACCCATCCAAAGTAGGGGGATCCCACGGTCGAATCGATTCGAATACGTGGCCTGTATATGGAATCGGAGGTCCTGCAGCTTCCGAGTTTGACCTCAATCGACTAGAATCGATAGATGCTCTGAGTGTCGCGCCAACAATAGCAAAAGTTCTGGGAATCGAAGAGGAACTCCAGTTCGAAGAGCCACCGATGGTATAGAAAAGGATCTCTCCGAAGTCTAGATAGCGGGTTGCTGAATAGTGTCCTTCTTACCGGCCTTTCTTCTACTTAGTGAACTCACCCGGGAGACTCTCGAACTCCTCTTTGTGTTCGTCCGAGCAAAAATAGTAATCCGTAGTTTCGTGATTCGTTGTGATCTGTTCATACTGGTGAACGGGGCTTCCACAAACTGCACATTCCATTTTTATTCCTCTGATTAACCGTGAGTGTATTACTACTAAAAGGTTATGAGGATTCGTGTGATCACTGGAGATATGCAGAAAATAGCCGTCGAAACCCGTCCATACTCCGGGAATCTGTTTGCATTCCGGTTTTTATTTGCTTCCGTAGTAAATTATATCTCAAGGAGTTTGTATAGGTTATTTTATAAATATATTTAATAGCACTGCAAGTATTCACTTAGAATGTTAATGACAAGCCGTCGCGATATTCTGAAAAAAGGTAGTGCAGCAATAGTTGGTACTTCACTCGCTGGATGTCTTGGCAATCCTTCGGGATCAGATAGCGAAAAATTAAATCTGGCGATTGTATCGAGCCCATCCGGTTTTGGTGACAAAGCCTTCAACGATTTGGCTCTCCAAGGTCTACAGAAAGCTAAGAAGAAATTCGGAGCAAATATTCAAAAAGTCCAAGAGACGAATCAATCACAGTATCAAAGCGTCCAATCTCGATTGGCGGAGAGCTCGGATCCCAATTACGATGTCATCGTTTTGGTATCGTATAACCATACGAAAGCATTGGAGACTAACGCAAAGGAGTATTCGGATCAAAATTGGATGCTGATCAATGACACGATCGATAGACCCAACGTTGCGGGTTACATCTGGGCTAATAACGAGATGGCCTATCAAGCAGGTGTCCTTGCCGGTACGATGACGACGAAATCATTCTCATATAAGAACAGTTCCACCAACCCGGATAAAAAAGCGGTCGGATTCGTCGGTGGGGAAGATAGCCCCCTCATTCGTGCATTCGAGAAATCGTACATAGCTGGCGTTCATCGTATCGATAAAAATATCAACGTAAATGTCGGTTATGCGGGTACTTACACCAGTCCACAGAAAGGGAAACAGATTGCACTATCACAGTATGATAGCGGCGCTGATATCGTCTTCCACGCTGCAGCGGCCACTGGGCAAGGCATTTTCCAAGCGGCACAACAGAAAAACCGCTTCGGAATCGGAACGGATGCAGACCAGTCCAAGACGCTATCGGAGTATAAGGACGTCATTATGGGATCCAGCGTAAAGTACATTAATAAAGGTACTTTTGAAGTTGCTAAAGCGGTCAACAATGACAAATGGGATTCCGTCCAAGGGAAAAACGTTCTTGGACTCGATGATAACGGTGTAAAACTAGTTCTCGGACAATCGGTTGGGTCCGAACTTCCCCAAGAGGTGCAGAAGAATCTCGATAGTTCTCGTAAAGCGATTGTTGACGGGGATGTCAAAGTGCCATGTACTGCGTCCGGGTGTAATAGCTAAGAAAAGGTGACGAATCAGAATTCGAATTTTGTTATTTGGGACAAGTAAAACTATAATTTTTTATATAAATGTTTGAATGTCGAAGAAATGGTTAAGTGAAGAGGCTAGATAAAAATTGACTATGTATGGTTAAACACGAATACGCGAACTATGCTACTGAAAAATGGGTGCTGTCAGAACCAATACAGAAACGGGGTGGCGAGCATTCGTTAAGTTCGGTGCACTCCACATTCAATGATCCGGGAGTGGATATCATTCGGACCGTGAGTAATAATATTAAAGGATTTAAAATCATGTTTGGGCTACAAGAGTACGATAATGAGTGAAACGAGTTCGAATGCGGTTAGGCTCAGCGAGATCACAAAGCGATTCGGAGACATCGTAGCGAATGATAGCGTGGACTTCACCCTGCGTAAAGGTACCGTACACGCACTCATCGGTGAAAACGGTGCTGGGAAAACCACATTGATGAATATCCTCCATGGGTTATACACCCCCGATGAAGGGACAGTGTATATCGATGGTAACTCACGATCCTTCGACTCACCACAAGATGCCATCGAAGCGGAGATAGGAATGATCCATCAACATTTCATGTTGGTGGATTCTATGACGGTACTGCAAAACATCATACTTGGACATGAACCATCCTCCGGTGGCCTCGTGGATACTAATGCTGCACGCGAGCGCATAAAGGAACTGTGTTCCATTTATGGATTCGATGTAGACCAGGAATTAGATACAAAGATTGAAGAACTCAGTGTTGGCACCCAGCAACGCGTTGAAATTCTGAAAACCCTATTTCGAGGGGCAAGTACATTGATCCTCGACGAGCCGACCGCTGTTCTCACCCCTCAAGAGGTTGAGGAGCTTTTTGGGATGATGGAGAAACTCACCGAACAAGGCCATTCGCTCATCTTCATCACGCATAAATTAGACGAAGCGCTGAGAGCGGCCGATGATATCTCCGTGTTGAGAGACGGCGAGATTGTAGCTACTGTAAGCGCGAACGATACGACTCGCAAAGATCTCGCACGGATGATGGTTGGAAGGGATGTCCTATTCGAAATCGATAGCCGATCCGTGGAGACCGGTAAAAAGGTCCTCGATATCGATAGTCTTCGTGTTACGGACAACCGTGATATAGAACAAGTGAACCTAGTTAATTTCTCAGTAAAGCAAGGGGAGATATTTGGGATTGCTGGAGTCGAGGGGAATGGGCAATTAGAACTTATCGAAGCTATTGCGGGGCTTCAACCCGTTGATTCAGGGAGAATCTTGTTTTCAGACGAAAATATTACGGATATGCCTCGACGGCGCCGAATCGAGTCCGGGATTGCATATATCCCCGCGGACCGGCAGAAGCGAGGGATCGTTCTCGACTACTCCCTTAGAAAGAACGCATTATTGGGTAATCAAACCATTGAACCCTTTGCAGACAACGGTATCATAGACTGGGATGAAGTCCAGGGTCATGCCGATAAAATCATCGACGAATTCAGTGTGAAGCCTCCGAACGCCAATGCTGTTTCTTCCTCCTTATCTGGCGGAAATCAGCAAAAGTTCATCGTCGGTCGTGAACTTGAACACGACCCGGACTTAGTTATCGCCGCTTTTCCAACTCGAGGGGTCGATATCGGCTCAACCGAATTCATTCACAATCAGCTATTGGAGATCTGTCAAGAAGGGAAAGCAGTTCTTCTGGTTTCGTCGAAGCTCGATGAAGTCCAGAAGCTTTCCGACCGACTCGGGGTGATGTTCGAGGGCAAAATAGTCGACATAGTCGATCCGGATTCGGTTACTGAAGAGGATCTCGGATTGATGATGGCTGGTCGTCAACCGACCACTGTGAAAAGCCTCGATGAGAGGAAGCAAGAGAAAGCAAATGACACTAGTGAGTTCAAAAATGAGTGAAACAAACACCAGGAAACAAGAAATTACTGATCGCATCGTTAGTCGAATACTCTCAGCAAGTGCCTTGGATCGGATATTCATAGCACTCGCTGCGGTCGTTCTGGCGCTACTTCTTGGATCAATAGTCGTCGCAGCGACCGGAAACAACCCCGTTATGTTTGTCTATGCACTTCTCTATGGTGCAATCGGAACGACCTCAAACCTCTCTTTGACTCTTCAACAAGCCACGCTCCTCTGTCTCGCAGGAGTCGCCGTCGCCGTTTCGTTTAAAGCGGGCTTATTCAATATCGGGGTCCAAGGCCAATTCGTCCTCGGTGGTTTCGCTACGACCATCGGAATCCTTTGGTTGACCCCCTATGTCCCTTCGGGAGTCATCGGCGGTATATTGCTGGTCGCTTTTGGAACCGTCGCCGGTATCCTCGCCGGAGGCATGTATGCTGCGATCCCGGGGTTGATGAAAGCGTATGCAGACGCGAACGAAGTGATAACGACGATTATGCTCAATTTTATCGCTACAGGTGTCACATTCTACCTCATCGATCAGCACTTTAAGGCAGCAAACGCTTCGGCAACAAATACTGAGAGCATCCCAGCATATGCAATGCTCCCATCGATCGTCTTTGGAAGCCCATCTTTCTCTGTGATTGGTGTCCTGATCGCACTTGTAGCCGTAGTCGGCGTTCATCTAATAATGAATCGAACGCGATTCGGCTATGACTTAGTAACCAGCGGTAAACAGGCACCTGCAGCCGCATTTTCGGGAGTAAACCCGAAAAAGAATATCGTGGGGACGATGGTTTTTTCAGGAATGTTCGCCGGCTTGGCCGGTGCCGTGTTCGTTGTGATGGTGTTGGGATACTATAGTGATCCAGGAACCCTTCCCCAAATCGGATTTAACGCTATCGCTGTGAGTCTATTGGCCGCAAATAATCCACTGGCCGTCGTTCCTGCTGGCCTGCTCTTTGGCGGTTTAGAGGCTGGCAAACAGTACATCGGTTATAACATGGATATCCAACGGCAGTTAGTCGATGGGATCGTCGGCTTGATAATCGTTTTTGTCGCAACTCCAGAACTATTCAGAATGGCTACTCTTTGGAGAAACATCCGAAACGAGGAGGTGGACAAATGAGCGTAACTGACTTGGTAACTCGTCGAAACTCAACGATCGGTTCGGTGATCGCCCTCGTTGTAATTGGGATATTGACCGTACTCTTCACAGATATTGCGGTGAGTAATATTCTCAACGTGGGTGTCATTGAGCGAACTCTTCGCGCAGCTGCGCCAGTGGCATTGGCAGCGATAGGTGGTCTATATGCGGAGAAGAGTGGTGTGTTCAACATCGGTCTTGAAGGCTTTCTCATCTTCGGAGCGTTCTCCGCGACGGCCTCCGCTTGGTTCATCTCTGGTGGTAGTTCTATTACCCAGCTTCATCTTTGGCTCGGTGTAATTGTTGCGGTCGTCATCTGTACGTTCCTCGGGTTGTTGTACGCGATTCTCACGATCCGCTATAAGGCAAATCAGATTGTTGCTGGTCTCGGCGTTTGGTTTGTCGGGTTAGGATTCACGCCGTTCGCTGCTAGTCTCATTTGGCAGGACCTTTCGAGTCCACCCATGCCGAACATCAACGATATCGTGATTCCCGGATTGTCGAAAATACCGATCGTTGGTCCGATCCTGTTCGCGGTATCTCCAATGGTGTTGATCACGATTCTCGTTTCCATCGCAGCATGGGTTCATCTCTACCGCACGCGCTTTGGCTACTGGGTTCAGGCCGCAGGTGAGAACCCCGAAGCGTTGGAAACCGCAGGAATCGATGTCAATCACGTCCGCTATTTGGCTGTGATTTTCTCGGGTACCCTGGCCGGGTTAGGAGGTGCTGCGTTGGCAGTCGGATTTGCTGGCGGCTTCACTGGAACCGGTACCACGCTGGTTGATGGACGTGGGTGGATTGCAATCACCGCGTATATGTTCGGGAACTATAATCCGCTCGGCGCGCTTGGTGCCTCGATACTGTTTGGTGGAACCGATGCGCTGCAGGTCCAATTTCAAACGATCGGAATCAGTTTCCCGCAAAGTCTCACGAGTCTATTCCCGTATGTGGCGGTGCTACTCGTGCTCGCATTGGTTGGCCGGACTCGTACACCTTCTGCGGCTGGAGAACCGTACGAAACCGATGAGTAAGGAGCTCTGATCGGTTCCCGATTTCTACTCACATGCTCAATGGTTTTGCGCGTACAGCTTACGGTATAACTAGGGAATATAAATATCCCGACGAGAAGATTTATTATGATACATTTAGAATTCTATGTCACACCGTAACAATGGATCCGACCGGAAAGATCCATGTAAGCGGGAGTACTAAACGGACACATACATGCCAGAAAACGATACCAATAACTCGACGGGTGTAACGACCTCCATTCAACTGTACACGCTCCGCAACCTACCCGATTCGGTCCCGCAATTGATTCAAAGGGTCGGGGGTGTGGACAACAATGGTGCGCCGGGATACGATGCCGTCGAATTTGCGGGATTGGGAGACGCAGATCCGAGCGAGATAGCAACGATACTGGATCAGAATGAACTGAGCGCACCGAGTGCGCATATCGGTTTTGATCCAATAGAGAACGACTTCGAGGCGACCGTAGACGCGTATAGTCAACTGGGGTGTGATACATTCATCATCCCATATATCGGTCCCTCGCAATTCAGTAGTCGCGAAAAAGTCAATGACCTTGCCGAGCGAATAAACAGTGCTGCCGATCGACTCGAGGAAGAAGACATCCGACTTGGATATCATAATCATAATCACGAATTCCAAATGCTGGGCGATCAGACAGCATATGATGTACTTGTCGAAGCGACAGATGATCACGTGATTTTCGAGGTCGATGTCGGATGGGTGTTAGCTGCTGGTCATGACCCTGTCGACCACATCTCGCGGTATAGCGATCGAGTCGAGTTGATCCACATGAAGGATATGACGGTCGACGGTGACCAGCATGACTTCGCTGAAATCGGTGAGGGAGATGTCGATATGAGGGAAGTGGCTGAAACCGCACGGAACGTCGCTAACGTTGACGTACTGGTGTACGAACATGACCAACCTGGTAGTCCCGCTAGCTCGACGTCAACGGGAGCGGGATTCCTCTCCCTCGTCGATGGATCTCAAGACCTAGAATGCATCGACATCTCCGACATCGGCGGGGAAAATTATAACGGCAATCTGAGTAAGAGTGCATAGTTACAGGAAACAACTACTCAACAAGTCGATATTCCATTGAACGACATTCGACCATTCTAGGCTGGTCGTCTCAACTCCCATCAGTCGTCAATCACCACTCCAAGTTAGCGTCTGTATTCCGCCGTGTGATTTGATCCTGACTTTCACTGAAATCCAGGTCTTTATTGAGAATCGTTTCCTGTGGATGTCGCCATTCTTTCTCGCAGTTTTCACACTTCCAGACTTCAAATGGGCGCCCATCTTCCGGCTCCCTTCGTACCGAAGTGATTGGTTCCTGGCAGTGTGGGCATATCTCGGGCATGGTAGTTAGTAAGTCATTGATTTAAAAATATTTAACCCATCATTCTATCATTCTATCGATATATTGTATCTATGCATAATTTTAATAGTAATGAGGCATAAGCCCCACAGTATGTCGATTCCAATAATCGATCCGCATATGCATATGATATCTCGATCGAGCAGTGATTACCAACGGGCACGACTGGCAGGGGTTGAATGCTGTATTGAGCCTGCATTTTGGAGTGGAACGGACAAACAATACCCAGAATCATTTTTTGATTATTTCGAGCAAATAATCGAGTTCGAAACTGAACGAGCGGATCGAACCGCAGGAATAGACCACTATGTCACCATCGGTCTGGAACCAAAGGAGGCAAATTACCAAGAAATGGCCGACCAGGTTTTGGAGACACTCCCGGATTATCTGGACAGAGAGAATGTTGTCGGTCTAGGCGAAATCGGTCTCGATCAAGGAACCGAGGCGGAAGAAGATGCGTTTCGGCGTCAGTTGCGGATGGCCGAAAGCAGAGAGATTCCGGTCATAATTCACACCCCTCATACAAGTAAGCCGGAAGGAACCGAGCGGCTTGTCGAGATGATTAAGGAAGAAGATGTTACGGAAGAACGAATAATCATCGACCACAACACGGAAAACACGATCGAGACTTCACTTCAAACAGATTGTTGGGTCGGCTTTACTCTCTATCCCGGGAAAATAACGGATACCAAAGCCATCGATCTATTGGAAGAGTATGGGAGTGACAAGATGCTGCTCAACAGTGCCGCTGACTGGGACCCCTCCGATCCGCTCGCTGTACCGAAAGCACGAGACAAGATGCTCGATCGGGGATGGGACCGCGAGGAAGTCAGGAAAGTCGTTTGGGAGAACCCATTCGAGTTCTTCAATCAATCTTCGAACTTTAATTACGAGCTCAAATAATGAAATTTGGATTTTCCTCGAATGCTTTTCGAGAATATGAACTCGAAGAAGCGCTCGATGCGTTAGCCGACGCTGGATACGATGGAGTCGAAATATTGCTCGACGATCCACATCTCTATCCACCGACCGCCGATAATGAAAGAATAGAGCAAGTTCTAACCATGCTCGATGATCGTGAACTCGCTATCAGTAACTGTAACGCGTTCATGCTTAGCGCGATGGAGCGATCCGAAGAAAGTCTCGAAGCGAACTATTCACGGGACACAGAGCTTTTCCACCATCCATCATTCGTCGAACCCGTAAAAGAGGATCGGGAAAAACGTGAGGAGCACACGAAGGCCGCTCTAAAAACGGCAGCAGCACTCGACGTCCCGCACATCTCGATTCCACCTGGTGGACCAGTACCAGAACAGATTCCCCGTGATGAGGCAATGGACATGTTCATTGAAGGGCTACAGGATGTCCTGAAAACTGCCGAAGAAGTCAATGTGGATGTATTAGTCGAGCCAGAGCCGGAGCTTTTAATCGAAACTTCTGACGAATTTTTGACGCTCGTCGACAAAATTGATTCACCAAGGCTCAAGTGTAACTTTGACGTCGGTCATTTCTATTCCGTCAACGAAGATCCAGTTCCACTCATCGATAAACTAAGCTCATACACTGGTCACTACCACCTCGAAGATATCCCTGCGGATAGAACTCACGAGCATACACAACTCGGGGAGGGAGCAATAGATATCAATGGGTTCCTCGAAAGTCTCGAAAGTACTGGCTACGATGGCTTTGTTACGATTGAATTGTATCCATATGGAGAAACAGCTGCTGAGACAGCTCACGAAGCCATGCAATATTTAAAAGAGAACGGGTGGGCGTAGTCGAATGATTGCTCTATCCGATTTTCGATGAGTAACGGAAGTCCTCGATCACTGAGGGCGTATGCTACCTTGGTCAGGTTGCCAAACCTTTTCACAGCCCCGCCGGATATCATTTTAGGTGCCGCTCTCGTCGCTAGTGTGAGCGATACATTTCCCGCTTGGGCAGTTGTCGGACTTTCGGTGGCGTCTATATTACTGTATGCAGCAGGAACGACCCTAAACGATTGTTTTGATGTGACAGAGGACGCTCACCATCGACCAGAGCGACCCCTTCCGTCGGGGGTTATCGAAAGAGATAGAGCATTCGTTGTCGGGATCAGTTTTCTAATCGGAGGTATTGTAACCGCATCGATAGTTAGTGGATCAGTGGCGGGTATAATAGCTGGAGTTCTCGCCTTTGTCATCCTGATCTACGATGGCATTTTTAACGGAACGATTACTGGATTCCTGTTTATGGGGAGCAGCAGAGCGCTAAATGTACTGCTGGGAATGGCTATAGTAGAGGTCATCGCTGAGATTCCGGTTCGATTACTGATAATACCGCTACTCATCCTCATATACATCGCCAGCGTGACGTACATGGCCGAACAAGAGACAGGAGAGGGCGATCGAACTTCTGTCTTCATTGCGATAGGGGGAACGGCGTTGGCTACTATCGGAGCCATCGGATTTCTCATCGTTCATCCCACCTCGCTATTAAATATCGCTCTTGTAATCGTACTTCTCCTCGTGTTCATCGGCTGGACGGGACAGCCGTTGTGGAGTGCCTATGCCGATCCCTCACCAAAGACGATTGGTCCGGCTGTCGGACGTTGCGTCCTCGGATTGACAATCCTAGACGCCGCATTCGCCGCGACAGTCGGCTCAAAGTGGGCGTTAATCACACTCCTATTTCTCATACCTAGTATCGGATTCTCCCAGATGATCTCTGTTACCTAATCCGCCATTCTTTAGTGGATTTTCCGGGGAAAGCTATTTAATTATAAAATACAATCTATCGGTATGGTTCAACTAGCGTTTTCTACGAACGCCTATACTCAATTTGAACTTCCAGATGCAATAGAACATATTGAACAGCATGGCTACGACGGGTTTGAGTTATTAGCTGACAAGCCACATGCATATTTTCCCGAGTTCGACCAACAAGACACGGATGATTTAGAGATGGCACTGGAGAAGTCGACTCTCTCCGTATCGAATATCAACGCAAACACAGCAAGTGGGTACTATGAAGATGCTCCGGAATCGTCATTTTTTGATCCGACCATCATCACATCGGAAGATGACGATCGAAATTGGAGAATCGAGTACACGAAAGATGCAATTGATTTAGCCGCAAGAGTCGGTTCACCCCCTGTCTGTATTGCCACTGGCCGTCCACTCCCCGGAAATCCCCCAGAACAAGCAAGGAAATACTTGCACGAATCACTTCACGAAATACTCGATTATGCGGAAACCAAGGATATCGACGTGGGGATCGAGTTCGAACCCGAACTCCTCGTCGAGTGCACCGACGAAGTATTGGAACTTATCGAAGAAGTCGACCGCGAATCCTTGGGGGTCAACCTTGATATCGGACATGCAGCGGTCTACGGCGATGATCCTGCCGAAAGTATACATAAATGTGCTGGTCACATTACTGGAGTCCACTTAGAAGATATTCGAGGGGGCATACGTGGTAAACACTACCATCGGATTCCTGGCGATGGGGACTTAGATTTCGGGTCGATATTCAATGCACTCGATGATATCGGTTATGATGGATTTGCAACGCTAGAGTTGTACACGTATCCGAATTCACCAGACCGAGCGGCCGAAAGAGCATACGACGAACTCATCCAATATCTCGACTGAAAACTCTCGACTATGGCGGTAGATTACCCGAATTCACATCGCACGGAATCCGATCAATAATTTATATCTCAATTACTGCTTATATAGATTAGAATTTTTGATATAAACATTTATTTTGATAGGCATATAATATATGGTATCCCGTGACACTGGGCTAGCGACACTACGGTCAACTAGAACGGGAATAAACGAAGTCGAGAGATAAAACAATGTCAAAAAATCATACAGAGAGAGAAGAGATTAGCCAAGAGAGAACGTCACTTGACGTCCACCGCCGATCACTACTCAAAGGGGTTGCTGCGCTTGGCGTGGGCGGCGGTGCGATCGGAACTGCGGCCGCTCAACAGCAGAATGGCGGAAGCAGTGACGATGATGGAGATGAATCATCAGGGGTACCTATATCGATTCAGCTGTACACACTCCGTAATCTCCCGGATTCTGTACCACAGCTAATCCAACGGGTGGGTAGTGTTGACAATAACGGCGGACCGGGATATGATGCCGTTGAGTTCGCTGGATTGGGCGGTGCAAGCACAGAGGAAGTTAATAGCGTCCTCGATCAGACAGGGCTCTCCGCTCCGTCTGCCCATATCGGTCTCGAGAGCCTAGAAGGAGATAGCTTTGAGAGTACCGCTCAGACGTACGCGGACCTCGGTGTCGATATGTTTGTTACGCCGGGACTCCCGTCAATTGATTCCGTGCAGAAGGCCGAGAGCGTTGCACAGCGGATGAACGATGTTGCAGCGAACTTGGAGGAATACGATGCACGGTTCGGTTTCCACAATCACGACGCCGTATTCGAGGAGATTGACGGCAGAACAATCTTGGAGGTTCTAGACGAGAACCTGAATGACAACGTCATCTTCGAAATCGACGTCGGATGGGTTCATACTGCCGGACACGACCCAGTCGAGGTAATTCGCAAGTACAGCACCCGTACCGAATTGATTCACATGAAAGATATGCAGGACGGCGGTTTCTATGAGCTCGGCGAGGGTGCACTCGACTTAGAAACGATTGCCGAAGTCGCACGAGAAGAGGCCAACGTTGAGTACTTGGTGTATGAACACGACCGGCCGGAAAACCCCGCCGGGTCCGTCGGAACTGGTGCAGGTGTACTTTCGTTCCTCGATGGTCGTCCCGGGCTCGAGTGCCTGGAATTTGAAGACGTAGGAGGACCAGACTACAATGGAAATCTCAGCGGCGAGGTAGAAGCGGAACCGATCTCTGCACCATTTGGTTGGGATGCGGGAGGAACGGAAGCGTCCGGTACGGTCACAATCGATGGAATCGAGTTCGTCTCGCAATCGGGTGCCGTGGAAGCTTACGGAGATGGGAGTGCGAGTTCCAACGGTGCCGTTGTAGAAACAGGCGTGAGTTCTGATCCTATCGAGGGAACTGAACACGATCTGCTCTATCAGAGTGAGCAGTACGGCGGCAATCTCTCATATGACGTCTCCATCGAAAATGGCACATATGACGTGACACTTCAATTTGCAGAGTTTTACTTCGGCGGCGACTTCAACGGAAGTCCAACCGGAGGCGGCGAAGGGTCACGGGTATTCGATGTCTCTGTCCAGGGAGAGCAGGTGTTCTCCAAGTTGGATATCTATGCGAGAGTCGGTCATGACGCCGCCTTCACGAAGACGGTCGAAGACGTCGAAGTCACCGATGGGAATCTCTCAATCACTACGAAGACGTATGCAGAGAACTCGAAATTCAGTGGCTTCGTAATCAGACCTGCAGAGGATAACGAGGATCTCGACCCCATCGTTGGAGACAAATCACCGACAGATCCGGATGACGATGGCAAGTACGAAGATATCAACGGTGACGGCGAGGAGAACTACGACGACGTCGTTGATTTCTTCCATAACTACGATGATTCGGTCGTCCAAGAGAATCCGGATGCATTCGACTTCAATGAAAACGGACAGCTAGATTTCGACGATATCGTCGAGCTCTTCCGTTCACAGTAGTCAAAAACAATATTTCCTCGCGTTTTCTTTGCCGTGAGTAATCGATACTTGTTGACCCGCACATTTCAACGTGCGAATTTCGTCCCGAGTCGAGTTCGACTATAATCCACAAATTTCATCTGTTAATGTTATTTCTCCCGATCCGAGTGGTTTCGTTTTGAGAAGGACACGATCTCAGTTTTCTCAAAGAGATGCACCGATTGTATCTAGGTAATGGAACGGTGAATGTTCAAATTTGTTCTGATTATATGAAAATTGTTTTCTCAATTTTATCAGGAGAAATCGGAACAAATAGTTCACAATACTAGGTGATTGGTTCAAAATTGACATTCCCGTTACAGACCTAATTTCGTAATTCCCATTACAGAATTAGTGTTGTAATAGATTTTCGAGGATCCTCTACAGTTTCGTCTTGAATATAAAAAAATTAGATTTGTGGTTCTACAATTGCTGCAGATATGACCATCAATGGAGATCTCGATTCGTCGTCCAAACAAGAGTACGGTGGGACACCACTGTACAGTCCACAAATCAAATGAGAGTCTCGACATTGCATCCGTCTCAAAGATTCGAACAGGGCGACGAAAATCAGTCGCTTCACAACTCGCACCTCAATGTCCATCGTTCCGAGCGATTGAGTCAGGAAATCGGACCACAAATATTAATATTATGTATAATAAACTATTCAGACGTGCCACTCGCTAACAGTGGTGAAGACAGATCATTCAGAAATAGGGTCTATCCCCCCTGTTACCAAAGTGTGAGAAGATCATACGAACGTGAGTCAAGCTATAACCGTCGTTTCAATGTGAAATCGAATATCACACCACGAAAATGGTAGTTGGCTCAGACTAAGGCACAGAAAAAACAGTACACAACACGAAGTCATGAAAGATAGAAAGAGAAGTCACGATTCATCGAATCGATTGAAAAATAGGACACCACTACTGCGGGTGTTTACTCTAGTTCTGATGGTCGGGATGGTAATCGGCGCTCCGGCCGTAGGTACCGTCGGGCTAGTAGGAGCCGCATCCCAACAAGCCGCTACGGTAAACGTGAGCGATGCGACAGTCTCCACTGGAGATACGACTGCAGTCGATGTCTCGATGTCAGATGTCCCTACTGGCCTTTCTGGCTATGATATCACGTTGAGCCTCGATGATGGGTCTGTTGCAACCATCACCAACGCGTCAGTCAGTGACAGCTTTGGCATTAGCGACGTTGAGGTCAGTGACGACGGTTCCAGCGTCCATCTCCGTGGGCTTGACCTGAACAACGAAACGCAACCGGGCGCAAGTGGTGTGTCACTCGCATCAGTCGAGGTCAAAGGAAATTCAGCAGGTACGGCCACGCTGAGTGTAGAAAACGTCACTCGTGTCGACGACGATGATGGAAA
Organism: Haladaptatus sp. CMAA 1909; assembly: GCF_043952005.1. Classification (NCBI taxonomy): domain Archaea; kingdom Methanobacteriati; phylum Methanobacteriota; class Halobacteria; order Halobacteriales; family Haladaptataceae; genus Haladaptatus; species Haladaptatus sp. CMAA 1909. The sequence continues at coordinate 114,993 of NZ_JBIOAV010000005.1, read as the reverse complement.
CTCCATCAGTGTGAATTCCAGCAGCGGTCAGATTTCGGTCGAATCGCCTAACCAATCTACCCCGACCGTCAGTGTCGGTGATGCAACTGTGGAGGAGGGTTCCTCGACGAGTACTCAGGTTATGATGTCGAGTGCTCCCAACGGACTTGCCGGATATGATGTGACGCTCGGCCTTGCGGATGGGTCTGTGGCGAACATTACCGGGGCGTCTGTCGATGGTGCCTTCGGAATCAGCGAGGTCGTAATCGGAGAGGACAACTCCACCGTCCGTCTTCGTGGTGTTGACCTGAACGAAACGATTCAATCGGGCGCGACCAATATCTCGCTGGCATCCGTCGAAATCGAAGGTGGGTCTGCCGGAATGACCGCCTTGAACGTTCAGAGTGTCTCGAACGCTGATGACGACGAGGGTAACGCAATCAATCCCGAAACGGATAGCGGCCAGATTACAGTCGAAGAACAAGCGCCGCCAGGAGATGGGAACGAATCCAGTGCAGATGTCAGTGTGGAGCTAGAGCGCAATCACATCACCGACGATAACACGACAACCGCTGATGTAGTCGTCTCGGAAGTCCCCGAAGGACTCTCCGGATTCAACATGACGGTCGGCGTCAGTGGTAGTGCGGAAATCGTGGGTGCATCATACGGAGATGACCTCGACTTGAACCTGGCTCCTGAATTCGGAGATGATAGAAAGACGGTGATGCTCCGTGCAGTGGATATCGAGAAGAACATCGAACCGGGCGCTGAAAACGTGACGATCGCGACGGTCGAACTTCGCGGTACCGAAGACGGGAACGCGAACGTGAACGTGACCGACGTGGATCGATTCGAAGACGACAGCGGAAACTCCATTGCGGTCAATGCGTCTGGAGATCAGCTTTCAGTTCACCATGTGATTCCGGTGACGGGGGCCCAACTCCCGACTGATCCCGATGGTGACGGCATGTACGAAGACGTTGACGGTGACGGTAGTGTCACGTACAACGACGTAGTGGTGTTGTTCCAGAACTTCAACGATGCTGCGATCCAGCAGTACAGTGAAGAGTACGACTTCGATGGAAGTGGGGAAGTGTCGTACAACGACATTGTTTCGCTCTTCCAGTCGATGGGACAAGCGGCATAACCGGGAAGAACCCCTGGTAATTTTTTCAAGACTTCCTCACAGTCAGTAGCGACCGATCTATTTAGCGACTTCTGCCCGATATCGGGGTTGAAACGTGCCGCCTTCTCTGGATAGGAATCGTATTGCAATGCCCCTAATCATCTCGCGCGGGGGACTGGAACCGACGTGATTTAAAGGGATCACTGCTGTGGTTCATTGCCAGACGATAACGAAATTCAGCACTCCTCCTCAACCATTAAATTCCTCACAATTAGTGTCGAATTTATCGATGGAGGGGAATGATTTATTTGCTCTCCTTACCATTGACGTTAATGGTCCATACGTTATGGATAAACACAAAATTTCACGCCGATCAGTACTCGGTGCTGCTGGGCTCACGATAGCCAGCGGGTTTACGTCCCCAGCCATCGCGAACCACGATGTCAGCACTGGAAACAGCTATCCCAGCTCCTGTGAGGGACCGGGATTCAATGACACACCACAGTTACCCGACTCCCCGTGGCAAGTCCACGACGCGTGTCGGCCCCATCCGCCCGCCGTTGATCCGGGCGAACTATCCTTTTCCAATCCTCCGTCCGACGCTACCGTTCTTATGGGCGACGGCGACAACGGAACGATTTCGCTAAGTGACTGGGAAAACTCGGATACCTGGGAAGTCAAGGACAACTACGTTGTCGTCGGTGACGAACCTCTTGTTAGCAAGGATGGCTTTGGTGATGGACACTATCACATCGAGTGGAAGACGCCGTCTAGCGTCGAAGGTTCCGGCCAAGAGCCTGGAAACAGCGGGTTTTTCCTGGCGAACCGCTACGAGATTCAGATTCTCAACAATTACGAGAATCCCACGTTCCCCGATGGATATGCGGCATCTGTCTTCGGACAGCACCCGCCGTTGGTCAACGCAAGTCTCCCAAAAGGGAAGTGGCAGAAGTACGACATCGTATGGCGAGCACCCCGGTTTACCGACGATGGCGAGCTTGATTCGCCGGGTGTCGTGACCGTCTATTGGAACGACGTACTGGTTCAGAGTCAAATAGTCCTCAACGGACCGACCGTCTATCGAGACGTCGCCGATTACAGTCCGCATCCCGTCGAGGCACCGATCCAAATCCAGAACCATGGCCAGCCAGTTCAATTCCGTAATGTCTGGTACGAATCGGTTCCAACTCCGGAATCGGTCGTCACGTTCGACGGCGACCAACTGACCGCTGAAAGTCTCACCAGTACGATCGAAGCAACCGTCACCAACGGCTACGACTCGGCCATGACCGGGGGTGAACTCGCACTCTCGCCGCCGAGCGATTCGGATGTTACGGTGACTGCACAACAGGGGACGCGCTTCGACCGCCTCGCTGCTGGTGAGTCACAACCTGCTTCCTGGAGTGTGACACGTCCAAGCGCTGACAGTGGGCCGTATTTGTTGGACGCGTCGTCGGCATACACCACCGGCGAGGAGGAACGGACTCTCGACTTCAAGCTTCCAGTCTATCCCGAACCCATGCCGGAGCCCCCCGAAGACGGGGTGAGTTACAGCAAGACGGTTCTCAGCGACCGCATGGATAATCTCATTGACCTCGCCGTCGCCGATGACGGACGGGTATTTTACGTCACCCGCGGAGATTATTTCGCAGGCGTGGTTGGCGGGACGATGGAACTCGGAATGATCGATCCCGAAAGTGGCGAGGACACCGTCGCATTCCAGAAGGACGTCTTCACCGGAATCAACATGGAGCACGGCGGACAGGGAATCTCCCTTGATCCCAATTTCGAGGAAAACGGCTGGATTTACATCTACTATTCTCCCTCGAACGAAGCAGTCGCCGAGAACGATGAAGAGCTAGAGTATCTCAACAACGCAGGCGACACAGGCGATGATGTCGCACGTCCGCCGAGTGAGTCGATCGGGAACCCGTACAACCTCCTGTCGCGTGTCACCATGGTCGACGGTGAAATCGATCCTGCCTCGGAGACGGAACTCCTTCGCGTCCCCATCCAGCGTGATACGTGCTGTCACATGGGTGGCGATATTCAGTGGGGGCCCGATGGTGAGCAACTCTACCTCACCACTGGTGACAACTCCTACTCGAAGGTACCCGCCGACAATGGGTTCGCGCCTCTTGATGAGCGTGAAGATCGCGACTACTTCGACGCTCAACGGACGGCCGCGAACACAGCCGATTTCCGCGGGAAGATCTTGCGGATCATCCCCGAAGACGACGGATCGTACTCGATTCCCGATGGAAATCTCTTCACTGGTTCCGAGTACGCCGATGCACGCGAAGAAGGGACCGTGCTTCCAGAGATCTATATTATGGGAGTCCGCAATCCGTATCAGGCGGGCGTCGATCTGGAGACAGGGACGCTCTTCTGGGGCGACTATTCGGCCGACTCGCGGACTTGGAGCGATGCACGTGGTCCACCCGGTTTCAACGAGTTCAACCGTGCGACGAGCGCCGGTAACTACGGGTGGCCGCACTTCACAGGTCCGTACCCCTTCTACGACTACGATTACGAGACCGAAACGTCGAATGGGCTCTTCGATAAGAGCGCACCGATCAACGATTCGCCACACAGCGGCGGGATCGAACAGCTTCCACCGGCCAGAGATCCGCTCATATGGTATCCCGGAAACTGGGATTCGGCCCGCGAGGACGTCCCATCGGACTACGATCTCCCGGACGAGGTACCGTTCCCGGACTTCCAAGGAGGAGCACCGATCGGTGGACCGGTCTTCCGCCATCAAGACAGCTATACCGAGCGAGGACTCCCACCATGGCTCGATGGTGAGTATATCATCGCGGAGTGGGGTGCTGGCTGGATCAGAACGGTCTCGTTCGAGAACGGCGATGTCGCCGAAGGAGCGATCTCCGAGATCAAACCACTCGCCTCGAACATTCAACTCCAGGCACCCATCGACATCGAAATCGGACCCGAAGGAATGCTCTATGTCGCGGAGTACGGAGCATTCTCCGGTGAGGGTTCGAAACTCTCGCGAATCGAACGTCAAGAAGTTCAACCGGTATCCGCGCCGTTCGGCTTCGATGCTGGCGGTGAATTGCTTGATGGTTCAGTCTCTATCGACGGACTCGAGTACGTCGGGAACTCACCCGCCGTGTCCATGTACGGGGATTCGAGCGCGAGTTCGACCGGAACCGCGGCGACGACGAACCTGTACCCCGACCCCCCCAATCCGATCGACGGGACTGAACACGACGCGCTCTACCAAACGGAGGCGTTCGGCGGTAATCTCTCGTTCGACGTCGCGATCGATAACGGATTCTACGACGTGACCCTCTACTTCGCGGAGACCAACACGGGACTCGGAGAAGGAGACCGGGTCTTTAACGTCTCCATTGAAGATGAAGAGGTTCTCTCGGAGTTCGATATCGCTGGCGAGGCCGGGACGAATACGGCCGTCTCGCGAACGTTCAAAGGAATCGAAGTATCCGATGGAACGCTGACCATCAGTACGGAAACACTGTCGGACAACTCCAAGTTTAGCGGCTTCGCGATCCGCGAGGCTGAAGGCCCTGCTCCAACCGAGACGGTGTCGGTACCGTTCGGCTTCAATTCCGGTGGCGGAGACGCCTCCGTTACGATCGATGGAATCGAGTTCTCCTCGGAGACAGGCGAAGGCGTCCGTGTCTTCGGGAATCCGAACGCAAGTGGAACCAACACTGCGGTGGGTACCTACTCGACCGATGAATCGATTGCGGGTACCGAGCACGACGCACTCTATCAGAGCGAGCATCACGGCGGTGATCTCTCGTACAACGTCGGCGTTGAGAATGGAACGTATGACGTGACTCTCTACTTCGCAGAGACGAACTCGTCGCTTACCGAGGGTGACCGAGTATTCAACGTCTTAGTCGAGGGTCAATCCGTCTATTCGCCGCTCGATATTATGGCCGAAACCGATCGGTACACCGCACTGAAGAAGACGGTTACCGTCGAGGTCACCGACAGCGTCCTGAACATCAGTACGGAAACGCAGTCGGACAACTCCAAGTTCAGTGGGTTCGCAATCCGGCCGTCGGACGGTAGTGGCGACTCGGACGTCATCGATCCGGAAACGACGATCGAGTTGGGTGCCCAAATCTCCGGGTGGACCGGTCAGGCACCGAGCAGGATCGAAGGCCAGAACAACCCGACTCTCCCCTTGCAGGCGGGCGAGAGTTACACCGTGAAGTGGGAGAACAATGATGGCTACCCCCACGACTTCGACATCAGCGATGCGGACGGTGAGACGCTCTTTGACAGCGACATCATGAACAGTCAAGGAGAGACCAAAACCGTCGAGTTCACCGTCACCGAGGCGATGGCAGAGTACTTCTGTTCGGTCCATCCAACCCAGATGCGCGGTAACATCGAGGTGAAGACCGGTGGCGATGACAATCTCCCGCCGGTGACTGGCGACTCGCCGCCAACCGATCCAGATGGCGACGGTAAGTACGAGGACATTAACGGTGATGGCGATGCCAACTACGACGACGTGGTTGATCTCTTCGACAACATCGAAGAGGACGCGGTGCAGGACAACCCGAGCGCTTACGACTTCAACGATAACGGCCGAGTGGACTTCGCTGACATCGTTAAATTCTTCCGCTCCCTGTAAGCCACTTCGCCATCTTTTCGCTTTTTTGATTACGAAGTCGATCGCTACCTGGACTTCGTCGAGCTTACGTTCGGCCCTCATCCCGATAAGGCTCTAGGACGGGAGAATATAGCAGGCCTCGGAGAAGCGTGCCAATTCGCTACTTGAGACGACCCCGAAGAGCCGTTCGAGAGAAAGAGATCGGTTGACAAACACCCGGACGTATGGAGGCATGGGGTCGCGATGGCAAGGTCGGCGTCAAGTCCCGTTATCATCCGTGCGCTACAGTCGGTACGGGGTCGGCACTAATCCCCTACGACCCAATAGTTAGGAAATCGACATTGCCAAGATGGACGATATCCGGTCGTAGCAATCACCGAAGTCAACAACACAAAGGAGCTCACCGACTCGCTGACATCGACTCTCACGATGAACACGTCGATCGAAATCGGTAACGAACGACACACCGAACGATTGGCGTGGTAGTTACGATGCCGTAATGTACTCGAGAACTATCGCAGGTTGGTTTCCACTCTCCACTCCGAGGACATCCGTTGAAAATGAAATAGTAGAGTTTAGGAGTCTGCGACTTCCTCGTTGTCGGGAGTCCCGTCGCAGTCCGAATCCGTTTTGGTCGGATTCGTTCCGTACTGATTGACTTCTTCACCGTCAGTGAGTCCGTCACCATCAGTATCGACATTGCTCGGATCCGTTCCGAGTTCCATCTCTTCCTGGTTGCTCAATCCATCACAATCGTCGTCCACCGCTTTATTATCGTCATCACCGCTGTTGCCGTTGTTCGGTGGTGCAGTCGTGCCGTTGTCGTCACCGTTGTTCGGTGGTGCAGTGGTACCGTTGTCGTCCCCGTTATTCGGTGGTGCGGTCGTACCGTTGTCGTCACCGTTGTTCGGCGGTGCAGTGGTAGTTGTGGTGGTCGTAGTGTCGTCGTTATCGTCCGGCGGTGCGGTGGTAGTCGTTGTAGTGGTGGTCGTGGTGTCGTCGTTATCGTCCGGCGGTGCGGTGGTAGTTGTGGTGGTCGTAGTGTCGTCGTTGTCGTCCGGCGGTGCGGTGGTAGTCGTTGTAGTAGTGGTCGTCGTAGTAGTCGTCGTGGTCGTCGTTTCATCTCCGACCGAAATCGTCCCACCGACTAAACTGAGGTCAGCCGGGCTGCCATCCTCGGAGTCGATATTCTGATCCACAAACTCGACACCGGTTTGTCCTGCTTGCTCACCCTTCACTTCGAGAGTGGCGATCGGGACGTCCGACGAACCATTTTGAATATTCCTCCCGAGATCGGCCGCCTTGAGGAACACTTCGGATCCATCATCGCTCACCTCAACCTCGGAGATGCCAAACTCGTCCGAGACTTTCGCATCAGTAATCGTCGCGACATCCGGGTTCTCTAATCGGACTATGAAATTAAATCCTGAAAGTCCGTTCGGAAGCTCTGAAGCAGTGATTTCAACAGTTCCCGTCTCACCGACGCCGAGGTCGGAGCTATTCGATGAAATCTGTGGAGACTGTTGTTGCAATATTCCCTGGGTTGTGAAGCCACCTGCAACGACACTGACAAGCAGTATCGATACTAGCAGGCCACTCAAAATAATTCTGGACTTGCGCTTTGGTATCATAATACGCGAATATATTATTAGACCCTCATTATTTAATTGTTGTGGTCAGAATAGTGTTATGTTCTGACTAATCGCAGCATATGACGTCTAACCACTTCCAGTAGCTCTACGAGTATCCCCCATCTCGTCATTCATTTGAAAAAGATAAAATAACGTGGCTAGATTCAAATGGGAACAATATCGAGACAGTCATAATCTGTCACCCATCAGACTATATTCTACCGGATGCGTTTTCGACAAATTTCAATTATCTGTACACGTGGTGGTGTTGTCAACCTTCCCATAGGTAAAGATGTATCTGACCAGAATTCAGAGATTAACGGTTATTCATCCACAAAGTATCGAACAAATATTATTTGGCAGACACGAATGACGCGACTAAATATCTCCAATAAGTGAATAATTATTGCCAGATGTGATTGTAGTATTTCCAACAACACCGTGCAGTTACAAAAATAATTTATGTTTTTCATCTTCAGTGAACTCTGGTTCGTTTATCGAATATAGAAATCACAAAGGAACCCTACGAAATAGTTTGTTCTCATGAATTCAGTATCTCGGGAACGAGTGCTGAATCTTTTCGCCGTCGAAAAAATACCGTGTTCATTAGCTTCGACAGAAGATAAAATACGAATATTGGTTATTGGATGATCACTTACATAGAGTTGAAGAGCTCTATGATGTCATCGAAGTCCAGTTGTCCATTCTGATTGAAGTCGAACGCTTCGGGGTTGTTTTGGACTGCCGAGCTCTCGAAGTTATCGAACAGCGCCACCACATCGTTGTACGTGACTTCACCGTCACCGTCAACGTCTTCGTACAGTCCATCACCATCCGGATCAGTCGGACGTGAATCACCAACGATCACTGGTGGCCGATCGTCACCGTCATTGTTGGACTGAATCGACATCCCACCACGCATCCGAGTCGGATGTACCGAACAGTAGTACTCGGCCATCTCTTCCGAGGCAGTGAAGGTAACCGACGCTGTCTTCCCCTCATCTCGTACGAGCTCAGTTCCAACCATCTCCTCACCTTGGGCATCGAGGACGTAGAAGTCGTGCGGTGCTCCATCGATGTTCTCCCACGTAACCGTGTAATCCTCACCTGCTTGGAGCAACAATGTCGGGTTAGTGTCTCCCTCAATTGAACTCGGTGCTTGACCAGTCCATCCGGTGATCGTACCGCCTAGCTTGATAGTCGTTCCTGGTTCGATGACTCCACCATTGTCGTTATCTCCTTCGAGCGATTGCGTGTACAATTGCTCGACCTCCGGCTCGGAGAGCGCCCGGGAGTATGCCCAGACGTCATCGACACGGCCAGCCATATCGTAGCCCTGACCAACACCGATGTTGAGTGGTTCGGCGTCGGATTGAGTTCGTGAGCCACCGGTCCAAGTCTGGGGTGAGGCGTCGAGTTCGCCATCCTGGTCGAATACATGGAGTCTCGCATCGCCACCATCAACGACCATTACGACGAAGTACCACGTCTCTGGATCGATCGCAATCTCCGTACCGCCACCACCACGACCGGTGTTACCGTTTTGCCAGAGCTGAGGATAAATCACAGATCCGTTTGAATTGAATTCAAGATCCCAACCGTCCGTCGGACCATCTTCAATCGAACCGCCGACTTGGAACGGTATTCTAGCCCATTGTTCGTGATCCGTATAGTTGATCCAGGCACCAGCTGTTGCGCCTTCCCCATTGAGCGGTAGAGGTTCGGTAGTCACCCCGTCACCAGCTTCGGCATCCTCTGGTGGAATCTCGACCCCGGTCTCCTGATTGGTGTGGAACTCGTAGGCGTTGCCGACGACTCCCGACTCACCAGTCGTGACGTCGCCCTGAATGGTTGCATCGTTACCGGTAACGGTGTTCGTAGGCGTGTCGCCGTCAAACGGGAGATGTGCTTCCAAGCCCTCCTCAATTGGTTCACCATTGAAGATGGTGATAGTGGTACTCGAGGCGGTTTGCTTATCATCGCCGTCGTGAGTGAACATCGCATTAGCCTCTATTGTGTACGTCCCTTGAGCGGGGTCGCTGCCGGTCGAGACCTCAAACTCGATCGACTGACTCTCGCGTGGTTCGAGAGAATCGATGATCGTCTCCGAAGGAGGAGTAACCTGGACTTGATCACTGCCAGACTCAAGCGAGAGCTGTACATCCGACAGTTCACTGTTAGAGGTGTTTTGAACGGAAACTGTCGCTGTCGTAGTTTCTTCCGGACCAAGTGTGCCACTCTCGAGGCTGACCGACACGACTGCGGCCGCACCTCCTGTGATTTTGTAAATGCCGGACTTTTCGGTTCCCGGAGTTGAGTATCCCATTCCCCACTCAAGGAGGTACAATGCTCCCTCCGGTCCGATGGTCATATCCATCGGCGATAGGAACGTCTCGTTCGGCATGAACGGGTCGATATCGAGTATTTCGCCGTTCTCATCATAGGAGACGGTTTTGATCCAGTCAGCACCCCATTCTGCGATGAAATGCCTGTTATCGAAGTAGTCGGCGAGGGCTTGGTCCCCGGAATAGTTTTCAATGTTATACACCGGGCCGCCCATCGGAGCCCCTCCTTCCATTTCGGGGAACGGTGGCTCGTCGGGGAGGTACTCCGTTGCGTAGTCCGGTGGTGAACTCAAGAGCGTATCCCACGAATACGGATACCAGATGGTCGCCTCGTTGGGAGTTGGCAATTCCGTGAGTCCATCATTGTTCGGGGATTCGTTGACCAAGTTCTCGGGGTCGAATGGCTCTCCGGTCGAATCGAAGATGTAGCCTCGAGAGTTATCCGCGTCTACGAATTCACCGTCGATATACGGGAGGCTTGGCCCGATAACATACGGCCAGCCATAGTATCCGGCTTCGCTCGCTCGGTTGAACTCCACGATTCCGGTGGGTCCGCGTTGAGCGTCCCATTGTCGTGAATCGGGGCCGTACTCTCCCCAATACAGGACGCCAGTCTCATCATCAATGCCCATCCGGAAAGGATTACGACAACCCATAATGTAGATCTCCTCGCGGACCAGCCCCTCGTCAAGTTCCTCACCGTAGCCCTGTGCTTCAGTGAACAAGTTGTCATCGGGAACCGTGTACGAGCCATCGTCCTGTGGAGTGATTCGGAGGATACCACCCCGAAGATCCGCCGTATTGCCGGCTGAACGTTGGGCGTCGTACAACACTCGACCGTCGCGCTCATCGATCGGTGAGAAACCATCCGATTCGAACGGACTGGTATCATCCCCAACCGAGATGTAGAGGTGGCCCTCCGGTCCGAACTCGAGATCACCCCCGACGTGACAACACGGCTCGGGTGCGGCCGGCACTCGAAGGATGTGTACTTCAGAGGAGGGGTCGATGGTGTCCCCATCGACAGTGAATCGGGACAGTTGCTTGTGGGGATCTTCCCCGGTACCCTCGGTCGAGACGGAATAATAGACATACAACCAACCGTTTTGGTCGAAATTCGGGTCGAGAACGATGCCCTGCATTCCATCCTCGCCGCTAAGATAGACTTCCTTCTCCAGGGCAGTCGTGATTTCTGTCATTTCGGGGTCGACCACCCGAATTTTCGCGGTTCCAGTTCCGTCGCCGTTTGCAGGTGGACCACGTGTGGTGAAGAATACGCGGCCATCAGGTGCAACCTCGATTGCCATTGGCCGTTCGAGACTGGATGCAAGTTCCGTCTTTGAATAGCTGCTCCAGACGGGGGTAGTGTCAGTTGGATCGCCGTCACCAATAGGCGAGTCCGGATCGAGTTGCTTCACTTCGATCGAGCGGAACTCGGTCGGATGACTCTCTGATTGGATGGAAATCGTGCCGGCTTCGAGCGGAACACCGCTGTTCAGTTGCGGGTTCGTGTAGCTCACGACCACGCCGTCGTCCTCGACGATATGACGGATCGCCTGATTGCCACGGACGACAACGGTGACGGTTACCCACTCATCGCCTCGGTAGGTGTCCGAGTTGGAATTGGTACAGTGTTGTTCGTGTAGCTCACCGTCCATGAAGATGTTCGTCCCCGGAGTGCAGACGTTGGCGGTCGTGCGCTCGTTGTCCGTACCTGCCTCTTCGCCGAGCAGTTGAACCTCGATAGAGTCGGGATAGTCCTGGTCGATTCCCATCTCCTCGGGGGTTTGGCCGTGAACCATCAACCCGTTATTTCTACGGGCCCACGAGGGTGCGCCGGATACTTGCTCCCCGACGAAACGGTACTCGGCGCGCAGAATATAATGGGAGAACTCGTTCTCGTAGAAGAGATGGCCGAAGACGCCATTCCACTCGTCGTACTCGTCGTAGTTCACTTTGAGTAGCCCATCTTCAACGGAGAAGGTGTTTTTATGCCCTTCTCCGGGAGGCTTTCCAGTGAATTTCCGCGTCCAGTTATCGAGATCCTCCCCGTTAAAGAGTTGTATCCATTCATCTTCGTCGGTGGCAGCGACTGCATTCCCTGAAATACCGGAGAGACCGATTGCCCCGAGACCTCCAATCGCTTGTAATACTTTTCGTCTATTAACGCTTCCAGTACGAGCTCTACTGCTCGTCCTTGAATTTTGATTATCCACAAATTCAGATGTTACTACAATCATAAGTAATTTTTTTATGGTAAAAATATAAATTGTAAATGAGTAGATGGTCCATTACTAGCAATTACCCATAGCCATACAGAACTTTCTGCATAACAAATCGACGGCTGAAGATGATTAACTGTGAAATTATTAAGTAAAAATCATAACGGCATGCAAGGTATAACGAAGTACGGCATAGAACGCTATTATTCGACAGAAAATGATTATATGGCGCCCCATACTCAAGTACAGATATAGAGAATAGTACAGTCAATCGGTTATTGAAATTCAATCGAGGCCGACGTTTTGGGATCTGAAATAGGAGTAGAGACGTCGGATTGGTTTACTATTCGTTTAAATAGGATTGTATGAATCCGAGTATTGAATAACCATCACGGTAATAGTATCGTATGAAACAGTCGGCTAGAAAGTTTTGTGACGCGGTATCACCATCGTGGTGGGCACTCGACCTGAGCAACCAGAATATCCGAGTCAACCGATGGACAGTGAAATGGTACAGTCAGAGGGGAGACGGCCAATGAGCGTCGTCATCGTCGGAACATTGGATACCAAAGGAGAAGAAATCGACTTTGCTCGAAATATCCTCGAATCACAAGCTGTTGACGTCCATATCATCGACACCGGTGTGGTAGGTGAACCGGAAATCGAACCGGACACAACGGCAAAGGAGGTGGCCGAGGCAGGGGGGAGCAACCTAAAATCCCTCCGGGACGAACGAGACCGAGGCAAAGCGATCGAGGCAATGGGAGAAGGTGCAGCAGCCATCGTTTCTCGATACCACGATGAGGGTACACTCGATGGCATCCTCGGATTGGGAGGGTCGGGAAACACATCAGTTGCGACGACAGCGATGCGTGCATTGCCCATTGGCGTTCCCAAATTGATGGTATCGACAGTCGCCTCCGGCGATACGGAACCGTACGTGAGCACCCAAGATATCATGATGATGTATTCCGTCGCGGATATCGAGGGTATCAATCATCTTTCGGGCACCGTCATTTCCAATGCTGTACTCGCCATGGTTGGGATGGTAACAAATGACCCCGGCGTTACCGTCGAAGACCGACCGACAATCGGGCTGTCGATGTTTGGTGTCACTACACCCTGCGTTCAAGAAGCACGCGCGTGGCTCGAAGAACGGGGATACGAAACGATCGTCTTTCACGCAACCGGGACTGGTGGACAAGCGATGGAACAACTCATCAGGGAAGGTATGATCGATGGAGTTTTGGACGTGACCACGACGGAATGGGCAGATGAATTGGTCGGCGGTGTGTTGAGTGCTGGTCCGAAACGCCTCGACGCCGCTGCGGAGCGAGGAATTCCCCAAGTTGTCTCGACCGGGGCACTCGACATGGTTAATTTCGGCCCAAAGGATTCGATACCCGAAAAATTTGCTGACCGTCATTTTCACGTCCACAACCCGCAGGTAACACTCATGCGAACGACGGCGGAGGAAAATCGAGAACTCGGCCGAATTATCGCCGAGAAACTCAACGCCGCAACGGGACCGACTGGGCTCGTGCTACCCTTACAAGGGGTATCCATGCTTGATGATGAAGGAGAGGATTTCCACGAGTTCGAATCGGATGAGGCGTTATTCGATTCTCTTCGAGGTCACATCGATGACGATGTGAAATTAGTAGAAGTCGATGCCCACATCAACGATACGAAATTTGCACGAGCGATTGCGAAGGAGCTTGATTCCTATATGCGTGACGTTGGAATCGTAGAGTGAACTGTCGGACAGTCTCTTTTCGTCCATCGACCACTCCAAGGACGTGGCGAAGAATTAGATAGAGCTTCTGTGTATGGTCCATACTGTATACTTAGAACGGTTGACCATCGAAATATCGTTGTAGATCGAGAGATAGTCCTTCACGCTAGCATCAGTTACTATCACTTCCAGCGAATTCGACAGTGCCCCTCATTCTGAGATTGTGGGCTCTACAGACGTACTCTGCGATTTCGTCGGTTGACGTAAAGGAAACCGTTTGTGACTCTCCTTCAGTGGCTAGATACGGGGTCGAAACGTCTTGAACAACCTCGTCGTCACTGTCCACTATCTCGAAGTTGTGTGGAGCACCGTTCCGGTTGGTCCACTCGACGGTGTACTCTGCGTCCGGCTCTAGGGTGAGTGTCGGATTCCCTTCTCCCTCGATAGAGGCCGGTGCAACGCCTGTCCATTCCTCATTGCTTTCGACTTCCAGTTCGATAGTAGTATCGGGGTCGATGACTGTGGTGTCGTCGGAATCGTCATCGTCATTTCCGCTGGACTCGACGTGGGTCATCACACGCTGGTAGACGACCTCGAGGCCGTTTCCGAAACCACCGACCTTCTTCAGTTCTGCATCGTCGAACCAGACGGTTCCGACCGCGTTCCCCCAACCGCCAAAGAGGAGATTGAGCTGTAACTCGGAAGAACTTCCCCCGGTTGTGAAGGTCGTCTCCAACATTTTCCATCCATCGACGGGTTCTGCGTACGAGTCTGTGACGGAATCCCGTCCGAGTGAGTGAACGTTAAGAGTGACACCGTACGAATCTCCGGTGTTGTGGAAATCATCCGAGGTTCGCACCCACGCACGGAATCGATACTGGGAGTTCGGTTCTAACTCAACGAATTGAGTCCATGACGCGTCTGCGCCATCGGTCGAGTCGATTCGGACGCTGTCCTCACCAGATCTGGCGACGTCGGAGGTGTACGAGAATTCAGCTGTCCCCCCGTACGTTTCCGGTTCCCAGTTAGCGGGGAGATCTGCTTGAGAACCTGAAGAATCGTCTTCTTCAAACGAGGGATTGGTTATCGCGTTATTACCATTCGGGTCAGTAAACGAGATGCTATCGAACCACGCTGTTCCGGTTGCCTCCCCGTAGCCACCATACAAGAGGTTGAGAGAAAGCTCCTCGTGATCGCCACTGTTGATCGTGATGTCGATTTTTGTCCAATCGTTCGTCCCGGTCAGTCCATCCGGAATCGTATCCCATTGCGTACCGGAACCGGTGTTGGCGATCTGCTCGACGTTGAACGTTGCTCCCAATGGTCCCTCTCCGAAACCGGACCCATCGACCGGCTGGAGATTATCCGTTTTAATCCAACCACTAAGGGTGTAGTCCGTATTCGGCTCGACCGAAAATGAGGTGTTCCACGATGCGTCTGCCCCATCATCGGAATGGATACGAACGCAGTTTTCTCCATCATATCCAGTGTCCTCGTAAGTGAAATCAGCACTTCCAGTGTATGTCGTCGTCGACCAACTGACTGGCATTACTGATCCACCAGCAGGTTCCTCCATCGATGGATTTTGGAACAGATTCGGCTGATCGTCCAAATCCGGCGGGCTAGTGTCGGTGTCCTCATTCGCCTCGTATGCACCGATGAAACCATCGGCATGCTGGGCACCAGCAACTGATGCGGCGTCAACCAGAATGTTGTCCTCGTAGTTGGATTCGGAACTAATCATCTGATAAACTGCTTCACCAGACATATCGGATTCGGGTGTCTCCGCGAGCGTAAGTAGTGCCCACATCGCAACTCGCTGGTCATCATCGTTCAACAAGTCGTTGTCGAGAATCGCATCTCGGGTTTCCGATGTTGTCGGAACAACTCGAAGTGCCGTGAGACGAACCCCAGCGGACGAATGGGCCAGGGCATTAATCGAAGCGTCTATCGCCGAATCATTTCCGGACTCGGCAGAAAGAGCGCCCAAACCATCGAGTGTCCAGAGCGCATGAATTGCACCTGGGTCAAGTCCGATCTCGTCGACGGATTCGCTGGTAACCAGCGAAACGAGGTCGGAGACGACGTCGCTTTCACCTCGTTCGACCAGTTTACGCTGTGCAGTGCGCCGCCAGAACATATTGTCATCGGATAGCGCAGCCACCAGATCCGAGGGAGTAGCGTCGCTCAGATCCTTGGGCTGATACCCCGTCTCGTCGTCGTACGTGGCGCGGTAAATCCGGGATGTGGCGTGATCTCGCAACTCGGTAATGTAGGCGTTACCTGGTCCGTTTTCGAATCCATCCGGCGTCGGGTTATGCTGATAGATGTAATTGTACCAATCGATGAACCAGAGTAACCCGTCAGGACCGACAGCTGAATACGATGGTGCAGACCACGCATCGATGCTCCCTGCGAAGTTGTGAGCGTAGTGCGTATTGTAGCCTGCACCATTCTGCTGCAGATAGAATGTCCCGAGAAGGTTCCCTGTCCCATCTCCGACGAATGCGGTGTTGTTCCAATACTTCCTGGGATACTTCCGAGCGGTGTAGATAGTGTGGCCAGTGGCTGCGGTGTACCCACCGTGCCGGTCAACCTGTCGAACCCGATCGGTGACCGGAAGGAACCGATTCGTGTCCGACGCCGGTCCAAAATCGGTTGGTGACGTGCCATTAATCAATTCGTAGTATTGATCCGGAATCGCTACGTAATTACTGGGACGTCCGGACGTCGCGGCCGACCCAAAGACGAGGCCCTCCTCGGTGATCCCGAGACCGGCTTGGTTTCCGGGTAAGCCGCCGACGATTTCGAAATCGGTGACTGTGTCCGAGGTATCGAGTTTGAACCTGTAGATGGACGAGCTAAAGTTGTATTGTTCGCCGGCGACGGTTCCGCCAAATCCAGAGTAGCCGACCTGACCCCAGATCCAATTATCGATGCCGTGAACGAGTTCGTTCGGCCCAGCGTGGGTGTCTCCGTTGCCAAATCCAGAGAAAAGGACCTGTCGTTCATCAGCTTGATCGTCACCGTTCGTATCCCGAATCAGTAACATCTGGCCGCTTTCGGATGGATCGTTATGATGAGCGACGATGACGCCGTTCTCAACCAGGACCATACTCGTCGGGATGGATAGATTCTCTGCGAAGACGGAGAAGTCATCGACCTGTCCATCACCATTCGTATCCTCACCAATTACGATTTTATCCTGATTTTCACCGAGGTTATTCGGATAGTCCTTCGTCACCGCCAACCAGACCCGTCCCTGGTCATCGAACGACATATCCAGAATGTTCCCCTGTGCATCGTCGGGGAGCATATCCTCGGTCGTAAACGGCTGGAGGTCGAATCCTTTCGGCATAATCATCCGGTCGATCGTCTCCTCGGGGTCGAGTGCCCGTTGCATCCGCTTCCAGTCCGTTCCCTCGCCGACCTCTTCGGGAACCTCTCGCGGGAGAAGACCGCCTTCCGGTGGCGGGTAGTACGGTATATTTGCCTCGATAAACTCCAATTGATCGAGGACACGCGTATCGTTCCCGATCGAATCTTCGTTTCGAGTCACCCAACGGACGGCATTCTCGATGAGTTTCTTGAATCCGTCCGTCGCCCATGTTCCCCTCCCATGACCCCACGCGGTATAGAATACTCGCCCGTCACCCTGCGTACGGGTCCAACTCCATGGCTCGGGGTCTTCGTTACTTCCGTAGTCAGGGAAATCACCGTACGCAAGGACGTTGATATCGTCGTTGAGATTCGTATGCCGGTAGGTTTCATCCTCCGAAACGATGGGATCGAGATTGGAGAGAATAGGGTGATTCGGTTGCTCGAACGTGGTGGTCATTTCGCCGTACCCATGTTCTTGGAACTGCCCCCCGACGAGGTCGATGTACGCATCGGATTCGGTGAAGCATGCCGATGCGCTATGAATCGGAATAAACCCACCGCCGCTTTCCACGAATTCGATGATGGAATCTTCCTGGGACTGTGTCAATCCCGAGCGGTTGTCGTACATGATCCAGGCGTCGTATCGGTGGAGAACGTCAGGTTTGAGATCGTCCAATCGATCAGTGTAGGCGACCTCGATACTGCGGTTCATCAGATATTCCGTGATTTGGAGCTGGCGTGCGGGCGCGTTGTGACTTCCTCCCTCTGGTCCACCCATCATTAGAACGCTAATGGTGTCTTCACTGGGCTCTGTTACCGGGCTTGTTTCAATCTTACCGCGCTGAGAGATGGGGTGAGACTCGCAATAATAGACGGCCATCTCATCAGTTGCAGTGAATTCGACCGTCTGGGTCGAACCTTTCTCCCCCATCAACTCACTCGAAAGAACCTCGTTACCGTCGGCGTCCTCGATCACGAAGTTGTGGTCTCCTCCGGTCGTGTTCGTCCACTCGACGGTGTAATCTTTGCCCGCCGTCAGTGAGAGCGTCGGGTTTATTTCGCCATTGATATTTTCCGGGCTGACACCGGCCCAAGCGTAGTTCCCTTCATCCTGATCATCGATGTCTTTGAATAACGTAACGATATCATCGAAGTCGAGTTGATCGTTTTGATTGAAATCGTACGCCTCCGGGTTGTTCTGTATCTCATCGCTTTCGAAATCATGGAACAAATCGACGACGTCGTCGTAGTTGACGCTCCCGTCATCGTTGATGTCCCACTCTAACTCGGAATTTGTTGGATCCTGTTTGATCGCTTCAAGTTTGATTACACTGTCGCTGGCTGCCATCCCCGTACCGATTTGGTTATTTGCTATGACTCCCGCTGCTCCGATACCGCCGACTAATCGCATCAAGTCTCTTCGACTCGTTGTAATCGATTCACCGTTCTTTACTTTACTCTGGTCGGTCGAGTTTTCGCCGCTTGCCATGATAACCCAACACAATACAGAGAGGCAATATACATTACGTATACCATCCCCGCAAATAATTCCCATAGCAGAACATTAATATATTATAATTATCCACTATTGTAAATTGGCCACTGATGCTCGATAGTCAACTATCAACTCTGAGTTCTGAATTAGATTAGTTCTCTTCCGACGAGGTAGGGAGGCACGGTGCGGTAACCTTCTGAAGATAATTTACATAATGAAAATAAATGCTGAGTGAGGTCCCAGAAAGCGTTCTATTACACGGCTAGCCGTGTAACGGATAATGGATCGTAATGTGATTGTGAACAGGAGGAATAATGATTCAAAACAGTCCCTTTTACTCGCGGCTTTATCAACTGCGAGAAGCCTCATTAGACAGCTTATAGCCGTTATTACCATCGAAGCGAGGATTTGAGTGTATTTAAGATACTCTGTCTCCAAGAATTTAGAGCTGAATTCCCAACTCATGGTTTACATAATGTAAACGATTTCCATCTATTCCCATTGAAACGAGTTGAACTCCGTTTGGAAGCGGTATTATCAAATCATTTGATTTTTTAAATGAAGGTGAATATTTAATACGACATGGTGAACAGTTACCTTTGAAGAATATGAGAAGCAAACATAGCGATGAGCGTGAGTTCGTACGAACGTTTTTCACCTCACCAACTGCTGTAGAAGGCCAAGCAGATTCTGCAAAGATGCTGCGAAGTGCAGCGCAACTTGAGGGAATGAAAGCCCCCGATGTTTGGGTTCCAGACAACGAGGATGCAACGGCTCCATCGATGCGGGATGAAGGTGTGGAGAACATCGTGAGTGTCGTTTCTAAACATGGAGATGATTTCCCTGGAGAAATACATCCCCGCATAGTGTGGCACCGCGATAATCCTACAACTCGCCATCAAGGGTTCCAGCAAATGATGCAGGTGGCCGATCCTGCTAATGGTGCTGTCGAATACATCGATGGATTCGTTATCCCTGAGGTTGGTGATATCGACGACTGGAAGAAAGCGGACGAGTTCATCACCATAATCGAAAAAGAACACGGACTCGAAGAGGGTAGCCTCTCAATGTCCGTAATCGTTGAATGCGGCGAGTCAGAACTGGCCACCGGTGAATTACGAACGGAGATGGGGAAACCGTCGAACAACCTCGAGCGGTTGTTTTTACTGGTCGACGGGCAGGTGGACTACACGAAGGCGATGCAAGCGATGACTGCCACCGGGAAACTCCCGCCGTGGCCTGAACTTCGCCACAACACTTCTCGCGGTGCAAGCGCGGCTGGGCTCATTGCGGTTGATGGCCCATACGATGACATCCGTGACATTGAGGGGTATTACGAGCGGATGAGCGACAACCGAGCCAAAGGCATGACTGGTATCTGGTCACTAACTCCTGGACAGGTTCTCGCTGCAAACGAAGCGCCACTCCCGCCAGAAAGTGGAAGCTGGTTGCTGAATGTCGGCAATAGAGAGATTGAACTCGACAGTGAAAACGGCTATCAGAGTTACAGCGGCGACGAATTATCACTCGAAATAACAAACGATGGAAACTATCTGCTCGAAGTAGAGGGAGAAACACACGAACTCGACGGTGAGGAACTGCACGAGGAATTGCTCAAGATGACGTCGTATATCCCGAGTATGGACGATATCGTCGACTCGATGTCCGAATTCGAGGCTGCTAAAGAAGACGGAAAAGGAGCAATCGCGATGACCCAGTCAACGACGCTCGACATCAACGGTGTAGAGGTAGACGTCAACAAAGATCGAATGTGGGACGAGGCTACGTATCAAGCCGCTCAGACGCCAATATCGTTGTTCCAAGACGTGTATACACATCGTCCGGACCAACACGAAGAAATTGAAGAGATGTACGGGTCTGATGTCGTTGAGCGCGCGATGGCCCTCGGAGACGACGAC
Organism: Haladaptatus sp. CMAA 1909; assembly: GCF_043952005.1. Taxonomy (NCBI): domain Archaea; kingdom Methanobacteriati; phylum Methanobacteriota; class Halobacteria; order Halobacteriales; family Haladaptataceae; genus Haladaptatus; species Haladaptatus sp. CMAA 1909. Next base: position 94,545 of record NZ_JBIOAV010000005.1, on the reverse strand, counting down.
TAATTTCGGTCGGCTGTTCCGTCACACCCATTTTTTAAGAAAGGGGAAACCATCGTTCATCAGACCAATAGAAAATAGTCGGTAGGGTGACCGACTTGATTATGACTGAAGCTGAGATTCGAGGTGTGCGACGGCATCCAGTAACTTTCCCGCAAGTTCGAGATCGGTCTTCGTTGAATCTATCTGATATTTTGGGCCTCCCACGCTTATTCCACCGAGAATCGCACCGTCTTCGTCGTGGACTGGCGCACCCACTGCTACCAAACCGGGGGCGAATTCTTCATCAACAGTCGCGTAGCCACGGGCCGCAATTTCTTCCAAGGATTCGTATAATTGCGCGCGGTTCGTAATCGTCGCTTCCGACTCACGAGGCAACCCCCATCGGTTGAGGATTTCTTCGATTTGACTGTGACCCAATTCGGCAAGGATGGCTTTTCCCGCGGCCGTATTGTGTAAGTAGTACTCCGATCGATACTGTATGTCGTTTCCACCACTTACCGCGTTCCCCGACGAACCATAGAACATCAAGAGACGGCCGTGTTCAAAGATGGTAAAGTTTGCTTCCTGATCGGATTCTCGTGCTAGTCGATCTACCGCTTGCTTTACGACCTCACGGTCAGGGTATCGATGCTTAGTTCGGTCACCTAATAGGGCTAGCCGATATCCGACGTTGTAGGTTTTACCGTCTTTTACGAGGTATCGACAATCTTGGAGTGTATTGAGGTGGCTGCAAATAGAACTTTTCGAACTGTTTACCATCTTATCCAGCTCGGAGAGGTTAAGCCCGTCGTGTTCCAAGATGAGCCTGAGAATTTCTAACGATGTCCGAGTCGTTTTCAGGCGTCGTCCGGTTATATCTCCGGTCATATCCGTACAATTATCATCATAACATATAATAATTCGCATAATGTAAATCCACTTTTCGAATACCCGAACTGACATCCTCTCCGAGATGAAATGGAGAGATATCACAGAGAAGCTCAAAATAATCGGACAGTATCGTCTTTCTCTGGAATGTAATTCAGTACTCTCGATTTATTTTTGAGATACTCTGTCTCATATCGCTCGTGAGCGTTTAACCCACCCGATACGCGTAATCGCTTCCGCTCCAAGTTGTCCAAGTAGACTGGCAGCCTCAAGATCGTGTTCCTTGAAAGCATCTACGACGACGTCACCGGCGCTCAGTACGCCATGACTTCCTATCGGAACATAAAGCCCGGATTGGAGTTCACCTCGATCGTGGTCATCTGCAGTGTTTTGGTGATCCGAGTGAATCTCCGGTTCGCTCGTTAGGTACGTTCGTACCGCGGGGGTCGCCTCGTCAATGGAGTAGTTCGGACGGTCGCCAGCACGCTCGAGACATTCTTCGGTAGCTTCGACCGTACGGAGGACGTTTCTGCTATCGTTCACCAATCGAACCGTCGTATTGACTAGACCGAGGATGTTTTTTGCTGCATTAGCGAGGATTTCGGCAACCTCCTGTTTTGAACTTGCACCGCGCAACTGCTGGCTCGTTCGACGAAGGATTTCGATGCGTTGCTCCCGCCGCTTTATATCGGTTAAGTCGCGGACGACACCGTAGAGAACGAGGGTCTCATCGTTTCGTTTGGGTTCACAATGCAATCGTATCGATCTCGGAGTCGTTCCTTCTCCAGTGAGTTCTACGTCAATATCGAACGGGTTTGCGTTTTCAATAGCGTCGCTAAACCTCTCCGCCACCCGGTCTTGGTCCTGTTCTGTGTATTGGTCCACAACATCTGAAAGGGTCAACGTCCGCTCTATATCGATCTCATGAATCCGCTTCGCCTGGTTACTCCACCACAGTTCGGTGGTAGAGGTATTATACGACCAAATGCCGATTCCGGTGAGTCTCTGCACACTTGCCAGTAACTCCAAGTACTGATCGTCGGACGGCAGTGGATTCGACTGTGTCATATCGTTATTGTCCTGTGATAGCATATCATCCATGAAATAATATTACCCAATACTAGATGATAAACCCTACGCCCACAAGTGATTAAATTCATGCTGTACATATCTGATCCCGGTTGAGGCAGGTGTTCACGTCCTCCAACCACCAACAGATTCCCTTGCTGCTATCGTTATCTCCGTACCATTCGAGTAAACCATATCAGGAATTATCGTAATCGCTTGATGCAATAACAGTGAAAGAAATCGCATCTAAGAGGAAGGATTACAATGGTTTCGTGTCGTTAGATATCCGTGTTCGCTCCCGGATTGCGTCGGAAGTATAATCGATTGATATCGTGAAACCATAGACTTTAATTTGGAAGTATGTGTATTAGTAACGATGGCAGTCGAAGACGAGTTCTATAATCCCCCCGGAGTAGAGACATCGGCCACGGAACTGGCGTCTAGCCGTCCCGACATCGAACAGTATTCAGCGCTGGCGGAAGAACTGCGAGACCAGGTAGGCGGAGAGGTGCAGTTCGATGAATACGCACAGATACTGTACGCAACGGACGGTAGCGTTTACCAAGCACGGCCCGCTGGAGTCGTCCTTCCAAGGGATTCGGAAGACGTTAAAGCGGTTGTCGAAGTCGCAACAAGCCATGGAATACCCATCCTACCGCGAGGGACGGGTTCCTCGTTAGGCGGCCAGACGGTCGGTCGTGGTTGCGTCGTCATCGACTTCACGAAGCACATGGACGATATCGTCAGCGTCGATCCCGAAGCCAAACGAGCGACGGTCCAGCCCGGTTGTGTACAGGACCATCTCGATGACCGTCTTGCGAAAGAGGGCTTGAAATTTGCGCCGGATCCAGCTTCGTCGAACCGCTCGACCATCGGTGGCGGGATCGGTAACAATTCGACTGGCGCTCACTCGGTTCGATACGGAATCACTGACGCCTATACTGAAGAACTCCAAGTCATTCTCGCGGATGGGTCACTGATACATACCCGTGAAGTCGTTTTGGACAGCAAAGAGTTCGAGGAGATCGTCGGTGGCAACAGCTTGGAGGCGCGAATCTATCAAGCCGTTCGGGAAATCGTCGAATCCCACCAATCGGAGATCGAAGACAAATATCCGTCACTCAAGCGCTCGGTCTCGGGATACAACCTGCAAAAAGTCATCTACGAAAACGACGATGGCGACGAAGTGATCAATCTCTCGAAACTCTTTGTCGGTGCGGAAGGAACACTTGGAGTAATCGTCGAAGCGACGGTTTCGCTCGTCACACAACCTAGCGAGACAGCATTAGCACTCTATTGCTTCGATGACCTCGTGGACGCGATGGAAGCGGTGCCCGAGGCTCTCGAATTCCCCGTTAGCGCTGTGGAGCTAATGGACGACGAAGTGTTCCGCCTCGCTCGTGAATCGGAGGGGTATGCCGAGTACGCCGAACCGATACCCGACGATTCAAAGGCGGCACTACTGCTCGAGTGGGACGACGAACTCGTCGACGACTTCGAGGCGGCAATCGACGAGACGACGTCTCACTTTGTCGATAATGGTGCAGCATTCGAGGTGCTGGAAGCCTACTCAGGGGACAGTCAAGATAGGATGTGGAAGCTTCGGAAGGCCGCCATCCCGTTGCTGATGAGTTTAGAGGGGAACCCAAAGCCGTATCCATTCATCGAGGATGCGACGGTCCCACCCGAAGAACTCGCCGAGTATGTTCAGCGGTTTGAGGCCATACTCGAAGCACACAATACCTCGGCCGCATATTTCGCCCACGCTGGTTCCGGCACGCTACATATCCGCCCAATCCTCACTCTCAAACAGAACGAAGGAATTGAGAAGATGCACTCGATCACGGACGACGTGACCGACCTCGTTCTGGAACACCACGGTGCTTTCTCTGGCGAGCATGGCGACGGGATGGCCCGGACCGAGTTCAACCCTAAGATGTACGGTGAGGAACTCTGGGAGGCGTTCAAGCGGCTCAAAACAGCCTTCGATCCCGACTGGATGATGAATCCCGGTAACGTCGTGTATCGGGACGGGACGAATGATCCGGGACCGAACAATGACCGGGGTGTCGGTGCGGACATGCGAGAAAACCTCCGCTATGGACGGGAATACCAATCGATCGAACCACAAACTGCCCTGGACTTCGACGAGGAGGGAGGATTTTCACATCTCGTCGAACTGTGTAACGGTTGTGGGACGTGCCGCCAGACTAGTTCTGACGTAATGTGTCCGACGTATCGTGCCTCGAAAGAAGAGATTCAGACCACACGCGGTCGAGCGAATATGCTCCGAGCTGCGATCTCGGGAGAACTGTCGGAGGAAGAGATCTACTCCGACCGATTCCAGAAAGAGGTGCTCGACCTCTGTGTTGGCTGTAAGGGATGTAAAAGTGACTGTCCGACGGGTGTCGATATGGCGAAGCTCAAATCGGAGATCAAGTACCAATATCATCAGGAAGAGACACCAAGCCTTCGGACGCGTATATTCGGGAACATCGATCGACTTTCCGCGTTCGGTAGTATGATGACCCCGCTGTCGAATCTCATATCCGAAGTTCCGGGGAGTCGAGTCGTGATGGAGAGGGTGTTCGGGATATCCAAAGAGCGCGAACTTCCGACGTTCAGCAACGAATCGCTCGAAGAATGGTTCGCGAGACGTGGTGGCTCCTCAGTTTCGGTCGGTGAGGCTGACGGGAAGGTGATATTGTTCCCCGACACATACACGAACTACAACTACCCGGCACCCGGAAAAGCGGCAGTCCGCGTCCTCGAAACGGCTGGCATTCACGTCCAGATCATCAACAACCTTCGCCCCAGTGGACGCGCAGCGTTCTCGATGGGAATGCTAGACGTGGCGAACGACCGCGCACACCATAACGTCGAGATATTGCGGCCGTATGTCGACAAGGGATGGAATATCGTATTCGTTGAGCCCTCTGATGCGGTTATGTTTCAGGACGAATACGGAGATTTGCTCGACGGAGCAAACGTTGACGCGGTCTCATCCGCCGCTCACGGGATCATGGAGTATCTGGATTTGCTTCGAGTTGATGAGAAACTCACACTGGACGCGCCTGACGAGGTTTTAACGTACCATGGTCACTGTAATCAGAAAGCCACCAATAAGGATCACCACGCAGTCGGGGTGCTTCGGCGAGCAGGATACGCCGTCGATCCGCTCGACTCCAGCTGCTGTGGGATGGCAGGGTCGTTTGGTTACGAATCAGAACATTACGAGCTCTCACAGGGGATCGGTCAGATCTTATTTAGACAGATCGAACGGAGTGACGGGGATGTCGTAACGGCTCCCGGTGCGTCGTGTCGCTCTCAACTCGGCGACCGACCGGGTGAGTCCCGTCCACCACATCCGATCGAGAAACTGTCCGAGGCGCTCGACTCCTGAGAGTTAGGACGGTACTCCCGGAGGAACGTCCCGTTTCGAGAACTCTGGAACGAGAAGGCAGGTTATACTTCTCGCTCTTTGTGCATCCGGGATACGATATCCATACGGTCGACGTTGGTACGACTATCGAGAACTTCGACGAGTTCACCGTCACGCATCACAGCAATTCGGTCGGCAACGTCCACAACGATGTCGATTTTGTGGGATATGAGGATGCCGGCTTTACCATCTTGAGGGATCTTTCTAACGAGGTCGATGATTTTGTCCGTCCCCGTCGTGGAAACCTCCGAAGTTGGTTCGTCTAGGATGACGATCGGTGGGTCCCGAATCAACGCCCGAGCGACAGCGACAGCCTGTTGTTGTCCGCCAGAAAGCTCCGAAACGAGAGAACGTGGATCGAAATCAAACCCGATTTCGTGTAATAGTTGATTACTTTCTTCGATCATTCGTTCTTCGTCAATTTCACGAAACAGTGATCCTCTCAGTCCGGTTTTGCGTGGTTCGTGCCCGAGGAATATATTGGTTGCAACGGTGTTTGCCGGAGTGAGATGCTGACCTTGATAGACGGTCGCGACGCCTGCTTTCTCTGCATCTTTTGACGACGTGAAGTGGCGTGGCTGGTCCACGCCATTTTCCCGGACATAAATCTGTCCGGCAGTTGGTGTGAGAATTCCCGAGAGCATCTTCACGTACGTGGACTTTCCTGCCCCGTTGTCCCCTGCTATCGCGAGGATTTCCCCCTTTCGAATATCGAGGCTCACATCTTTGACGGCTTCAATTGCACCGAAACTTTTACTCAGATCTTGCGTTCGGAGAACGGTTCGATCCTTTGGGCTGGTCGTATCGTTTCCTGCGGATATCGTGTCGCTCATAGGTGCTGATTAGAAATTGCTCTTTTGCCAGTTTCGAAGTTCACTCCACGTATTCCGTTGCAGAGCGTACTCAACGTTCTCTTTGTCGACGAAGGTGACACCGAACTCTAGATGTTTCATCTCGATCCCGCGCTCTTGATACATCCACGCGAGCGGGACGTTCAAGAAGCCTTGTCCGTATGGATCTTGGCCCATGGTGAAGTCGACGCTCCCATCCTTGATACTCGTCAGAACGGCTTCCACGAGGTCGAACCCACAAATGACGAGATCACGGCTGACACTCCCGCTTTCGACGGCCTGGGAAGCGCCAACAGCGGTCCAGAATCCCGCACCCATGACCACATTGATATCCTGATCAGCCGACAGTCGACTCTCCACACGATTTTGAGCCTCGGCGAAGTCAGTGGTGACGTCAAGAGTTTCATCGATGAGAGTCACGTCATCTTTCGTTTCCAAGTATGAGCGTGCGCCAGGATCAACCCGACGGGTGACTGCTGGATTTCCGGGGAGACCATTACCGATCAAAACCTTATACTCGTCGGCATCGAGCTTATCCTGCATTCGTTTGTATGCTTCTACCGCCATCGCAATCCCACCTTCTCTATCACGGATGCCGACGTGCGGGATTACAACCCCCCGATCACGGTAGGTGAGCTTCTCACGCATCCAATCATTGTTCCAATCTTTTTTCGCCGGAGTCGAATGGCCGTTCACGACCGCGATGTCGTTATCCAGTGCTCGCTGAATCGGAGCGAGATACGCTTGACGGTCCAAAATAGTCGTGACCAGTACGTCCTGTCCACTTTTCAACTCGTCCACGAGTGTATTGATGATCTCGATCTGTTTACTTTGGCTCTGTGTGTCACCGGACGGACCGGTTACACCACCCTTCCATCCGAACTGATTGAGAGCGTCGTTGAACCCAGCGATGAGAGGAGTAAAGAAGGGATTGGCGACGTTCTGGATCACGAACTCAGCACGTCGTGCAACTCCTGTTGCTGGCTTTGTGTTGTCAATGGGTGCCGATGGCGGCTTGATCATCGGAATTCGAGAGTAGTCAAAGTCTTGTGGTCCTGCACCACCTCCGTTTGAACCGGAGCCACCGTTGTTCTCGTCACTCCCGCTGCTCTTGTTCCCTTGGTCCTGTAAGAGACTCGAACAGCCGGCCGATGCGGACACAGCCCCGACTGCACTGAGCTGTTTCATGAGGCTTCGTCGCGACACCCCTAGCTCGATGGAAAAGGTATCGTCTTCCTGAAGTTTGTCACGGTCAAACGCCATGATAATCAAAGATAGTTTATGAGACTTAAATTTATTTCTTTTTCCATTATATGTTCGAATAGACATTTGATGGGAATCAGTTTTTTCATTCGGTTGATGGGAACTGAAGAATGGCTTTCCGAGTATATTTTATGCCTATCTAATATTGCTACCAAAGTATAGCAAAACTATGAGCCAGACGCCAAATGTGGTGACAACCGTAATCGTCGCGTCACGCGACGACAAATTGTGAAGGGAATTGACGCCCATGTACAGCGTCACGGCGACGAGAATTGCGATAATGGCCAGAGTTACTATCACGAGGATAGTAAGGAATGCGAATCCGTGCAATACGATCGGGATGAACAGAAGTAGTGCCGGGGCTAGACCATATCCGACAGCAGCAATGGTGTTGTCAACATCACCAGTACCGCCGAGGCGTGTCGCAGTGAGGTGGACCGTGATAACCGCGAGAAGCGTGAGGAGTGCCATTACGAGGTACACCTGAAGGGTTACCATCACTGCACCCAAGAGATTCGCTTCTGCAATAAAGAACAGGAATCGGTCTGCAAAGGAGGGAGCGAAAACTGCCGACAACATCATGATTAGCGAAACGAGCAGTCCGATAACAACGATCGACACCGCAATGAACGCGATCGATAGATTGGGCCCCTTTTCGTTAGCTTCGTTTTGGAAGAACGATCGCGGACTCGCAACCATCTTTTTCAAGGGATTCGTAAACCAGTTCCGAACGAGCTCTGGTGAGAATTCGGAGAAGACTGTGTCGAGGCCGATTGCTGCGATGATGAAGAGTCCCGTAATGAGTCGTGAGAATTTTGGCCCGAACCCTCCAAGGGTCAGGATATTCTGTGCGAATCCAAGAATGAGCGCACCCATTAGCACGCCCGTCATCGACCCATCTCCTCCCGTGAGTTTCGTCCCACCGAGGACTACCGCTGCGATGACGATCAATTCAGTTCCGGATCCAGTACCCGGGGAAACGCTCCCGATGTAGGCGAGTTGTGAGATTCCCGCAAACGATGTGACCGCAGCGACGATGGCGAAGCAAGCGATTTTGATTCGCTCCGGATCGAGACCGGTTGTTTCAGCAGAATTTATGTTGTCGCCCGTCGCCCGAACGTGGCGTCCAAACGTCGTCTTGAACAGTATGTGGTGGAAAACGAATAGAAGGACAAGTACCCAAATGATCTGTACGGGAAAGCTGACGAACTGCTGTGGCTCCGAATGAATGAACGGAACAGCATACTGGATTACAGGAATCGTGAACAAGTCCAAATTCGTGAACGGCACCGTGACCGTAAATGGGAGACTGTACGTACCGCCGATCGCTTTCATTACCGGGCCTGCCTGTTCTTCGGAGATTGTGACCGCTTGTCCCCCTAACAATAGGAAGTGTGCTCCCCGGAGTAACGTCAGTGTCCCAATCGTGACTATCAGGGAAGGCAGTCCGAACTTGGTTACGAGCAATCCCTGTGTAACGCCGTAAATCGTCCCGAGTGTAATTGTCAGTATGATGGTGAAGATCGGATCGAACCCGCTGGAAATCATAACTGCTCCGAGCCCGGCGGTGATGCCAATCAGCGATCCGACCGAGAGGTCGAACTCCGCTGTGACCATCAGCAAGGACATACTATAGCCAACCATCGCAACGATAGCGGCACCACGGAGAACTCGTACGAAATTGTTGAGTGTGAGGAACGACGATGCATTGATGAAGATACCCAACAGGATCATCGCAACTAATCCGACCATGACACTTGATTCGCGCCGATCAAGGATCGATGACCTGAGGGCAGCTATTCGGTTCTGAGTGGACCTCGATTCTGTTGCCAATTTCGACACCTATGCATTTAGTTCAGATGAGGGTACAAATATCTTTCCCAGCAATATATATTTGTCACCGATCACAGAATCGATGAGACTTTGAATCGAACGATCAGCGAGGGAACTTCGAGAAAGAGACGATATATCGTGCTTACGGGGATCTGCTTGCGTTCAAAAAACATCAGTAGGAGAACATCAATTGGATTCCAAATATTACTCAGAATTCAATATTCTTGAATTTGCTCGCCTGATTTTCGATCGCATCCTCAGTCGCAAGTCGCTCGATACTCGACGCTCCGAAAAAGCCGGTGACCCCCTGAGTATTATTAAGGACATGCTCAGCATCTTCGGGCCACGCTATCGGACCACCGTGACAAATGACAATAATATCATCTTTGACTTCTTTTGCTGCATCATGATGGGCCTGGACGCGCTCGGCTGCAGCGTCCAGGTCAAGCGACGTTTCAGCACCGATGTCACCCGACGTTGTGAGCCCCATGTGTGAGACGATTACGTCGGCATCCGCATCGGCCATTGCTGCTGCCTGTTCCTCGGTGAAAACGTAAGGACAGGTGAGCATTCCTTGATTTCCTGCCTTTCGTATCATCTCTATTTCTTTGTCGTAGCCCATCCCAGTCTCTTCGAGGTTTTTACGATAGGTACTGTCTTCGTCGATGAGTCCGACGGTCGGGAAATTTTGTACACCGGAGAAACCACGACGGCGTAAATCCTCCAAGAACACGTCCATATCTCGGAACGGATCAGTACCATTGACACCTGCTAGCACAGGGGTGTCCTCAACGACGGGGAGTACTTCATGACCCATCTCCACGACGATTTCGTTTGCGTCTCCGTATGGCAACAACCCAGCTAATGAGCCACGGCCGTTCATTCGATATCTCCCGGAGTTATAGATAATGAGGAGATCAACCCCACCACGCTCTGCGAATTTGGCCGAGATTCCGGTTCCGGCACCAGCACCGATAATAGGGTCTCCCGATTCAATAGTCGATTCTAGGCGGTCAAGCGATTCCGTACGTGAGTACTTCATCCAACTACATACGTTCTCCCACCACTCTTCAATATTTCGATAGAATTATCACTGTACTGAACTACCCCTCTGCTCAGGACAGTCGTCTCTCGTGCCCTCGAATTCATCGAGAAGACAAGCTCTGCAATCTCTCACGGCCAAACTGTAGATATCATACGTGGATGAGGGTGGCCTGTCTCAGGAGTCCGGGAATTCACCCGGTGGAAAGACCGTTGCTTCGGCAGTGTTTCGAATCTCTTCTTCTGGTCCCGGTGGCCCATAGATCGCTAGAAATCGAAGAGGTTCCCAAGAGTCGTTCATCGTACTGTGTTCGACACCGGCGGGAATGTACACCATCTCTCCGGGCCCTATCGACCGTTTTTCATCTGCGATTGTTTGTTCACCTTCTCCACTGAGGATATATAGAATCTCCTCGCTGTCCGGGTGAGTATGACGCTCATGACCTTTTCCTGGTTGCAGCACTACTAGACCAGCACTGAATGCCTCCGACCCAGTCATCTCGGGTGTGTTCATCCATTTCAGGTTCCCCCAATCGAGTTGAACTGTCTCCACATCCTCGGATCGAATGAATCTCTTTTTCTCGTCCATAACGTCCATCGTAATACAGCAAGCTGGTTTAAGTATTTTGGTCAGTGGAATGATTTCAAGGATGATCGTCCCTCGCGCCGAGATGAAAAACTCGGAGTATGGGGGTTTTCTCATCCCCACCGATTTTCATTATGAAAATCAGCCAGTAGACGATAGACCCGTTCTACTGTCGTTCGAGAGTATCCCTGAAGAGTTGTATCAGTGAATGTACTATAAAGAGTAATAAAATAACCCAGGCGGAGAAGCACTCTCTACGAGTTAGCTTGAGAAAGAAACCTACTTGAAGACAAGTTTCAAGTCCTCCCTCTGAAACCAGTCGACCCCCACTCGATATCTATATTCACACGTCACTTGTCGATATCCCATTGCCCACCCGTATTTTCATGATGGAAATTATCACCGACGCGCCATCGTCCAAAATACAAATATATAATGACAGTAACGAGGTTGAGATACAGGTGAGTGCTATACCGAATAGATCCGATTATTGTTCTCTTATTGTGGACTAGAGGGGATCAATCGAGCGAAAGTATTACAGGACTAATTCTGTAATTCCTTCGCTCGATTCTATAATTCAAGGCAAATCTCCATGATATTAGGTTCGTTATTTCTTATATAGGGAAACACATGTGATTACTGACTAGATAGTAATTGGCGGCACTTCATTTACATATTGTGAATATTGCTTTCGTGGAGCAAGTCCGATACCATAGTTTTCGTACTAGTTGTTAGAAAGATACCGTTGTCTCAATTTTTTAGCTATGGTCTCTCTAGATTCAGTCGCATATTGCGTTATCGTTTAACTATTTGTATCGGGGTTGTCTATAGTAAATAATGGCGTACGAAAATCTCGATACCGAGTTGTTAAACGCTCTACAAAGTGATGGACGAGCCAGCCTTCGGGACCTCGCTAGTGATCTTGATGTATCGGTAACGACTATCTCAAACCATCTCGATGAATTGCAGAACAGCGGTGCTATCATAGACTTCTCACCAATAGTAGATTATGACGCATTGGGCTATGATGTGACTGCCGTCATTCAACTCAAAGTCGAAGGTGCCGCACTTCCGGACGTTACAGACCGACTTCAACGGGAAGACCAGATGGTCAGTGTCTACGAGGTGACCGGGAACCATGACATCATCGCGATTGGAAGATTCGAAGATACGGACCAAATGAACCGAAAAATAAAATCCTTACTCAAAGACAGGGACATTAACGAAAGTAATACCAGTGTTGTCCTAAATTCTGTTTCCGAATACGAACAATTCGATATCGGAATGAGAAATTGAAATAGAAAGACGAAGCGATTGGACTAGCATTTAAAGGTAGCTGGGGTTTAGTGGAGAATTGATTTTGAATGCCGATTTTCTACTCCAGCAATTAGTCAGGTCTGTTCAATCGTAATTATTATGTCTGCGAATGATGAACACACAATTGCCGTCGTATAGCCATGGACTATCGTCGGCTCAGAAACGAACGTCTGCTAAGTAGTTGATGGGTAGACGTCTCACAGACGTCTGCTTTCATCTGCTAGTCGATAACGACCAATACCAATGTACGTCGTTCCCGCAGAATTACTACTCGGACTCATTGCGTCATGGATTATTCTGCATTTATTTCTCGTTTAACAACTTCACCAAAGGCGACATTTGGTTGTACATTGACTATCTCGATAGTCACACGTTCATTCTTCTCCGTATTTGGGACAAAAATGATATAGCCACGGTCGATGCGGGCAATTCCATCGCCCTGATCACCGAGGCCTTCGATCTCGACGTCTCGGTATTCTCCAACTTCGACGGGAGGCCCCGATTCAGTATCAGAGCTACTGGTCTCCGTCCGCGATCGAGGTTTGGTTAATCGGTTAGATCGGAGCAATGCAACACGATAGTCGGTATTCGCTCGAATGTCTCCATTCGTAATCTCTTGTTCTGGAATTGTGACGCAATAGGATCTGTTATTTTCCTCTATACGCTCAGTGAACAAACACAGTAGTTCGTCCGGTATCTCCATAACGGATTCCGTACGCTACACAATCATAAATATATGTATTAATGCCCTTGGAATCGTGCGGCAGTCATCTAGAATATGCAAAATATATGTTATTATAGAGTGGCCATGGCATCAATCACTGCGATCGACGTTTGTATTCGATTCCTCATTGAGGGAGCCAATAGCGGATACCGAATCAGCGTACAAATCTCAGGGAATGGTGATTTGATTCTTCCCTTTTCGCCTCTTTTATCACTGATCCAAAATCCATCTGTAACAGTTATCTGTACTGTTTTTCTGTAACTTATGTATGTGGTTGTCCTGAATACCACGGCCGTATTGAGAGAGACAGAGTATTACAGTGGTTCAGAGAGAGAAGATCAGTACTGTCACGAAATAACATTACAGCGATAGGTCACAGCAATTCATAGTAGAAAGTCGGTGCTTACAGTCTTCTCTAATAGCTGGCGAGTCTATGGAATAGCCATAATAGAACTACCGAACAGATATTCGGTACAGTTATCTGTTACAGACAAATATCCCCTCTACAGATAACAGCCAACGGTAGCATACAGTTTTCCAGAACATATCTCTGTTACAGACAACCATTACATACCTTCAGTACAGATACACAGGACAGAAAGTCGTTACAGACAATCAGTACAGACATGCGGCAGAGACATCTGGCACGATTGTCTGACGTAGATTTATGTAATAGAGGCGCAGAACAGAGAACCAAGATGATAACCTCGGTCGTATATTCGGAGTCTGGAGGGACGTACAAAACAACGCTCACGGCGAATCTAGCCGTCCCACTGGTTCGGATGGGACTAGATGTATTAGTTATCGACCTGGATCCACAGGAAGGAAATCTTACGAGCCTGTTCGACCTCGGTGAGAGCCGCAATGATCCCGAGGCAGACAACATCGTCAAGCATATTCTCGAGATGCCAGACGGACCGTTTGAGGATCTCATCGAAACGAGTGACGAAGGTGTGGATGTCGTTCCAAGCCACGACATGCTGGGAGATTTCACTTCGAATCTTGAGCAGAAGATTTCCTATGAAAGTGGGATGAAGAACATCAATAAGGAGGATTACCCCCGATACGAGCTCTTGTACCGGCTACTATGGGAGAAAGAGAACCTGAATGAATCGTATGACGCTATACTCATTGATCCTAACGCTCGAGCTGAAGACCTACTGTACAATGCGATATATGCGTTGCGTACACTCATCGCGCCCGTTAAGCCAGCCGGGAAAGGCAGTTTGAGCCTCGACGGACTAGAGGAGCTCGTCGTAAATATGCAGAGGAATCTCGATATCGAGATCGGCCTGTCGTGCGTTGTTCCATCGGGGGTTCGTCGAACAAACGCTCACAAACAATATCTACGCTATTTCGAGAACAGTGATGCATTCGATACACCAGTCGTGATCGGTGATCGTGAAAGCATGATGGACGACATGTGGGAGGCGCGTGGTTCGGCTTTCAAGGTTGTCGAGGAGGGGTGGAAAACGATGGACGATGGCAGCGAAGGTGGTAGTAGTAAACCCGGTATCCGAAAAGTTCGAGATCGGGAGGTGGAAACCCTCGTCGATCTCTACCAACTCGCAGTGTTTGTTGCAACAGATACATTTGGAATGGATGTCGATCCGGTACTTGAGCTGGATTTCGACGGACGGGGTACTCGGACAATTGATCTTCGTGATCAGGAAGAAATCGAGGTGAGCGAGGTATGACGAATTCCTTTAAATCAGGCTCTGGAAATCTGGACTTCGGGAGCAACGATGAGGAGGCAAACGAAAGTGAAGATCAAAACGACACCGAGATCCAAATAGACGACCAGGAAACGTCGAAAAAAGAAGAGACGCCAAAAGAAACAGTAGATAACAGACACGAACAATCGCAAGAAGCTACACAGACTGAGAACAGCCAATCAAATTCAGAGCTGGTCACGAATACGCCATCAGAGGAATACCCCTACTACATTCGTCGAAGTAACATTGGTGATGAAAGAGACAAGCGGCTCGAGCTACATGTACGAGACGCAGTGACTAATGACGAGCCAACGTTCCGAAATAGGCTCGCCAAAGAACTGGATGTTGATGAGGTAGCTAAAACAGACGCACGAGAGGCCGCACTTTTATTTGCATTTCAAAATCCCGAAAAGGTGGCCGACCTACTACGAGAAGAGGGGTATGGTGTATTTCAGTAAGAAGTGTTTCCGCCATAGCTCGTAACCCGTGACTGCTGCGGAACCCTAATTCCATTATCTTGTCTGAAAGGTCCTAGTAGGAGAAACCAGATGATTGAAACAGTAGATCCACAAATTGGAACTTTCGTGGAAGGCGTGATCGATTGATTGCTGAGAGGCCAGCTCAGCCCAGAGCCTTCGGCGCCGGTGGAGCCACGTTTCCTCGGTGTACCTTGTGTCAGAAGCATACCGACGACGGGTACTGTTCATACTGAGAGGACCAACTACTTGGTTAATGACCTGTTTAACGTACACGATTCTACTGATGTCCCTTCTTACCATCTCAAATTTGTCATTTAATTAGGGGACTTTTTTAAGATCAGGACTGGATCGGTATCAGCAATTCTAATTACGATACGTCGTCCTTCACACGGTTAGACGCTCAACATCCTCTAAGTCATCCGGAACTAAGAGCAACCGGAGCCGTGGACGGCCAACATCGATCGGTACTATTTCCGTCTCGATGAGACCACGATCTACCAGTCGAGTTTTGATTCGGGAAAATGTCGCTTTACTTGCCACACCACTGTCTTCGCCCCACTTGCTGATATCATAGAACAGTATTTCATTGTTCGCGCCGACCAACAGCGCTATCGCGATTTCATCGAATTCATCTTCTTCGCCAGGAACAGTGTCAACAGAATCGAGTACCATCATGAAATCGTTCTCGACCTCATCTCCGAACTCTTCTCTCAATGTTTCACGGACACGCGAAAGCGGTGGTGTTCGCAAGCTGAATGAATCGCCTCCTTCCCAAGCGTCGAAAAACGCGGATTGGGTGTTCTCCACTAACTCTTCATCCGCTGATTGGAGACCTGTTAGTTCATTATCCAATGAGATCACCGTCACTATCTTATTATCACTAACAAGCAGAGAACTGCGTGCAAGGTCAGTTGCAGTGCGGAGTTCCAGTAAGTCTTGTTCGACCAAATCAGCTACCTGACTTGCAAGGATGAAGTCCTCCGTTGATGATTTCAATACTTCCGATGTCGCAAGCACCTGCAAGTCGGGACGATCATCATCGAACGATGTTGCGATCTTTATGATCGTTCGAAACATCGCCGATGGCGGATTCACAATTAGAACAGAGTCTGTTTCTTCGAAAAGCGCTTGGACAGTCTCGTCAAGTTCCTGATCAAATCTGGCTACTTCTGTAGACATACCCCAATGGATTATCTACACATCCTTTGTTTTGTTCACATTGTCAATTATAGGCATAAGCTAAAACCAGCGGAAGGAAGAGACTATTTCAGTAGAACAATGTTGAAATTTGTTAGCATCTGTTCTTGGTTTTTTGGGGCGATGAACTTCTTCACCGGGTTGCCAAGTATTCATACATTCATTTCTCTAGTTATTTCGGGTTGTTAGAAACAATGAACTTAGTGATATGTGCTGGTTAGAACTTCGTGACCTTCTCCGAAGCAATGTGATTCTCCGATATCAGTGGTTAGTATACTATACTAATCCCGGAAAATGCCGCAAGAGTAGAATCATATCAAACTGCCATAAAAACGCTTATTCTTCGATCTTCATTGCCCTAAATCGGTTTTTTAGCTCCTCGATTCGGCTATTCGTTTCCGTGACGAATTTGGATTTCTCATCAGTCGTTGTCGCACCGTCGTTTGTCGGAATAATTAGATCCGTGTCCTCCAATATCCGTAACGAATACCGTACTTTGTGTTTTGGATGGCCGGATTTCTTTGAAAGTTTGACGATACCAATCGGTTCGGAGGTGAGTACATGTTGGAATATCTCGAGATGTCGTTGAAGCATTTCTATTTGATCTTCGGCACTACTAATCATAGTATACGATAGCATGTAACAAGAGCCATTAAACTTTATCTCTACGTCATAATTTGACTAATAGAAGCGACCCATGCTCTATGCTAATTCTTCGAGATAGTAGATGGAACTAGAATACGTGTCTACGTTCCCTTAAAAGTTGTCCCAGATGACCTATCACTCATGTAAACCGGTATCGGAGAGTGATTGTCAATCAATAAAGTCAAGGTAGACAATTATGCAAAATTGATTGACGCGAGGGTTGCTAAGCTAGGCCAACGGCGCGTCCATGGGTTCAAATCCCATCCCTCGCACTCGAAGCGATACTGTAATAGGAGACATCTTGAGGAAGGCTATTAGTAATACTTGCATGCCGAATAACGGAACTATCACAGTTCAATGCTAGCCATATGCCAATTGAATCATTATCAATGAGCGTAATAGTTATTCGATGAAATCCCGTTCAGCAGCGGCACAAATCACCACTGAAAATATCATCGCCACTTCCGAGATTGATCAAGAACTCGATGTTGCTCGTTTCGGTGCTGATCTCACTGGTGGAACATACAATCCCGATCAATTTCCAGGGCTCGTATACTGACGCGAAGAGATATCACTTGTCGTACTCCTGTTCACTAGTGGAAGGCTCATCATTACTGGCGCTAAAACGGAAACTGAAAATCAGACTGGTTTCGAGCAGGTCAAAACGCGGCTTGCGAGACTGGGATTTCTGAGCACGTAGCTTACACTTGTTCGAGCCTCCGAGTTCGGGAATGTAGAAGGTAAGAAGGGCGAGAGTGAGTACAAACGTTCAAGAATTGTTCATCAGCCAAGCACATCTGAACTTGTTTGTTCTGAGTATTGTCATGGACTCATGAGCTTTGGAATTTCCACAGTACCTCGTCGTCACGTGAAGACCAAATGCTGATACAGTTTGATTCCCAGTCGTGAGTACTCCTACAGTCGGCACACACACCACCATCGCGGATGTAACTGTGAAAGTGATGGGTCGGTCGTTCTACACGAGAGAGACACCACCATCGCGAATGTAATCCTCGATGACCTCCCATCGGTTAGATATTCTAACGTTATCTAAATCTTATCACAAACTTATTTATGATCCGGTCTCGTATAGTTCATTGTGTTAATCCGACATCTATAAGTTGTCGACTATTCCGACAACTTTGATGTTCGAAGATGAACCCCATGTGGATATTGTGGAGGTTAAACGCCTTCTCTTCTCTTTCGATGAATCCGTTACATCCGCGATGGTGGTGTGTGTGTTTTCGCTCGTCCTGTGGTCACGAGTAATTCTCTATTACACGTGTTGAGTCTTTTGTGGCTGGTCTACTTTGTATTTACACACGCGATAGGGGTGTCCGACAACGGGATGAAAGGCTGCTATTCGATGTTTCATCCGCGATACCACCCAATCCCTAGAAAAAACATAAACCACTATCAATCCCCGCTAGAACCTGTGATTCTCGCCGACTTACATCCGCGACTCCCCCGCCCTTTATTACGGATGAAGAATATGTAGTAGTCAATCGCATGGTTTCCGATGAATCAGACGACCGCGACCCACTCTTCCGATATGATGACCCCGTGTTTGCTCGGGAAGAGTTGTTGAAAATCAAGCATATTCCAGGATCGGATCGGATCGTTGGTCGAGATAAGCATATGAAACAAGTTGCAGAAGCGCTCAACCCTGCAATATTTGGACGTGAACCGACTCATCTTCTCATCTTTGGTGAAACAGGTACGGGCAAGAGTCTGATTTCGCGAAGTGTGACCGAACGCGTTATCAACGAAGCTCAGCGAGACGACATTACGGTGAAAGCTGCTTACGTCGATTGCGGTGAGCAAAATACCGAAGCAGGTGTCGTCAAGACGATCGGGCGTGAAATCAACGAACCTGCACAAAGCAATATCACAATTCCCGAACGAGGGCTTGCAACCGGTGATTACTATCGTCGTCTCTGGAACGTTCTCGATACTTGCTGTGACGTTGCGATTCTCATTCTCGATGAAATCGATCTTCTTGAAGACGATGAAGTCCTTCGAAAGCTATCTCGAGCTGGCGAAAATCAGCAAATTTCCAATTCGAATATCGGCATCGTTGGCATTTCTAATAAGATCAATTTTGCTGACGAACTCGGTGAACGCGTCAAATCCAGTTTTGCACGCGATGAGCTAGTTTTTCCCGCCTATGATGCAACCCAACTTGTCGACATTCTTGAGAATCGTCGTGATGCATTTCGTGAAGACGTCCTCGAGGGGGACGTTATTCCATTAACCGCTGCTCTTGCAGCCCAAGAACATGGCGATGCCCGCAAGGCAATCGATATTCTTCGAAATGCTGGCCGTATTGCCACTCAATCAGATACTGTGCCCGTGACTGATGAACACGTTCGTCAGGCGAAGAAAAAGACCGAAGCCGATCGGTTCGCAGAGCTGATTGCTGGTGCTCCGACGCAAGCGAAAACAATTCTGTTAGCACTTACTAACCTCACCGAGTCCAAGCAAGCAGATGAGTTCTCTACCAAGGAAATCTATCGTCGCTATCAGAACATCGCACGTGGTACTGGTCTCGACATGCTCTCCGAACGTCGCACTCAAGAGATCCTCAAAGAACACGATTTCTTGAACGTGATTCAATCAGAGCGCCGGGGCCGCGGACGTGGACAGGGGGTTCACGCTAAGCACCGTCTCCTCGAGGAGCCAGACATCGTCAAATCCGTTCTCGAACAAGATTCTCGCATTCGCGACTTTCTATCTTCAGTTGATGATTAGTACCCCATACACCCTCCCGTTGGGTGGTTTTATTTTCATCTTTGTGTCTTCCCAGAGAAATTACAATCGTGACTGAGCAACTTGCTGCATTCACTCTTGGAACACTCGCCGGACTCGGGTTTGTCATCGGTATTCTCGGGATCTATGTCCATCTTGCCGGCGACATCATTACGGTCAGTGGTATCCAGCCGTTCCTCCCGTTCTCTCGGCGACGGATCTCACTGTCATGCCTTCGTGCGGCGAGCACACTCGCGAACACTGTCTTCTTGTTACTTGGCGTGCTCGCGATGGGGACAGTCATTATCGTACTCTCTCCGTTCGCAGGAGCGTTCCCGTAAGAGAATCAACTTGAATCACGTCCCATCATAGACGGTGATGAGGCCGAGAGAGAGAGGACGAGCAGTTAGAGATGTTTTGATAGCTACTTTGGCGTCACAATATCGTGCATGAGTCGGTGATACTCTTCAACCGCCCTATCACCCCGTCCGTTAGTCGCATGCGCATCCCCGTACGAACCACACTGGTATTACCCGCCATCAAAAACCAATGCTATAATTCTTTAGAGTGATCCTTGTTAAACAATCCCATATGTGAGACGCAATCATGATGCTTCGAAAAAAAGAGATATAGACTGGAACAATGCCAAAGAAGCAAGAAGGGGTCACATACAACGACGTTGATGATAGCTATTTTGAAGACCGTGAGTTGAGTCGGGAGGTAGGGATCCTGGGTTTATGGGCCCTTGGTGTTGGCGCCGTCATTTCAGGTGATTTCTTCGGCTGGAACTTCGGTCTCACGGCCGGTGGGTTCGTAGGCCTCCTGATTGCTACGATTGTAGTCGCCGTCATGTACTTAGGCCTCGCTTCCTCCATCGCAGAAATGTCGCCAGCGCTGCCTCACACCGGTGGTGCCTACTCGTTCGGGCGCACGGCTTTGGGCCCATGGGGCGGTTTTATTACTGGTCTAGCCGAGAACATGGAATACGTCATCACTCCAGCCGTCATCGTAGTCGGAATCTCTGGCTATATGAACTCCGTAACGCAGGCACTATTCAGCTTTGGGATGCCCGATCCAATCTGGTGGGCGATATTCTACGCCATCTTCGTGGGCCTCAACGTGTGGGGAGTTAAGGAAAGCTTCTGGTTCACGGTTTTCATCACTTTCGTCGCGTTGGGCATCTTATCCGTCTTCTTTATTGGTGCAATTCCACACTTTAATCTTGAGTTGGCAATGACTGTACCCGCTGATCCAGGCCAAAGTGAGATCTTGCCTCGCGGCATCAAGGGCATCTTCATGGCTTTGCCGTTCGCGATTTGGTTTTTCCTCGCAATCGAAGAACTGCCACTAGCGGCAGAAGAGGCAAAAAATCCCGAAGAAGATCTTCCCAAGGCCACAATGCTGGGTATCGGAACACTGCTGGTCACAGCGTTTTTGACGTTGTTCCTCAGCGCTGGTATCCCACCTGGTGCTGCAGAGGTGGGCCAGGCTGACAACCCACTGTTCCTTGCGTTCAAAACCATTTTCCCAGGGAGCACAGGCCCAGCGTTGCTCTCTCTGATCGCCGTGGCCGGTCTGGTGGCGAGTTTCCATGCTATCATTTACGCGTACGGGCGGAACATCTACTCGCTTTCTCGAGCGGGTTACTTCCCACGTTGGCTGTCTCCGACTCACGATGATCGTAAGACGCCGCACATAGCTTTGATCGTCGGCGCTCTGGTAGGCTACGCTGCGGCGGTGGTGATTTGGCTTGTGCCGAGCGACAGTCCTGTGGGAGCGATGCTGCTGAACATGGCGGTGTTCGGTGCTGTGATCTCGTACGTCATGCAGTGCCTAGCGTTTCTCAAATTGCGGAACGATCACCCGGACCTTAAACGACCGTATAAAGCACCACTAGGTGTATTCGGCGGGGTCGTCGGACTCATCATTGCGGTTGTTACCCTAGTAGCCCTCTTTTTGAACCCGGATTATCGGCTTGGTGTTTACGGGGCTGCCCTCTGGTTTGTGGGCGGTATCATCTACTTCATCGTAATAGGTCGCCATCGAATGGTTCGCTCGCCGGAGGAGGATATCGCCTTGGCCCATCGCGCAAAGACAAGGAGTAGCGATGCGACCGACGCTGGTGGTGACTCTGGTAGCACTGCTAGTAGCCCTGCTGATAGCGATCTTGGTGGCGATCCCTAATCGGATTAACTATCTGCGGGGGAAGCCTCCTAAATTCTCATAAGGAGATTCAGCACGTGGTTGAGCTATTCTGGTTGCCAGCTCAGGTGATTTTTTATCTTCGAAAGGACACCGCTATGGATAGCTTCTTGCAAAACGAGGGAGTTGCACCACATCCTGGTGTGGTCCCGTTGAAGCGTGCTAGATCTGAATTTACTATTAATAAATCGTATGTTTGGGGGTAAACTACTATCTTCCCAACCCACCTTGTCACATTGTCTCAATGACCTCCCTTTCAGAGTACGAAACGGTCCGCTTGGTCTGGACAGACCTCAATGGTGTCGCCCGCGGCATTACCTTGCCTGGTGATGAGGCCGCACACGCAACCGAAGAGGGGGTCGGGTTCGCAAACGGGATTGCGGAAATGACCCTCGAACCCGGCCTTCTTAACGATCCAAAATACGGTTCCGAAGCCGGTGATATGATGGCCATGCCTGACATCGACTCAGTGACGCCAGTGAAATGGGCCGATGATACAGCTGCTGTCTTTGCTGAACTAACCAACGTCGACGGGTCACGTTTCGACCTCTGCAGTCGGAGCGCATTACGGAGCGTTCTCGATGACCTCGAATCGGAAGGATACAGGGCATGCGTCGGCGTCGAGACCGAGTTCTCACTCCTAAGCCCCGATGATGAGGGTGGATGGGTCCCATTTAACGACCGTTGCTCCTACGATCTTGATGCCCTCGATATGGGGTCGGAGCTCATCCGGGATTGGACGAAAGCAATGGAAGCGGCAGGAACTAACATCCTTGGTGTTCACCAGGAGTCTCAACCAGGGCAGTACGAGATTAACATCGAGTATGATGACGCCCTAACGACGGCGGATACCATCATGTTCCTCCGGCATATGATTAAGTCCGTCTCGCGACAGCACGATCACAAGGCGTCGCTCATGCCTCGCCCCCACTCGGATGAAGACGCCAACGGGATGCATTTCCATCTCAGTCTCTGGAACCACGACAGATCGGAAAACAAATTCGAGAGCAATACTGACGATATCAAGTTCCCCGCAGGAACACATCCATCGGGTAAGTCTGGGCTCTCCGAGACGGGACGATACTTCGTTGGCGGACTTCTGGAGCATATGAAGGCGCTAACGGCTATCTGTGCGCCAACAGTCAACTCGTACAAACGGCTCCTTCCCGGTATCTGGGCACCGGTCAATATCGCGTGGGGGCCCGACAACCGCTCGACGGTACTTCGCCTACCGCCTGAACTCGGATCGGCGACACGCATCGAACACAGGGTTCCAGACTCGGCGTGCAATCCTTATCTCGGTATTGCGGCCTCGTACGCCGCCGGACTAGACGGCATCCGAAATGAAATTGATCCGGGAGAACCGACAATCAGAAACGCATACGAGGAGGAGTACGAGAGTCTCCCCCGTACACTCTGGGAGGCACTCGACCATCTCGAAGACGACAAGGTCATCGCAGATGCGCTCGGTTCGACGCTCGTCGAGGAATTCATACAACTCAAGCGTGATGAGTTCAACCGCTCGATGAACTATGTGTCTGAATGGGAGCACGACGAATATCTGGACGAGTTCTAGACATCCTCAGTAGGTTGGTCGAGCATTGGTTCGATCGCTTTCAGGATTTTTGACTCAGAAAGTCGAAGGTGCTCGCCGACCGTTGAGACGCTCGTGGGGTCCAGTTTGGCGAGATCTTCGAGGTTACATGATCGAGGCGAATCGTAATACCCCTCTTCAATCGCGAGCGAGAGCACCTCACGTTGCCGGGAAGAGAGATCTTGGATGGCCTTCTTGACTTCGAGCAAACCCGTAAACATCTGTTCAAAGCCGGTCGAGTAGAGCGAGTCTATGTCCACAGTGCCCAGTTGCTGTAGTTCCTCATGGGCTTGACTCACATGCTGATGCGTTGGAGAAAGAACGTCCCAGTGTTCGCGGCCATGGGCAACTGTCGCCGGAATCGTTGGAAAGCAACTATTCCGAAGCAACACGTTCAGGACAGGCTCCGTA
Source organism: Haladaptatus sp. CMAA 1909 (assembly GCF_043952005.1). NCBI lineage: Archaea > Methanobacteriati > Methanobacteriota > Halobacteria > Halobacteriales > Haladaptataceae > Haladaptatus > Haladaptatus sp. CMAA 1909. Next base: position 70,562 of record NZ_JBIOAV010000005.1, on the reverse strand, counting down.
TCTACGTCATAGTCTCCTTCTAGACAGATGATAGCTCGGTTGCTGGCTTTCGTATAACTGACCAACCGACTCGTGTTCATGATCGGGTGGTTTTGAAGCCAGTCAACGATGTTGTCGATCTCATCTTCCTCAACTTGTGTTACCTCGATCATTGTAATACTCGTTTTCCGAATAAGATAGGAGTAGATTATCGATGCCTGTAAGTTTGGGAAATCATCATTGATTCCCTCGGTCCAGCAACCTTTGTGTTCAATCCGAAATGAATACTCGATCATTTTGTATCATCACAATCAGACTAGATTCCGTTTGAACACTATATACCTCTGGATCAGTATGCCCTAATCGGTTGAACATACGTGTAGTTGGAATCAAACTATTCAATTGTCCAGATGATCGCATACGCCATCGAGGGTTTCCTCATGCTACACGTCCTCGCATGTTATGCAAATCAGTACGGACTTGTCGGGGACTCGTTACTGCTCGTCTTTCGGTCGGAACCTATAGGCGGAGTAGAGTGGGTCCCTCAGGGTCCACGCTCCAAGGCGGTTCACATTGGCGTCTGGCAATTTCTTACTGCATTTTTTGCAGATCCAGTCAGTCCTGAGTAGCGACCCCAACGAGTGTATTCGAGATCACTATCGAGAGCTAAGAGAAATAAAGAGCATCGGAGCAGCGTCTTTTGACATGATCGCATCGCCAAGTATGGTGATCTCATTAGCACCATTAGTGTGGCAAGCTTCAGGCACCGTTTAACGGTTATAAACAATCCCACATCAACCGAGTAACGCTTAGGCGGAATACGGGGAATATGAGTGACATGCACTCATTTGATATGCAAATCGCGGGTGAGCCCAGAGACGGGGAGGAATCCAGCGTTGAAAACCCTGCCACGGGTGAAACCGTCGGTACTGTCTCAATCGGGACACGCACGGATGCGATCGACGCAGTTGAGGCGGCGGCGGACGCACAGAAGAAGTGGGCAGAAAGCAGTCCCAACCGGCGGGAACGAGCGCTGCTCACCGTCGCAGAGCGTATCGAAGCGAATCAGGACGAACTCAGCGAACTCCTCGTCGCAGAGACTGGAAAATGTCTCGCGACGGCGAAGGGTGAGGTTCTGGAGACTGCCCAGCAATTCCGCTTTTATGCGGGCATCGCGGACAAAATTCGGGGAGACACTGTTCCCACACCGACGAACCGCTTCAACTACACGAAACGTGTCCCGTACGGCGTCACGGCGCACATCATCCCATGGAACTACCCACTCCTCCTCGGGTCACGGGGGATTGCGGCCGCGCTTGTGACGGGGAACACAGTCATTGCGAAACCGCCGAGCCAGGCACCACTATCCACGATGTGGTACGGGAAGTTCCTTGTCGAGGAGTTTCCCGCTGGTGTCGTGAACATCGTCCCTGGGTCAGGGAGTGAGATCGGAGCAACCCTGAGCGACCACCCTAGTGTTGATGCGATCACCTTTACTGGCTCGACCAGAGTCGGCCAGCAGGTGCTGGAGGCGGCGGCAGCGAATATCACGCCGGTCGACCTTGAGCTCGGAGGGAAGGCACCGGCGATCGTCCTCCCTGATACCGACATTGAAAACGCAGCACGTGGTGTCGCACAGGGAATTTTCTCGAATGCCGGACAGAACTGCGTCGCCACCTCACGTGCCCTTGTCCATGAGGACGTGAAAAAAGAGTTCACTGACCTAGTGGTCGAGAAAGCAGAACGGATCACCCTCGGTTCTGGATTCGACTCGGCAACTGATATGGGGCCAGTTATTTCGGCACAAGCGCAGGATGATATCCTCGGTTACGTCGAAACGGCTCAAGAGGAGGGAGCAACCCTTCGGACTGGCGGCGATATCCCAGATAATCCAAATCTACAGGATGGTCACTTTGTCGAACCGACCGTGTTCGACGACGTCACACCGACCATGCAAATCGCGTGCGAAGAGATATTTGGTCCTGTGCTCTCAATACTGAGCGTTGAGTCTATCACTGAAGCCGTTGAGATAGCAAATAACTCGCCGTATGCGCTGGCAGCGTCCATCTGGACTGACGGATTGCATGCGACTCGCATTGCCGATCTACTTGATCACGGTCTCGTCACGATCAACACGTTCCCCGTGTCGATGCCTCAGAGCCCCTGGGGAGGAAATAAGGAGAGCGGTCTCGGACGGGAAGGTGGCTACGAGGGTGTCGAGGCGTTCACGACAGTAGATAGCGTCGTCATCGAACACGACGAGATGGAGGATACATTCTGACGATGTCGACGAAGACGGTGGTCATCGGTCGAATCAAACACGAGACGAACACGTTCTCGTCGCTCACCACCGATTATGAAGCATTTGTAAATACCTCGCTGTTCTTCGGCGACGATATCATCCCCGAATTTCGAGAAACAAATACTGACATTGGCGGTTTTATCCGAGTCGCCGACGACCACGCGTGGGACGTCGTTTCCACCGTGGCGGGAACGCGACGCCCGGCGGGATCGTGACTACCGAGGCACTCGATTCATTCCTCACGCAGCTCGTCGACGACATCGAGCGATCCAATCCGGATGGCGTCTTGCTTGGACTTCACGGTGCAATGGTGAGTGAGAATGAACGAGATGGTGACGGTTCAATTCTGGAGCGCGTTCGTAAGGTTGCGGGAGACATTCCCATCTTGGCAACCCTCGACCTTCACGCGAACGTCACCGAACGGATGGCTGCGAACGCTGACGGGTTGTTCGGCTACGATACCTACCCACATGTCGATATTGGCGAGACTGGCGAGGAGGCGGCTCGAGTGCTTGCATCGACGTTCGATGGCGAGATAGATCCACGAGTTGTCGTAGAGCGGGCACCACTCCTTCCACCCCTCCCCCCTTTACGAACTGAGATTGAGCCAATGCAATCTCTCCTCACTGACGCGATCGATGCTGAAGACGACCATATTCCGAATATCTCGGTTTTCGGTGGGTTCGCGTACGCCGACGTTCCAGAAGCAGGATTCAGCGTCGTCGGCGTCTCTGATGCGGAACACATCGAGGAAACGCGCGAGACGTGCACACAGCTGGCCACGTCGGCGTATGAGCGACGCCACGAGTTCGATCGGTCGTATAGTACTGTCGAGGATGCGGCGGCCGAAGCCTCGGTATGGGCGGACGAAGATCACGACCAACCGCTACTTCTTGCCGACATCGCAGACAATCCGGGGGGCGGGAGCGCACAAGATGGAACAGTCCTCCTCGAAGCACTGCTCGATGCAAAGGTCGGGGATGTTGTAGTTGCGACACTTATCGACCCGACGGTAGTCGATGCGGTGGTCGAAGCGAGTGTCGGCGAACGAGTCACTGTCGAGTTGGGTGGTCACATCGAAGACAACGGCAATCCTATCGAAGTAGAAGCCACCGTCCAGAACATCTCTGATGGGACGTATCGGAACAAAGGGCCGATGTCGACGGGTCTCGAGGTCACGTTTGGTCAGACGGTCGTTCTCGAGTGCGATGGTGTCGAGATTATCGTCGGGTCGCACCGACAGCAGCCATATGATCCGGAAGTGTTCCGAGCACACGACCTCCAACTAGAGCGGGTGAATATGATCGTCCTCAAGAGCACGGTTCACTACCGTGCCGGTTTCGAACCACTAGTTGAGACGATTCGCGAGGTGGCCGCACCCGGGCTTTGTTCGCCGGATCTGTCTCGCTTTGAGTACGATCATATCCCACGTCCGTTGTACCCACTCGACGAGGACGCTTAGGTGAGCTATCATTGCTTTCGTTCTCCTTTTACATGGGGGGGATCCGCTAATTCCGTCCGGGAGGACATCACTTAAACACTCATAGGTGTGGGGCGTAACAGGTATGGATTAAATACTGGTACTATCTCACATAGAGCCGGAACTCGGAACCCAGTGACGGTCATGCACTCGCGATAATCACGGAAAACAAAGCAATAACAATGAACCAAGGATTGACCGAATGGAACGTGCCGAACAGGGTAGTGTTCGGACGTGGAGCATCAGACGAGGTTGGCGCATATGTTGAACAGCTCGACGCGGAACGAACACTCCTTGTGACCGACAAGGGTGTTCGCGAAGCAGGTGTCCTCGATCCCGTCCTCAATTCGATCGAGTCGGCCGGAAAGGAGTATGCGATCTTCGACGGCGTTCGACCCGATCCGACAGATACAGTCGTTCACGAGGCAGCGGACGCTTACGACGACGCTAACGCAGATCTCGTCATTGGGATCGGTGGAGGATCATCGCTGGACACTGCGAAAGCCATGTCGATCGTCGTAGCAAATGACGGTCATATTCTCGATTTCAAGGGCAGCGGAAATGTCCACAAGGCACCCCCACCGAGTATCTACATTCCGACAACATCCGGAACTGGGAGTGAGGTTGGCCATTGGTGTATCGTGAAGGATTCCGAGACCAACATCAAAGAAGAGATTGGGGACGTGAAACTTCTCGCAGACCTTGCACTCATCGACCCAGATCTGACAGCGAGCGCTCCACCGCCGGTGAAAGCCGCGACCGGGATGGACGTGTTGACACATGCAATCGAAGCATACGTCTCAATTAAGGCGCAAAGTCAGACCTCTGCACTCGCGCTCGACTCGATCGAAAAGGTCGGCGAGAATCTTCCTCGTGCCGTTGAGTATCGTAATGGCGATCCAGCCGCACTAACGGCGATGGCGAGAGCGAGCATGCAGGCAGGTATGGCGTTCAACGGTGCTGGGCTAGGTGCGGTGCATGCACTCTCTCATCAAGTCGGCGGCCAGTTCGGTGTCCCGCACGGATTGGTCAATGCGATCCTTCTTCCGTACGTAATGGAATACAACCTGCCACAGGTTCCCGAGGAGTTCTGCACTATTGCCGAGGCTCTCGGTGAGTCCATCGACCGCCAGACGCAATTGGAGGCCTACAAGGCTGTTCGCGCAGTACGTGAACTCGGCAACTCGGTTCGAATTCCCGAGACGTTAGACGCCACGGCGGCAGAGCGCGAAGCGATTCCAAAACTAGCCGAGCAAGCACTCAATGACGGAAGTCTCACTGGCAATCCACGTATTACGGATCAGGACGATATGGAAAGCATCCTTGAACGGGCGTTCAACGGTGAATTCGAGTATGAATCCCGCCTCTGAACCTGTAACTAACGTAGATCGGATAAACAGTACACTTCGAAGCTGCTGACAATCAGGGTTCTGGCTTGACTATCAGTATTCGATCGTGAGTTGATTTGCGTGCTGCAGCCGCATTGATAATGACACTCAGTTGTACAATTTTCTGCCAAACTGTCTCCTTAGCGGCCCTGAACCAAGGTCCATTTTGATGACTACTCCGGCGTCACAATATCGTGCATGAATCGGTGATACTCTTCGACCGCCCAATCCCCCCTCCCGACAGTCGCATACGCATTGCGTCGCTTATCGCTTTCTTTCGTCTGCTTCGAGATCAACCCTTTCTCCACGAGTCGATCGAGGCCAGGATATAATCGACCGTGATTGATCGGCTCAGGATAGATATCTTCCAACGCCTTCTGCAGATCGACACCCTCAGCGGGCCCTAAGCGGTAGATAAGACACAAAAGGTGTGCCTGAAAGGCAGTGAGGTCGGTCGGGAGATTATACGATGCAAAATCATGAGCGGATTCGTTCTCGTCAGTGGCAGCACTATTGTCCTGGTCGGATTTTGAATTAGTCATACTGGAGTGACTAATCATCAATACTTAAAATCTACTATTACTACGACAGCAAAATGGTGCTAGCTGAGTAGAAGAGTTGGTGCTCAACACACTCTATTTGAGAGAAGAGAAGCGTATTGGTTGCTTTGATCCCCCGAGAAAACCTTCGGGGTGAGTCGGAATTGCCTCACAGTGCTTTGTGGAATCCAATTGATATTCATAGAGACTAATACTTCTAACAGGGGAGAATCCTGAACAAACTGATACACACGACTTCCATTTCGACAACGGGGAGTGAAGCACGGATATCTCAGAGAGCTAAGATGGTGAACATAAGTGGATCAATTTTTGCGGAAAGAAAGTGGTTTGCGTGTCATCGCATTACAGTGAGCTATGGTGGCTGTGTGGGCGCAGTGGAAGCACGTCACGAAGGTCGACCCGGATAAAGCACTCCACGGCGGGGATACCTACGCTGACATCGCTAACACAGGAACGGATGCAATCATCATCGGGGGAACTACGAACGTCACAGAAGCACGCGTGCAACCGATTCTCGATGCACTCGCGTCTACCGAGATTCCCATCTTAGTCGAACCGACCTACCACCCGTCGTCATCCCATATCGAGGGACTCTCTGGCTATTTGCTGCCGATCGTTCTGAATGCCGATGACCCACTGTTGATCACAGGAGCACACCACGAATGGGTTCGCTCTTCGGATCTTGAGTGGGACTACGTGCATCCAGAAGCGTATATCGTCCTAAATCCCGCGTCGGCAGTCGCCACGTACACGCAAGCGGATTGTGACCTTGATACGGATGACGTCGTTGCTTATGCTGAACTCGCCGAACAGATCCTCGGCCAGCAGATCGTTTATCTCGAGTATTCCGGCGTGCTTGGTGATCCAGCTGTTGTCGCTGCCACACGAGATGCACTCTCATCAGCGCAGCTCTTCTATGGAGGCGGGATTCACGACTACGACTCGGCCTACGAGATGGCGAGTGTCGCTGACACAGTTGTTGTCGGTGATGTACTTCACGACGCAGGTATCGAGGCAGTCGAGGAACTGTTCGTGGCGCGAAGGATGCGCATCACGAGTCATAATCGTCTACCCTAAGATCCAAGAAGTGGTTGAGAAGATCGAGTGTGAATCTGCAAGTGGTCGCTTCTATGTTAGTATATAATACTAACCTGCCAATTTTCTAGGCGGGCTTTACGGCTGCCGTTTCGAGTGACCTGTGTCTCTTTTTTTACTTCTATATTGGTTTTCTAGATTGTCCATAAATACTATCTAGTCATAAACAGTATTATTTTTCTAGATATGAACCGCACTCAAGACGATTTAGAGCAGTACAACGGATTGCTTGTTCGTATAAACACCCAGCACTGGGCGCTCACGAGGTGAACCCGATGCACGATCGTGAGAGCAGTACGCAAGACTCCAGTGACGTCTCGACACACAGACGCGCGTTTCTCGCAACTGGTGCAAGTGCGGGAGTGACGGCGCTCGCTGGCTGTCTCCTCCCGGCTAGCACGAGCGGTGGAAGTGTCCCACCAGCAGGACCGACGAATAACAGCACGAACACAACGAGCGGTCACTTTCGTGCGATCGACCCCAAGCAGTGGCGTGGAGAGTTCCAAAATGTCGTGAATATGGCGAAGGCAGGTGCAGATCCAACCGGTGAGGAAGATGTCTCTCCCGTTATCCAGCATGAAATCGGGAGTGACACACTGCTCTACTTCCCCCCAGGACGCTACAAGTTGAACAGTCAGGTTCGCCGCGTTGGGCTTCGAAACATCGGGGTCATCGGCCAGAACGCAACGCTCGTTCACGGCCGCGTCGACGCGATCAAAGGCTTCGACGTCTCGGAGGGCGAGTTCCACGGTCCCGCCCAGCACTTCAAAATCGGAATTCCTGACGATCCGCATCAGGGCAAATTCGTGTTCGGTGGGTTCACACTCGATTGGCGTGGGAAGAACCAGGGGATGCAGGTGTTGAATCACCACACGGCGGGAACATCCGAAATTCGCTCGCTTCGCCAAGTCGGAATGCATTCGCTCGGGTGTCAAGGGCCACTTCGAGTAAATCCTGCCACGGAAGAAGCACGAGCCCACGTGAACAACGTCGATTTCCGGTTTGGTGGTCTCACCTACCAGAAGACGATCAACACTCGCGACACCTACGATGGTGGCCCGTATGCTGGCCGGTCATGGGCGACGTCGGGAATCACAATGCATCCGGCGACACAGGGTTATCTCCGTGTCGAGAACTCGCTATTTGGTGGCTGGCCAGACAACGGCATCTACGTCAAGGGTGGCCATCCTGGAGCAGGCGATGGGACGGTCGACGTGGTGAACTGTGTCGCGGCAAACAGTCAAGCATCGAATATCCGCATCGGTGGTGATGGCTCACGGATTCACAATTGCGTGGTCGTGACTGATCGCTCGTTTGGTGATGAGTTCTACTACGAGCAGCGCCCGATTCGCATCGACGACGGCACATGCACCGTCTCGAATACGAAAATCGTTCAGAAAAACCCGACTGGATGGTCGCTCACGGTGATTCACGCTGTCGAGAAAGCCCTGGTCAAAAATGTGGAGGTGACCATCAAGATACCCCGATGACAGCGCTCGTCGTCGACGATGGTGTCGGTCAGGCAACTGTCGAAGACCTCGTGATCAACACACCTGGGTGGGATGCGACAAAGACGCAAGTCATTCGGAACGGTGGAGCGACACTCACAAACGTGTTTCTCGATGGGGAACAAATCGCGTGAGGATTCTGCGGTTCAGATTCGAGTGAATTGGTCGGCATTCACTGGGAAGATACTCCGCCCGTAGAGTTTGATCAAGTACGCAGCGATGAACCACGAGAGAATCACCAGCCAGCCAGCGTTCGCTCCCTCTAAACCGAGCACGTACATCGCGATCACGCCCGTTGTTCCAAGGTCGACAATCTGGATGATGATACCGACGAGAACGATTTTCCCAAGGCCGATGAGTATCGCGAAATGACGGCGGAGGGTATCTCGTGCAGTTTCGTTCGGCGCTTCGATCGACAACGGTGGTATTCGCATCGTCTTATCCTCCATTTTCCTCGTCAGCAAGCGGATCGCCGACTAACTCGTATAAGGCCGTTTTTCGATGAATATTCTCGAGATATCCGGCAGCAGTGAGTATTCCGAGCCGATTGTGGACGTATTGGCGCGAGCGGCCTGTCTTGTCGACGATGTACGATTGTGTCGCTCGCCCACCTCGGAGTATTTCGAGAATCTCCTTATCGACATCGGTGAGAGAGACCATTCGATCAGAACTGTGTGGGAGCATGTAGTACAGCCCTAGGATATGACATAAATAGATTACGGACACACTGACTGTATCCGGTAGTAGACGGCATCTCAGTGTGTGCGTAAGGTATTTATCTAGCCCTCTAGATGTGAGAGTGAGCACAAGTACCGATTGAGTTCGGCTCACTCTTCCAGCATAACTGGGTCTGTGGAACAACTGGTGCGGGGAAGACGACAGAACTGCTGAACTGGATGGTACAGTTAGCGTACGCTGGCCACGGCTTCGTCTACTTCGACCCGAAGGCACGCGACTCGAAAGAACTCCTCCAGCTGCTGCCAGAAAACCGCCTCGACGACGTGATTTGGATTGAACCCGGTGACGAAGACTTTGAGCGAGACATCGGCATCAACTTCCTCGAAATCCCCGAGACAGATAACCAGGTCGAACAAGAGCGGGAAATCGAGGATCGCCTCGAGAACCTGAAAGCGATTCTCGATAACGACGACTATTGGGGACCGCGCATGCGGGCGATCACCGAGAGCATGGGCCGAGCAATGATGAAATCGGACAAAGACTACTCGGTGATCGATTTCTATTTCGTCCTTCTGAATCAGGAACGTCGCGAACAGTTCGCCGAGGAAGTCGAAGATCCGTACATCAAGGAGTTCGTGAACGAGATCGCTCAGATGGACGATGACGCTGTTCGTCCCCTCCTGTCGCGGGTGAAAAACTGGGTCGAGAACGGTGTCATTCGCCGGATTATCGCCCAGCGTGAGAGCTCGATCGACTTTCAGAAGATCATCGACGATAACAAGATTGTGATTGTTCGCACGCCCGTGTCGAATCAGGACGTTAAACAGATGATCACCCTTGGCGTGATGCGCCCGATTTGGAGTGCCGTCCAGAATCGGTCGTTCGAGGACGGTGAGAACGAGCCGTTCTTCGCGATTTTCGACGAGTTCGACGCCATCGCAAGTCAGAATCTCGACGTCAAAAACATGCTCGCACGGGCCCGCTCGATGCGTCTTTCGGTGACGATTGTCTGCCAGTATCCTGAGCAGCTCAAGGAAGCGGGTGTGTTGAGTGCTGTCAAAGCGAACTGCAACAATCCGGTGATCTTCCGCCTCCCGAACGACGAAGACGCCCGACCCGTTGCGAAATTGTTCAAGGGATACAACGAGGAGGATTTGATGGAGACGGAAAACTTCCAGGTGTGGACGCGAATCCCGATCAAGGGCGGCATGCAGTACTCTGATCCGCTCAAGATTCACACCTTTGCACCATATCCACCGCTTCGCTCGGAAGCGGAGGCCGAGAACGTGATTCACCGAAGTCTTGAGCAGTATGGCAGTCCGCCGATTACCGACGCGGAAATTCAGCGTGAACTGCCGTATGGCGAATTGAACGAGGGCACTACGGCAGACGATCCGGCAGACCTCCCGGTCGGAACAGACGAGCACTTACGGAATCAGACGCTCAAAGCGGTCTACGACGAGAGCATTCGGAAGGGGGATCCTGGTGGGTGGGTGAAAATCGCGGCGTGTGTTGAGCGGTTGAATCGGTATCTACCCGGCGACGACGTGACTGACGCCGGGAAAGCATGGCGCAAAGTCTTGTAGCGAGTCCCCGATACGCACCTTGATCATCGCGAGGTTGAGGACGAGATGGAAGTGAAGCCGCTTGATACCGGATTCCTGAATATCGGTGATTCGGAGAACGACGGAAAGGCCGAGCATTGGGCACCGATGGCCGATGCCTACATCCCAATGACCCAACTCGGATTTGTCTTCGAGATTCCTGAGCAGACTGGAGAAGCCATGCCCGACGGTCTTGCCCGGCTGGATGACGTACTAATGGTTGAGCCGGACGACGACCCGGAGACGGTGGCGGATACGGTCAACAGCTACCGGGAGGACCACCCGCTCTTGAATCGCCTTGCCGGGACGAATGACGCCTATATCGAAAGCGAACATACGACCGGCAGTACGCAACCGTCGCAGACGGTAAAGAATCTTGCACAAGCATACAACGACGGGAATCGGTGCTTGTTCTTTGCCCGCGAGGAGGTGGCTGAGAAGGTGTACGATACGGTTGCCCACGAGCCGTTCTGCTGCCGAAGCAACCATAGTGTGACGGACGAGCGTCGGTTCTATACGGGCACGCAGACGCTGACAATTGACGGCGAAACGATGACACGCCCCGGTGGACGCGAAAACGTCTGGGTGCATGACAAGCAGACAGATAAGTACGAACTTCGAGATGGAAAGGGGGAAGTACATGCCCGATTCACGTCGGCGGCGGCCATCTTTACCGATGCCAGTGCGTACCCCGACGGTGGCACGAAGAATATCAAGCCGCCGGTCATCCCCGAGTACGAGATGGATGGTGACCTCAGTACCGTCGAGTGGGACGTGGTTGTGGTTCCGCCAGAAACGACGACACCGATGGACATCATGCTCTATCGGGAAGGCGCGTCGAACATTCACCTCCCGAACCTCATCAAGCATACAGTAGACGAAGAAGATTCTGTGACAGCCAACGCAGAGCTAAACACTACTCATGAGACGCCCATACAAACGGAGGAACAGCAGGTCGATGATGCGAGAGAGGACGTGATTGACGAAGCGGCGGAGTTCCTCTAAGTGGCTGCTTGCGGACTACAAATTCTCTTTGAGTTTCTGAATTACCTTCTTGGTCCGTGTACGCAGGTCCTCAATATCGTTGTCGTGCTTGGTGCGTAGCGTCTCAACTTCTTCCTCGAGCTCTTCGATCCGTTCCCAGAGCACTTCCACATCATTAGGATGGGCGAGATCTCTGGCGGCGAGTTCCAACCCGTCCTCGCAGAACTGCTCACCCCGTTCCGTCAACTGCCACACGATCGCCCGTGATCCTTGGCCGATGTGAACCCGATCAATTTCTTCGACTAACTCCCACCGTTCCAGTAGATCCATGTGGTGGGTCATGCTGCCAGTTGGAATGCCAGCGTGTTCCCGTAGTTCTGAGGTGTTCACTGCAGTATTATCAGCGGACAATAATACTTGGAGGATGTTGCGGCGGGGATGACCGAGGCGGTCTTGCATCTCCTCGAAGGTAGGCACCGTTCCATCTGAAATCTCAGTGATTGAACTATTGCTCATGAGGCGTTATTTTCCCTGTGAGGCCATAAATATAGCCCCCTATATGGCGTGACTACATCACTCCGACGGTAAAGCACCTACCAAACAAGGGGGGCGAAGAAATAGAGGGAAACCAGGCCTACGAGAAACTAACAGAAGATACACATAGATGAACAGCAGAAGAAACTCTGCCGAGAGCAAGAGCGGAAACCAGCTGTGACATAGGTAGTGGCACCCCGAAATTATCAACCAGCAGAGATAGAAGAGTCAGATGAAGCGCGACAGGCAGGCACCCCGAGACAAAGTGAAGACAGCACCCCATAATGGGCGAGAAAATGGGCACCCCAGAAAGCGTCCAGCAGTATCCAAATGATGTGACGAAAAGCGACGGAAGCACCATGGAGAAGCACCCCGGACAGTCCACCAAGAGCGACGCAACGACAGGCATCACAGCGAGACCAAGGACAGTCCACTAGAGACAAACCACGACGGACCAGGGCGAGAACAGAACGACAGTCCCTATGCGAAAACAGCAACCGAAGAACAGAGACCAACGCGGGATGGGACAGTCCGGAAGTGCGAATAGAAGACCGAAACTCCGAGCGACCTAGCTTCCCAAAGGTGGTGCTGACAACAGAAGGTAGAGGGACAGCCACACTGAGAACCAGGGACAGTCAATGAGAGTGAGCCAAACACGGACAGTGTAGCGGGAGCGAGAAGGGTGGCTGAAAACGAGAGATGCACAGTACGACGAGGAACAAGCTAGGCGACAGTACCGACAGCAAGGATGGGGCAGCGTTACGAGAGGGTGACAGCCACTAGGACGAGAAGACCTCGAGGAGCGGTCCACCCAAACACCGAGTGACGAGGTACGAGACACAACGGCTGTGAGATAGCACAGGACAGTCATCAAGAGCGACGAGTTCTGACAGTCCCTCTCCCCGGACAAGCTGATGAAATCCGATGAGCGGCGATAGTGGGGTGCCAGTGGTAGTACTGATTGGGGTGCCCACTGTCTTCACGCAGATTTGGGTGCCAACACGGGTGCATTAGTGGGGGTTCCACTAGAGGAGACACCGAGGTTTCAATGAACGAGTGATTAGCAGTCAAGCACTGCGAGACTTTCTACGAGAGATGAGCGCAGCTAACCCAGCGTTGCTTTATACTAACTCTAGACTGTCCGTTTCCGACCAGCAGAATAGACGTTGGGAGTCTTACAGCCCGTGGGACTGTCATCCTGGCACTAGCGGGTGATGGTCATATCCATGACAACCGGGGAGACTGTCCAACGTGCTACAGCGAGTTTGAAGTGGACTGGTTGCGGCCAACGGACTGTCTTCCGTGAATCAGCCCCTGGACTGTCATTGGTATGGGTCAATGGGACTGTCTGTGAGAGTGAAAGTGATTGTGGAAGGAGAGTGCCCCTATCTATAGTGTACTGGTGAGTTACTCCGGAAATGTGGTGTGGTAATAGTGGACTGTCAAGCTGACTGATGCTGGTTGTCTGTGATATTGGTTTTCACTTGAAAGACGGGGTGGTTGACGTCAGGATGGATTCTCTGTTTCTGCTGGCCGACTGTCCACTTGGTAGATGATCTATTCCTTAGTCGTCGAACTCCGCGGCAGTTACCGTCTCGAGAAACTCGACACTGGCATACCGATATTCAACGTCGTTTGTGAATCCATGGCTGGGAAGCAGTGATTCTGCAGCCCATCCTGCTGGTTTGTCCGTGGTTAGCAAGACAACGGAGCTTGCTTGTCCGGTGTCGAAGAGCTGTGCTGCGAGGCCAATAAGTGCAGTATCCGTCTTTTCGATTGTATCCTCAGGTCGGTCCGTGTCGTTCGCAATAAACCGTCGAGCCGTATCCATCACCCGCGAAACTTGTGAATTAGTGTAATCGAGTTCATCCGCAATTTGGATCCATCCTTCGTCAACCCCCTCTTGTCAACGACTGTTGCTTGATGGATAGGCTTCGTCGTCAGGATCACCACCGAGTTCTTCATATACTCGACGAGGAACGAGCAGCGAGATTCCTGCTTGTCGGACAGCGCGGCGAAGCCGTTGATACTTCTCGTTGTCCGGGCCACCACACCGGACGAATACACCCGTGTCTGCGATGTACGTCGTCATTCGTCGTCGGAGTGGGCACGGATGACCGGTTCAAGGGCCTGCAAGATGATTTCTGCTTCGAGTGGCGACAGATCCAGTTCACGGGCCATGATTCGGTGATTGACGGTGCCATCCACGAACTCACGAGCATACTCTAGGGCAGTTGCGAGACCATCGATACCATGACGGTCAATGTAGACGTCGATATCCTCGTTTTCTGTGCGTTGTGCGGCGGCGTCCACGAGTTCGTCCGTGATGGTTCGCGTCTCGCCGTCTGTCGTGAGTGTGATCGAGAGCGGTTCGGCTTCGAATTCGTAAGGGCGGTTGTCTTCTCGCTTCGTCAGTAGTCCTGCACCTTCGAGTGTTCGCACGTAGTCGTAGGCGGTTCCCTGTGGAACGTCGAGTTCAGTGACGAAGTCCGCGACAGTAGCGCCGTCAGAACGGAGTGCATAGGTGTAGATTTGTGCCAGTGTCGGATTCTCCAGTAGTTCGACGACTGTTTGGAGTTGCGCAATTGGTATCGAATCGGTGGAGGCAGCAGACTGTGCCATCGTAGTTATGAATTATGCATAATTCGTAATAGCTCTTCTGCTTGGGGTGTGTTACAGAGAGTTAGTATGAACTACTAACCAACGCAGGCTCTTCTATGAACGAGGGGCGATAGCAAGAACTCAGGCAGAAAGCAGCGGGCCGTGAGAATCTTCCTCGTATTTACTGCTTATCGCGAGAATTACTCAAACGAGAATTGGTTAGTGGCTGTCGCCCTGCTCAACGCGAATTGCACCGCCGCACTCACCACAACTGTATTGCTCTGGGTTTCGCACCGTCTTCGACCGACGATACCGGGCAATCCGTCCGCTGCAGTCCTCGCAGGCGAGCCGCCACTTGGGCGTAGTGAAGCGTTCGCAGTGCTGGGCAGTATCGAGATCGTCCGTCCAACGGGTGAACGTTCGCCCGTGGTCCGCGTCGCCGAACTTGTGATACTGCCATGCGTGGATGAGTTCGTGGCGGACGGTAGAACTGAATTGCTCCTATCCGTGTTGTTGGTAAGCCATCCAGGTCAGCGCAATCGTGATCTCCTCTGTTACAGGGTCGTACTTCGTGACGCCTGCCTGTCGTTGGGCTCGATGTGAAATCACCCAGTCGATTGTTTCGACCGGCAGGTCAGGGAAATACTCGGTGGTCACATTCATTGCATGCTGTTGTGCTCGGTCGAGGAGGGCCGTCGGTGTCTCGGGTGTATCGTCGGTCACAGTGCTTGCGCTTTCCGTCAGCGTTCGCTGGTTGGTCATCTCTGAGAGCGGTGCCTGTTAGCCAGAGTTAGCGATGTGAACCTTGCTCGCGTAGATGGCTTAGTAATCCCCGAAATATATCTTAACCAGATTTCAAACGCTATTTTTCACCCCATGGACCAATCCCGGCGTATATATTCGAAGCGGTTGTATAGATAGATGGGATGAGGGGGAATAGACGACCACAAACTGGAGAAAAAGACCAGCGGGTTCTGAAGGCATCTCGTCTCCGAACTGACGGAGGGGAGAGCGAAGATGAATCTGCAGAAAGAGAGGACTCGAACACCGAAGAGTCAAATGTTCTCTACCTTGATTTGAAGGGACTCTTTCTCGACCTTCTCGGGCTCGAGATAGATCTCGACGAAGTCGAGCTTTCTATCACCGCGATTCCTGGACCTAGCCGATTGCTGGGAAACCTACTTTCGGCACTGACCAAATTATTGGATAAAGGGCCATTTGAGCGCCTCAAAAACGTCTTACAGCATTTTAAACCGCCATCGATCTCTGATGTCCTACCTGGTAAAAGCATACTACCAAACATTGTCTACAAAGTCATCAACAAGCTACTTGGCACGAATTTCGGCGTAGCTGATGAAGACGAGCAGTCGAAAGAAACCGAGGAGGAAGTGGAAGATGAGGATCATGGCACAGAGGAAATTGAAGACAAGAAACTATCCTCAGATTCGATTGAAGAGATGTCTGATGAGGAGTTACAATCGTTTGCGAGTGAGGTCGTTGAGCAACTCGAGGGACGGTCAAATGCAGAAGGACAGTGAACCACGAAGAGTGCAACTGGAAAGTTTCTTATTATGAAATAAAGGGGGCCAGTCCACTTGTGTGCCGATTACGCCTCCCGCCAGAGGATTGTGTCGGGGTAGCGACGAACCGGGTCATCTAATCGTCTTCCAGTTCACAATCGTGCGTAAAGGGAAGAGCAAGGGGCCTCGTTCTGTACATCCCACGGAAGGTACTCAGGACAACAACCGTCGCAGATGGCCAGTAATAGAGCACAATTCGTATAGCTTTGCGGACAATATAGATGATGATGTCAGACTCGGATTCGGACTTGGACCGAGAGACTGTTCGTGATGCCGTTGAAAGTTCTCGAAGTGGTGCTCCTGCAGTTGGATCAGTGGTTCGAGATCGTTTTTCTTCAGACGAAATCTTTCAACGGATTATTGCCGCAGCAGATGAGGAAATAACGTCAAGCTCTCGTGAATTATTCTTCGGTGCTCTCGCAGGAGGATTTGCGATAACAATCACGTTTCTTCTCTATTCGTCAATGACTGCTACGATGGGCGGTAATCCACTCTTTAGTGCACTACTGTATCCACTTGGATTCATTTACATCATACTCGGTGGGTATCAGCTATATACCGAAAACACACTCCCGCCAGTCGCTTTGACGATCGAACGACTAGCAAGTATTCCAGCTCTATTACGTCACTGGCTTATCGTACTATCCGGTAACTTTGCAGGAGGTGCCATCGGAGCAATCGCACTCACGTGGGGTGGTGTCTTTTCTCCCGAGGCAACAGCCGCGGCTCTCCACCACGCCGAAAACGGGATCAAGACGCCACCATCATCGTTGTTTTTTAAAGCGGTTTTTGCTGGGTTAATAGTCGCTGGAGTTGTTTGGGTAGTCTACGCCTCTCGTGATACGATTTCACGGTTAGTGGTTGTGTATTTAGCGTTCCTTGCGATCCCATTAGGCGGCCTTTTTCACGTTGTCGTCTCTTTCACTGAAATGACCTACTTAGTGCTGGCAGGAGATATTGGAATCACTATTGGACTCACTCAGTTCGTGATTCCAGTTCTACTCGGCAATACAGTAGGGGGTGTTGTATTGGTAACCGTGGTCAACTACTTCCAAACGAGCGAACGTCGACTCGAAGCAGCTCGATTCGAAGGCATCGATCGTCAGCTTTCGATTCGAGAGTGGTTTCTCGGAGATCTCGTTGGACGGTCGTATGTATCTATGATTGACACTAGTGAAACGACTGCATCCAATAATGATTCTTACCGGATTTTGGTCCCAATCGAGAATCCTCGTACCGAATTAGAAGTGGTAAATCTAGCAAGTACTCTCGCTAGTCGATGGGAGTCTGTGGTGATCCATGTGGTCCATATCGTTCAAACACCCCTCCGTGCCTCGATGAGCTACGATCATGATCAGCAAGACCGTATTATTGCTGAATCTGATGCACAGATGGAAGGTGTTCGTGATACTGTTGACTCTTATGATATTTCCTGCAAGACGTCTACAGTCGTTTCTCATCGTTCATTTCAGGAAGTATTTGATACTGCCGAACGTGAGCACGCAAATCTTGTCGTGATGGGATGGGATACAGATCGACTATGGGGGGAGGCACGCGCAGAAAAGCCGATCGACGAATTAACGAAACATCTTCCATGTGATTTTCTCGTATTAAAGGGCCAGGAGCTGGACGCTTCGAGGATTTTGTTACCTACTGCAGGTGGTCCTAATTCGAAACTAGGTGCGGAAGTAGCACGGGATCTCATGTCTGCTCTCGGATCCACAGTGACCCTGTTACACGTTGTGGATGGGCCCAACGAACGTGACTCCGGTGAACAGTTTCTCTCTGACTGGGCAACAGAACACGAATTGGACACTGCTTCTCTCGTCATAGACGATACTGGGGATGTTGGCAAGGCGATAAAACGGGAATCAAATGACAATACATTAGTGATCGTCGGAGCAACAGAGGAAGGACTACTTTCGCGGCTCGTGAGAAATACGTTACACCATGACGTTCTCAATGAAGTCGATTGTTCCATGTTGCTAGCAGAGCGACCAAGCCATCGAACAATCATCAAACGATTATTCGGTAGAAAATGAATGTTGGCTCTCGTTCGAAAAATATACCTCATAGAATCCAGTAGACTCGGTTACGATTGAGAAGGGATCACCATTCTATATTCTTAATCAAGATACGCCAATTACTGATCAACCGATATTAGGACAGCATTTGAATAATCCACATCACACCATAT
This sequence comes from Haladaptatus sp. CMAA 1909, assembly GCF_043952005.1. Lineage (NCBI taxonomy): Archaea > Methanobacteriati > Methanobacteriota > Halobacteria > Halobacteriales > Haladaptataceae > Haladaptatus > Haladaptatus sp. CMAA 1909. The sequence continues at coordinate 52,072 of NZ_JBIOAV010000005.1, read as the reverse complement.
CCAACACCGATTGCAAGGACAAGTGACCCAACCCACGCGATCACTGTATAAAGCATCTTCTGCGTACTCATGCCTGCTCCACCTGCTACGAACCCACTTCCAACAACTGCACTCACAATGACTTCGTTAAATGATACAGGGATTCCAAATAAGACAGCAGCTTGGGCGATTGCAAACGATGGAATCAGTGCAGCAATCGACCGTCGAGGACCGAGTGAGGAGTAATCCTGTGCAATCGCTTTGATCATCCTCGGTGCACCCATCCACGAGCCAACCAAAAGTCCAACTCCACCGAATAGAAGCAATACTACCAGCGGTACTGTAAACGAAAGTGAGGTATCGTTGAATGCTGCAATCAACGGACCCACAGCGAGACCAACTTGGCTACCTCCCGCTGAAAAAGCGACTAGTCCGCCAAGTGCCAAGAGGAAGTGCTGCAGCGCACCTTCGATATCAGAATGGAGATCCCAAAGAAGTAGGAGTCCGGAAAGTATCGCAATGACCAATGAAACAAGGACTTCTCCGACGAGAAGGGGCAATGGAGTTTCCATTGCAACGACCATGGCGATCGACGCACCACTTGGAGAGGTTCCGAGAAGAGTAAAGGGAATATTAGCGAGAACAAGGCCGACGATTCCACCAAGAACTGGAATACTGTAGCGTTCGGGGAGGTTCTCGTTCCGAAGTGCGCGTGCTGTGATATATGCTACTCCACCACCAACAAAGGGAATGAGCACCCACAACGTAGCAATCTCGATATATGCTGGCCACACAGGAGTTCCACCTAGCCCAAGCCCAACGCCGATCACTGCTCCGGTCACAGTAAACGCTGTTGCAATAGGGTAGCCCGTGAAGATCCCGATTACCACAAGACTAGCAGCAAGCAACAGGAGGACTGTTGCTGCTGAGGCAGTGAGCGAGAGACCACCAACGAGATCGGTACCGACCGCGTCTGCGACATTTGCACCTTGGAGTACCGCACCAAGGAGTCCAAAAATCCCGACAAAAAACGCAGCCCGCATTACCGAAAGAGCGTTAGCTCCGACTGCTGGAGCAAAGGGGGTCGATCCTGACGAGCCGGCGCCGATCGTCCAAGCCATAACGAAGCTTGCACCGGCCGCGATGATGAGAATCAACAATTGCCCGAAGTCTACCATCTGTAGCACATCTAGACGGCAATGAAGAGCATTAGGTTTGTGTCAGCCATATCTCTTTTTCATGGGTACTCTTTTGGACTGAAAATCGTGACGCCCGCCTGTCGTTGGGCTCGGTGTGAAATTTCCCAGTCGATCGTTTCGACCGGCAGATCGGGAAGTGTTCAGCGGCGACGTTCGTTGCGTGTTGTTATGCTCGGTCGAGGAGGGCCGTCAGTGTCTCGGGGGTATCGTCGTAAATGTATCTGGATCGGATCCTACAAACACAAAGACGAAGTAGTGTCAACACGAATGTCAACGTACGATGGGCATCGCAAACGATCAGATTCGCGTTAGCGATACAGTAAAGCGGGAATTAGAACGCCGGAAACGAGAGGGAGAGAGCTTCAACGACGTTCTTGAGCGTATGCTCGGCGACAACAGCGGTGATTTCGGTGATGGATTTGGTCGCTGGTCGGACGAAGAGGCTGAACGCGTCCGTGAGGGTCGCAAACAGGGCAAAGAGAAGCGAAAGGCACGGATGCAACGACTTGGTAGAGGCGACGCGTGAAGGTTCTCGACACATCGTTTCTAATCGACTACCTTGCAGGAGTTGCGTCTACCAAGACGTTCTACGAGGAAGCGGGTGGTGCGGATGAGCAGTGGATCATTCCTCTTGTTGCGTATGCCGAGGTGCTTGTAGGAGCGGGCAACCTTCCGAATGGTGATGTCGACGGTGTGCGTGCTGATCTCGCCTGGGGGGAAGTATATGTTATCGACGAGCGGATAGCGATTGCCGCAGGGAAAATTGCAGACGAGATAGCACCCGGTGGCCCGTATCTTGACGGACCTGATGCTCTTATTGCTGCGGTTGGTCGTGAACTCGATGCACCAGTAGTTTCTGGAGACGGTGACTTGACTCATGAAGAGACACAGAAAGTGATTGACATCGAAGAGTACCGATAAGTCTCTTGTGAAGGTCGTTAGTCGCTGCATTTACACCTTCGGTGAGCGTTCGCTAGTCGGCGATATCCGAGAACGCCAATTAACGGACATGGATAAAAAAGAACTGAAGCGGTGGTTAGTTCGGCAGTTCTGTTCGTCCTGTTCTTACGCATGGCCAGCACGGGAAGTCACCGAGGCCGTCACAGTCGCAGTCCTCTGACTTGGCATCGTCGTCCTCGGACGGGAATGCCTCAAGCGTCCCATCGTCGGTTGCGGTTTCGACGGCGGCCATGTGTTTGCAGTAGGCGTTGCGGTGGACGTAATGCGGACACGTGCAGGCCATCAGTTTCTCAGTCACGTCATCGATGGAGACGGTGTACTGGTGGTCTGCGGGGTTCTCGTGGCTCTCATTGGTGGCTTCAGCGAGTCCGGGGACATCGACATTGAAGGTAAATTGGTCGGCCTGTGCGCGTTTTGGTGCCGTCTCGATAATTTCAGGGTTTGCGGTCAGATCAGTCTCCATACGGGCCTTTGTCGCCACCAAAGCCCATCTCCATCATATTACATTCGCCATTTGTATCGATGAGGAGCCTCTCCTGATAACCCACAGGTGCCGTCATCATTGTACTTACACCGTGTACAGCGACATTCCAGCGATTTTGTTGTGTCTCGGTGTGCCATATAGACTGTTGCCAGACCTATTTAGACACGGTGGATGTTTCATGGAGAAACTGATTCTTTCTCCGAGTCGATTAGCCGGATTGCGAGTACTGGAGCTTCAGCACGTCGAATGACTTTCTCAGTAACGCTGCGCCGAAGTGCCCGTCGAAATCCGCTTCGCCCATGTGTTCCCATCACGATCAAATCGATATCCTGGTCGGCGGCGTATTGCAAAATCGCTCGGTGTGGTTTGCCCTCTGCAATTGATCCAGTTGTGGTTCGAATGTCACGATGTTTGGCTTGCTCAACAATGTCTTCGACCATTTGTTTGGATTCTATTTTGAACTCTTCATACATCGCTGCACGCTTCTCATCGAGATCTGATTCGTCGGTGTCGACAACGGAAATAGTGTGAAGAGCTGCATTGTATTGCTCGGCTAGCTCTAATGCGTAGGGAATTGCATTCTGTGCGGTGTCGCTGCCATCAATTGGTAAGAGGAGCGCGGAGAACATAATAGGTAGTATGTACGTGCTTCATTAGCATAGTCATTTCGATGAGAATGTTTGATTGTCACACCCCTATCTGATTATAAGCTGTACTGTTTTCGAACGATGAGGAGTTCATTAGATATGATCGCTCATCTTGTTAATGATACTTCAGGGATACAATGTCAGTTGTTGATTCCGAGTGACTCCGACCCCACTTATAAACGGCTGGGAAATACCAGGATGAGGGATAGCTGTTCTCAACACGTAGGACTTCTCACCATGGAAGAAAGCGTCTCAGGGTTTAAAGAAGAAGGCGGATGGGTCACGACCGTCGAGCATGGAGAACGTATCACGGCGGCGTTAGAAGAGGAGGGGATTGATGACCCAAATCTCGACGAGTGGAACGAATGGCGACCGAAAGCAGAAGAACGGTTTTGTGAAGAGATCAACGAGAAAACTGCCGAGCAGGCGAGTACAGACGAAGGAGATGGTGAGAAAGCAGGGAAAACACCCGCCGATGATCTCGGTACCGCTGGTGAAAATATCGGTGATTCGATTTCAGAGCTTGCAGAGGGAGATATAGAAGATGCTACTGAAGAAGGACAAGATGCGGTGGAGCACGCGACTCGTGCAGTCGACTCGACAGCGAGAAAGAGCCTTCGTGCAGTCGAAAGTACGGTATATAAACATATCATGACAAAAGTCTCTCCTTGTTATTTCGATAATCCACTCATCAGCGCGAACTTAGATAGAATTCAATCTGGGAGGCCGAAGTATCGTTTTGAAGTGAATGTCAACGACGACGATCTTAAGCAACGGGTGAGTGACCGGCTTGCAACATATGAAGACGACATTGACCGGTGGAGAATCGAGACCGAAAAGAATATCGAACAAATTACGGTCTCCGAAGGTATCGAGTCCGTCACTGAAGATAAATAAGAACAGTGATAAAAATCGGATTGATAAAATATTGTTATCTCGGTGTTCACTGAAGCGCTCTTATTATCTCGATGAGAAATCTATGATTCTCTATGGGAGTCGTTGTAGAGGCCGAAGTCCCATCGAACGAATTCGCACTCCAAAAGACGATTACTGAACTTGATGATTTGGAATTCGAGGTCGAACGAATTGTCGCACATGATCCCGATCAACTCATGCCGTTTGTCTGGGTGAGTGCAGACAAAACGGATAGTGAACTAATTCAAACAACACTAGAAAACGATCCGAGTACGGCAAACGTCGAACTCCTCGTTGATCTCGATGACGAATGGTTGTATCAGATGAATTGGGTTGACTCCATTCAAACGCTTGTCCAGATTATCGTCGAAGAGGAGGGCACCATTTTAGCAGCGTTTGGACGCGAAGGAACATGGCATCTCCGCGCACTCTTTCCAGAACGCGGTGCAATATCAAGGACAAATCAGTATTGTACAGACAACGACCTCACGTTCGATATCAAGCGGATGTATCGATTAGATGAGGGAGAACAAGGACGATTTGGACTCACTGACCAACAGCAAGAAACCCTTGAAACGGCATTTGAGAACGGCTATTTTGAGATACCTCAGGCGATAACAATGGATGAACTTGCAAAGGAACTCGAGATCTCTCCACAGGCACTCTCCGAACGGCTTCATCGCGCACATAAGAATTTGATCAAAAATGCAATCATGGTTGGGCGCGGTGCAGAAGGCGAAGGGAATAAATCTTGATCACTCACACCTCTCTCGAAAGGCGAGGTTTCGAAAGTATTGTCGCCGTCTCTTCCAACTCCCAGCGACAAGTTCAAGAAGAGTTCAGCAGCGAAATTCGCCGCGTGTGTTCGCACTCAGTCGATCAGGACCGTTGGTGTTTCGGAGGCATCATCGGTCGTTGTATCGGTACTGTCGTCAGCGTTCGCTAGCCAGTTAAATTCGAGAACGTCAATAGGCGAATCATGGATAAAAAACGGAAGCAGGAGTTAGTTCGGTAGTTCCTTCCGCCCCGTTCTCACACACGGCCAGCACGGGAACCCGGTGAGGCCCTCACAATCGCAGTCTTCCGGTTCGGTCCCGTTGTCGTCCTCTGGGTGGAAGGGGTCAAGCGTCCCGTCGTCGGTTGCGGTTTCGACGGCGGCCATGTGTTTGCAGAAGGCATTGTGATGGACATGATGCGGGCATGTGCACGCCATCAGATCGTCCACCGTGACGACGTTATTAGCCATCTAAATTTCAAAAGGTGCCATGCATGACGGATCGACCTAGCCGTGTTCAGTTGATCTAAGCTATTTCATCTAATGATAGAGCCAATTCCGGCGTATTCAGTCGGTTTGTCACTCGGTAGTTACTGTTGATCAGTTGGTCGGATGAGTATTTCGTTAACGCTAACGTGTTGGGGTTGGGTAACGGCAAAGACAATTGAGCGAGCAATGTCCTCCGGTTGAAGCGGTTTAATCGAGGTGAACAGGCGGTCTTCGATAGCAGACCGAACTTCGTTATCTGGGATGTGACTACTGAATTCGGTATCAACCGCACCGGGTTCGATCAAGGTCGTTCGAATTCCTTGCGTCGTGACTTCTTGCCGAAGTGCCTCGGTAAACCCGTTGACACCGAACTTCGACGCGTTGTATCCCGACATGTTAGCGGATGCGGTACGACCGGCGGTTGATGAGACGGTAACGATGTGGCCAGCGTCTTGCTCTTGCATAACTGGCAGGACAGCAGTGGTGAGATTCATCACCCCGAGAAGGTTGACCTCAATCATCTGACGGACGTTGCTACGGTGGGCACGTTCGACGGGTTCGATCAACGCGATACCGGCGTTATTCACGAGAATATCGATCGTTTCGAATCGTTCTCGTACCGATTGGACAAGGGTATCGATATCCGCCTCATCGGTCATGTCCGTTGGGATGACAATAGCAGTTGCCCCTGTTGTTTCGATTTCCTTGGCTACTGTCTTCAATTCGGATTCGCGGCGAGCAGCAAGAACGACGTTTGCACCCTGCTCGGCCAGCGCCTTGGCAGTTGCCGCGCCGCTTCCGGACGACGCACCGGTGACGATCGCTACCTGTCCATCGAGGATACCGAATGACTCTGTCGACATCGAGTAGAATGAGGGCCGTGAGTCGCTTGGCTTCAATGCTGATTGGTACGGGTCTTTAAGTCAGATTGGCCACCAAGCGTATTGGTGAGAAGTTGTGATTCGCCTCGTCGGAGCAACTCGGAGACCGAAGTTGAACTGATCTCTAACTCTTTAGCAAGTTCGGCAGTCGAGATTTGGCGCGGACTTTTGTAGTAGCCACGGGACAACGCAAGCGTCAGTGCCTCATGTTGTCGGTCAGTTAGACCGTACTGTGAGTCATCGGTGAAGATAGTGCCAGTTTGGGTAATCGAAATCAGTTCGACCGAGATATCTCGTTGTACGCAGCGTGTTCGAAAGTCATTGAAGATATCGTAATCTTTGAAGAGTTTGTTTTCCTTCCAACCGTCGGGCGTGACTACCAACGGCTCCAACGGTCCTCCGTCGAACTGCCTGGGATTGAATATCTCTGAGAGTGTCGTCGGGATGTCAACAGCGAGTTTATAGATGTGTTTGTCGACCGTAGTGCCGAGTAGCGTCGCATCCAGTATTTCGTCATGAGCAGTAAGGTCGTCTTCGGATACCGAGTCTTCGCTGTCGAACCTGGCGATGAAAATCCTTACGCCCTTTTTGAGATGGAGTCCATGGACGCACTCGATTTCGTTACTCCGTAGTGACTGGACGACACCGGTAAGTGGAAGTAACGGTGAAATTAGCAGAAACTTTGTCGAGATTGCCATCACCTCCCTTCGGTACCGCTAGTAAATAAACTGTCAAGGTAGTACGAACAGCAGCAGTACGCTATCGCCAGTTGATACATGCTTCCGTGCCCACGAAATCCTCGATGAGGAAGACGAGTGGGCCACAGGACTTCAAGCTGACAAACTAACCTATAGAGGAGTTGAGAGACAAAAAGCTAGAACGGCGGTTAGTTCAGCAGTTTCTTTTATGACGAGAAGTTAGGAAGTTTCTCGGAAGGAGTGGAAACGACTCTTTGAATTTGATCGTGAGCTTGGTTTTCTTCGGTGCCTCGATCGAATCCACCGGACCAATGAGATAGGAGTTCGGTGAGTTTTCGAGAAATCGTTCGTAGCTCCATTTCGCTACGTCGGCCGTGAATTTCTCTCCGTTATGGAATGTGACGCCGTCTTCCAATTGAAACGTGAATTGTGTGGCGTCCTTATTTTTGCTGTACTCTGTTGCCAGATGTGGCACCGGTTTCTTGTCCTCATCGAGTACAAAGAGGGTTTCATGGATTGCCGACAGAATCGTCGATTCGGGGCGTCGGGTAGCCTTTTGCACGTCCAACGTGGAGGCCTTGCTACTCATCCCAACAACGAACGTATCCTTGTCCTTGGTTTTCCCGCTAGATCCATCCTCGTTAGAAGACTTACTGTCGGTACATCCAGCGAGTGCAACACCTATACCGCCGATCCCGATGGTTTTCAAATATGTGCGTCGGGAGAACGGACCATGTTTGTCAATTTCTGCCATGAACAGGAGAAGGAGCCTGGGTAATGAATAATTTTTGCATACCGGAACTATACTATAAATTAGAAATAGTGAGTACAATTCGAGTTAGTTGATGGATGAAATGTAGAAACAAATCGAGTTTAACCTACTACTCGGACGACGTCTTGTAGTCGACAGGGATTACTGTATTCGACGCACATCCTGTCATTCAATTTGACTGAATTTCCAGTGAGGTACAAGCGGCCCCAGAGACTATTTTTGACTACAGAGAAGTAGGCAAAAGCACTCCTGAAGAACAATGGTCCACGCCCTAACTGATGGAGACGATGCTACTCGGAGCCAGCGGAATCCAGCATCGATTCTCAAAAAAAATCTCATCGTTGTCTCTAATCGCCAGCCGTACCAACACCGATATGGAGAGGATGGCCGCATCGAGGTTGACCGGCCAGCCGGCGGACTTACGGCTGCGATAGATCCAGTGATGCAGCAAACCGATGGGACCTGGGTCGCATGGGGTGATGGTGAAGCGGACGCCGAAGTCACAGCTGATGATGGGACGATTCGGCTGCCGCCAGACGAGGAAACGTATACCCTCAAACGCATCTGGCTCTCCGAGGAGGAGGTTAATGGCTACTACTACGGCTACAGCAATCAAACGCTTTGGCCTCTCTGTCATGGCGGTGTCTGGAAACCCGAGTACGAGAACCGCCATTGGGTACGCTATCAACAGATCAACGAGCGATTTGCATCGGCAGTGGCCGAGTACACAACGAGTGACTCACTTGTCTGGTTCCAGGATTACCACTTCGCGCTCGCACCGCGACAACTCCGAAGGGCTGATGACTCCGCATTCATCATGCACTTCTGGCACATTCCATGGCCGAGTTGGGAAACGTTCCAAGCCTGCCCGCAGCAACGGGAGCTGCTCGATGGTCTCTTGGGGAACGACTTGTTAGGGTTTCATATTGAACGCTATTGTGAAAACTTTCTCACATGCGTAGATCGATGTCTGGACGATGCGTTTGTCGACCGCGAGGACGGACAGGTACGCTACGACGGCCGGACCACGACCGTTCGTGCGTTTCCGCTAGGCATCGACGCCGAAGACATACAAGCAACGAGTGAGCATCTCAACGAGACATTTTGGCCGTCGTTCCAGCAAGACCACGGCATTGCACCAAATACTCGTGTCGTGGCGGGAGTTGACCGACTCGATTACACGAAAGGCATCGTTGACCGGCTCAACGCCTTAGAGCGGCTGTGGACAACGAACCCGGACTGGCGTGAAGAGTTCACATACGTCCAGAAGGCTAACGAGAGTCGGTCACTTATCCCGGATTATCAGGATCTCCAGCAGGACGTTGAGGACGCGGTTAATCGCATTAACGACCGATTCGAGACTGACGACTGGCAGCCGGTAGTTTATATTGAAGACTGGATGACCGAGGAGGAACTCGCGGGATTGTACCGCCATAGCGACGCATTGCTCGTCAGTGCAGTTCGTGATGGCATGAACCTCGTCGCTAAGGAATACATCGCTGCCCAGACCGGTGATCCCGGTGTTCTCGTGTTAAGTAACCAAACCGGTGCGCATGAAGAACTCGGTGACCAAGCGGTCACTATCAACCCGCACGAGACAGATACCTTTGCGACTGCTATCACGACCGCTCTAACAATGAACGAGAGAGAGCGACGTGACCGAATGGAGACGCTTCGCCACCGCGTTCAGGCGAACGACCTCTCCGCGTGGATGGCGACGGTCTTCGAGACCGCTCGTGATCTTCAGTAGCCAATTGATGAGTTGCTGCTGCCGTCCACGAGAGAAAAGAATATACCTGAAATCCTTCCTTTTGCACCAATTTTGGAGCGCACCAAGCGCAGTGAAGTAAGTTCTGATCGCGGTAGTCAGTAGTCGATGAAACAGACTAACAGAGTCCGCTCCATTCCTGGGGACGGGAGCACATACTTGCACAGGGTTACAACAGGACTGTCTTTGAACAACGATCGCGGGCGATTTGACCGCTGCAGTCCTCGCACATGAGAATAGCATTCCAAGGAATCACAGTCGACTTGGGTCGGAGTTAGTTGGCCGAGTATAGAGTTGCCACCCAGCGAGTACGAGCACGACGAAAAAAGAGAGTATCGAAACAATGACCAGAAATCCACCCTCTCCTCGAACAACGCGGAAAACCTGAATACCGCCAGCAATACATGCAGATCCGGCGATGAGAAGCTGCTTGCGTCGGGAGAGACCGTTATCGCGATTCATGGAGCTAAAACTTTGTTCCGCTACTAAATCCCTTGTGGGACCGCGTATTCCAAGGTGAGAATCGAGACAGAAGTGTAGTGTGGGAACTCACGCAGGGATTTTCATCCATATTTGACTGGTCTTCCGGCGTGGTGTAATCGCACATGGACCGAACTGTGGGCGATCGATTCGGCGGTCCACGGTACTTGCGAGTAGGTAAAGGGCCTATAGTTGGCCATGCTATTCGGATTTCAATCCCGACCCGACGATTCGGATCACTGCTTCGCCATCTGGAAGGTTCGGTGCATCAACTAACCGGAGAATGCGCTTGTCCCCCTTCGATTTACGGATATAGATACGAACGGTACTGCTATGTCCAAGAATGTGTCCACCAATCGGCTGTGTCGGATCGCCGAAGAACGAGTCCGGATTAGACGATACCTGGTTTGTCACAACGATTACTGCGTTGTGTAGATTTGCGAATTGGATCAGGTCGTGCAGATGCTTGTTGAGTTTCTGTTGACGTTCAGCTAGTTTTCCGCGACCAATGTACTCGGCTCGAAAGTGAGCGGTTAGTGAATCCACACATATCAATCGAACTGGCCAGTCAGTATCGGCATACTCGGTTGCGAGTACCCGTGCCTTTTCCGAGAGGAGGATCTGGTGAGCTGAATTGAACCCTTTTGCGACGTGAATTCGATCCAAAACGTGATTAACTAACTCAGCAAGTGCAGCTTCGTCGGCAACGTCTCCCTCAATGCCTCGATCGAGCATCATAGCGTGGATGACTTCGTCGGGTAACCCTCGCACCATATCGTCGATACGATCCGGACGAAACGTGTCTTCGGTGTCAATGAAAATCGCGCGGCCATGGAGACCCCCGTTGTCCTCGGGAAGCTGGACGTTTACACATAGTTGATGCGTAATCTGTGACTTACCGGAGCCAAACTCACCGTAAAATTCGGTGATTGACTGGGTTTCGATACCCCCGCCGAGCAGTGTGTCAACCGTATCAATCAGTAAGCTGAGTTTTCCGATTTGGTCACGCTGTCGACGCACCGCGATTCCAGTTTCGAAGTCGCCAATGTTGGCGGCCTTCCGTGCTGCCTGAATGATTTCATTGGCAGTGCGTTCACCAATATCTGCGGTGTTAGTGAGCTCGCCAGGGCTCGCAACGGCTAGTGCTTCATAGGAATTGAAACCAGCCTCAAGAAGTTTATCGGCGGTTGTGAGACCAACTCCTGGTAGCTGGTTGAGCTCTGCTGCCATATGTGACCAATGAACACGCATTCGCATAAACCCTCGTTGACAGGAGAGTGGAAGTGAAAATGAACGTGAGAGTGGATTTAGTGCCTGTTTAGAGACACCTGACTTTTGATATTTATCTGTTATATTCGAGAAAATCGAGATCACTTGCTGTAGCTGTCTTCGATAGTATGGTGATCTCGTCACAGCACCTTTCCGCCGTATAGTCGTACTACTGTGTCGATTTTCCAAACGCAAACAGCGTCATCGGCGTTTGATTCGCCGCTCGAGGAGAGAAGAAATCAGTCACGAGGTTGTCATAGAAGGTGAACCCACGACCACCGAGTGCACGGTGTGCATAGGTCGCGAGATACAACCGCCCTAACCCGATGCCGCCTTCTAGCTGGGCCACTCGATACCCTCGGTTCCCGGCAGTCTCGACGATAGAGTCGATATCCGCCATAAGATACACGTTCACCGCAGCGTCCCCAACGACTGGCTGGTCGAGCGCGAGATGCCCTGCGGTTCGTCGGTTGATATCGCTCAGTCGTTCGAGAGTTTGTGCGCCCGGATGATACTGATACGCACCAGATGGAATGTTATCGACAGCGTGAACAAGACAGTAACAATCGACCAATCCGTCAATACGCTCACTATCGAAACAGTCCGTGGGTATCCCACGAAGCGCGCGGTCAAGAATCGTCGCGAACTGCCGCGAACTTATCGAGTCGTGGCTGTACTCTCGGAGTGAGCCCCGACGTTCGATGGTAGACCACACCGGACGACTCGATGCCGTCTCGGAATCGACTGGATCGAGGGAAATCAGTCCGCCATCACCCGAGTCATGGCGTCCGAACGCATCCTTGGACATGTCCTGAACGCGGTCGCGCCACGCCTCCACTGCTTCGCCGTTTCCTAACGTACTCTGCTCCCAAGCGTCGGCCACCAGCGGATACTCGACGGGATCCTGTGAGAGTGGCGTCTCTTCGGGGTTGATGGTTGTGACGGGGGAGGAATCTGGAGCAGGGTCACCGCTCCCGATAGGGACGAGTTCGAGCGGAGCTTCGTCTGTAGGATCGATACCGAGGAGTTGTGCGACCAGGTCGTCCGCGAATCCAGTGATAACTGACGCCTGATGACCATTTCCGTGGGCGACTGCCAATAGATTAGCAAGGATGGTGCCCGAGTCCCAGAACGCGTGGCGATAGGTTCGCTCACGGTATTTCCAGGCGTTGCGCCACCATTCGGAGGTGGCAACGAACGTAATGGGGGCATTAGAGACTGCCGCGTGATTGCTCGTTGTTCGAGCGAGGACGCCTCGAAAATCGCCCTCACGAAGCACGTCGAACGATTCAGTATGGGGATCGAAGTGATAGACGCCAGGGGCAAGCCCGTCGATGTCACCTGTGACAGCATAGAGGTCGACGTGATAGAGCTTTCCCGTACAAGAGGCTGCCCGAAACCGCATCCGTTGACCCTGTCTCTGCAGTTCTTTCGTGATCCCCGTTGCGTAGTGACAGAGTGTGTGGACAGCTTGGGCATCAAGCGAGGATTGAGCGCTATCACGGGGAGTATCGGCCGATGTAGCGATTGTCGATAAGGCAGGTTCGTTCGGCGAGCGTGTCGGTTCTGGGAGTGAACGCTGTGGCAACCTCTTGTACACTTTGTAGGGACGTGGCTTGTTCGCGTAGTTTAGCGAGAACGTATCGCCCTGGATACTCTCGAGAGAGTGGTTCGTTCGCTCGTGATATTCTCGTGCGTCGACCATCGGACAATCAGACGAGGGTCATTAACAAACAGTTTGGGTTGGTTTTGCGAACCTCACGAATCGGTACACAACGTCATTAAGCACGTGATCTGTATTCATGTCCCTTGCCACAGTGAGAAAGGCAGCTATTTCTTTCCGAGATTAGATTTTGACGAGGTTACAGCCCTCGTACCATCCTATACATGCATCCCTCCTATCGAAACAAGCAGGCAGAGCTGTCCGTGAACCGAATGATTTTGCGTACCAATGAACACTATTTTCCTGATGACTTCCCCAACAAAAACACTGCCAAGTGGAGGCGAACTTCCAATGGTTGGAATCGGCACCTGGAACATCAACGGTGACACCGTTCGTCAATCAGTTCGGACAGGCTTAGATGCGGGATACGCACACGTCGATACCGCCGAAGGATATCACAACGAAAGCAACATAGGAGATGTAATATCCGAGTTCGACCGCGAGGAGATCTTTCTAACTTCAAAAGTCCTCCCGAAACATCTAAACTACGAGGCAGTTATCGCTTCCTGCGAGGATTCATTAGAACGACTGGGTACCGACTATTTAGATCTGTACTTGATTCACTGGCCGAACCCTGCAATTTCACTTCGCGAAACTTTGGATGCGATGGCAACCCTCCACGACGAGGGTAAAATCAAGAATATCGGCGTTTCCAACTTCAGTGCATACCAGCTTAGCTGCGCTCATCATATCTCAGACGTGCCAATCGCCGTTAATCAGATAGAATATCACCCGTGGAATACACAAGATGATATCGTCGAGTATTGTCGTGAGATCGGCACCATTATTGAAGCCGCTGCTCCGTTAGGACGAACAGAGGTTTTTGCTGACGACACCGTTCAAGACATAGCAGAGAAGTATGACCGAGCGCCAGCTCAGATCATTCTCAAGTGGGCCGTCGAGAAAGGTATTGTTGTCCTCCCGAAGTCGTCTTCACCCGACCATGTTCAAGCGAACCTAGAGCTGTTTGAGTGGACACTAGATGACGAAGACCAGGCTCTGCTCGACGAAATCGGTCACCATCAACCTGTGTATGACTTCCCCACGAGAGATTGGGGCGACGGTACGTACGGCATCTCCGAGTAATAATTGTGTAGATATCCTCGGATCACTATGGCCCAGATCGACACGGGACGGGCCGCATCTTCCCAACGAGGGAGAGCGCCTGTGGATTCTGGAACCGCTCTATCGTCTTTGGTGATGGAAGTCCTGATGCCGAACAGGAAACTTCGGCGCTTGCCTCCGAGGTAGTTCACCAAATGCCTACTCACTCGGTGTCTTTAGGTGGTCGACGTGCTAACCGGTCGAACTGCTCTTGAGCAGCATCTGCTCGCTCTTCCGTTTCCGTTGGCCCGTACTCAATCTCAACCACGGTGCTCCCGTCAACAGTAACTGTGAAAATCGCGTCTTGATGGCGTCCAGATTCTGGAAGATCATCGCGCTGAATGACGAGCTCATCAACAGTCTCGCCGTCCGATTCGAGGAGTAAGACAGCATATTCCTCTTCAAATCGATCAAGAACGGCAGTGAACGCCTGTGGAGAGTTTGTATTCTCGTCAGTCATTCGTAGGTCTCCCGAAGTCTAGTCGTCCCCTCGGTGTCCACGACAATGACGGTATCGCCTCCGTTGTTCCAAATTGGCTGCCCTGAGTTCCAGTAGAGGTCGGTATTTGTATTTGTTCCACCCCCAGAGTGGACAGTGATCTGCTCACCAGGGCTGAGAGTAGTTCCTGTGGGAATGGTATACCTGTGATCGGCTTCATCGCTGAGTTGCCATTCACCGAGGTTGAGTGGTTCACTCTCTGTGTTTTTCAAGACGAGATACTCATCGTTGAGATTGTCAGCATCATCCCCCGCGGCATCAGCATGTACCTCGCTGAGGTGTAGTGAACCAGTCGATTGTGACGACGTCGGTGTCGACGTTGCGGTTGTGGTCGGTGAGGGAGTGGCAGGACCACCAGTAGTTCCGACAGTGATCGTTGTTCGTGCTGTTGCTGGTGTAGTGTCGCCGGGTTCGATCGGTGGTGCTGTTCGAAGGGAGTGTGGATTGGTGGGTGCCTTCGCTTGTGTTTTGATGGTGATTTGTTTCCCGTTACTGTCGAGAACGATATTGCCGTGGACAGCAGTCCAATAGGTTGGAATATGGCGTGCAGCGAGACGGTTGAGTGTCTCTTCGTGTGGATGACCGTATTGGGAATCATAAGCACTCGAAATCACCGCAATCTGTGGTGTGACTACATCGAGAAATTCGTCGCTACTACTGGAACGACTACCATGATGACCAGCATAGAGTACCGTCGAGTTGAGTGCCGAGCGATGGTGCTCGATCATATACTGCTCTTCTTGTTGGGCAGCGTCACCTGGCAAGAGGAAACTCGTCTTCCCGTATGTGACTTTGAGAACGATACTGTTCTCGTTGCGTTCTTTGTTGGCGAGATAGGAGGCTGGGGGAGCGAGAACTCTTACAGTGGCATCTTCGAACTTGATGTTGTCTCCCGCTTGGGTTTTGTAGAGCGTAACACTGTGTCGTTCAACAGCGTCCAGGTAGCGTTGGTACGTACTGGAGCTGGATGCAATGCCCGGATCATACACGGCTCCAATACCGTTCGCTTGGGTTTCGTAGTAGTCGATGATGGCTGCATTGCCACCAATGTGATCAGCGTCTGCGTGAGAGGTGACGAGATGATCGATACGAGTGATATGGTGTTGTTTAAGATACTGGAGAACGGTTTCGCCGTCGTCACGCCAATCACCAGAATCGATGAGCATGGTTTCACCCGTTGGTGAGACAATGAGTGTGCTCGCTGACTGACCAACATTGATGAAATGGACTTCGAGTGAGCCGGGGGATGAAGTATACGTGGTTGAGGATGTTGCTGGTGAGTTGGTAGAGGTGTGTGTCGGGTTGGATGGTCCGCTCCCAACACACCCGGCTAGAACGACGAGGGTTGCGATGAGAAGTGTAAGAAACACCCGCTGCTTTCGCATACAGCGTTCACGTTAAACAGCAGTAAATAGGTTGTTCCATCACAGGTGACGAAATTCTCGAAGATATACGTGAGTCTGTTTTCGGCTGTGACTGCTCGGTGGGTCGTAGAGATAGTTGAAATATAACGATGGCCAGTGCACCTTCAGCTTGACGAAAAATCGACTCCAAGAGTGATGATGTAGAGGTATAACGTCTTCCATCGATAGATGCTGTATGCCTCGAGCTCGGGTGAAAGTCAACCCCCCCGATGATATAATCGCAGAGTATTCAACGGAGCATTCAGACGAAGAGTTTTGGAGACTCACTGGCCATCCAACAGAGGATGGCTTGACTTTCTTGGTAGCAACAGAAACAGCGGACATCGCGGATTTCGTCCAGTATTTCGCTGATAGACCAGAGGTGATTTCGTATGAAATCCTCGATATTGAACACCAAGGAGGAGTAATCGAATTCACTGTGCCTGAGCCAGCACTTCATAGAGCAATATTGTCTTCTGGAAATCTCCCAACGTATCCACTCGTCGTTCGCAATGGATGGGTGATCAGCGAAATTATCACCTCGCATGACCGCCTTTCTGAACTCAAACAAGCCTTCGAGCAGGCGGATCTCCCGTACGAAATCACCTCACTAACCCAATCGCTTGAGCCGACCGCCCTACTAACAGACAAACAACGGCAATTCGTTGTTGCAGCGATCGCACAGGGCTATTATGAACAACCTCGTCGCTGCTCACTCACTGATCTCGCGGAATCAATGGACGTCAGCAAATCCACAGCAAGTCGGATACTCCACCGTGCCGAGGGGAAGATTATCAGCCAGTTCATCGGCGACCCTGCGATGTAGCGAAACTAGGACAGCACTAGCAAGGTTTCTTCCGCGATCTGCAGATGTGTGGGCAATGAGGGATCGCCATAGAATCCGATAACCACCGAGACGGGATCGAACATGTTTCACCCAGTTCTACATGTTCGCCGTTGTTCCCATCATATCTGGCTGTGAACTGAGTACTGTACATGCCGACGTATTTCGCGACGATGGAAAACTGTGTGATTGAGATCTCTAAACGAGATGGACACTGGCAAATCGAGCGCCATCTTGAGGATATCTCGCCACTGTGTATCGTCTCCACATCCAACGAATACGATACAGTTTATGTCGGTACTCTCGACGATAGTCTCTATCGGAGTACAGATGGCGGAATATCGTGGGAAACAGTGGGTGGAGAGATCGATTCGAATCGCATTACTGCATTAGCAACCGACCGGAATGGTCGTATCTGGGCAGGAACAGAGCCAAGCAGAATCTATCAGTCGGAGGACAGTGGTGAAACATGGACGGAGAAGTCTGGTATTTCGGAGTTGCCATCCGCCGCAGACTGGAGCTACCCACCACGACCAGAAACGCATAACGTTCGGTGGATCGAACCAGATCCAACTGATTCCGATCGAGTGTTCATTTGTATCGAACAAGGTGCACTGGTGCAGACCACCGATGGTGGAGAGACATGGATTGATCGAGTGCCAGAGTCACCGCGAGATATCCATCAACTTCGGATGCATGCAGCGGCACCTGGTCGACTCTACGCGGCGACCGGAGATGGAGCTGAGCAGCCTGGGAAAGGCTATGCTGAGAGCCACGACCACGGTGAAACGTGGAGCTATCCGAACGACGGGATGGAAAAACAGTATCTGACGTGTGTTGCAGTAGACGCTGTGAATCCAGACCGGGTGCTTGTGTCCGCGTCGACAACACCAAAGCAAACGGATGACTTTGATGCACTCTCCTCTGCAGTGTACCGGCGTTTAGCAGATGGTTCGTGGGAAAAATGTATGTCGGGTCTGCCGAACGGAGCAGGTCTTACACCGCCCATGATCGCTACAAGTGAGCAACTATCCGGTCGATTCATTGCAATCGCTAATCGGGGGCTTTTCAGAACGGACGATTACGGCGACTCGTGGGAAGAAATTACAGTAGAATGGCCGGTCGAATTCACAGAGCAGCATCCACGAGCGATTGCCCTTGTTGAATGGTGATCTACAGCTATTAGATTCTATTTCGGAGATACTCTGCTGTAATGGAAGTCTCATCCTGAAGTAGTTCGGTGGGCGTTCCCTCAAAGATGACTTCTCCACCATGGGAGCCCCCATCTGGACCGAGGTCGAGTACCCAATCAGCGTTTTTCACAATATCCAAGTTGTGCTCAATGACGATGACCGTATTCCCTTCCTCGACTAATCGGTTTAAAACTGAGAGCATTTGCTCTAAATCAGCCATGTGGAGTCCAGTCGTTGGTTCGTCCAGTACGTAGACGCTGCCTGACTTGTGCAGTTCACTCGAGAGCTTGATGCGTTGACATTCGCCTCCTGACAACGTTGGAAGAGACCTCCCCAGCGCGAGATATCGTAGCCCGACATCGTCGAGGGCTTCGAGAGTCCCCCGAATCGTCGTGCTCTCGAAGAACTCCAGTGCTTCGCTCACTGTCATTTCGAGAACATCGGCGACGGAATGACCACGCACGGTGTATTGAAGCACCTCATCTTTGTATCGCTGCCCTTCACATGCCCCACAGGTCGATTCAACTGTATCCATGAGGGCTAAGTCAGTCTCGACAACCCCCAGTCCATCACAATCAGGACAAGCTCCGTCTGAATTGAAACTAAAGAGGGACTCGTCTGCCCCAGTCGCCGCCGAGAAGCATTCTCGAATCTCATCCATCATTCCAGTATATGTTGCGACTACTGACCGCGTCGTGGTGCTAACCGCCGTTTGATCCACACTGACGGCATCCGGATGCTCTTCTAAGAAGAGGTCGAGGAGGGTACTTTTCCCCGCCCCGGCTACCCCAGTAACAGCGGTGAGAACACCTTCCGGGATATCGACTGTAATATCACGTAGGTTGTGCCGTGACGCATTTGATATCGTCAGTTGACTAGCTGGTTCGCGGAACGCCGATTTGATAGGCGTTCTCTGATTCATATGCCGTCCTGTGAGGGTATCTGCTTCGTACAGACCATCAACGTCACCTTGGTAGACGATTTCCCCACCATTCTCACCGGCTTTGGGACCGATATCGACGATATGATCGGCGATGTCGATGACGTCTGGGTCGTGTTCAACGACCAGAACCGTGTTGCCGTCGTCTCGTAGCTCTTTGAGTAACTCGTTGATTCCGTGAACGTCGCGGGGATGGAGCCCTATCGTCGGCTCGTCAAAGATATAGGTCAAATCGGTGAGACTGCTATTGAGGAACTTCACCATCTTGACCCGCTGTGATTCGCCACCAGAGAGTGTCCGAGTTTCCCGGTCCAGCGTGATATATTCGAGCCCGACTGTTTGGAGATGCTGGAGCCTGTCCAATATCTCGGTTACCACTTTTTCGGATCCAGGCTCTTCGATCTTGGAGACGACGCCCTTGAGTTCCTCAACATCCATCGCGGCGAGGTCAGCGATATTGTATCCGTTAATCTCGCTGCTGCGAGCTCTTTCATTGAGGCGGGTTCCGTTACACGCAGGGCAGACACCTTCTGATGTGACCCGCTCGATAGCTTCGTGGGTCTGTTCGCTCAGCGAACTCGTGTCACGATTGATGTAGCGACGGACGAACGTATCAATAAGCCCCTCGTAGCTGACACCAACAGTCTTTCCGTTTGCAGTCGACTCGAACGTCGTCTCACCGTGTAGAAGTAGTTCCAATTCTTCGTCGGGGTAGTTGGCTACTGGCTTATCCCCGTCAAAGAGGCCCGCATCGACGTACCGCTGCCATTGTTGGCTCAGCAGAGAGAATCGAATGGCACCTTCGTTGAGGGACTTCGATGTGTCGAGAAGCTTCTCAAGGTCGGGAGTTACTGTTTTCCCGAGTCCATCACATCCAGGGCACATCCCTGAAGGAACGTTGTATGTCTTAGGGACGTTAAAAGAGAAGGCATAGGTGGGTCCGATCTCAGGCTTACCGAATCGTGAATAAAGGACTCTGAGAAGGTCGAAAATATCAGTAAAGGTTCCGACGGTCGAACGCGAGTTCGCTTGAATCGGGCTTTGCTCTACTACGACCGCAGTGGATAGATTCTCAATCGAATCTGCCTCCGGATATCCATATTTTGTCAGGCCGTATTGAGTGAATGTTGAGAACAGTTCGTTGAGCTGTCGCTGTGACTCCGCAGCGATGGTATCGAACACTAATGAGGACTTACCTGCCCCCGAGACGCCCGTAAAGACCGTGATTTGTCTCTTTGGTATCCTGAGTGATACATTTTGGAGATTGTTCTCTCGAATCCGTGTCAACTGAATATACTCAGTCCCAGTGTTGTTTCGCTCCATACCCCACCCTTCAAACCCGAGGCAATTAATGTTTACTATTAATCATGTTATGGAAGTAGCATGGTACATTAATACCACGATATATAGCATCTACAGTCCTCTATACGATGAATATTGAATTCTAAAATAATGGTATTATATCTGAAGAATGGGAATTACTGTGGACGTGATCCGGGCAGGTACCCACCATCATGTTTCTCTACAGTGGCGATGAGTGAGCAGCCACAGCCCCTATTCATCGAAACAGGGGCGTTCTTTGCGTGGGTAAACACGCGTGCTGGACGGCACGAGACTGCTCAATCTGTATTCGATGCACTTCGCCGTGAAGCGATTCCGTATCAGCCGTTGTTCACGAGTCGATACGTACTCTCGGAGTTAGCCACGCTCACCACTCGGGAAGTTAACCACAAGACAGCGGTAGATGTACTTCAGACGATTCGGCGCTCGGAGAGTTTCAATATTCTTCCCGTTGGAGAGGGTGTGTTTGCTGCGGCGTGTGATGAGTTCGAGCGCTATGACGACCAGCAGATTCCGTTTGTTGATCACACGAGTGCGGTCCTTGCTCATGAGTACGATATCGACCATATCTTTGCCTTCGATCGAGATTTCACGACACTTGGGCTGACTCGCGTTCCTGCGGATATTCACTTTCCAAAGTGAGCCGTGGCTTCAGTAGTGGTGACCGGGCGAAGTGACTGCTAATTATCCCGCGAAATTGGTAGAAAGTATTACTATCGCATCGCGTGTCATTCGAACTAATGACGAACTTCGAATACCGATCACCGCGAACCCCGCTTGGCCTGCTCGTTGGAGCGTGGGCCATTTGGTCACTCGTTGAGATTTGGACGAGCGGGATTGATTGGCAGAGTGGTGGTGCTGTTGCGACTGTTGGAGCATTCACAGCAGTCTGTCTCGGGTGTCTCGTGTGGGCAGTTGGTGCAACGACTGGTGATTCTGTGGAGCGGCCGACTCCATATCGGCGGCTCATACAGCTCTTTGGCGGTCTTGGGATCGTGTTTCTTGGTGGACTTGCTCTTTCGGTATTGGTCTAAATCGGATATTAAGAGAATCGTAAATCAATTTCACTTGCCTCTGCACCGATTAGAATCGGTCCACCAAGCAAGAATGTGTAGGTGACGAAGGATTGCTCACCACGAAGAAATCCAAGACCACCGAAAGCAGTGAGGAGAAGTCCAAGCGAAATTAAATAGACGCGAGTGTCACGAACGTCGTCGATCGCTCCTAAAAGAAACCAAAGACATGTTACTACCAGCAGACCCATCAGTTCAGGTGTTGTTTGATTATCGAAGTAAATTCCGAGTCCGAGAAACGAGAGTGCTACTATCACAGCGAGGGCAAGCCGACGGACATCAATTTGGATGCCGAGTACGTCTACTGACGTAGCCATTGCTATTTGTTAGACAAATGTAGATATGAATGTTACCGAGTACGGCCAGTGTTCAGGCAGAGCCAGCTGTGGATGGGGGAGAAATGAACTTTTCCGAGGATCAGTTGGTTAGTATAGGCTACTAACTACGGTACACTCACAACCGAATTTGGACTTTCGGCTGTGTCTGCTCGGTGGGTGGCGGATACGCTGAAGATTGAGCGACCATCTGCGCATCGACGGCTTGAGGAGTTGCATGAGGATGGGAAGGTGGAACGTGGGAAGTTGAGTCCGCGGGTCGTTATCTGGTGGATTCCAGCGGAATAGGTACAATAGAAAGCTTAGTTAACTACTGTCGAAGGCAAGAGAATAGCAGCGTTTTCGTGCATCAGCAAAAGAAAAACGAGAGTTGACGAGATCGTGGTCTTCCAGTTGGGTGAGTGCGTAGCGAACCGTCCGTGTTGGGAGCAAAGATTTCTCGGCGAGTTCAGCCGTGTGAGCGCATCGTCGTTGTATTCGAGTACTTTCGCAACCAGCTTTGCACTTGGTGGAAGATCGGACAGCACGTCAGTCGGTGGTTTTGTCTGTGAATCGGCTGTCTCATCGGGAGTGTGTACACGTTGTTCCATTGGATACCAGATGTGGGTAGTGAGTGAAGACACCGCTGATATGGCAGTGACATCTGTCGGATTGAAACTGATCTCCTCCAGCGATGGTTTTGGTTAACTCACACAAAGAAGGATACCTGGAATGGCGTCCAGCACAAGCGAGTGTGGCCGTGATACCCTTGAAATAGTAATAGACGAGAAGAGTAGACAGTCTACCCTGCCAGGACATACTGAGAAACCCGCGAAGCGACTATGTGGTGTGCCAGTATCCACAATGGAGTGGGGTGCCGACGAGCGACACGTAGTCAACCAGTCTTGGTGTACTGGCTGGGGAGCCAGCAGCACGTACTCACGGAATGCCCGTGTGACGGCAAAGGTGGGGTGCCACATAAGCGCCATACTGGGGTGTCAACAGGAGAGTGACCGTCTTCCGCAGAACGCACGAGGAGGCGACAGTAAAGCACTGCCAGACTGTCCACAGGACGTCAGGGGGATGTTCTGAGCCAGGTACAGGGAAGCATATTGGACTGTCCACAACTGAGCAGTACGGGAGAGATAAGCCGGCTAGAGCCCGGTGGACTGTCCTCTGCGTACCAGCAGGAGTGAGTCTGATCTAAAGACGGTAGGACTGTCGAGCGAGCGCTACTTACAGCAGAACTCTGGTGTGTCACCAGTAGGACCGTCAGGAGCTGGGGCTGGCTGTCTGGCCAGGCGAAAAGCAAATGAAAACCGCTGTGTGTCAGCTAGGTGGGCACCCCGTCTGGTTTCTGCCGGTCGACTGTCCTCCTGGTAGGAGAGTTTGTTAGGGATGATGGGCTAGTGATTGGTGGTAGGTATGGGCGGATGCGGTGATCGGACAGACGCGGGTGTTCAACTCGGTGAGATTGTTCGGAGAGTGTGTGGTGTGCTACCGATCAACCCTTAAAAACTATTAGCACACCTTGCTTGAGCAGAGCGTATGGAGAACACGTCATCATCGCAGCCAGAGCCATCGATACGAACGACACCGACAGATACCGAGTCAATCACTGCTGCCGTGGTGACGGCAGTAACTGAAGCAAATGGCACGAAGCCTGCGACACCCCTCTACGAGGTGATTGACCCAGATGCTCTCGAAGCGCTCTATCAGCATGGCTCGCCAGAAGTGAGCTTTGAGTATATGGGGAGTCACGTTACAGTTCATTCTGATCGCACGGTTTCCATTTCTGACGTAGATTCGTAGGACACACTATTGGGAGCCGATGGTGAGATACAGTGGACAGTGAAAGACGTTCACGGTGATCGGGTTTTTGCTTCAGCAGGATTGCGGTCGGTGGCTTGCGAGATCAAGGTCGGAGGACTGAGTGAGTCGACAGTCGGAATTCTCACACTCGGTATAGCAACGAATCGCTGCGTGTTGATGTGGTACCTGCAGTACACAGACCCATTCAGTGGGTGTAATTCGCCCGAATGAAACGGTGAGTTCCAAGTTACGAAGTCGGGTTCTGAAACGTTCGAGGGCAGTAACCGCCTTCGCGTCTGTATTCCACTGCACCTCATAGCGCACACGACCGGGGCAGACGGTTTGTTGCGAAATTGCACGAAGTGCTGGAGTAGCTCCGAGCTGATCGGCGAGTTGGTCGCGGTCGGTACCATACGCCCAGAATTGCGGAAGCAATCCGGTATCGGGAGTTCCAAGGGTGACAAATTCGAGAAAAACGTCTGATTTTTGGAGGCGAGGATACAGGAGATTGACTTCCTCGGCGGGGAGTATGAGTCGATATACGAGACACATGCGATGGTTGTAAACGGGTACCAGTCGGAAATATCGAGTGGCCGTATCCAGTCTTCTCAATTGAAATTCGGACACTATCTCAGGTTGTGTTACAGCAATGGAGCCACGAAGGGTTAGTATGAACTACTAACCAGTACAGGCTCTTCTGTGAACTAGGAGCTGAAGTCAGGCAGAAAGCAGTGAGCCGCGAAAATCTCCCTCGTATCTACTGCTTGTCGCGAGAACTACTTAAATAAGAATTGGTTAGTGACCGTCGCTATCCTCGACGCGAATTGCACCACCACACTTGCTACAACTGTACTGCTCGGGGTTGCGTACTGTTTTCGAGCGTCGATACCGGGCAATACGACCGCCGCAGTCCTCACAGACGAGCCACCACTTTGGCGCGGTGAAGCGTTCGCAGTGTTGCGAAGTATCGAGGCGATCCTTCCAGCGGGTGAAGGTTGCGCCGTGGTCGGCGTCACCGAACTCGTGGTACTTGCCAGGCGTGGATGAGTTCATGGCTCACGGTCGCACTGAATTGCTCCCATCCGTGCTTATCGAGGAAATACCTTAGAAACGGCCGCTCGTATAGTAGTGTATTGAACCATGTATGAAAACATCTTGTTACCGGTCGATGGAAATGACGATGCAGCTGAAATTCTTCACCACGTTGGTGAAATTGCCACATGGACAGGCGCGACCGTTCGACTCCTGTTCGTTGCCGACACAACACGCGACAGTGTTGCTGTCGTCGAAAATACGGTCATCGACACACTTGTACAAGGGGGAGAAAAGATCGTTGAGGAGGCAGGAAAGACCCTGAATTCGCTTGGTGTCGAGTACACTACTGATGTCGTTCAAGGAAATCCTGCACCGACTATTGTGGACTATGCTGAGCGATATGACCATGACTTGGTCATCGTTCCCTCACATGGTCGGGAAGGTGTCTCGCGCTATCTCCACGGAAGTGTCAGTGAAAAGATCGTCCGTCTCTCTCCGGTTCCTGTGCTAACCGCTCGGATGAAACCAGACGAACAATTAGTATTTCCGTATGAGAACCTCCTCATTCCTACAGATGGAAGCACTGAAGCAACGACCGCTGCCGATCACGGACTGGAACTTGCGAACTCCCTTGACGCTACCGTGCATGTTCTATCGGTAGTCGAGGATTCTTCGCTCGGTCCCGATATCCGATCGGAACTTATGACGGAGGAACTCGAACAAGCTGCAACAAACGCGGTTGACCAGATCGTTACTGAGGCTAAAACACGTGGTCTTACAGACGTGATCAGTCATGTTGAATTTGGATCCCCTGCTACGGAGATACAGAGCGCCATCGAATCAAATGATATTCATGCTGTCGTCATGGGGACGATTGGGCGACAAGGCATCGATCGGATATTGCTCGGCAGTGTTGCCGAAATGACCGTACGTTCTGCTCCAGTTCCGGTGATTACGGTTGCTGGTGACTCATAATTTGATCGGCGTTCTTTCGGTGAGTGTAATACTATCAAGACACGACCGTCTGATTCAGTAGATACAAAGTGTGACGCCAGGGCTTCTTCCTGTTCGGATAATATCAAAACAACTTTGCAAGGAGAATCTATACACCAATCATGGCTCCCCTATTACGTCTGGTTGTGGACGTGCTGAAACCCCATGAACCACCGACACTCACCTTCACCCAACAAATCGCGGAGGCCGAAAGCGTTGCAGGCGCCAATGGGACACTCGTCGAGCTTGACAAAGAAGTCCAAAACGTAAAATTCACTATCGAAGGTGAATCGATCGACTACGACGCGGTCAAAGCGATTATAGAGGATGCAGGGGGGACAATTCATTCAGTTGATCAAGTCGTCTGTGGGGAGTATATCGTCGAGGACAGCCCCACTCCACAGGACTAATGAGTGGAAAATCGGATTCGGCGTCGCTATTGGATCGAGTCGGAGTGGACAAAATCGGACCAATCGCGAGACGATACTTCGTCTCGAATGGCTTCGACGGCGCGCTCACTGGCGTCGGGATTACTGTCGGTGCCTACCTGTCTGGTGTACCAGATGGTTTTACAGTGATTAAGATCGGCCTCGGCGGTGCCGTCGGTCTCACGACCTCTGGGGTGTGGAGTGTTTGGGAAATTGAACGCGCGGAGATGCGTGCCGAACTGCATGACATCGAGGATGCGATGCTCACAGATCTGAGTGAGACGCAGATCGAACGGAATAAAACGAGCACGCAGGTCGTCAATGCAGCTATGAGTGGACTTGGGCCCTTGTTCGGTCTCGTTCTTCCACTCATACCGTTTTTATTTGAAGGAACTGTGGTTTCGTTACTCGAAGCAACAATTCTCTCCGTCGCCGTCGCAGTTGGTGTTTTGTTTGCATTTGGCGCTTATATGGCATCGGTGTCCCGCCAGCGGTGGTATATTGCGGGAATACGTATGGGTCTCGCCGGGATCGTTGTGGCAATTATTAGTATCTTCCTCCCTGGATAGCACCGACTTGTTTTCTCTTTTTCACAATGTACCTAGAAAGAATACGAGGGACAGGTGCAGGCCATCAGGTCTTCAGTCACGTCGTCGATGGAGACTGTGTACTGGTGGTCTGCAGGGCTCTCGTTGGTGACGTCGATGAGTCCGAGGGATCGATATTGAAGGAGAATTGCTCGGCTTGTGCGCGTTTCTGTGCCGTCTCGACCCGATCTATATTGGACAGGATCTGTCTCTTAGCCACCGAAATCGGCTACAGTCAAGCGACTCAACACGTTGACCGACCCATAATCAAGATCAATCCAGCTACTTACTACCACCATGATTCCTGAGTATTCGGTAGCAAACGACACTTGCATGGCCAACTGAAATGGGGTCATTTAGCTCAAGATCTGATGGAAGTACCGATGGCGGTAATTCATTCTCATGTAGTTTAGCTCGTAGCAACTGGAGAAAATCGCCCACTGTGAGTATAGAGGTGTCTGGTTCACCGTCGGACAGCTCTTGTGCTAATATAGTTGGCTTCTCATCAGAATTAGATAGCAATGCAGCAGTATTCTTGCTCCACTGTTGAGCACGCGATCTCGTCAGCTTTGTCGTCGGTAGGGCATGATATGAATCAAAGAAACCTTTCGAACCGAGATACTGAACTGCAGGAATCCAGGATTTGGAACTAAATTCAGAACTATCAACGTCATTGAAGAACGAATACATAACTCCGGATTCACCGAGTATTTGTTGGAGCTCTCTGATATCGATATCGGCAGGCGGTACCTGCTGTTGTTCGGCAAGTGCAGCCGCAAAACCCGCCGATTCCCCGATATGCATCCAAGTAGGTTCCAAGCGGATCGTACCGTAAGCAACGTGCGTCGCCGACAGCGGGACGGGGACCAGTAAGTTGTCGATGGTCTTCGGTAGCATGGATCGATAGGGAATCTGTGATGGGCGTGTAACCTGGGATGCATAAAAGAATCCCTCTGGTTCACTTCCCAATTGTCGTTCAGTATGACAGGCATGAGAGTCCAGTGGATACTCAGCAACGGCCACTGCATCCGACTTGATCGGTGTTCGCGCTAATCCAGGGGCATGGCGTGCATCGTTTTCAGAGAAGACAGTTCGCCCCTCTAGTCGTCGTGCCTCTCGAATGTAGAGTTGCCATGGGAAGTTGTCCGTATCCGTAAACTCGTCAGTGGCAAGACCCCATTCGCGAGCATGAGATCGAATTTCATCAGGGACCGCATCATCGTTCTGTAAGAAATACAGAAGTCCAAGCGCATAATTACGATGTCGCGTCGCGATTTCGTCGCGTCGGTCCCATCCCGCATCCGGATAATCGTGATTCTCGCCTGGGAGGTCGGCCGAGTTCATATCGGCTTTCTCGTTCGGGAGGTATCGGAGTAACAGATATCGGCGCACACCGCTCTCTATGATCTCATCTAGCTCTTCAAGATACTCGGCTCGGTCGTATCTGTCGGGTTTGTCCGGAAGCCGCCTCGTTTCTGGATCCCGGCTTAAGCAAAGACGATAGTTGTATGCTTGAATAGCGTCATCTCCCTCACCAGTGCTCTCCGGATAAATTTCTGTGAGACCCGCTGGATGCGGGACAATATCGAGATCACCTTGCTGTTTATTTGCGGGCACATGAAGAGGCCCACGTCGATCCATCGGGGCGGTGTCGTCGCCGTCACCGACGGCAGCTCGCGGATAATACCGGTCACCACGAATTCCAGTGAACAGCCGCCCTGCAAACTGCTCATTGAATTCCGAGCGTGATTCTCGACCAACACGATACGCTGCACCAGCAACCGCCATGAGATCCCCCTCATATGTCGCTTCGATGAATGTCGAACCAGCAACTTGGAGGGTTGAATCGCCGTCGAACGCTTCGAATGTGACTTTTTGAATAATAGATCCGTTTCGCGTAACCGATACCGGTCGATACCCACGGAATACCGTCAAGTTCGGCTCATTCGAGACAAATTCCTCCAAGATCTGCTCAGCGACGTGGGGTTCACAGATGTAACCATCCTCGGAGAATTCGTACTGTTTTGAGTCCTGCCCGTACCCTGTTCGATAGTGATCACGAACTGACGAAAAGAACTCGTCGAGAAGTGGTGCTCGAGATTTTTTGATCAGCGTGTCTGTGTAGCTCAATCCTCCAGCCATCATCCCACCGAGATGCTGGTTGTAGGTAACGAGTAATGTTTGTTCCCCGTTTCGTGCAGCACGTACTGCAGCTGCAATTCCACCTGCGGTTCCTCCGACAACGACGATTGGGTAGTGATTTTCAGTCATAACTGCGTGAGTATTCTGATTGATTTCTATTGGGATTGCTGAGCGAACGATACAACAGATTCTGGGACCAATGTAGCAGCAAATGAATGTGCGGCACACTCTTCGAGGCTACGTCTCGACGGTCTGGCTTTTCTTCTGAGCGGAAGCCACCGTAATACGCGTTCAATTGGACCATATTGATCTTGCCACTCCGGCGGATTCTGTTCTAACAGAAAATGGGCTAACTCGTGGCTACAAACGGCTTCCCGGAGAATATTCCGGTCAATGTCAGCAGTGTCGGCAACCCGGTCAATCTGTGTCTCGTATAGGGTTATAACGCCGTCCGAGTACGTCCCGAGTAATTGAACAGAGTCGAAACCGCCCCACGGATCCTGGTTGATTTCAATATCTTTTGCGACGGCAATCTGAAATGGGTCGTTCGTCCCATGGTTGTCGCGAATGTTGCGGGCACGGTCTTGTCCAGTTTCTTTCGCACGCTGGACCCACGACAGATGTTCAACATCCGAGTCTGTTGTTTCAGTCCCCGCGGGATTAGGTACCTGATTCATGGCTTCTCCGCTAGAATCAGGAGTTGTTCTGAGTCCGGAATCTCCTCGAATTCGACGTCGAGCAGCGAGTGGATCTGTTCCCGTGACGAGATGCCGCTAACGTCTAGCAGTTGATTACCATGACAGATGTAGAGGTTCGGCAACTTAGCTGAAGCGTTACTAAATACGGATTCTTCGTCCAGTACCTTGTCAACCACCTTAGTGAGAAGTTCACCAGTCGCTTTGTACGCCTCTGCATTGTTAAGCTTGAGTTTGACGACGCCACTTTCGTCGAGAACAGCGAGTCGTTGAGTACTGCTGGACACGAGACCGAAGAACTTTGAACTCGTTTCTTCTGCTTGATAAACCGACAGCCTCCCAATCGAAGCAAACTTTTCAATGGTATCAGACGTAGCATCGAGGCTTGAAGCCGCTGTTTTTCGGAGTTCCGACTCGTCAACCGTTCCTTGGGAGAGATCACGCGTTTGAAGTTCCGTCGACCCTTCAGCCTCCGCACGAAGCAGGTTTCGGGAACTATCGTACTCGACTTTTGCTTCAACCGTTTCTTGACTCGCCCCCATACCAACTACAGAATCGATGGCTTCCCGTCGTAACTGCTGGATTTCGTCTTCACCAGGATCCATTACGTTCCGCTCGATAACGTCGCGAACCATCGCCAACCCAACACCAATAGTACTGATTGTCTCATGATTGTGAGCAAGTCGTGCTTCGTAGTGGGTTGTTGCGGCCAAATATGGGACCAAGGCAGCACTCCCGCCACCGCCACCGACTAGTTCGAGAAGTTTTGGGTCAAGATCGTACTCTTCTACAATTGCTTCAATGACAGGAATGATTTTTCCGATACTCGCATCAAGCACCATCTCAGCAGCCGTCTCAACGTCCACGCCTAATTCGTCAGCAAGTGGTTCGAACGCACGTCTGGCTGCCTCTGGATTTCCGGCTGCATAGGCTGTTTCATCGACGTACCCGAGCAAGTTTGCCGCACCGCTCGGTGTCAACGCGTATCGATTCCCACTCGCCGTTTCGATACCAACGTATTCAGGGTCGTTCGGTTTCGGGCGAAGGCGGATAAGCGAGGGTGACTGGATTTCGTGGGGATCAGTATACACTGCATACGGAATGTCGGCGATATGGGCACTTCGAGGGCCAACTTCTGCGATTTCATCGCCGTCAAGACGAATCATCGATCCACCGGCAATCCCCTCAGTTCGGATGTCGAGCGTCCGGAGGAACGTTGTATGACCACCGATTTCGGCGGCTTTCCATTTCGGTTGTCCCTTCTCAATGACGCTGATGTCGCTACTGGTGCCACCAACTTCAATAAAAATTCCGTCGGTGATGTTCTCATACATTAACGCGCCGGCGACACCTGCCGCCGGGCCGGATAGGATTGTCTGGATAGGACGTCGTTGCATCTCCTCGATTTCCATCACGCCGCCGTCCGACCGCATGATCATAAGTGGGGCATCGATCCCCATTCCGGCAATGCTCTCAACGGTCGAACGTGATGTTTCTATCATCCGTGGAAGGATACTCCCGTTAACGACCGCCGTCCGGGTTCGAACTTTGAGGCCATAGCGCTTCGAAACAACGTTCGCACCGATGGCAGCAAGCCCACCTTGGCTCACAAGGTCGCATACTGCGTTTTCCGCAGTCGGGTCATCGACGCCGAACGCCTGACTTACGACAACGGCTTCAACGTTCTTGTCCGCAAATCGCTCGAGAATTGGCTCGATTTCGTCAGTTGGTACTCCGTCGTCGAGCATCACAAATCCGTGTTCAGTCTCGATCGTTTGGTTATTATCTAGTGAGATAGTGTCGATTTGGGTCTCGGACCGACCGCGTCGACCTTTCAGACCGCGACCCATCCCGAGTACGCCGACCTTTGCGACGTCGCCTTCCAGAAGCGCATTGGTCGCTTGTGTCGTTCCGTGTGCGATGAACACAACGTCATCAGGAGTAACTTCGACTGATTCGAGTATTGTTGAAGCTGCCTCAACGATCCCTGCGGCGACTCCGGCATCCGCATCGTGGGTCGTTGGGACTTTCACTTGATCCAGAACCTCGAAAGTCGTGGTATCAATCGCAACTGCATCTGTAAACGTTCCACCGACGTCAATTCCGATTCGTATCTGTGTCATGGATTAGAGCCCGAAGAGATACACCGAAACGAGAACACCCACTCCAGCGGTAAACCATGCGAATGGGAGAATGCTTTTAGTGATGTCATTGACATTGATCTCCATTTCGTCTGCGGTCCACGCATTGTGCGTGTTCGTTGGATCAGCCGGTGCTTGTACCCGAAGCGCACTCACTGCGGTGGTCGTGATGAGAGCTGGATTAACTCCAATCGCGGCGAGAACACCGATAATGCCACTTCCCAAGCCCCACAGGTTCAGTGGTCCCCTGTACAGCGCAAGAGGAGCCAAGACGATGAACATCGCGGCGTAGAGTATCATATTTTGAGGAATGATTAATCTAAGTAGAGGCTCCATCGTCGCTGCCACGGGCTCGGCGAAGACGGCTTGGAGAAGCCACCCGATTGCTACCATCAGCGCGATTGCTGGAGCGGCGTCCGAAATCCCCTCATGAAATGCATATGTGACCTGATTTAACGTCTGTTTCATGCTTTTGAATGCTCTGAGTCCGGGTTTGCTCGCGACGGCCGCATAGAGGATACCGACTACGAAGGCGGGGAGGACCGGACTGCCGGCAATGACCAACAGAACCGGGAGAACCGGGGCAAGAAGCGCGTATGTTGGAACGGTCGATTCGAACTGTTGTTCGATTTCGTCTGCCGTCGATCCGACGCCTTCGGCGTTCGTCGCCCAGGTCGCCTGAATGTTGCCTCTTTTTGTCTGGAATCCAATATAAGCGAGTCCCGCGATCAATGCGGCTAAACCAGTTGGAAGCGCCCACACTAACACCTGCTGTAGGTCAATCCCTGTGACATCAGCATAGAACACCCAATTGGCTGGATTGAACATAACTCCATTGCCATATCCCAGGAGAACGATTCCAGCGGCGACCTTTCGCTGAAAACCGATGCTAACCATGATCGGGAAAACGATGGTCGCAATCATGATGAATGCACCCAATCCCGAGATGCTCGTTGAAATGACCGCGACGGCGAGGTAGAGCAGTATCGAAACGACGATTGCATTGTCCCCGCCGAGTTCCGCTGCAGATTTGACGATTTCTTCGGCGATACCGGTCTGTTCAATGATCGCTCCAAGTGCCGCACCAAAGAATACGGCCACGAACGCTGCCGCGAGCTTTGTCGATCCATCCACGATTACTGTATTGATTATCTGGTCGGCTCCTAGCCCGCCGACGGCAGCAATACCTAGTGCCATTGCAGCCAATGCAACGAAAGTAGGCACAAGCTCTGACATCATTAGAATCCCGAAAACTGCGAACACGACGAGAATTCCAATTGCTCCGATGAGTTCCATGTGGTCTAAACACCGACTCAACGTGGCCACAGATACTATATAAAGATATTTAATATATTATTATACTTTATATAAAGAATAGTAGAGTGATTTCCTCAAAAGAGTATATTCTAGGTTTGAATATAACGATATCTCGTAATGCTGATATACAGTTTTGAGCGTTTACAGTCGATATACAGGGAGATTTGACTCACTAATGGAGTGGTCCTAAATCGAGTTCCTGGGTGTTCCCATGATTGAAAAATATATTACTATAATTTTCCATCAATATTGATTGTGTTCCGTAGGTCGGAACGGAAGGGAGAAAACGAGAGCTGTACTTATACTCTGGGAATTATAATCAATGATAACAGCAGATAAAGAAGGGATCGTTCCATATAGCGGAATAAATTGTTCCGTTGAGTGGAACAGTATATACAACCGGATCGCATACACAGTCACAATGACTGACCAACCAGAGGGACCAATCCAAGCACTCGATACGGGAATCGAAATTCTGGAAAAGCTTGGAAATTTAAATGGAGCAGGAGTCTCAACGCTCGCTGCCGAAATTGATCGGCCAAAAAGTACGGTCCATCGGCATCTTAAGACGCTTGAAAACCGAGGGTATGTTCAAAATGATGGCACAGAATATTTTGTCGGACTGAAATCACTCCGTCTCGGAGCAAGTGCGCTTAATCGCCATCCCGTCTATTCGGTCACAAAATCAGTAGTAAATAATCTGGTCGAAGAAACAGGAGAGTCAGCAGCAATTGCCGTTGAAGAGGCCGGACAAGCAGTATACCTCTACTACAATCGCACGGATCAAGCAGTCAAAACAGATGCTCGACTGGGTATCCGTTTATACCTTCACTGTACCGGAACCGGAAAAGCAATTTTAGCCCATCTTCCGGAGGAGCGAATAGACCAAATCATCGACCAGCATGGCCTACCGAAACGAACGCCACAAACAATCACTGATCGAGATGAGTTGGATGCAGAATTAAAACGTATTCGTCAACGTGGGATTGCATTCGATGACGAGGAGCGATTAGAAGGGATGCGAGGCGTTGCAACTCCAATAGTGAATCAGGAAACAGGTGCTCTCCTTGGTGCGCTTACAGTCGCTGGGCCAACTCACCGTGTTCATGGTGATTGGTTTCGAGAAGACATCCCAGAGTTGCTCCAGAGAGCTACAAAGATGATTGAAGTAAATCTCACATACCAATAAACGACGGGATCGGTAGTTAGTTCGGCAGTCCCTTACGGCCGGTCCTCACGAAATGAAAGAGTAGGTATGACAGAGAACGATGAAAGCGGGGAATATGTCCAAGAACACACTGAAGAGGCCGTCTTAGAGGTAATGAAGCCGCTCGAACCCTACATGACGAGCGAGATCGCGGACGAACTTGGATGGTCACGGCGGTCGGCCTATAACGTCCTCACTCGACTCCACAAGAGCGACGAGATTCGCAAGAAGAAGCCCGAAGCGCGTCGTGTGATCTGGATTCGACCGGAATAGCAGTGCTGCTGGATAATACACGTACGAGACCACACATGAGGAGGTCGAACGGCTACTGATTGAGCGAGGAGAGAGGAATTGAGGAGCTATGTTCAATGCCCGTTGTCTTGGTCCTGTGCTTCGAGTTGGTGTTCGTGATCTTCGATTCCCGCTTTGTGTGCCTGGGTGTCGTCGGCATCACGATCTGATAGTTCTTGCAAGCGATGTTCTTGCCCGTATAGAACAACCGTATCGCCAGGGTTGATCTCGGTATCCGGCCCTGGTGCCCCGATGTATGAGCCATCAGCGCGATTGATCGCGAGCACACGAACCCCTTCGGCTGGGAGATCCAATTCGGCCAAGGTACCGCTAGTCAGCCATTCGTCTGTTTCGGTATCGACCTCAGCAACCCGATAGTCGTCTTGGAGCCCGAGTACTTGGGTGTAATCTCGGAGTTCGAGATCAGTCGTCCGGCTAAGTGTTCGTTCGATAAGGGGAGTGACAAGGTGGTTGAGCCAGTGACTTCGGGCGAGTAGGATCAGAAGGACTGCCCCACTGATGATATAGATGAGTCCAGCGAGATTTCCACTGCTCGCGTTCGTGAACGAGAGAACGAGTGAGGCGATGGCGCTCACAAGACCGAGGCTTCCGAAGCGGATGAGTTGTTTGGCGATATGCCGTCGTCCAGGTGTCGCGGTGATCACTTCTGATTCTTCGGTCGTGAATCCAGCACCCGAAAATGCAGAGGCGGCTTGGAAGGATGCAATGTCGGGTGAAATGCCGGTCATTCGAAGGGCAATTGAACCGATTCGAATGATGAGTAAGGCGAGTGCGAACGTGACCAAGAGCGAGAGGATGGGATAAATGGCTGCCATATTCGAGTCATGATACACTTGCATATGGCTTTGTACTCATGGCCCACCAAATGGGTCTTCGTTGGAAAGTGAGACCAGTGAGATGATCAGGGACGATTTGCAGAGAAAGCAAGTGATGACGATATTCTTCGAGTGATTCGTGAGTCCGAGTTTCCGGCGGTGACCGCTCGGTGGGTCGCAGATACGATCGAAATGAAACGGCAGCCAGTGCACCAGCGGCTCGAAGAGTTGCATGAGCGAGGTGAGTTAGAACGGGGGAAATTGAGTCCGCGGGTGGTTATCTGGTGGATTCCAGACGACGAATGAATAGATTTCCCGGTTCACGAAGTACGTCGAAAGACGTGGTGGCAGACAGGACATTTTCGTTTGAGTTCATCGATCACGCAACCCATATTCTTGTGCATACGCTACAATATACGCTGAAACAAAGTTACTACTCGATATCGACGTATTCGATCGGCATGAGGCTGATCAAGCAACGACGTTTCTAGCTGAACTAGCCGAGAAACACGATCTCTCAGACGCTGTGTTTCTCGTTGATGGCTACGACTATCGGACTGTCCTCTTCCGAATTGGGTTGAGCGATCAGCTCAACTACACGGAGCGAAAATTGATGGAAAAGTGGTTTCACACGCACAAACAGCGGATTGACCACTTCCATACGTCGTGAGTACGCAGTTGGCTCAGCGTCCAACAGTTGCTTGAACAGTTTGTGCATTATTATAACCGTCAGAGACCGCATCAATCGCTTGAAAACCGAACCCCCGTTGAGAAGGAGCTTAACTAGACAGTGCCGATTGAATAAAACAAATAAGTTTCTGAGGTGTCTGTGAGATTCCACCAAGTAATTTGATAATACCAAAATTAGATGCGGCGGTTGACCATATACAGTTTGAAAGCGTGCTTCAGTCAATCTTCACTATTGATGGTTTAGTTAAAGTTGATAAGTTTAACAAAAATGACCATCACCTAAGTACCATTACAAGGCTAGCTATGTAAAACTCACTTTAATTGGTGTATATTATATTTCGAAGATATTTTGGTATAATCAAAATCCGACTAGTTTATGGTTGTAAAATAATGATTAATTGTTTCACTATATTCCAGATGCGGGCTTTAGAAGGAATGAGAACTGCTTCTAAATTCCCGGAAATGTATATTGGAATACCGCTTTGATAATCCGGAAAATTATTCAGTGAGGTCGTCCATGCTCTTCGGTATGTCATCAAATGACCCCCCACGTACCATCAAATCAGTCGAAACAGCGTGCCGTCTCATCGAAGCACTCCGTAGTTCGAATGGGTCAACTGTAACTGCATTAGCTAATGAACTAAACCGTTCTCCGGGAACCGTATCAACATACCTTACTACGCTGCAGAAGTACGGTATTGCCGTAGAGAAGAACCAAGGATATGACCTGGGTCCAGAGTTTCTCACATTAGGAGAGTATGTCCGTCATCATTCTGTTCTTTACCAGGCTGCAAAAGAAGAGGTTGACCACCTCGTAGAAGAAACTGGAGAGTGTGGCCATTTGATCATCGAACACAAGGGACAAATCTATGCACTCTATGAGACATTTGGTGATAATGCAGTCGGTGTTGAATACCACAATAGAAAACGAGAGGTACCACTTAGTCATATTCACTGTACTGCGGCAGGAAAAGCGATTCTTGCATATATTCCTGAAAATCAAGCTAAAAAAATTCTTGCCGATAAAGGACTCACCCAAAACACCGCAAACACAATCACGGATATCGATCGGTTGCTTGAACAGCTGGCAGCGATCCGTGAACAAGGATTTGCATTTGCAGATGAAGAACAAATGCATGGTATCCGGGCAGTAGGCGCCCCAATTAAGATGGCAAATGGCGAAGTGGCCGGTGCAATAGCGATTTCGGGTCCAACTACGCGACTGAAGGACAGCGTATTTCGTGAAGAGTTTCCAGAATATGTGACGCACGCCGCAAACGTTGCCGAGGTCAACCTAGAAACGTCGGATAAAGACCTTTCCGGGCTCTAAAGCTCTAGATTACATTTTATAAGTCAGTACTGCGTCAATGCCTTCTCAAATCAGCATATCCTCGGATGTTCTCGGTGAGAACCACAATGACCGACGGTGCTTCGTCTCGAACATATTGAACTCACCGATCCATTCAATTATTCGAGTGACGTTTTACCGGAGCCTTTGAGGTCAAGAAATTCCCGGGTCTCATCTGGTGTTGCGAGCTCACGGCCGGACATCTCGTAGGTGAGATTTGCCATCTTTTCAACAAGCTCTGCATTGCTCTCTGCCAGCTCACCACGGCGAAGATATAAATTATCTTCAAGCCCGACGCGGACATTTCCACCCATACTGACAGCTTGACAACCCAAGGAAAATTCCTTTCGACCGGCACCGATCACGGAGAAAGAGAATTGATCGCCAAACAGTTTTTCGGCGATTCGAACCATATGGGTGAGATTCTCCTCGTCGGCGCCGATACCGCCGTGTATGCCTAAAACGAACTGAAAATGGAGTGGAGCTTCAATCAAACCTTGGTCAAGGAGGTGTTTTGCATTATAGAGATGACCGACGTCATAACACTCCAATTCAGGTTTAGTCCCGTGCTCTTGAAATACGGGAAGGATTGTTTCAAGATCCTCAAACGTGTTTTTGAAGATCAAATCTTTCGTTCCCTTCAGATACTCTCGCTCCCATTCATGCTCAAACTCATCGTATTTTCCAAGGATTGGATACAGTCCGAAGTTTATTGAACCCATATTACAAGAGGCCATCTCGGGCTCTAGTTCGGGAACCACACGAATTCGCTCACGAGGAGCCATTGTTGGTGCACCACCAGTTGTTGGTTGAATGATGGCGTCAGTCTCTTCATGGATACGCTCAGCAACCGTCCGGAACATACTAAGGTCGGTTACTGGTTCACCCGTCTCTGGATCACGAACGTGTATGTGAAGTACACTAGCGCCGGCTTCAGCAGCGGCGATAGCTTCATCGGCAATCTCTTCCGGAGTAGTCGGAAGATGTGGCGACATTGTCGGCACATGGATTGCGCCCGTAACTGCACACGATAGGATCACCTTGTCAAGTTGGCGCATACAAACAATTCAAAGCAGAGGGTACATGTAATTTGTGGTGAACCGATTATTTTCTCACTCTCCGTTACTATCTACATGATAGACACAACAATTATACTGCCTGGTGCAAACGTTGCTAATATGCCACACGAAGACCTTCTCATTGAAGGGGAGAGTGCAGTTATTACTGCCGGCGGAAGTGGTATCGGACGGCAAATAGCTGACCATCTCACTCAAGCAGGAGTCAATATAGTCATTAATGACATTGATGAAGATGCCCTTGCGAACGTTGAAGATGGACTCGCTACCAACGAAGGAGAAGTATACACACTTCTTGGAAACGCTGCAAATCCTGAAGACACGGACCAGCTGATAGAGAAAGCTGTTGACGAATTTGGTGGCTTAGATATCGTAGTCAACAACGTTGGAATTGCAGGACCAACGAAGCCCTGTGAGAATATAACAAATGATGAGTTCATGCAAACTCTCAGAGTCAATGTTGGCGGTGCGTTCAACACAACGCGGGCTGCGATCCCATATCTCCGAGAAAGCAACCATGGTCGCATTGTCAACTTGTCCTCAATGAGTGGAAAGCGTCCACTCCGTGATCGAACTCCCTATACGAGTTCAAAGATGGGAATTATCGGTCTTACCCGGACGCTCGCTGTCGAACTCGCCAGGGATAATGTGAATGTAAACGCAATTTGTCCAGGAAGTGTAAAGGGTCCTCGACTGGATGCCGTCATCGAAGGTCAAGCGAAAAGCCAAGGACGACCAGTTGAAGAGGTTGAAGAAGAGTTCCGGGGTGTCTCACCGATGGACCAATTCGTTAAGGCAGAAGATATCGCGGATACCGTTCTTTATCTCTGCTCTACAAGGGCATCGAAAGTGACCGGACAGGATGTCAACGTAACTGCTGGCGTCTGTATGTACTGATTCCGATAGTAAAGAAGGAATAGCTAGTCAGCCACAAACATTTATTATGGTTGACTGTGGTTGTCTATGTGTTCCTATGAGTAATGGTATTACCAGACGGAATTTCGCAAAATACGCAGGCGCAGCCGGTGGAGCAGCTCTTGCTGGATGCCTTGGCGACGATTCCGGTAGTTCAGGTTCTGGGAATCAATTCGACATGGATGACACGAGTGATAAAGGGAGTCGTCCAGTCAAATGGTTATCTCCAGCGTGGGCAGCTCGAGAAAAGCAACCACCGCACATCAAAAAGGCAACTGGAATAGAGGTGAATATTACAAACGCCAATAATTCAGCAACTCAGCAGAAGATATTGAGCGGGGCAAACGAAACATACGATCTTGTTTCTCACGATACGATTAACGGGCCTTCGTTTACAGTTGATAACGACAGAACTGCACCAGTCCCAACATCTGAAATTGATCGTTGGAATAGTGACAATATCTCCGACATCTTTACGAACTACTCGGAGCGCTTCTCTCACCTAAAGGGCCAAACAAAGAAGATGGGAGAATTTCTGTGGGAAGATCCGAACAAACAAAAGAAACTACGGCAACCACCACACGTCTTCAACTTTAACGGGGTCGGATTCAATCCCAAGTTTGTCGATTCCAGCGTTTCAAAGTACGGTGCGCTCTTTGATAAACAATACAAAGGAAAGGTTGCGATGGGTGCGGTTCCCGCAATCACGATGAATGAGGTGATGGGATATTTGAAGGACAATTCTATGATAAATGCTAAGGTTGGAGATCTGAACAATCCGAGTGAAGATCAGATCGACACAGCCATCGACTTTCTTGTGAAGCAGAAAAAGTCCGGACAGTTCCGTTCAACCTGGACGGCTGCTGGAACATCGGTTAATCTCATGGCGAGTGAGGAAGCTGTTATCGGTGACCTCTGGCAACCAGCTGTCTTTGCTGTGCGCCGTTCGGGAACACAATGTAACTATGCAACAATGAGTAAAGGTGCTCAAGGATACCAGTACTGGTGGGGGAGTATTATCCCGACCAACCCTGGCTCTAAAGAGCGAAATAACTCTGCAGAAGCTGCAGACATTCTCAACTTCCATTATGGTGCTTGGTTCCCTGGTTACATACAGAATTGGGGATACCCAACACCGAATTATCCGAATAAGTCGATGGTTCGTGATGGATCCGACGATACTGGAAAAGGGATGGGCCCAGAATACTACGATTGGGCCTACGAAGGGAAGGCGACATACAATAAAGTAGACAAGCCTGCACTGTTCGATCCGATGAATTACGATTGGTCGATGAAGGAAGGTTCCCCAAGCAAGCAAGGACAAGTGCGTGACCAGGGTGATATCGAAACACGGATTGATCGCACCGCAATCTTCCAGATTTGGCCGGACAATGCAGATTATCTGCTTGAACAGTGGAAGCAATTCAAAAGCGCATGAAACCAGCAAATATCATAAAAGTCTAAAAAATGTCATCAGAGCAACGAAACAACGTTCTCGAATGTGCGCTCCCAGAGCGCTATGCAAAATATACTCCTTCAGAGGTGCAATCACTCGTCGGACCCACAGTCTTGTGGTTTATCACCTTCTTGCTTGCCCCACTCGTCGTTATCCTGGTATACAGCTTTTTGGAGTATGAGTCCTTCTCAGTCGTATATCAATTCTCCCTTGAAGCATGGAATAACGCCGTTTTCCAGCCGGTAGTGTACAGTGTGTTCGCTCGAACACTACTCATTGGTGTCGCTGTAACTCTGCTCTGTTTAGTCGTCGGCTACCCATTGGCGTACTACTTGAGATTTTACACCTCAGAGCTGGGTGGCATTATTATGTTGCTCTTCCTCGTGATTCCCTTCTGGACCTCCGAGTTGATTCGCACACTCGGTTGGATACCAATTCTTGGGAAGACGGGCGTAATAAATCAAGTGCTAATTATATCCGGGATAATCGACAAACCCCTCTCTTGGCTCTTGTATTCACCGGTATCGCAGGTAGTTGGGTATCTACAGAACTATGTTGTCTTCATGGCAGCACCAATCTTCATTTCACTATCGCAAGTAGATGAGGGGCTACTTGATGCAAGTGAGACATTGCGTGGAGACCCAGTAGCTACCTTCCGTAACGTAACTTGGCCACTTAGTCTGCCAGGAGTTACTATCGGATCGATTTTTGTTTTCGTCCTCTCGATCGGGAATTTCACCATCCCGCAATTTCTCAGCGGTGGGAAAAGTACTATCTCAACTCTCATCTATCTCTCCGTTAACAATGGGTTGAACTATCCCTCTGCTGCAGCACTCTCATTCGCACTGTTGGTGGTTATCTTCCTGATCGTCTATGCGTTAATCAGAACAGTCGATATCAGTGAAATCGCACAGGGTTAGTTAAAACTTTTTCAGCTTTTCAATTCCAAATGGTATCGTCGTGTTCGCCGATGTATTCTTCGTGTCGCTCGGCGGGCTCATCGTAGATAGCATCGCCAGAATCAATTTGCATTTTCGAGGTCGCATCGATTGTGTCGTCGATCTTGAGTAGGAGTGCAATGACCTCGGTTGCTGTTGTGAGCATATTCAAGCGGGTCCCAAGTGGGTCAAAAATCCCGTCTGAAACCATACCCCTGATTTCGCCCGAAGGGAGCGATATTCCAGTAGATGAATTATCCATTCTGCTTGCTCGTAGATCGGGAAGAAGAGTAAGTGGATCAAATCCAGCGTTTCTAACAAGTGTCGCTGGTATCCGCTCTAGCGCATCGGCGTAGGCTACCATAGCGATTTGCCGTTTGGATGCTTCAGTGGGTGCAGCATCGCGAATTGCTGCAGCAGCAGCCAATTCAGAAGAACCACCACCAGGAATTGCCCCAGACGGTTGGCTCGTTTCTCCCTCAACAGTGGCAATCGCGTCAACTGCTTTTCTCAGAGCAATTGTCACCTGTTCGCCGAGTTGACCTCTGACACCACGAACAATAACTGCGACAGAGTTGGGGTTAGCACACTCTTTGAACATGACCATTCGTCGTGTCGCACGACGGTTCTCCCGCGGGTCTGTTTGTTGTTCCTCTACGACTCCAGCATGACCCAGATCCGATGAACGAATATCCTGAGGATCTATGAGAATCGATGCACCGGTCGCATGGGCAACTTGCGCTAAGTCGACTGGTGTGACCCCACGAATACCAAGAATGCCCTCTTGGGCAAGCGCCTCTTGATAGTCTGCGTCGATACCTTCCTGCGTGAGAACGACGTCAGCACCGGCCTCGATGATTTGCTTGACTACAGTATCTCGTTCATTGCTGTATTCATTTTCAAAGGCGGCAATGTCTTTTGGTGAGGTGATGTCGAGTGTAGCCTTGGCGGCAAGTGTGCGTTTTTGGAGTCCGGTTCCCTCGTGACCGCCAAGAATGAGAATAGAAGCGTTAGAAGCTCTTCGAGGCATTTTTTCATTCACAATCTCGCTTCGGTCTAGAACAGCTCCTTGAACGAGCCTTGAGTCATCGATAGAACCAGTTGAGAAAGTACGCACAGCAAACGATACCTCGGTAGGACAGCCGACCATTTGCGCTGCATCTTCCGCTATCGATGCCCATTGATCCGTTTGTCCTCCAAGTGTATTCCCGGTGAGTACAGAACGCGCAATATCATTCGGATTGATCGAATCAATGGGAATCACAGATTTCGAAAATTCAGAAGCCGCAATTTCACGAGCCTCAATATATCCTTCCTGTATTGTTCGCGGGTGGATTCCCTGCTCGATGAGTTTGGTAGCTTCCTCCGCGAGTGCACCCGCAAAAAGGAGGGTTGAGGTAACTCCATCCTTGATATCTTTCCCTTCCACATCGGTTTCCCCCGGTCGGTCAGGACCAGCCATCCGCCGAACAACAGGCGTTATCGGATGTTGCATAGGAAGGGATTTTAAGAGTAATGCACCATCGTCAGTAATAACGTAGTCATCTACTGCCGGTTCACCTGCGACTGTTTCTTCCTCAGAAGATAACTGGTTAATAACTAGCTTGTCGTGGCTAACCGGTCCATAGGTTGTTGCCATCCATTGGCTGATGGACTCTATGGCCGTAAAGTTCGCTTGAGGGAATATCAGATCTTCCTCCTCTTCATTCGTCGTTTGATTGGGGAATGTATCGAGTGACATCTGAACTCACACTTCGTACTATACCATAAGACTTCCCCAATTTATAATTACTGAGACTCACAGATTTATATGCGATGGGCACCGTGTGCTATGTGAATGTCTACCGAATACAAACCTACCGGCAAGGAAAATCAGCATGTCTCCCTGCTTGGGAAGGCTGCAGAACGAATCAATCTAAAATGGGCATTGATTGCGTATGTAACACTCATCACGGTGTATGTCTACGCACCCATCATCTCACTCATCGGCTTTTCGTTCAATGAGGGTGGCCTCACATTCCCATTCGTTGGATTTAGTTTAGAGTGGTATAGCGAGCTGTTTTCGAATC
The DNA here is from genome assembly GCF_043952005.1 of Haladaptatus sp. CMAA 1909. Classification (NCBI taxonomy): domain Archaea; kingdom Methanobacteriati; phylum Methanobacteriota; class Halobacteria; order Halobacteriales; family Haladaptataceae; genus Haladaptatus; species Haladaptatus sp. CMAA 1909. The sequence goes on along the minus strand of NZ_JBIOAV010000005.1, from coordinate 8,346 downwards.
AAGCAATTATAGACTCAATCGTTCGCTCAGTCGAATTGGCGCTCATTGTGACGGTCATCACAACTGCATTAGCTACGATGACAGCACTCGGCTATCGATATGATTTCCGTGGGCGGCGTAGTGTCCTCTATCTACTTATCCTCGGTATTATCACACCCGGAATTACCTATGGGATTGGAGCAACACTATTCTTGCATAATCTGCTTGGGTTAGAACGTGGTCTTCAACTTGCCGTTCCTGTCCATGTTGTCTGGACACTTCCGTTTTCGGTCATTGTCTTGCTAGCTGGATTTCCCCCAACGCTTGCCGAGAACGAACAAGCGGCACGAGTCATGGGTGCCGATTCAATTACGACATTCCGAGAAATTGTACTGCCACAGATTGCCCCAACAGTTCTCGGTGCCGCTGTTTTCGCTTTCACTCTCTCGTACAATGAGTCGACCCGTGCGCTGTTGTTGCTCGGGCAACAAAACACCATGCCGATTCAGATCTTTGCTATTGCCTCAGCAAAGCAGGCTACACCGGAATTATTCGCCCTGGGAAGCGTCACCACCATCTTCTCTACAGTACTGCTTGCAGTTGGTGGATTCCTCGTTCTAAGAGGGTCAAACAATTAATAAATATTTGAGAACAGTTGGTCACTCACCGAGAATGTCTTTTTCGAGATTGACAGTAGAGACAACGCTCGTCCGTTCGAGGAGCGTTGTGTGTTCGGAAGACCATCCAACTGTAACCCTCTCAGGGACGTCCTCAATGGCGTCAGGGGTTTTCAGCTGTAGTTCTTTCCCATCAGAAACCGTTGTGAGGACGATTTGAGTCCCACTCCCAGGTTGATATATGACGTCTTCAACGCGGCAGTCAATGGTATTGCAAGCGTCAGAATCAAGCGAGACGTGTTGTGGTCGGACAAACAAGGGCATTTCTTGACCAACCACCGATTCAGGCTGTGAATCAAGGTTCGTCGTACTTGCCTGGAAGGACCCATATTCACTCTCAACTATTGCTACGCCATCATCAACATCAGTGATCTCGCCGAAAAAGATGTTTGAATCTCCAAGAAATGCAGCCACAAATGCCGTTTCTGGATGGTTGTATACTTCGTCGACAGTACCTGACTGTTCAACCTTCCCATCATTCATAACGACAATCTGATCTGCAAGCCGCATTGCTTGCGTCTGGTCGTGGGTAACATAGATGAAAGTCGTATCCAACTGGCGATGTAAGCGGAGTAATTCTCTTTCCATCCGCTTTTGGAGCTTGTAATCAAGATCTCCGAGTGGTTCGTCAAGTAGAAGCAATTCTGGTTCCAGAACAAGACTTCGAGCGAGTGCAACTCGTTGTTTCTGACCAGCAGAGAGCTCCTCGGGTTTTCGGTCGGCTAGATCCTCAAGCTTCATAATCTCAACCAGATTATCAACCTTTTTTGTCATTCCCGACTCGCCCAATCGATCTAGTCCGTACTTGATGTTTTCGCGAACCGAGAGATGGGGAAACAACTGAAAGTCTTGGAAGACCAGACCGATATCCCGCTCGTAGGTCGGACTATCAGTGATATCTTTATCTGCTAGCCAAATCGTTCCATCTGTTGGCTCAACTTTACCGACGAGCGAATGGAGAGTCGTCGATTTTCCACAGCCACTCGGTCCGATCACGACACAAAAGTCACCATTGGCGACTTGGAAGTCGATATCATCAACCGCCAGTGTCTGATCGTCGTATATTTTGGTCAACCCTGAAACCTTAAGCACCGGGTCAGTTGTCTCATCCAATCCACCGTTATTCTGATTTGTTGTATCCGTGCTAGCCATTGTTATTATTCACTAAGTAGGGAGTGAATGCTTTCTTCGTTGTGGACACTCAACTGCTCAAAGATAATTGCATCATTCTTGTCCCAACCGACGTTGACTGTAGTACCGGTCTCAAGCGTTGGTGAACCAGGTTGAACTACAATGAAATCGTTACTATATCCCTCTATTTCGATGGAATACTCAGTGATTTCGCCCGTATACGTCCGACCAACGATGTTTCCCTTTATCGTATTTATTTTCTTATCTGCCTCATCACCAAGTTCGATATTTTCTGGACGAATCAGTAGTAGCGATTCGGTGCCGACTTCAGGCAAATCAATCGTACGACCCTCAACTTCGCCTATCGATGTCGTAATCGTTGCCCGACCATCGGAAACAGACTCTACAGTACCACGAAATGCATTAGAATCACCGACAAACCGGCCAACAAATGCCGTTTGTGGATTCTCGTATACTTCCCTTGGAGTACCTATCTGTTCAATGTGGCCTCGATTCATCACTACCAATTTATCCGCCAATTTGAGCGCTTGGTCTTGATTATGCGTGACGTAGAGGAATGTACTATCGAGGTCTTCGTGAAGTCGTCGCATCTCGAGTTCCATTCGTTTCTGAAGCTTGTAATCAAGATCTGCAAGCGGATCGTCGAGAAGCATCACCTTGCGTTCTGTAATGATTTGTCGCGCGAGCTCAACTCGTTGCTGCTGGCCACCACTGAGCTCTTCAGGAAGGTTGTCTGCTGTTTCACTGATCGACAGTAGGTCAAGCATTTCGCTAACGCGACGGTCAATTTCCGCTTCCTCGGGTGGATGTTCCTGTTGACGAAGTCCAAACTCCACATTCTCGGCGACTGTTTTATGTGGGAATAGTGTGTCCTCGAATTCCTGGAACACATAGCCCAATTCACGAGTTTCTATCGGTGTACCAATGACGGAAACACCATTGATCGAAATATCTCCTGTATCGATGTTGTGGATACCAGCGATACAATCAAGAAGTGTACTTTTGCCACACCCACTCGGCCCAACGACGACACAGAAATCGCCTTGTTTAATCGAGAGGGAAATTTCTTTGAGCACTTCCTCTCCTCTGAACGATTTTGTAACACTATCTACTGAGATGGCTGTCACGGTCATTGTATGTGATTGTCCAACATAGATAATATTTTTGGACTAGTCGATTCTACTCGCGGACACGAAGATATAAATCCTAACACTGTGCATATTGGCAACGAGATGCACGAATCACCAGAGCACGTTATTGACTTGAGCAACCCCGTTTCCCCAGATCAACCAGGATGGCCCACACTCATGACACCAGAAATAGATCAAATCCAATGGGCACCACGCGATGGGGTGACCATGGAAAAAGTAGAGATGGTTAGTCATACAGGAACCCATATTGATGCACCACTCCATTTCATCGAGGAAGGAAAGACCCTAGATGATTATCCACTCGAGAAGTTCATGGGAGAGGGAATAGTACTTGATCTCACTCCCGTAGAACCCGAGGCACCAATCACAGTAGAGATGCTTCAGACGTTCGAAGACCAGATCCAGCCAGATGATGTAGTAATGTTGTATACTGGCTGGGGAAAATATCATGGACGGAACGAACGATATCTCTTCGAGTTCCCGTATCTCACTGATGACTCAGCGAGGTATCTCGCCGAACTGGATATCAAGGCAGTTGGGACAGAAGGATTAAGCGTTGCTGGGTGGGATGGTGACCTTCCCAATCATGGTCCTGCGACAGAACTGCATCCGTCGGAAACTCACGTCCCCTTATTCGAAAATGATGTCCTTGCTGTCGAAGAATTGCGCCACCTCGATAAGGTTTTGGATGGAGAAGAGACGCGGCGTGCCTATTTCTCCTTCGTACCAATCAATTTCCAGAATACGAGTGGTTCGCCCGTTCGAGCTTACGCATCACTCTGAATTGACCTCCACTTTGGTCTAGCGACTTGCATGAATTGTCTTCTAGAAGGAATCGGATCAGCACGACCCAAAATGTCGTCTCGAATTCTGTGTCGGTAGTTGATGGTGTACTCCTAATTGGGGACAATAAGATTGACCTCGAACAGTATGACGAAATAATTGTCTTAGGTGGAGGCAATGGTAGTTGTCCGGTTGCCGCCAGGGTTGAAAACATCTTCCAAGACCGAATCTCAAAAGGGCTAGTTACTACAGACGATCCAGTGAGTACGGATCAGATTACTGTTAGAAGAGACGGCCATCCAATTCCATGTAGACAGGTCTCAGGGACAGAGGTTCGATAACGGAGTTAAATGCTGTTCGTGTTCAACACGCATAGAAGACACAAGAATATATAGATCAGTTCTAAATGAAGGTTAGTATTTCCTCTACCAAATTAGTCATCTGCTTATCCCCCATTACGGATACTACACATAGTCCCCAATAGACGGCATTTATCTCGCTAAAATACGTGATATCAATGCTTCATTAAAACTACCGAGTACAATTTGTAAAGTATTTCGTGCTATATAGTTGGTGTAGAGAGATTATTATTGATGATATAATGTTTTGAAAAATATTAGTCTATATTTTCTATATATCCTCATTGGTAGATAGTAAAAGAGGATACGATTGTGTGAATATTAACATCAAGCTCATTCTTTAATCAAAACGGTTTCCCACACTGGATTCAACGGTAAAGTCTCTCATCGGGTGCCGAATTATTCGCTCGAGAGAAATCATTCAAATGAACCGGTGATTAGGTACAGTGATATGGGCACTAAGTCGCGATACCGGGACCAGACGTCGATTTCCTTACAATTAGTTTCGATGTGATCGTCGTTGAAATCCAATTCGCGTCCAGTCTCGTCTCCGAGAATGTCTTGCAGGATGTCCGTGATGTTGCCTTCTTCTCCGTGGTGTTTGCTATTGGGATCAGTCTCGGACAAATAGACCTGTGCGTCGGACGTTCTCGAATGTGTCGAGTCGTGATTCGATCATGCGACGGGTCAGCTATCTTCAGAAGGCCGGGTTTCTCCGTCAGGAGAATGAGCAGTGGGAACTCGGACAGACTGGGCGTGAGTATGTCCAGCAGCACGATGTGGCGACGTTGATGCGAATCATGTGTGAGCGGAACGTCGGGCTTCGAAGTCTGCTGTATGCGTTGTCTGTTGGCCCGATGACGATCACGGAGATCAGTGACCAACAGTTAGATACACACCCGGAGTTGGGGTGGAGTCGCGGGGAAACGGATATAGCGAAGCAACGGGCGAACTGGTTGCGGAGCATGGAACTCGTCGAGAAACACGGAGAGGAGTATTCGTTAACGGATGAGGGTCGCGGGTTCGTTGAGGGCGCAGTTGAAGAGTGGGCGGATACCGAATGGACTGCGACAGAGCATGGCGCGGAATTCTCTGCTGGCACGTACCAGATTACGATACATGCCCGAGCGGTGGATCCGGAGTTCCGTGCGACTGTGATTGCTCGACACGACCGGATGTGTCCAGTTTCCGGTGTTGATCATCCGGGGTTGTTAGATGTCGCGCACGTGCTACCGTGGAGTGAGTATCCAGAATACAGAGCAGATTTGGCGAACGTACTGCCGTTAAGTAAGACACATCACGCGGCGTTTGATCGAGAGTTATTCACAATCGATCGGGAATACCGATTGCGAGTGAATCCGTCGTTCGAGACGAACAGTGAACTATTGCAGCGGACAATTCTTGACCGGGCGGGCGATCGGATCTCGGTTCCGGATGAGAGTTTGAATCCTAAGTACGTAGCGCAGCACAACGCGACGCTTGAGTGGGTATGAGGCTGGATAGCCAGTTAGCTGGACTGACGAAAGCCGACCGGATGTTCTAACGCCCAGTTATTGGAGAGAACCTCGTCTTTGTCGTCGGTTCCACCTTTGGTGAGCAGACCGACGTGGTAGAGATGGTATTTGAATTGGAAGTGGATACCCGATTTGTACACGGTTGGGTCAGTCAGCATCGATTCGTTGATGTTGCCGTCGGCGGTAAGGACATCTTCACGTCGGGGTTGTGTGATGAACACTTCGATGGCAAGTGGTTGATTGATGTGGCTGGCTTCTCGGACTACAGCGTCAATGGTCGCGGTTTCAATGCCGCGCTGATGGAGCCGTTCGAGTGCTTCGACGATGAGTTGCGTGGGGTCGTACTGGATGGCGACTGAGCGAGCGAGTTGCGCCCAGCGTGGAGCGAGAGTGGTAAATGGAGTGGATCGGCCTTTCCACGACGCAAATTCATCAAGTGTAGTAGCGATACTGCCGTGCTGGTCACGGGCGAATCGGACGACTTCTGCGCCGAGGTGTGTGAGTACGTCGCCTTCGGGGCGATTGTCGACAAGGCCGAGGAGGATGGCTCCGCGACGACCGCCTGAAACGCTGTTGATCACATGCTCCGAGTAGACGGTTCGTGTTTCACCGTTCGCGGCTACTGCGAGAGCGTAGCCGAGGTAGTTCTTCGGGTGGTTTACCGGGAAGCTCCCGTCGGTGAATTGATGGGTTGTTGCTTGAAATCGAATCGCGTTGATGGTCGTCGAGAAGTCACCGACACCAGCGACACGCGCTGGTTCAACGAGTGTAGCTTCGTAAGGGGTTTCGACGCCGATGACCCCAATGTTGAGGTCTCGTGCGAGGGACCGTGCCTGGTCGGTGATGCTCTGGATTGGTGCAGCAACATACCCGAGGTTGACTTCGGATAAGTGACTGTGGGCCTGATTGACACCACGACGGACGTCAGCAGCACTCGGGTCACTGTTGTGGCCTTTCGCTTCGATTACAGCAACCGGTGTCGTCGCCGCGTCGGCATTCAGGACTTCCAGAGCGGGCATTCCAATGCCCAAGAGGTCAGGCTCACCGGCGGTGAGACGGATCGAGTTGTACGGCGCGAGGCGACGACGCAGATCCTCCGGGATCTCCCAATCGCCCCACGAAGATTTCGTGAACTGGGATTCGGTGACAGCGTAGTGGTCCGAGCTGTTGTTGAGATCGGGGTAGAGTGTGTCCTTCGCGGCAGCGAGAACAACCGGTTCGGCGAGTGAAGCTGCCATTGCTACAGGCCTTCTCAATCTGTCGTCATTAAACTAGGTCGTTCGAGATTCTTATCTAATCGGTCACGGATACCGAGTCGCGTACAGAAGTTGAGTTATGTGCTACTCGTTATTCGAGTCGTAGGTCTTTCTGATCCACGCACCTTGTATGAACTCTAACTGTATCTTTTCTGTGTCTTCGACGACCTAGCGTCGTCGAGCATGTGATTTTACCTCCTCTGTCACGGACGCTTACGACAATACTTGTGCCGTGAGTAGGAAATATCGAGAGACCCCACTCAATGAATCTCATAGCTCAGCGGAAACTGTACGAATTTGAGTAAGTGTCTAACGAGCAGAAGTTGCTAAAAAACATAAGAGACTAAGAAGGTGGGTCCAATGATTCAAGATGAGATCATCCGAAGCAACCCCCCAACGCCGGAGGAAGTCGCAGAGGCCGCTGGGAGTGATGTTGAGACAGTCATACTGGCTCGACAAGCGCTCCGATTCAACGACGACTGATTCCCATGCACTCGATCGCAGTACTTTGGCGTTTCACTCCTCACACTGATTCAAAGAGGAATCCCACGGCTTTAGCCGTGGGAGGAATCCGACAAGGCTTGAAACAATCCATGAGCGATAGCAGTTCTACTCCCACGCCACCCTGAATTATTATAAAGAGGTCGTTCGATATGTGAATTAACGATGGAGATGAACAGCACTTGAACAAATGAAGACTGCGATTCATTCCACGACTAAAGGTCGTGAGTTTTCTCGCCTGCAATTCTATAACTCAGGATCGCGATGTATGACTGAGAGTATGCAGATGTCGATAGCCCAAGAAATCGAACGGGGAATTCGATACGCGATTGTCACTGTGTTTGTAGTAGGATTCCGCCGACGGAACCCGGGTGCAGTCGTAAATGCTGCCCTCGCGATCGCAGCGACGTATCTCCCAAAAATCATTGAACGTCGGTACGATGTTTCGTTCAGACCGTGGCAACGAATATATTCGAGTGTCGCGATGCTTACCCACTCTGTAGGGATGCTCGGTGCGTACGATGAAGTGTGGTGGTGGGATCACCTCACCCACACCCACTCCTCGACACTTCTCAGTGGTTTTGTCTACGCCACCGCTCGCCGCTATGGTCTTGACCCACGGACATGGGTGCTCTCTGTCGTTATTGGCGTAGGCAGCCTTTGGGAACTAATGGAGTATACCATCCATACGGTCGCCGATCGCTTCGGTCTCGAACCGATACTCGTCGTTTACGGCAAGTCGGACATTCTGCTCGACTTCGTGTTCAACCTTCTCGGCGCACTCATTGTTCTCGTACTTGGAGACGATCTTCTTCAAAACTTCTTTCGTCACACCGACTACTAAGTGGGGTATCAGCAGACTGCACTTCCGAGAAATATATTCAGTATGTTACTGTGATCAGTTCTTCAAGAATGGGATCACTGCATCCGTTCGCCACCGTTGACGTTCAGCGTTTCACCGTTGACATCCTCCC
>NZ_JBIOAV010000004.1:0-302425 GCF_043952005.1 Haladaptatus sp. CMAA 1909 | reverse complement strand
AATATGTTCGCCGCGACGTTGCTGGTTCATCTTCCAGAAGGATTCTCTGACTCGGAACTCACTATTGTACTGTGCCTGGTTTCCTTGGCCCTCGTGTCGATCGGAGCTGGAAAACTATCGATCGATGAATCCGTTGTCGATAATCAGTCGCATTCGATGCTACCAGTCGGCGAGTGACGAAGTCGTTTCCCTTCCACTTATTCTCTCTTTAGAAATTCTGATTCGTATAGTGTGATACGAATCTTATCGTAGTGCTGGTAAACTCATATAGCTCCCGTTCTTCAAGTTCATTTACTGTGGCAGTCTCTGATGAGTCCATGATTCCAGTGCTATAGTACGTTCAAAAAAACCTGCGACTCGGCAATCTCAAATCTCAGAACTGCGGGATTTGCCGAACTAAAGCAAACTACCCTTTAAGCACTCAACGACATATGTGAGATCACCATATTTTTCGGTGCGAATGATGGTGCGTTTTCCGTGCGAACCGGAAAATGGATTCACAGAAAACAGGATGGGATCACTATTTTCGTATTGTGCTCGAATTCTGTAGGTTCCGCTTGTAGTGAACAACTTCTCGTATGTTTTCTCACTCCCTGGTTCAATCGAAACAACTCCCTCCAGCCCCGGTTGGGCTTCGACCGCGTTTTGAGGCCCATCAAGAAGATCGACTTCTACCAGATGAGGGAATGAATCACGGTTTTGAACACTCAGCGATCCTGCTGGTGGGTCTGTCTCCAGGAGTGTACAACCTGATATGAGTCCGATTCCAGAAGATAGCACAGTCCGGCGTGAATACTTTCCCATCGGTTATAGTTTGACCCACGTGGAGGAGTGCTATTAACATAGACAATTTAGATGAAATGATCTGACTGGCTGCTGCCGAAACCGCGACAGACGACAGCATGCCCAACGCCTTCACATCGGAGGACAACGATGACGGACCGAGGCCAAAATCGGGTGCTGACGTATACTATTAACGTAGGGTTCGGAACTTCGTGTTCCGTGCCCTTCCCGGGCGCTCATTCGAGCAATTCAGTCCAACGATCTAATATTGGCACTGAAATTAGTATATTATATTAACTAGACAATCTACCGATACTCCGTAATGCCATCAGAGATCTACTCTAGAGTCACCTAAATGACTATAATGGCTATACCACTCTCCAATCACGTCATAACTCTAACCTATACATTAATATGTTTAATCATGTTGGTTACAATCTGTGTGCTTAAGATTCCAAATTGGACCAAATACACCCCTATATGTGCCGATATAGAAAGCATTATGTTGCTATCTGAATCTCTGTTAGAGAGTGGTATGATTGATGATCACACAGACCAAGTAAGATCAAGCCTCGATAGCGGGGCTGACACTATCCGAAATACGCTAACCGATGCACAATCACGGCGAAAATTCCTCATGGGGCTTGGAAGTACTGGAATACTCAGTCTCGCTGGCTGTGCGAGCGGCGGTGAGAAGGACGCTCAGACCAGTTCGAGTGGGTCTGGGACCAACAATTCCCAATCAAGTTCGTCAACACTCCGGATGAATGCGACCCAACGGTTCGGAACCATCGACCCTGCAAAAGGGACGGATTACACACAGACGATGGCGTTGGTAAATCTCTACGATGGCTTGGTATTCCCCGATACAAAAGGCGAAATCAAGCCACATCTCGCAAAAGAGTGGTCCGTTTCAGACGACAACAAGACCTACACCTTTACCCTCCGCAAAGATGCGACGTTTCACAGCGGCAATCCGGTTCGCGCAGAAGACGTGAAGTTCACCGTTGAGCGCTTCTTCGATCTCAACCAAGGGTACTCGTCTCTTCTGCAGGATGTTCTCGATCCAAAGAATATCACTGTGAAAGACGAGCAGACGATAGAATTCACCCTCAATCGTGTCTACTCGCCGTTCCTCGCGACACTCGTCCTGCTCTTTATCGTCGATAAGAAGGCGGTAATGAAGAATAAACAGAGCGGGAAGTTCAACGATCGCGGTGATTACGGACAGAAATGGCTCAACAGCAATGATGCTGGCTCCGGTGCCTACCAACTCAAATCGTTTGAGCGACAGTCCCAAATCAGCTTCTCCAAATTCGACGACTACTGGATGGGTTGGGACGAAAATCCATTCAACGAAGTCCAGATCAAAATCATCACGAAGGATCCGACGGTCCGGTCGCTGATGAAGACTGGAAAGCTGGACATGACCAGTCAGTATCAGAGCCAGGAGACCTACGATGCGTTGAAAAAACAGAATGGGGTTCGCGTTGAGACCATTCCGACCGTGACGGTGTTCTACATGAAGATGAACACCCAAAAAGCGCCAACTGATGATCCAGCGGTCCGGGAGGCAATCGCGTACGGCTTCGATTACAAGACGGCGCGTAACGAGATTGCCTCGGGATCAGAACAAGCAGTCGGTCCACTGGCACCGTCGTTTGACGCACATAACGGCGATATTCCCCAACCGACCTACAATCCGAAAAAGGCCAAACAAATTCTCAAGGATGCTGGCTATTCGGAGGGTGACCTCAAAATCAACAACACCTACGTGAAAGACTACGGATTGGAAAAGAAAATGGGGCTGTTGTTCCAGCAGAACATGTCCGAGATCGGCATCGATGTCGAACTCAACCCACAGACCTGGGGAACGATGACTGAACTTGCGACAAAGCCAGACAAAACACCGCACGTCAATCAGGTGTTCTATGGTCCAGTCTACCCATCACCGGATACAGTATTCTACAATCAGTATCACTCCGGGTCCGCTTCGACCTGGATGAGTATGGCCCATTTAGAAGATGAGCAGGTCGATTCGCTCATCGACAAAGCTCGGAAGACCGTTGATGCGAAACAGCGCAAACAGATCTACTACGATCTGCAAAAACGTATCGTCAATCTGCACCCTGACTTGTTCGTCTTCGTCCAAGCAAAGAAACACGCCTTTGCCGAAAACGTACAGGGATACAAGTTCAGACCGTCTCAGAGCTACGATTACTGGTTCCATAATTACTCCCACAAATGAAGTATTGGCAGTACCTCATTCGAAGACTCGCAGGCGGTTTCGTGAGTCTTCTTGGTCTGTCGATCATCATCTTCGCTGTTTCGCGGATACTTCCAGGGAATCCCGCACGGATGGCCCTGGGAGCGATGGCATCCGAAAAACAAGTTCAGGCACTTGCAAGCCAAATGGGACTGACCAAGCCGCTGTGGCAACAGTATCTCCACTACATTCAGGGGTTACTCACCGGAAATCTAGGCCAGAGCCTTGAAACCAAGCGTGCTGTCACAACCGATATTGCACAGTATCTTCCGGCCACGCTTGAACTCATCACGGTCGCGATGGTGTTTACCATCATCTTCGGAATTCCTCTCGGCGTCATTGCTGCCCAGAGTAAAGATGGATTCGTGGACCATACAACCCGGCTGATTGCATTCTTCAGCGTGAGTGTTCCCGGGTTCTTCATCGCCGTGATATTCCAACTGATCTTTGGCTATATGTTGGAATTGTTCCCCATTACTGGACGCATCTCTGCACAATATGCGAGTGCGTTCTCCCACACGACTGGCTTCCTGCTGATCGACTCGCTAATCGCCGGCAATCTCACTGCCCACATCGACGTGTGGGCTCACCTCATAATGCCAGCAATCGCACTATCGCTCGCGGGCGTCGGCCAAGTGATGCGGATCACACGCTCATCGATGATCGACGTGCAAGATCAGAACTACGTTGAGGCTGAACGTGGGTATGGCCTTCCGAGCTGGCTGGTAACGTACAAGTACACACTCAAAAACGCCTTCATCCCGACACTGACGATTCTGGGTCTGATGTATGCCTCATTGCTGGGGAATGCATTTCTCATCGAGGTCGTGTTCTCGTGGCCAGGATTGGCTCGATATGGCGTAACCGCAGTGATGAACAACGACTTCAATGCCGTTGTCGGCGTGACGATGATCATCGGTGTGGCATTCGTCAGTATCAACTTCCTCATCGACGTGTTGTTGGGGCGGGTTGACCCACGTATTCGGTTGCAAGTCCAGGAGGCGACCTAACATGAGCACCCATTCTGGAACGTTCATCGATGGGATCGTCTCCGAACAGCGGCGAGAACTCTGGCGACGTGCATGGAAGCGGTTTGTGAGCCGCCCCATGAGCGTCATCGGGCTTGCGATCATCATCTTGGTCGTACTGTCCGCGATTTTCGCCCCGGTTATTGCACCCTACCCACAGCATGCTGGGAAGTTCACGGACTTCGCGAATACACTCCAACCACCGAGTGTCGCTCATCCGTTCGGCACTGATCATGTGGGACGGGATGTCCTTACACGCGTCTTGTTTGGATACCGTCTTTCACTGATGATGGTCGTTGTTGTCCTTGGATTTGGTGTCCCAGTTGGTGTGTTGTTCGGCCTGGTCGCGGGCTACTACGGTGGCTGGATTGAGACGATCATCATGCGAATGACCGATACGGCACTTGCACTTCCACCGTTAGTGATGGCACTGGCAATCACATCGGCACTCCAGCCGACGCTTCGGAATGCCATGCTAGCCGTCGCAGCACTCTGGTGGACCTGGCATGCACGGCTTGTTCAGAGTATCGTCGCCAGTGAGCGCAATGAAGAGTACGTACAGGCAGCCGAACTCTCGGGGGCAAGCCCGTTCCATATCATGTTCCGTGAAATCCTGCCCAATTGCCTTTCGCCAATCCTGGTGAAGGTAACTCTTGATGCGGGATTCGTCATTCTCATCGGTGCTGGTCTCTCCTTCATTGGAGTCGGTGTCCAGCCACCTCGACCGGGACTTGGAACGATGGTCAGTGAGGGAACGAACTACCTTCCAAATGCATGGTGGTATGCTGTGTTCCCTGGCTTGGCTATCTTCATCCTCGTCATGGGATTCAACATGCTCGGGGATGGGCTTCGTGACGTCTTCGACGTAGAGGTGGATCGATGAGCCTCACCGAACCCGTCGTGGACGATCCACTGCTGTCCGTTCAGGATCTTCATGTCGGCTTTGATTCGTTTGACGGATTTGCCGATGTCGTCGATGGAGTCAATCTCTCGGTTGGCAAAGGCGAAGTGGTCACTGTCGCTGGTGAGACCGGCTGTGGGAAATCAGTAACGATGAAGGCGATTTTACGCCTGCTGAACGAGCCACCGGCCTCCATCAGTGGTGACATCGTATTCGATGAAACGAATATTCGCGGACTCTCACAGAAGCAGTTCAATCGCCTGAAAGGCCAGCAGATGAGCCTGATCTTCCAGGATCCGATGTCGAGTTTGAATCCGACATTTACCGTCGGCGAACAACTCGTCGACACCGCTCAATTCGGTGGTCGCAGCGAGACTGGTGTCCTTGAATACGTTCGCCGGAAGCATCTTGGAAAAGACCGCGCCAAAGCGCGTGAGCGGGCGCTTGAAATGCTTCGTGAAGTGCAGATGCCTGACCCGGAGAACATCATGGAGTCGTATCCAACGCAACTCTCCGGCGGTATGCGACAGCGAGTCCTCATTGCACAAGCGCTCTTGAATGAACCCGACTTGCTGATCGCTGACGAAATCGGAACCGCACTTGACGTTACGATCCACGACCAGATTCTCGACCTGCTACAGGATCTGATCGACGATCACGATCTGAGCGTCCTCATGATCACCCACAATCTTGGGGTGGCTCGCCAAGTGAGCGATCGAATCTACGTGATGTATGGTGGTCGAATTGTAGAAACGGCTCCAACGCAGGAGTTATTTGACGAACCGAAACATCCCTACACACAGGGACTCATCGCGTCGATTCCCCGTCTCTCCGGTGAACCAATGGCCGAAGGAATTGACGGCTCGGTCCCCGAATATCTCGATCCACCGTCTGGGTGCCGGTTCCATCCGCGCTGTCCGTACGCACACGAACACTGCCGAAATCAGCGTCCAGAGATGTACCAGACAGGAGACCGCTCAGGTGTCGAATGTGTTCTCTACGATGAGACACACAACGCACCATACGATCAACCAACGCTCGCGAATACTCGTGAGCATATGGGAACACTCGAAGAGACCGGAGATCCCGAACTACCAAAGACTGGAGGTGACTGATATGAGCGATCACCCACTGCTCACGGTCGATAACCTCAAGAAGTACTTCCCGATCAAGGGTGGCGTGTTCAAGCGGACAACGAACCACGTCAAAGCTGTCGATGGTGTCTCGTTCGACATCGAACGGGGAGAGACGATGGCTCTCATCGGTGAATCCGGGAGTGGAAAATCCACCGTCGCCAAAACCATCATCGGCCTACACGACAAAACGGATGGAACCATTCTGTTCGACGGAGAAGATATCTCCGATCCAACGGATGAACAACTCACACAGATGCGGTCACGGATGCAGATGGTTTTCCAAGACCCCACATCCAGTTTGAACCCTCGGCGAACAGTTGGGAAATCCCTGGAAGTCCCAATGAAAGCTCGTGGCGTTTCTGCTACAGAACGCGAGGACCGTATCAGCGAACTCCTGGATCGAGTTGAGCTCAACGATGAGTACCTCTACAAGTACCCTCACGAGCTCTCTGGTGGACAGAAACAACGAATCAACATTGCCCGCGCAATCTCAATCGAGCCGGACCTGCTGTTACTCGATGAGCCTACGAGCGCCCTCGACGTGAGTGTGCAAGCAAAGATTATTGGGCTCCTAGAGGATCTCCAGAAAGAACTCGACCTGACCTATCTGTTCATCACGCACGATTTGTCCTTAGTGCGAAACTTCGCCGACGAGACTGCGGTGATGTATCTTGGTCAGGTACAAGAGAAAGGGCCAACCAAAGAGGTGTTCCATCACCCTCGACACCCCTACTCTCGAGCGCTGCTATCAGCGATTCCAGTCACGAGTGATGAAGAAGAGCTGTACAAGCCACAACACGAACCGCTCCAAGGAGAAATTCCCAGTCCCCGTGATATCCCGACAGGCTGTCGATTTCACACCCGATGTCCCTATGCGAATGATGCGTGTCGCGATGTCGAGCCGGAATTCAATCGGATCGAGACGGGGCCACTCGTGCGGTGTCACATCTATGATGAGCAGTATCGCGACGAGTTCGAGGAGGTCCCTGATATCTCACTCCGAACCACACCAGAGAACAGACCAATCGACGAATCGAATGTCGATGCTTCAGACAGGATAAACTTGCAATGACTACCAAAATAACGCACGACAACTTGGACGATTTCGCCACCGGTGCAACCGTGCTTGGCACGGGCGGCGGTGGTGATCCATACATTGGGAAGTTGATGGCCCAACAGGCAATCGAAGAGCACGGCCCTGTTGAGCTCATCGACCCCGAGGACATCCCTGATGATGAACTCGTGGTGCCGAGTGCGATGCTTGGTGCACCGACTGTTATGGTCGAAAAGCTTCCTCGTGGAACAGAATCGCTCGCAGCGTTTGATGCTCTTGAAACGTATCTTGGGCAGCAAGCGTATGCGACAATGAGTATCGAAGCCGGCGGGCTCAACAGCACGGTACCGATCGCAGTCGCTGCAGCAAACGACCTCCCCTTAGTTGACGCTGATGGGATGGGCCGTGCCTTTCCCGAAGTTCAAATGGTGACACTGACGCTCGGCGGCATTTCGGCCACGCCGATGAGTGTTGCCGATGAGAAAGGGAATTCGGTCTTCCTGAACACCGTCGACAATAACTGGGCAGAAAACTTTGCGCGGACGACCAGCATCGAGATGGGTGGTGCCTGTATGATCGCTACCTACGCTCATACCGGGTCGGAACTTCGTGAGCATGCCATCCGCAACTCCATGTCGCTTGCACGCGATATTGGAGAAGCACTTCGGACAGCCAAATCACGCTCGGCAGATCCAGTTGCAGAGCTGCTTGAACTGACGGACGGATACGAACTGTTCGAAGGCAAAACCACCGACGTTGAACGCAGGACAGAGGGCGGTTTCGCAGTCGGTGAAGCAACGATCAATGGCATCGACACCTGTGAGGGTCGCGAACTACAGCTTGACTTCCAGAATGAAAATCTCGTCGCACGAGATTCGGAACGTGGCATTGTTGCCAGCGTTCCCGATCTGATTACAGTCTTGGATGCAGAGACTGGCGACCCAATTACGACTGAAGGACTCAGATACGGGCATCGAGTCCGCGTGGTCGGCATGCCATGTTCAGATAAATGGCGTACCGACGCGGGACTCGAACTTGTCGGACCAGCCTACTTCGACTACGATATCGACTACAAACCAATCGAAACTCTCCACCAATGAACGGATACAGACTCGGAATTGACGTTGGCGGTACGAACACAGATGCCGTCATCCTCGACGATAGTGATGAACCGATTGCAAAGACGAAGACACCCACGACCGAGGATATCTCTTCGGGGATCGTGAACGCACTCGATGACGTCCTTGCTGATAATGACGTCACGACTGATGACTTAAAGTCAGTCATGCTCGGGACGACACACGCCACGAATGCGATTGCAGAACGACGTGGACTCAACGAAGTCGGTGTCATCCGTATTGGAGCTCCAGCAACAGAGAGTATTCGTCCGCTGCTTGAATGGCCAGATGATCTCTCAGAGGCGATCGGCAATAACTTGGCCATCCTCGATGGCGGTCACGAATTCGATGGTCGTGAACTCAATGATCTCGATGAGCAGGAAGTCCGTGAGTGTGTTCGTGATTTCGATCACGTGGACGCGTTTGCTGTAACAAGCGTTTTCTCCCCAGTTCGTGAGGACCATGAAACGCGCGTCGCCGAAATCATCCGCGAAGAGATCGACGGCGAGGTTCCGATTTCACTCTCAAACGAAATTGGGAGCGTTGGACTGCTCGAGCGCGAAAACGCGACCGCGATGAATGCCGCACTGACGAGTGTTGCCGAGGAGGCTGCAGTCGCGTTCATGGACGCGATGGAAGAACGCGAGATCGATGCACAACTCTACTTCGGACAGAATGACGGAACGCTCATGTCCGTCCAATTCGCGCTTGAGTATCCCATCTTCACTGTCGCTTCTGGACCGTCAAACTCGGTCCGTGGGGCAGCCTATCTCTCCGATATCGAGAACGGTATCATCGTCGACGTCGGCGGGACGACGACTGATATCGGGGCTGTGACTGACGGGTTCCCCCGAGAATCGAGTGTCGCTGTCGAAATCGGTGATGTGAAGACAAACTTCCGAATGCCGGATCTGATTAGCATAGGCATTGGGGGTGGATCCCACGTCAATCTCGATGCTGACACTGTCACCGTCGGACCGGAAAGTGTTGGCTACCGGCTTACTGACCAAGCACGATCGTTCGGCGGTGGTGTGCTTACGGCAACCGATCTTGAAGTCGCCTCTGGAACCATCGACATTGGAAGCGAGCATCCGGATGTGGACCCAGAAACTGTCGAACAAGCTCGGGATTACATCCGCGAGAACGTCGAACAGTCAATCGATCGGATGAAAACAAGCCCAGATCCGGTTCCCGTCGTCGTTGTTGGTGGAGGTAGCATTCTTGTCCCTGATAATCTTGAGGGGGCAAGCGAGGTTCACAAACCAAGTCACTATGAAGTGGCAAACGCTGTTGGGGTCGCGATTGCACAGGTCTCTGGCGAAGTCGACCGAATTTACAGCCTGGATGAGCAGGATCGTGAGGAGGCAATCGAGGATGCAAAAACAGAGGCTGCATCGAATGCCATTGAAGCCGGTGCAGATGAAGAGACGATTGATATCGTCGACATTGAGGAGGTTCCTCTGTCCTATCTCCCTGGCAATGCCGTTCGTATCAAGGTAAAAGCAGCTGGAGAGCTCGCTCACTGATGCAGATCGGTGTTTCTGAGCTCAAGGATATCGCCCTTGGTGCGACTGTCCTCGGCACAGGCGGTGGTGGTGACCCCCACGTTGGAAAGCTCGTAGCTCGGCAAGCCATAGAGGATCACGGCCCAGTGGAACTGCTCCATCCAGACGACCTCGATGACGATGCACTGGTTATCCCAACGGCACAGATGGGTGCTCCAACGGTTGCTGTGGAAAAACTGCCGGGTGGCAATGAATCAATTACTGCCTTCGAACGGCTCGAAAAAGAGTTGGGTGAAACCGCAGATGCTACCATGCCGATGGAATGTGGTGGGATCAATTCGACATTCCCGTTCGCAGTAGCTGCTCAAAAAGAGCTTCCTGTGGTCGATGCTGATGGGATGGGACGGGCATTCCCGGAACTCCAGCATGAGACATTCAATGTGTATGGTGTCTCTGGCACGCCAGCAACACTTAGTGATGAACACGGCGACACGTGTCTCCTTGAGACCGCCACTAATGACCGACTTGAGTGGCTGGCTCGGGGAATTACGATCCGTATGGGTGGTGTTGGCTACCTCTCAGATTACCCGATGGCTGGCTCGGAAGTCAAAGAGACTGCCATTCCAGGCACGATGACACTGGCACGGGCTGTTGGCCAAGCTGTTCGAACTGCAGATGGAGACGTTATTACTGCGATCCGAGAGGCAACGAATGACTCGATCTATGGAGATGCTCGATCGCTATTTGAGGGCAAGATCGTGGATGTGAAGCGGCGTACTGAACGCGGGTTTGTCATCGGCGCTGTGGCGATTGAGGGTTTGGGTTCTGATGATGGACAGCAGCTCACCATCGAATTTCAAAATGAAAATCTCGGTGCTCGGATCGACGGTGAGTGGATTGTAACAGTCCCAGACCTCATTACTGTTCTCGATCGAGAGACCGGTAATCCTGTTCGAACTGAAGCGCTCCGATATGGGCAGCGTGTAGAAGTACTCGGAATCTCCACCCCAGAGATTATGCGTACCGATGCTGCCCTCAACGTTTGGGGACCAGAAACGTTCGGACTCGATACCGAGTTCGTTCCACTTACAGCACAATGACATACGATATTCCTTCCCTTGAGACGGTGGCGATCGACGATTTAGAAGCGCTTGGCACTGGTGCTGGCATCCTTGGCACCGGTGGTGGTGGACATCCCCGGGTTGGACGACTCCGTCTCCAGACGTTGTTAGAGGACGAGAGTTATCCTGATGCTGTAGAGGTGATTCAACCTGAAGATCTCGCCTCGGATGCGACGATTGCTAGCGTTGGAGGAATGGGTGCACCGACAATTGGTGTTGAGAAACTTCCGAATGGAAACGAAGAACTGCGAGCGCTTCGTTCGATAGAGCAGTTTTCCGGCCGAGAGGTTGATGCCCTCATTCCGGGCGAGATTGGCGGTGTGAATAGTATCGTTCCTCTCTGTGTGAGCGTGATGACTGGGGTCCCAGTCGTTGATGCAGATGGTATGGGTCGAGCGTTCCCAGAACTGCAGATGGATACGTTCTTCATCTATGACCAGCCGGTCAATTACGCAGCTATCTCCGACGAACGAGGTAATGTAATCTCCTACCAGGATATTGATAACGCAAAGAGACTCGAAGACTTTGCCCGGGCAGCAACCGTCGATATGGGTGGTCGTGCGGGCTATGCCTTCCCGTTGATGGATGGTGATTTTGTCGCCGAGTACAGTGTTCTCCATACTCTGTCACTCGCAACCGAACTAGGAAGCCAAGTCATGGAAGCCCGCACAGATACCCGTGATCCAGTCAAAGTCGCTTGCGATGTGGTTGGCGGCGAACCGCTCTTCAGTGGGAAAATCACCGATGTCTATCGACGTAACAGAGACGGGTTTGCACTTGGAGAAGTGACGCTTGCAGAACTCGATGGAAATGCAGAGTTGACCATTGAGTTCCAGAATGAATTCCTCATTGCACGTACTGATGATGACGAGGTCTTGGTTTCTGTCCCGGATCTCATCTGTATCATGGATAAAGATACCGGTGCTCCAATTACAACTGATTCACTGCGCTATGGTCAACGAGTTCGTGTGATTGGCGTTCCTGCATCAAATCTCTTGAAGACAGACGCTGCGTTGGAGGTCATTGGACCGCGCGCATTTGGGTATGATCTCGACTACTGTCCATTGGAGGTACAATGATTGTGAACCAGCCTTCAAATCCTGTGAGGAATTGCATGGGATTCAAGACAAAAAAATCCGTATACTGATATGATGAGTGAACCATCCGACAGTGACACTCCGGCTCTGGACACACCGGAGGCGATCTTGGAGGACCAGCTAGACGAAGCTGATTATCGAATCTTCAAAGCACTCAACGAAAACGGTCGAATGTCAGATACTGAGTTAGCTGACCGGGTTAATCTTTCACGCACTGCAGTGCGTCGTCGCCGTGAAAACCTCATGGACTCCGGGTTCCTGAGAGTGCTCGCTGTCATCGTTTTGCAGGAAGCAGGACTCGCATATGCTGATGTTCGCATTGAACTTGACCAAAGCGCTGGAGCCGCCGAACGGGACGCGCTTATCGAGATGCTCATTGATGCAGACCTGATTTACACTCTTCACTCTTGCATCGGTGATTATGATTTGCTCGTCCAGACGTGGCATGCATCACTTAATAACCTAAAATCGTACGTCTGGGAGCTACTTGATGATCAACCAGCCGTCGCGAGCTATGATCTTACACCAGTAGTGAAAACCTGGAAAGCGTGGGATCAAGAATTAGATCGTCCATCGGATAGCTGACTATCATCTCTATTCTGATTACCTCCCTTGTTTTTAAACTCCAAGCAGTTATATGACCGTGACTACATCCATTGGTTTATAATCCAAACGAACCTACCTCTTTTTCTCTGTCTTCATGGGTACTTTGACAAGGTCTTGCATCAACAATTGAGATGACTATTGCGCGAGTTTTTCGTGGTTTCGATCGTACTCATCGATAACCACTCACGGACTCAATTTCCCACGTTCCACCTCGATCAACTTTTAATACGTTTGTTTTCCAATATCTAGTATGGAACGGTCCCCTGAGAGAAAGATTATTCCTACCGATTTCATCATCGTATCTTCGTGCGTCTTTAGCTTTGTTATGATGGCGCAAATCGCCATGTCTTCGGGTGAGTTGTGGGGGGTAGCCGTGAGTAGCGCTACTGTGACTGGCATGCTGAGCGCTGCTGCAGATCGAAGTCGTGTCGGCCTCTGGGCAATGATCGCTGTCGGGGCTATCGGGATGATTGGAATCGTTCAAACAGAGGCTACTGGTACACTTCCTGTTGAGATCTTCCCTTGATTTTGACACCAGCGAATGTGGTACGTGTCTCTGCTTACGCTTCTTGACCTCGCTCATCTGCTGATGGTTCTTCCGCGTTAGTTTTCCGAGTTGCTCGTCCGAGCATAACCATCGAAAATCCTGTAAAGAGCAGGTTCACACCAAGAAGAAGACCAACTGCCCACACTGCTGTAGCCGGAAATCCAACCCAGAGCAGGCCAGCGACGATCAGCGATAGGATACCGCTCGCGAGGAGCCACATCCATCGTCTATTCCCACGACCCGTTACTGCCCACCCGATTTCAAGGACCCCATCGACGATGAAGAACGCAATCGCAAGGATTGTTAGCGATGTGAGACCGACGACTGGATTCGCCAGGAACATGATTCCCACGATGCCGTAAAGAATCCCAAGGAGGATTTGCCAGATGACTCCCCAGAAACTTCCTGCCGAGAATGCATGCCCAACGTGGACGATTCCACCAACAACCAAGAGTGCACCAAAGAGTACCGATATCGATATACCCGCGAAAAACGGGAATAGGATCGCAAGAACCCCGAGTACTACGATAATGGCTCCCGCTATTACCCCGCCATGGAACTGCTCCGAACTCGTGTCAACGCTTGTCGCTTGACTCATTGTTTTCCCGAACGCAATTCTCTAAGAGGGGGTAAAAAGGCATAAAATCGTTCAAGCACAGTTCTGCTGGCACGCCTTCACACTCTAGAATGTCGGCAAGTGTAACGGTCGTTGAATCCCCAATTCATACAATGGATCCGGGTAAGGTTGTGTTTTCGCTTTAAACAAGATAGTAAGAGGAGTACCTCTGTCTCGAGATGCTCCGTACTATCAAGAGCAATCACGCGATCTCTGCAGGAAAAATCCCGTACGATTACGCTAGACATCATTTACTCGATCGAAGAACACTCATCGCAAAACTGCAAAGAATTCATCACGCCAAAATAGTGGGCTGTGACGGTTGCTTTACCCATATTCGATGTTCGCCAACCCAATAACGTGCTTACTACTCGGCAGTAACTCCAAGAAACGTGAATGGCTCACTTGTAACCATTTGACTGGACACTTCACCGGAGAAGGTATTGGACTGATTTGGTCCCAGCTCGAGGACTTGTGCGTCGGCTTCAGACGAGATGTCGATGTTGTCTAATTCTATCCAAAAAACGTTTGGCGTAATTGCAGATTCAAAGTAGTAAATCAGGTCTTTATGATCCACAACCGTTCGCCAGCGTGTTGATGAAATATGCGGTGCATCCGGTGTGCTGATGCCATAGGGTACCGATACATTTCGAATTACGCTAAATACGCTTGCAGTCGCAGTACGCCGATCTTCGACATGAGGAATGGAGTTCGTGTAGAAACGAGCTCTTGCGAACCGGTCGGCTGGACGGTTCGTTCCAGGAAGCATGACCGTGCCACCGATCTGGTCCCAATACTCGGCCAGTGCAAGCTGTTTGTCGAAGGTCGGCGAGTTGGTCATGACTTGGTAATCACGATTATGATGAATGACCAATTCGCCATCGATGTATTCCATAATCGCACTGTCTCCGGTGGCATCTGAGAGAGATAGATGCAGTGCCGCCAACCGATCCTCGCCCGGAACTTGATCGGTTACAACGACAAAGTTCTCACGACGAACATTCTCGACAGACTCGACAACCGTCTCGAAATTATCCAGCATGTACTGTGCCCACAACGAGATTGACATGGCAGACGACTCGCCATCCCAGTCTGGGTATTCCGACTCGGACAACCAAAGCAAGTTGGCTACTAAACCAGCTTCATTCATGCCATCAGTCGTGATCGCCTCATAGGCGGTCGCGACCACGCTTCCATATTGAGCTGTCCAGTTCATTGAGGCTGGACCGACTTTGCCATCACGCTCAATGTCACGAGGAAGCGTCCAGATGTTCGTTCCAATATCTTCTTTCCAATCCATTGATCGGGCAGTGAGAGTCCGGTCGTCAGGTCCAAGATAGGAGAGGCGAGTACACATTTAGGACTTACCTCCTCTTTGCAGGGACAGCGACACATCGGTGGAAACCATGAGCCAGTAAATCGATATGCGATTGTATAAACATTCGTTTCGGAGTCATAGCATACCGCCGTCAGTTTTACACGGTCGTTGTCGCATGAATCGTCAGACTTTAGAATGGATAACAATCTGTCTACCGTAATTATAGCCCATCGTCGAAGACATCCATTCCCGAAGCTGCACAGCTTGAGAGGACACAGAAACGCGCACAGGCCGAACAATTCGTCTTCGACTCGACGCCCCGGACTGGTCGAAGTCACCAACGAGAGCCACGAGAACCCTGCAGACCACCAGTACACAGTCTCCATCGACGACGTGACTGGTAAACTAATGGCCTGTACGTGTCCGCACCACGTCCACCGCAACGCCTTTTGCAAACACATGGCCGCCGTCGAAAATGCAACTGACGACGGGACGCTCGAGGCCTTCCCGTCTGAGGACGAGCGTATAAGTGGCCGTACACTGGCTACGACACGTACGGCAACGTCGATCATACCTGCTGGAAATGTGAAAACTGTGTGCGAAAGCCACCCGGAAGGGCGCACCCATCGACTGCTGCTAACCCCTCCCCTTTTTCAGTTCTGTCTCGCCAAACAACGCTGTCCGATGGTACCCAGCGAACGCTCACCGAGTGTGCGGCTGGTTCGACCGAACGCGAGAACACACCGACGACGGAGCGTGCCCAGACCTATCGATTGAAGCAATTGAGTAAAGGTATCCCACCACGACAGCGGTCGGCAGGAACAACGAAATACAACCATCCGAGGGACGAGATTACAATCTCGCTCACATGGGACGCCTACGACTCGCGGGGTCGAGAATAATTCAGTCCGTCATACGAACAGTGTATACAATAATCTTCTATTTTGGTGTTTTATGAGTATATATGCTCCTATATTAAGCTAATATTGATTGAGAAAACTTCGAAAATTATCTAAACCAAACATCGCCAGCTTTGAGTACGCTATTCATGGCTACCGCTAACACAGACGACACACAAGCAAGTGGAGGGGATCGGTTCATTTATCTCACTGCTGGATTGGCAGCCCTCAACGGGCTCTTATTCGGATTCGATACCGGAATTATCTCCGGTGCATTTCTCTATATTAATAACACCTTCACGATGTCACCACTCGTCGAAGGTATCGTAATCAGTGGTGCAATGGCGGGCGCAGCGTTCGGTGCTGCGACTGGCGGCAAATTAGCCGATCAGATCGGTCGGCGCCGACTAATCCTGCTCGGTGCGGTAGTTTTCTTCATCGGATCGCTAACGATGGCTATCGCACCGACGGTTCCGGTATTAGTCGTGGGACGTCTCATCGATGGCGTTGCGATCGGCTTTGCATCAATCGTTGGCCCACTCTACATCTCTGAAATTGCACCACCCAAAATTCGCGGCGCACTTACTTCACTGAATCAACTTATGGTAACACTCGGAATCCTCATTTCCTACTTCGTCAATTACGCTTTTGCAGATACTGGCGATTGGCGATTAATGTTGGGGACGGGGATGATCCCGGCTGTCATCCTCGCACTCGGTATGCTCAAGATGCCCGAAAGCCCGCGCTGGCTCTACGAACACGATCAACCGGACGCTGCTCGAGCGGTTCTCAAGCGTTCTCGCGAATCCGACATCGATGCTGAAATGGACGAAATCAAGAAAACAGTCGATAAACAGTCTGGAAACGGCTTATCGGATCTGTTCGAATCATGGTTGCGGCCAGCACTTATCGTCGGGCTCGGACTCGCCGTCTTTCAGCAAATTACCGGCATCAATGCAGTCATCTACTATGCACCCACAATCCTCGAATCGACCGGTTTCGGAAGTTCAACATCGATCCTTGCTACCGTCGGAATCGGTGTTATTAACGTCGTCATGACTATCGTTGCGATCGCACTTATTGACCGCGTTGGCCGCCGCCGTCTCTTACTCGTTGGGGTTGGAGGAATGGTCGTGACGCTGGGAGTTCTCGGTGCCGTCTTTTACCTTCCCGGATTCGGAGGTATCCTTGGGTGGATTGCGACAGGGAGCCTGATGCTTTTCGTTGCTTTCTTCGCGATCGGTCTTGGTCCCGTGTTTTGGTTGCTCATCTCCGAGATCTATCCACTCTCGGTTCGCGGCAGTGCTATGGGAACTGTAACTGTCGCCAATTGGGGTGCAAACCTGCTCGTTTCCCTCGCATTCCCGATACTCACCGCAAATCTGGGCAAACCATCCACTTTCTGGCTGTTCGGGATCTGTAGCTTGTTGGCATTCGTCTTCGCCTATCGAATGGTCCCCGAGACAAAGGGACGCTCCCTCGAGGCGATCGAAGCCGATCTTCGGGACAATGTCTCCAATTCTGTCGGAGCAACCGGAACGGAGTCAGTACCCTCTCGCGAGTAACGGTACGACCGATTCTCTACTTTCGACTCGATACTGACCTGAATGGATGACACATTACGGTCGGTGTATTTTGCCTTTTCACATTCGGAAGACATATTCGAAGAGAAAGGAGATTTAACGAGTATTTCATTGATTATTGTTGTGATTTCTCTATCAGGAAGCAATGATTTTAATGAATTCGGTTGCTACTGGTAGTATGGATCAGCTACTTGCAGTTGTTGAGCCGACAGAGTCGGCACGGACCCTAGTGAGACAGGCCGGTGAAGTAGCAAAGGCAACGAACGCAGATCTTTTACTCATTCACGTCACCGACGCATTGAAATATAGCTCACATCGAGAATTCATGGATTCTTCCACCAGTAATTCGACTCATTATACTCGTAACGAGGCAGAGGAAAGGGCTATACAACTCGCCGACGAAATTGGAAGTGAGGTTCTTTCTGATACTACTGTTGAATACGATACGGCAGGGTATCTCGGTAACAAGGCTGAAAAAGTTCTCGAAATAGCCAATCAGCAAAATTGTGACCGGATCTTTATCACGGGTCACAACCGATCGCCGACTGGGAAAGCTATTTTCGGGGATACGGCACAGAAAATTATTCTTGATTTCGATGGCTCTGTGACTGTCAACACGGCCAAAAATTGAGTCAAACAAGCAGTCGGTATCTGATTCCCTCTGTTTCAACTTTTCAAACCAACCGCAAAAGGGACTAATCACGTTAGAAGTAGCTAATCAGCAAGAGCACCTGCATTAGCAGCCACTTCGGTTACAATACTCAAGACTGACGTAGGATTTGAGGACGACTACTTATGACTCCATCTTCATCGGGCAATAGTATCGTCTCAGATGCATCTCTTGAGTCATGGCCTATCTTCGATCTCGAATATACCGTTGAAGGCACCTCTGACACTGAATACGTCCTTATTCAACCGGTAACAGGCGACAAAAGCATTTTCTCATCCTGGATTGTTGCCGATGCGGCGACCGCGGTTCCGCTCGAAGAGATTCCATAACAACCTTTCACTGCTGCACCGTTGTAGTGCCATCAGGCAGCAAATGGTAGGCATAGATCGTTGGTTCGTTAACTGTGTCGTTACCCCCGGACTCATCGAACATCCATAACGAGAGCCACAAGACTTCCACAGACCATCAGTACACTGTCTCCATCGACGACGTGACCGAGGACCAGATGGCCTGCACGTGTCCGCATCACGTCCACCGCAACGCCTACTGTAAGCACATGGCCGCCGTCGAAACTGCAACCGACGATGTGACGCTCAACGCCTTCCTTCCGAGGACGACAACGACACCGAACCCAAAAACTGCGATTGTGACGGCCTCGGTGACTTCCCGTGTTGGCCATGCGTGCGAACGGGTCGCAAAGAACTGCCCAACTAACCCCGTCCCCCTTTTTCATTTATGTCACGCCAAACAACGCTGACCGATGGTGCCCAGCGAACGCTGACCGAGGGTGCGAATGCGGCCGAACGCGCAGACACACTGACGACAGAGCGCGACCTGCTCGACCGAGCGCAACAGCATGCGGTAGACGTCGCCAATGAGTATTTTCCTGATCTGCCCGTTGAAGCGATTGACTGGGAGGTGTCCCACCGACGACAGCGGTCGGCAGGAGCGACGAAATACGACCCTGCGACCGGCGAGATAACGATCTCGATCGCATGGACCGCCTTCGAGCAACACGGCTGGGAGCAATTCAGTTCGACAGTGCGTCATGAACTGATTCACGCATGGCAGTATCACGAGTTCGGGACCGCGGACCACGGGCGAACGTTCGAGCGGTGGACGGATGCGCTTGACACAACCCAGCATTGTGAGCGCTTCAAAGCCCCGAACTGGTGGGTGATTTGCGATGGGTGCGGTGGACAACTTGCACGCTTCCAGCGCTCAAAGGTCGTCAAACACCCCGAGCAGTACAGCTGTGGCGACTGCGGTGGGTCGCTCCGCGTCGAGGAGGCCACCGAATGACGCAGAAATACCGCTGTCCGCGCTGTCTGCGGCTTGTTGGGACCATGACGGTGGCGGGTCCGTCGCGGGTCCATGTGAGACCGTGCGGCCATCATCTCGCGGCACCGGATGCGGTGCTTGCAACGGGCGATTTGCACCCACCGCGCCCTGATGTGTGGGTGACCCAGTTGTGGAAGGCTTCGTCAGCTGCCACCGAGAGCAGGTCGTCCGCGTTCCGCCGGACGACCTGCGGCCCGGTCTTCGTATCGTGTTTCCACCGAGCTGAGATATGGACGTCAAGAACGGCAAGCGACTCTCTGTCGGTTAATGTCGCCACTTTCAGCGTCTGAACGGTACTGCCGGATCGTTGGCGGTAGTACGATGAGGATGAGCGGCGGTCAAAGAACGTGCTGTCGAGTGCGGCGTGGCCAGACTGCGGGGGGGGGGGGGGGGGGGGGGGGGGGGGGGGGGGGCCCCCCCCCCCCCCCCCCCAAACACCCGCCATACCCACATTTTCAGGCGGTCGAACGATTTGTAGATCGTCGTTTACTCCGGCAGATCGTCCCGATCTAAGCCAAGTACGGCACAAATCTCAGCCATGTACTCCAGCCGATTCGGCGTTTCACGGTAGCTGTGGTCCTCTTCGAGCCGAAAGCAGTGCAGGACGACATGGACCCAGCGGGCGAACCCGCCGCTGGCGGGTTCGCCCGCATGCTTTCCCAACGCTTGTTTGGCTAGGTGACGACACTGCTCAACGATGTCGAGGAGATCGACCTCATGGACAGAGTCGACTTCCTCAACTTCACCTTTCTAACCTGCGATATCAGCTGATTAGATCGCTATTCAACACGGCACTTCAAAAGCAACTGGAAGCCGATCCACGAAACTGCTTTGGATACGAAACCGAAGATGACATCGCTCGCTTTACTGGTGCCCAACGACCGGGACCGGTTCGTACGGCTCCTCCAGATAGTCGACATCGCGCGCCGAGAGCGAGAGGTCGAGGGCTTCCACCGCTTCTTCGAGGTGTTCAATTCTAGAAACACCGACAATTGGTGCGGTCACGACATCCTTACTGAGCAACCAGGCAAGCGCCACCTGGGCCATGGTGGCGTCGTACCGGTCGGCGAGTTCTTGGACGCGCTCGTTTATCTCGCGTCCACCTCCCCCTACGTAGGAGGCTCGGAATCGATCAATGTACTCGTCGCTGTCTTTCCGCAACGTTTTCGCAGTCATGTGAGGACGAGCAAGGTAGCCTCGCGCGAGCGGGCTCCACGGTATAACGCCGATTCCCTCCTTTTCGCAAAGGGGGAGCATCTCGCGCTCCTCTTCGCGGTAGACGAGGTTGTAATGATTTTGCATCGTTCGGAACCGTTCGCGGTTCTCTAAGTCGCTGTCAGCGAGCGCATGGGCGAGCTGGTAGGCCCACATCGAACTCGCGCCCGCGTATCGTACATCACCCCGGTGGATGGCATCGTCAAATGCTGAGAGAGTCACGTTTATCGGCGTGGCGTCGTCCCAACGATGGATCTGGTAGAGGTCTATTGCGTCTATGCCGAGCCGGTCGAGACTCCCGCGGAGTTCCTGTTCGACGGTCTTCCGCGAGAGACCCAGTGCGTTTGGGTACTCGGCTCCAGACGCGAACCGGACCTTCGTCGCGATCACTAACTCGTCATGGTCGTAACCGTCGATAGCTCGTCCGAGGATACGTTCGCTATCTCCGACCGAATACGAATTCGAAGTGTCGAAGAAGTTGATGCCGAGATCGATGGCGCGCTCGATTAGTTCTCCGCCCTCCTCTTCGTCGAGCATCCACGCCTGCTCGTCGCCGAAGCTCATACAACCGAGCCCGATTTTGCTCACTGTCATTCCCGTGTTGCCGAGAGTTGTGTACTCCATCACTCGACCTGATGCGACGGGAAGAAATATACTGTCAGGACCTAGAAAACGAAGTAACGCCGAACGTTCGGCGTTACTTCCGTTCGCATCCCAGCACCTATAATATCGCTCCGGCCTCATCCCTTACAATGAGTTATCCCGACTCCTTCCCTGACGATTCGTTCTTGACCGCGCTTGAGAACACTCCAGAACCCTCTATCGACGTCGAAGCCAAGACCCAGTTGTTCACCCTCTTAGGGAGTGCACACACGCTCCCCATCCTTCACGAATTCGCATTCAGCGCCGAACCTCGTAGATTCAACGAACTCCAAGATAGACTCAACGTCCCGACGACGACGCTCACCGACCGACTTCAGGAGCTGACAGACGCCGATTTCCTGCGCCGACAATCCTACGACGAAATCCCTCCGCGGGTCGAGTACACCGCAACCGAGAAAACAACCAACCTCAAGCCGTTGTTCGAATTCCTCTGCGCTTGGGCGGTCTATCACGGCTACGAGTAATAGATATGGATACTTCCGAATCGACTGAACGTCGTCGCACACCGTGATATAGCTCTGCGCCCTTCTTCGGAGTTGAATGCCAAACTAGGTGTGTCTCACTCAGAGTGTTGTGAAATCAAGCCGCACATTAAAACCATCCGCCGTTCTTTTGGAGTACGAACTATTAATCGAAGGGGCTAGGTCGAAACGAGTATGGCAGAACGACACTCAGACGCCGTCGGTCGACTGATCGAGTGGGCGGGACCGCGTCCCGACGCGATGCTACGGGATTTTGATTGCACAATATTCTGCCCAGAATGGCAGAGTTCAGACATAGAGGATTTATTTGCTACTATCGGCCCAATGACCCAGGATTACTCGTAGTTGGATCTCAACGGTGTTGCCAATCCCACCGATACAGGAAGA
This sequence comes from Haladaptatus sp. CMAA 1909, assembly GCF_043952005.1. Lineage (NCBI taxonomy): Archaea > Methanobacteriati > Methanobacteriota > Halobacteria > Halobacteriales > Haladaptataceae > Haladaptatus > Haladaptatus sp. CMAA 1909. Next base: position 280,089 of record NZ_JBIOAV010000004.1, on the reverse strand, counting down.
ACTGGCTGATTCAGCCAACGGTGTTTTATCATCGTAGATTCAATCCAGTAGGCGTGAAATATACACTGTCTATACTACAGGGTTCTAGGTACCGTCTAATTCCTTCTACCGGTCGCCGTGCGGGTAGTAACGAATGAAACAGAGATTCGCATCTCTCTATCATCGTTTTCGTCGCAGTTGGAGCCAAATAGGTGGATATCGATACCATCTCCATCGTCTCTACCGCTGGATGGAACAAACACCGAATTTCATACAGCTCTCGGTCCTCATTTTCATACCCATCTTGTTTGGAATCGCGGCATTTGTCGCAACGACGTATCCTCGTCTAATCTTCTTAGTATTCCCTCCACTCGTATCTGGGACCTACACCCTCTTTGCTGACCCAAAAGGGAGATACGCACAACCCAGCAAGTTCGTTGGTGGGCTTACGATTGGTGGTGTTTGTGGGTGGGGGTCGATCAAATTTGCTTCCTGGATAGCACTCCCGTTTGTTGAGGTCGAAATCGAGGTTCTCGGAGCGATGCTGGCAATATTATTGACGGGGATCAGTACGTGGGTTCTTGGAATGGAAGAACCAGCTGCCTACTCGACAGCGATATTGATTTTTCTCACCAAACGCACTCCGCTAACGTATATCGTTGTCATCGCGGTCTTTAGTATATTTATTGCGGGTGCATTTATTCTCTGGCGAGACTATTTCTACAACCAGCGTGCGCGGTATATTTACCGGTCAACAAACGGTGATGACCATATTCTCGTCCCAATGCGAGGGAATAGAGCAAAAGAGACCGCACTGTTTGCTGCCCGCCTCGCAGCAGCTCATGACGTGAGTAAAATCATCCTGCTCAAATCCGTTGATGAGAGAGATAGCAATGAAACCACAGACCAACAGTCTTTGCAAACACAAGCGGAAGGTCACCAAGAGGCCGAGCAGCTAGAAGAATTTGCAGCACAAATCGAGGATGATACTGGTGTGCCATGCCGGACAACTGTCGTCGTTGAAGACCAGCCACTCGCTCAGCTCGTAACCACAGTTGCTCACGATATGAATTGTGACCTCATTGTCACACCCTATGAAACGGCGGAGGGCTCTCTCTCGTCGTTCATTCAAGGATTATTCAGGAACGAAATCGATATCGTAGTTTATCGAGCTGTCGACGAAGGAAAATCGTGGCAACGGCTGCTTCTCTTAATCAAGGAGCCAGGGGATCTTGCTCACAGTATGCTTGATTTCGCTCAGCGGCTTACGACGGAGTCTGGGTTCGTGAGCGTAACTAAGTGTGTTTCAAGCAGTTCACAGCGACGGGAGGCTGAACGAATGTTAGAATCATTGGTTGAGGCATTCGATACGATTCACGAGACACGGGTTGCAACCACCTCTATCGATCAGTACCTCAATCAGAACGGGAAACACTATGATCTGATTTTCGTCGGAGCATCTACCGACCGAAGTCCTGCATCGCGGGTACTGACACCTCCGACATTCGAAAAAATACAAAACGTCGACACAGATGTCGCAATCGTGCATGAAGGGCTCACCTGAGCCACAAGTGGATCGATGTTTCTATCTAAACAATCACATGGATGGCGATATACCCTAAAAACGTTGCAGAGACGTCTGTAATCGAATATTTGAGAAAAATGGATGTTTAGCACTGTTTTGGATTCAGCCACCCCGACTATGTGATTCCAACTGTGAACAGCCTGAACAACGGTGGAAGGGTATAACGTATAATAGATGCTCCAAACCCAAGTCCAATAAACGCAGAAATGATTGCGACATCATCTCGGTAGCGGAATACCTGCCGTCCAATGCATGTAAGACTGATAATAGACAGACAGAACAGACAGATAAACCACCCAACGAGAGTTGCGAGAAGATCAAACAAGAGATCGGATCGCATTAACAGGAAGTGATAGGAGAAATGAAACGACGTGAGCGACACTGCCGCTGTTCCACCGCATACATAAAGAAAAAAGAGAACTGCAAACACGAGCGTTCCAGTGAATCCCACTTGGAAGGTCCAGTGGAGTGTTTGTTCAAATATCGTGGCCATGAGTTTCGCACCTCACCGCCACCGTTGGAGATACGACTTGAGCCCCTGATGCTGCTTTGCCATGATGGTGGTACTCTTCGACCTCCATCCGATTCGTTCCGGAATAACTCCGAAGACGAACTGCTGCAAGAGACCTTCCCGTGTAGCTCCGACAATTGTAAGGTCATGATCGCTGGTGCGTGCAACGATGGTATCGACGATATCGTCGCCTTCGAGTACCGTCGTTGAAACCTGTGCCCGCTCGCGGAATCGGCTTTCGGAATCAGCGAGCATCTCGCGTGCTTCCTGTTCGTTTGCACCTGGTTCAACAACGTGTACGAGTTCGATGTGCGCACCCGTCGCAGAGGCGATGGTATCTGCGACATCAGCAGCGAAGTCGGAGTGGGGACCGCCTGCAATCGGGACAAGGATCGAATCGACTTTGCCAGCGTCGTCACCAATACGTTCGATGAGGACGTCACAAGACGCATTTTGTACGACGTCGTCCACATTGCTTCCCAGAACGATATCGCGACGCTGGGTTTTGTGTTGCCCTTTCCATCCCATTAGTACGACATCGCTGTCGTATTGCTCGATCGTGTTCAAGATCGCATCGCTGACATCGTGACCGATGCGAACTGTTCCGCTGACGGGAATATCCGCCTCATGAGCGATCTCCATTGCTTCTTCGAGGACCTCACGTTCATCTCCGATGAATTCGCGACCCTCGGATGTGGGTGTCTGCTGCGGAACGGTCACGACGCTCATGACGAGGATACCGCCGTCTGGATACGTTTCCTCGTCACGTGCCAAATCAACGGCTGTCCGCATCAGTTGTTGTGCGTTTTCTGGGTTTGAGATCGGAACGACGATTTGATTCTCCGTTTCCCTGTGGGCCTTGTGTGAGACCACAGTCGGCGTCTCTTCTTCGATTTGTTTTGCTTCCTGCTGTTTCGAATAGCCGTAGTAGACACCCAGTCCAACCAGCATCCACGCAGCAGTAGCGATCAGCGCGATGAGACCGTGGTTACTCTCTCCGATACCGATGTATTCGAGTCCGAGGGTGTAGATGAGGAACGGCATCAAGAAGAACTGCAGAGCAATTCCGATGAGTGGTGGCCATGGCATATACGGGACCTTGAACGTGCGCGGCAGGTCGGGGTGCGTCTGGCGCATTCGAATGACGGTCCAGTTCACCTGGAGGAACAGCAGAATGAACATGATGTCCGCCGACGCTGCAACTGCTTCGATGGGCAGGGTCACAGCCATCGCGGCGATCAATACTCCTGAGATCAAAATCGCCCAGTGTGGAGTCCGCTTCTCCGAATGAATCGAATCGAAGATGCTCGGCAGCGCACGGTCTCGGCCCATCGCGAACGACACACGACTCGAGGAGTACACAGTTGCATTGAGTGCACTCATTGTCGCGGCGAGTCCTGCAAACAAGAGCAGTGGGGCGCCATAGGGGACGAACTGTCCTGCTGCTTCGATGATCCCCAGTTCACCCATCTCACCGAGTGCTTTCCACGTGGGAAGTGAAGTTCCGGCAGAGTTCGGGATACCACCGGGTTGGCTGATCAGATGCTGGGTGATATCTATGCCGCCAATTGCGGCGAATGAGACGAGAACATAGATGGGAACGACAATCGCCATCGAATAGAAAACGGCCTTGGGAACGTTCTTCCCAGGGTCAACAACCTCTTCACCGGATTGGACGATGATCTCGTAGCCCTCGAAAGCGATATAGGTGAAACCCATCGCGCCAACAATGCCAATCCAGCCACCCGGTGCAAAGCTCGGACTGTCGAGGAATTTTGCCGTCCAATTTGGAGTTCTCACCGTTGCCCAGATACCGAAGGCAATGAAGAGGCCCAGAATGACGACCTTGATTCCCGTAACGATGACACCGGCTTTCCCAGTTTCTTCGGCTCCTCGGAAATTGATATAGGCAAACGCGGAGATCATTAGGACAGCGAGGAGTTTTTCCCAAAAACCAACGCCTAGCCCGAACGCAGGAAACGTCGCAATCCCTAGAATTCGGAAGAATTCAACGAAGAAGGTCCCGAAGGTTACAGCGTACAACGAGCAGGCAACCGCGTGGGCGAACCAACTCATCCATCCCGCATAGAAGCCGTTTGGGTCAACGAGCGCTTCTTTCACCCAGAGATATCCCCCTCCCGCTTCTGGGAAAGCTGCACCGAGTTCTGCATAAGAGACAGCAGTGAACATCGCAACAGCCCCGTTGAGGATGAATGCAATCGTTAGTGCTGGTCCCGCGAGACCGGCGGCAAAACCAGTGAGGGCGAATACCCCTGCACCGATCATTGCTCCAACTCCAATGAAAGTAATATCGAAGAGGCTCATATCCCGCGATAATTCTGTTTCAACGTCGCCTTTACCGGTAGATTCGGCCGTGGCGACTTCTTCACTTGGCGAGTTTTCGGCCATGTGTAGAGTACATCCATACCCCACCATCAAAAAGGAATGGGTTTAATAGTCCAGCATGGGATTCACAAATTCCATTTATATAGGATCCAGTGATTCGGGAATGTCACCGGGATTATCCCGATAGAGAGGGTAAAACAAAGTTCATTTCGCGAATTTCCAAATAGGGAATTCGAATTTATATATTCACCTTTTCATCCTTTTAATCAATTGATTGAGTTTGCCCGTTCACAGTGAAGCTCTGAAGAATACTATCGGAAATACCGCCTCTCGAGAAAACGGTGACAACATCGTTCGGCCGGATGAGCGTATCGCCCTTCGGTGTGAGGACAGTCTCATCGTGCTCGATTGCAATGACGAGAAGATCGTCCTGAATCAATCCTTCTTCACCGGCTTCACGTAAGGTTTTGTTTGCAACTGGTGCTTCTGGATTGATAGCTACTTCAACAATATCGGCGTTTCCAGAGAGGCTTACAAGATCCGTCAATGAGATGTGATCTCCGGGTTCGTCAGGACCAAATTCGTGGTACGGATGGAACCGTTCGTTCTGTATTAGATCCTCGTCTTCTATCTCGAGACCGCACTCGGTGAGTTCATAGGCGATTCGAGAAAGGTCAGTGGTTCCATCCCCGATTGCTTTTACCTGAACGTTCCCACGGCCGGTCATGAGTTCACGGATGTTGATGACGCCGGGGATTTCAAGGATTTGCTGGGCCAGTTTCTCTCCCATCGGCATTTGCAGAGTGCAGGAAAACAAGTTCGTCAGCCGTCCATCGGCCTCCTCAAAATCGATATTTGCGTGAAAGCCTGTAATAATGCCATTCTCTTGTAGTTGAGAAATACGATTACGGACCGTCCCTGCTGAAACATTCACCTCGTCAGCAATGGTCGGTGCGGACGTATCTCGAGCATCTTTCATCAGATAATAGATGATCCGTTTATCGATATTGTCGAGCCGATATGCCATAGCTAAGTCTATTCTGACCCACGGTAAACCATCTTTCGTCTATTCTTCGAATGTCTCGAGATTAGAAGAAGTATCGTAGTGACACTGCTCTGCGGAATGAATAATATATTGCTCATAAATTCAGCAATCCTAAATCTAGACATATGATTTATGGTTCCACGTCACAAACGACTCTTATGGAACGGGAAGACGGGGGGAGCCAGTGGGTAACCGCTCCAAGTGCAATCGAATCGACCGCTCCGTCAGTTACAGGTTCAATCTTGATTCCTATTCTCAATGACACCTACCCAACCCAGAGCCTTACCATTGGGCGAGCGTTAGCACTGGCGAACAATACCGGAATAATACTTCTCCGACCGGTTTCACTCCCACTACAACGTCCGTTAGAGCTCTCACCTGAAGAAGCAAAAAGACATCACGACATTGTAGATCGACTGATGATACAGTTCTCACAAAGTCATCCCGATACGAACATTCGGAGTGTAGTGCGATTGGGTCGAGCCCCAGAGCAGATCATTCGTAGTGCGGTAACCGAACACGGTATTGGGACTGTTGTCGTTGATGACTCGCAGCACCCGAATGGACTCGGTGTATTTTGGCGAACACCGGCTGAAAAAATTGTTGAGAGAGTTTCCTGCGATGCAGTCCTTACTAACGGTCGAGAAATTCGCCCGACCATCTCCTCGGTGCTCGTTCCTGTTTCGAGTGGAAATCATTCTAGTCTTGCCGTGACTGTCGGCCATACACTTGCACGAGAGCATAACGCATGGACAGATATTCTACACGTCATTCCACCCAATGCATCCTCGAGGAGACGAGCTCGTGCTGAACAATATGTATCCGCAGCGGTGGACCAACTCGACGATGCGAACCAAGTCAATACGTGGGTTTTAGAAGCCGATGATGCTACCGAAGCGATTGCCGAGCAGGCGGATTATTACGACATCACTGTTCTCGGGAGATCGGGGAAAAGTCGATTTAGTCGTTTGATTTTCGGATCCAAAACCACCGACATCTACACTGCCAGTGGCCAACCGATCGCGATGTCAAAACAGCGTGGTCGATGGCCAACAAAGTGACGGCACAGATTCATTGCTATGGTTCATGACGTGCCGGTTCTATGTGACCTAAAAATACCCAATGGAGTGTCAATTCGTTATCGATAGGGGAGAGTTCTTCTTTTACTCGATAGAGATACGGCCCGTGTGGACAATCACTACATCCGTCTGCGCACTCGTGTGTTTTCGTGACAAGTGTATATCCACCCTGTTCTTCGGTGCCGAGGATTTCATCACCGGGAGCCGCTTCGATTTGAGTGGGTTGAACAACCCGTTCACGGAGTAACGCTTGTGCAAACGTGATGACTTCTCGAAGTGACTCGTCCTCAAGTGTATGTAGGTCCTCTACAAGCGATTCCGGAATCGATCTACTGGTGCCGGAACCATGATGGGTCATAGTTATGGATCGCTTTACAAGCATATAAATTGATTGTGCGTTCAGCAGATGCAACAAATAGTGGGTAGAGGGTTCACGCTTATGTTATTCGACTCACAAAAGTAGAGAACGGATGAAACGGAGCCGTATCTGGGTAAAAAAGAAGTAGATCACCATGGTAAAAAATCTTGAGCGCGATCTTGGCTTGTATGCGACGATCACGATCAGTATCGGAGCGATGATTGGAAGTGGCATCTTCGTTCTTCCGGGACTCGCTGCTGCAAAGACAGGGCCAAGTGTTATTTTGGCCTACTTGCTTGCGGGACTGATCGTCCTCCCCGCTGCTCTATCGAAAGCAGAGATGGCGACTGCACTCCCCGAAGCAGGTGGCACCTATCTCTTCATTGATCGAGCAATGGGGCCGCTCCCAGGAACCATCGCGGGGATCGGCGCTTGGTTTTCGCTCGTATTCAAAAGTGCATTCGCTCTCGTCGGTCTGGGTGCGTATCTTCTGTTACTCGTCAATATTTCTGGAGGCTTACTCACAGGTGTCGGAATTGGACTCGGTATTCTTCTCATCATCGTCAATATCATCGGCGTCAAGCAAACTGGACGATTACAGGCGGGAATCGTCAGCTTTGTTCTACTCGTACTCGTGGGATTTGTGGCTGATGGGATGACCTACGTCGACCACTCCCAGTATCACCCGTTTTTGACTCACGGAGATTCTGGACTTCTTGCAGCGACCGGCTTCGTTTTTGTCTCGTATGCCGGTGTAACGAAAATCGCCAGTGTCGCCGAAGAAGTCGAAAATCCAGGGCGAAATATTCCCATCGCGATTCTTGTTTCCGTTCTCGTGATGATGTTGGTATACACGTTGACTGTTTTCGTTATTGTTGGCGTTGTACCGGCACCGGAGCTACAGACGAAGCACAATCTGACGCCGATGGCCCAAGCGGCAGAAGCGTTTGCAGGGCCATTGGGTGGCCTCGTGCTTGCTATCATCGCGGTCTTAGCATTGACGAGTATGGCAAATGCGGGTGTGTTGTCATCGTCACGCTATCCGCTCGCAATGAGTCGCGATTCGCTTGCACCCCCACAGTTCAGCGAGATAAGTGAACAGTTCAAAACACCCATCTACTCGATTGAATTCACCGGATTGCTTCTGCTCTTCCTAATCGCATTCGTACCGGTCGTCGATCTCGCGAAGTTGGCAAGTGCGTTCCAGATCCTCGTGTTCATCTTCATCAATGGTGCACTCATTGCGTTTCGCGAGAGTGATCTCGACTGGTATGCCCCCGAATTTACAGCCCCTGGTTATCCCATAGTACAAGGTATTGGTGCCGTTGGTGGACTACTTTTGCTGACACAGATGGGTGTCGTTGCACTTGGAGGTGCACTGGGAATCATCCTGTTCGGTCTTGCATGGTATCGATTCTATGGTCACGAACGGACGGAACGGGAAGGAGCAGCCCTCGATGCGATTCGACGATCCGAGAGTTCCCAAACGTTGATCGAGACGGAGCGGGCTGTCGCTGATGGTGATGGGCACGTCCTCGTCGCAATGGACGGAGAGACGTCTGTAGAACGAGAACAGACATTGCTCCGCGTTGCAGCGAGTGTAGCACAGCAACAAGGTGGAACGGTTCATGCGATCCGATTTGAGGAAGTTCCGGACCAGCTTCCCTTATCCTCGGCGACTGAGCTGAGTTTGGATGACCGGGAATTCGAGACCCAAACACGTGAGTTAGCCGAGGACCTCCCGGCAGTCATTGAAGCGAGTGAAGTAGTCAGCCACGATACAAAGAGGGCGGTCGTCAATTATGCGGAGAATCTCGGTGTCGAGCTCATTCTTGGTGAATGGCAACCGGATCACTGGCACGCAGAACTACTCGGCAGTGACGTAGACTGGTTCATGAAACACGCTCCGTGTACGACTGTATTCCTTCAAGATCGTGGATTACAAGCTGTCGACGAAATTGCGGTCCTTACCCAACGACGACCGTACGAGCCAACTAAAGTTGCTGTCGCCAGTGCGATTGCTACTGCCTTCGGAGCGACTATCCGATTCGTGACCGCAGTTGACCCAAGTGCTTCGAAGGAACAGATTACTGTCGCACGTGAGTTCTTACACGAGCTTGAGGGACTTTGCTCGGGTGAAACAGAGAGCGAGGTAATCCAAGTATCCGACACGATTGCAGGGTTAGTCAGTGCTGCAGCAGGTGCCGACGTCGCAATATTAGGAACCGTTGCGCACTCGCGGATACATGAAATGGTGCTTGGGGACCCCGCAAGCGAAATCAGTAGCCAATTAGAGTGCAGTGTTCTTTTGGTTCACCCATCCAAATCGAGAGGAACGACGCTCGTCCAAGCAGTTATTGAACGAGTAGTGTATTGAACGAAGGCCTCAAGTAAGAAGATTCTCGAATATTCCTTTTGAACGACAGTAGAAAGATGAGCTTGAGTTGGTACAGAAGCGTACTGTCAGCGAGACAATCACCGGTATTGATGACGATTGACAGTCTGTACCAAGACAGCGATGTCCAGTCAAGAAACTGATCAGGAGGTGTGGGAGGATCCATTTGATCGAACAGATATTCATTTCATTGAGTTTCTGTTCTCTGACCCGGTTCTAAAAATGCTGTCGTGGGTGGTCATCGGGAGTGTATTTGTAACTCTTGCAGCTGTCCGGCTCCTCGGGAGATACCGTGTTCCGATCGAGTTGCTCTTCTTCTTATTCCTCGGACAGGGATTTTTCTTCATCGGCTTTCATTATTTGACTCGCGCAACAGCATCCTCAGATTGGCAGAGATTAGTTGCTTCAAAAAGATAGTGAGGTGATCACGTATCGTAGTTAGCTGCTCAAAGGGGGTTCGAACGGTTCAAAGCTGATTCTTTTATTGTTCCATGTGACTCGGTTCTTCGATAAAACGATATGCTGTGATACCAGCAAATCGTTTGATGGCCGCACGGTTATGCGTTCGACGCACGGTCCGGAGGACTTTCCGTCGGTGCGGTCGTTTCGAGGACGAAAACACGACCCATACTGTGTCGATTTTCCGGACCTGTTTTCGAATCGTGGGACGAAGTGGCCCAGTGATATCACCGACTGTCGGCATTCCTGCTCGATCAAAGTAATATCCGAACGGCGACGACGACTTTCGTTTGTCGACGATGATTAAATCCTCGGGTGAATAGTCTCGGTCGACGAACTGAGCAGCGGATTTGAATTCCCGCTTCTGATGATTCGTAAATTGGAAACTATTCAGGGCAACGGAGTTGAGCAAGATGATTGCGAGTAGAACGGTTCGTACGTTAGGTCGTGGGATGAGTGCAACGCCTCGCGCGAAGAGCAGATACAGTGCCATAGAACAACCGATCAAATATTTAGGGAAGAATATCGGCTGAATAAGATAAGAAAGAACGATTGCCATGCACGTAGGGACCAGTAACCAAATCCACAGGAATAGCGATTTCTTCCGCGAGAGTAAGTAAGACGGGACGAACAGAGCACCTCCGATACCGATGAGAAGTCCTACCTGAACCGCGATACTCATCGGTGGATGCGAGTGACGAACCGTGAAGTGGGTGTATGCAGAGATGATGTCGTGCCAATTCGGTGGTGCAGGAATATGCTGTACCTGGCTGCCACTGCCATACGCATTCGGGATGAACACTTTCGCTACAATCATCCCGACGGCCGGTGCTGCCCCAATTCCCACCGGGATAGATATCTTCCCAGTTTCTCGAATAAATGACTGCCAGTTTTCCGAACCCGTCCATTCGCCCCACAGGAAGTAGAGGATTTGAGACGCGATAATAAAGAATCCAAATACGTGGGTGTATGCGAGAAGGATAGCTGAGACGACGTAGAGTGCCATCTCTTTATTCTGTCTTGAGTCCAAATACCGGAGTAAGCAGTAGTATGATGCGACGGTGAGGAAGGCGAGAAGTGAATACATTCGCGCCTCCTGTGCATAGTATATTTGGAAGGGGCTCACCGTCAGCATTAGTGCCGCGATCGCTCCCACCTGAAACCCATATAGGCGTTTACCAAGCGCATAGAGAATCGGAATCGAAGCGATACTGAACGCCGCTGACAACATTCGTACCGCTCCCTCTTCGGTCCCACTAATGGCTATCCACGCTTTCAATAAGATATAATACAGGGGTAGATGAGGTTGAGCTTTCGGGAGTTCTGTAACGAGTTCCTGGAACGTCATGGTGTGAATGAAGTACATCGTGATCGCCTCATCCAACCAGAAGCTATCGAAGCCAATCGTATGAACTCGAAGAATGCCGCCCAGGCCTACAGTTAAGGAAATAAACAAGAGCTGATAGTAGCCTGAGTACTGTAAGTTAGCATTCAATTCACGTAGATTCATTCAGTGGTAGTTTGTGGACATACTATTATGAATCCCCTGTTCTTAGATTTTAGTGATTGTCTATCACATATATTCATCCATACGTATCGTGCCGTGGGGTCGATTTTCAGGGAATATTATGTGTATTACTCATTATTCCATCGAAGGAAATGATCGAGACGTATGCTATCTACTAATACAGGATTAGAATTTCAGATATTACTGATTCAAATATCAATCTCTTACACTAATCTAGGTTTCAGTAGACGCATCAATGGCATTTGACTTTTGCCCCGGAATCAGACCAACGATAACCCTGTCATTCGGTTTTCGAACGTCCACCGACACCCGACTGAGTGTGACGAATTCACTCTCTAAAGTGTTCGTTCAGCAGGATGGACACATTCTCATCTATGACTCTGATCAGCAAACAGATCCGTCGCTTATTTTCGACTGAATTAGCACGGAGATACTCATGCTCATTCATTTCGGGCGTAGGTAGAGTGGCGTCGAGAATACTACCTACGGTATCATGGATACAAAAAGGTGTAGTGGTGGTTCGTTCGGCAGTTCTTTGCGATCCGCACGAACGCACGGCCAACACGGGAAGTCCCCGAGACCGTCGCAGTCGCATCTTCGGGTTCGGTATCTTCGTCTTCTGAGGGGAATGCATCGAGCGTCCCGTCGTCCCTCGCAGTTGCGACAGCAGCCATGTGTTTGCAGAAGGCGTTGTGGTGGGTGTTATTTAAAAAAGGCATTAATCTATTATTCATCGACGGTGATACAAGCGATTATATACCGGTGAATGAGTAACCCTAACCAGGTGTCTCACTAGTGAGTGCCGGAACAGGGCTTCTCCCGCTTGTAGTAATCATCCTCGGATTAGGTGTTGCTTCCCAGGTACTAGCCGCTCGGCTGGAAATTCCGAGTGTCTTGTTCCTTATCCTTGCAGGGATTGCTGTCGGTCCAGAAGGGTTAGGATTCATCACGGCTGATGCGTTTGGATCATCGCTCCCAGCAATCGTTGGATTGAGTGTCGCGATAATCGTTTTCGAGGGTGCATTTCACCTCAAACTCGAGAAGCTTCGACAAACGCCACGAGAAGCCTTCCGACTTGTTACAATGGGAGCAATTATTGGGCTCGTCGGAACAGCCGTTGTTGTTCACGTAGCGTTGGGTGTCTCGTGGGAACTCGCGTTTCTGGTCGGGTCGTTGCTCATCGCAACAGGGCCGACAGTCATTACACCCATTCTGAGTATCGTCCCGGTGCGTGATCGGGTCGCAGCAGCACTCGAAACAGAGGGTATCGTCAATGACGTGACTGCCGCCATCCTGGCAGTTGCGATGTTTGAATTCATTATCACAGGTGAAACACAGGTGATCCATGTCCTGCAGTCGTTTGTCTCTCGACTTGGCGTCGGTATTGTCGTCGGTGGGCTGGTCGCTGGCATCCTGTGGTATCTGCTCGAACACGTTGATATCTCGGCTTCAAACGCGGTCCAGAACGCTCGACTGTTAGTTCTCATTGGCGCAATCGGAAGTTATGGCATTGCAAATGCGATTTCCCAGGAAGCCGGTATCGCTGCTGTTGCAACTGCTGGTCTCCTCCTCGGCAATGCAAATCTCCCGTATGAAAGCGAGATCGAATCGTTCAAAGGCGATATCACCCTAATCGTTCTTTCATTCGTCTTCATCTCGCTGGCAACGCTCCTTTCGATCGACGAGCTTGTCTCCCTCGGTCTTGGCGGGATCATTGTTGTCATCGCAGTCGTGTGTCTCATTCGGCCGGCACTCGTGTTACTCTGCACGCACGGGGAACGGTTTACCAGACAAGAACAATTGTTTATCAGTTTTGTTGGTCCTCGTGGAATCATTCCAGCGAGTGTCGCGACGCTCTTTGCTCTAGAACTTCGTCCAACGAATCCAACCGCAGCAACCGTTTTGGTCGGGACCGTGTTTCTCGTGATTCTGGTGACTGTTGTTTTTGAAGCTGGTTTTGCTCGGCATATTGCACAAGCACTTAACGTAATACCAATGCGTACGATCATAGTCGGTGCAGGTCGCGTCGGTCGTGGCCTCGCCAAACGATTAGAGGATCGAGGAGAAAACGTTGTTCTCATTGATGAGGATCAAGAACAAATTGAGAGAGCACGCACTGCAGGCTTCACAGCTCATCATGGAACAGGCACAGATACCGATGACTTGCTGTCAGCAGGCGCCAAGAATGCCAATATCATCGCTGCAGCCACTGGCGATGATGATGCAAATTTACTCGTCGCACAACTCGCAAATTCGAAATTTGATACCGAGACAGTGATCGCTCGCGTGAATAAACCAGGGAATGTCGAAGCATTCGAAGAGCTCGGTGTACGGGCCATCTCGGCGAACGACTCGATTGTGCAAGCAATGGATAATGCAGTGGAGAGACCGGCACTCGCCGATTGGATGTCCGAAATCGAACGAAATGGCGACATACAAGAAATCGAGGTTACAGCCGAGACTCTTGCTGGGAAAACCGTTCGCGATATTGGACCGAATCTTCCTGATGGTGTCCTCATCGCACTTGTGAGCCGAAATGGTGAATCAGAGATTCCGTCACCAGATTTCACGATCCAACAGGGAGATCATCTGACGTTTATCGGACGAAAGCAAGGTGTCGATGAAGCCATCGAACAGTGTCACTCAAAAGTAAAAGCCTAAATCATCAAAGAGTCTTCAGTAGTATAGGATGTCGACTTCCCATTCCCTGGACGCTTACTTTACCTCGAAGTAGTTCTCTCCCTCGCCATCCCCGGGGCGAACTGCCCAAATGGATAATCGGTTGAAAACACGAAGAAGCTGCCTGGTCTGAGAAGTGGGCAAACTCGGCGGACATCTATCTCGGTCCGTGACGTAACCGAATGTGTGGGTGTTGACAACGCTACCAAACGAATGCTGGGTAGCGGAGCAAATGGTTCGCCCAGGTCAGCTCGTTCAAGGAGTTTTCCATCGCTCCAGATTTCTCGGTAGGGATAAAGCGAGAAGACGGTTCCGCAATTGTCGTAGTCGATTCGACGACGTTTTAGTAGCTCCTCGCCCGTCTGATGACCTACCACCTGAACTCAGCATCACCGTGGGAGGGCACCATAACCTACGTACAGATTTAATTGAGATTTCGGGGACATTCCACTGCCGCTTATACTGCCCACAGGAAGTCATCCACCCAAAATCGAGTAAATCGGGAAATCGACCTCGTTGCCGTCGCACGTTCTACTTTGGTTATCAAACCAATCACGCATCTTGAAACGCGTCGAAACCCCAGAAATCAGACTTCTTGCCCCAGAATTGTTCGGGATAGCCGAACCAAATCGACAATCCAGTGTCTGATTTGTGTCCAGACATGTGAGAGAAGTCAAGTAATCATGAATGTTTTTATTACCGTACAGAGAAGTTCGAAATACTATGTCTGGTCCACCAGGACGCACCCCACGACCAGCAGAGACCAACACCCGACGCTCATTCAGCGGCCATGGCACACTCACAACCGTCGAAAAAGATGGCCTTGGCCTCCTCATCGACGACACCGTCTATGCATTTGCCGATATCTCCGTCCCTTGTATTCCATTGCTCTACGTCATCATGGTCACTACCGCAGTCGAATTTGGCGGGGTCAAAAGCGCAGCCATGATTGGATGGCTAACAATGGTACTCGGAGCAGCCTTGATTCGTGGTGGGTGGGTACAGCCGCTCTTTACTGACATCCCCGGCTGGGTTTCGCTAAGCCCACTGCTGATCGGCCTCCGGTTCCTCTATTTCAACCTCGCGTTAGCAGTCATCGCCTATGGCGGTGATTTCCTCGGCAAAACAGTGCAAGTCCCCATACTCTCAATGGGATGGACAGTCATAATTGGCGGACTTACGGTTGGGAGTTTCCCAGCGCTGGAGCAATTGCAACCCGGCGGCACACGTGATCTGATACCAGTGACTCTACCGGCCTCTCGAATCATAATGGAAGAGATGCACGACAATCGGTGAATGAACGAGTCTGATCGAATGGGGAATATCCCCTGATGAACTCAGTGTCATAGCAATAGAAAGTGACAATAATTTTTGGAGAGCGCCCCCGAAGTTCGAGACCGAGAGTGTGAGTACCAATATTATTCCCAACACCCCGAAGATCAGAACAGAGATTTCCAACCATCTCAGCTACCGATCCCGTTGGGGACCTGGTGTACGCGGTATTCGATATCTCAATCCTTGCACTCCCGATCCTTCTTGTCATCCTCAATCTCGCGACGTGGTCGACGGCGTCGCCGCTGGAGGGCTGGGCGGCTGTTCATACGCGCTGGGCACGGTGGAACCACATCCGCGCGATGGCGGCCATCGCCTCGTTCGTACTGTATCTTACTGCAATCGTATCGCTCGGCGCGTAGAATGCCGTGGTGCTTGATCCGAATTTCTCACTTGTAACGTTGTAGTTATCACAATGACTTGAATCGAAAGTGGACAAGCTGCACTTCGACTGATCAAATTGTTTTCAAACCAGTGTTCCGCCTCAGCATCGTTAAGCGCGCACATCACGTATAAAGAATATGAGTGGGGTGAAAAGCGAGAACCCAAGTGAGCGTGAAACCGATGTAGGATCAGCTCGCCACACCCTGCTGCTGTTTATCATCACTTCTTTGACCTTCGGCACTGCATTCGTCGGTATCAAGGCAGGTCTGGTCGCTCTCCCACCTATCCTGTTTGCCGGATTGCGCTACGACATCGGGGCGGCAATCCTCCTCGCATTCGTGTATCGGCGTGGCGGCTATTGGCGACCACGTACCCGTGGTGATCTGATGGCAGTCGTCATCGCTGGATTGTTTCTCTCAGGATTTAACGCCGCACTTCTCTTTACGGGACAGCAATATCTCACCACTGGAACTGCAGCAGTCATATTTAGCCTTGTTCCTGTTTTGGCGCCACTGTTTGCAATCGTGTTGTTACCCGAGGAAAAATTCGACTTCCTCGGACTGATTGGTATTCTGCTTGGGCTAGTCGGAGTGATAATCATTGTTGGACTGAATTCGATATCCACAACGGGAAACGCGACGCTTCTCGGCGTCACTCTGGTCGGCGGCGCTGCAGTCGCAGTAGCATTCGGAAGTGTGCTTCTGAGCAAGACGGACCGTTCGATTTCGGGAATTGGAATGACAGCGTGGGCACTGGTGCTGGCTGCTGGGATAGTTCATGGTCTCAGTCTATTGATGGGCGAATCACCGGGCGACGTCACGCTAACGTTTGGGACCCTTGTCGCAATCTTTTGGGTTGGGGTGCCTGCAACGGCGGTTGCTTTTCCTGCGTATTACGGTCTCATCGATCGCGCCGGACCAGTTCGGGCGAATCTCATTAGCTATACAGTTCCACTTGTTGCAACGGGAGTGGGAGCAATTGTTCTTAATGAGGTAGTCCCTGTTCGAACTGTCTTTGGCTTTGCAGTCATCGTTATTGGCTTTGCTCTGATCGAACGGCAAAATCTTCGAGACGAAATCCGAAGACTACGCGGGGTGCCTGCTTCACCTGACCAAGATGAAGAACACATTTGTGAATCTGCTCCCCGGGGATGAAATACACCCCTCGGAGAATACATTGAGTATTGTGAGGAATTCTTCACTCTCTCAAGCAACCCGCCAGCTGCAAGTGCCGTCAATAGCGGGCAAGCAGGCGGAAAGTCGATGGCGTCGTCCAGTAGGTCGACTCGCATTAAACGGAAATATGGCGCATTCGTCCGCTCTCGACGCTGGTGGAAACAATTCCGTGAACTCGTTATCGGCTGTCTTACTCACAACATCGACAAGGCACTCTAAACGTTAGGTACAGTTCGAGGGCACATCGACGCCCCGAGTGGGCGTAAGGTGAGTCCGGAACCGGCCCCGCCCGCCTTAGCAGACGAGGCCGGTCTAAGGTCACGAAATCGCGATAATATCAAATAGAGGCTGAATACGGACACCTGAGCGAGCAAGGCGTCGAATTTACTCAGGAACCGATGACCGCCGGGGGCGTCACGATGGCCGTCTTCGATGACACCTGTGAGAACCTCATACAAATCATTCGACAGTGAGGCTGACGGGGGCGATTGAGCCACGTCACCCACTCAGTTAATCCGGATATACTAAGTCGAGAAGAGGCTGTATTGCTCGCGTCTGTGTCGTTATCTCCGAAGATATTTGAACTGATTTCCAACCTCCCGGGGAATGGCGTAGTCGGTACATCTACGCTCACAATCTAGGAGCTAAGTTACCGCGAGCGGCGTTGAAAGAACATAACGCTCCAAATCCATCCTCCGAGGTTTGGGTCGATTGTAAGTGAGGACCGCTGTTGTCCCCCTCAATGGCGCCGATCAGCAGCCGTCTGTCCTCATTGTTTCCGGGCATCCACGTCGTAAGCTGTTCAGCGTCACTCTCGTCATCTCGTGTTTTGTCCGATTCGATAGCAAGCTCGCTATGAATTGTATCGAGCAACTCCGTCTCACGAAGCATATGCAGCCACTTCGTTTGATCGTACCGTAAACAATCGCCAGATAGACAGGAAGTTGATATGCCGAAGTTAGTATTATATACTAATCGCTGTTAGCGCCTGTACCACCGAAGACGGACTCGGACTCGTGGGCGTCGTATTGAACCATGCACTAACGACGGTGCGAACATCCTCCTCAAGGGCAGGAAGTGACTGGCGCTCATACAGCGAGGTCGAACGATATACAGGCTACTCGCAATATGAGTTGGCCGCGATTGTTCGAAAGACGTTCTGCAGATCTGTTTGGGCTGGTGGCTTTCTGCCGTCTCCAGGCGAATTCTGCTCCCGACTAAAAGTCATCTATTTGCTTATGGACTCTTAGGGGGCGAGGAGCGAGATCACCGTCTTTCGTTTTATGAATACTATTATTGAGAGGATTCCCAACAGCCCGAGCAATAAGAGGGTTTCATAGATACGACCGCTAGCTAAACTTCCACCGGCAACAGTCGTCACTGCTAACGCTGGAAGTCGCCCAACGGTCATGATTGTAAGGAATGGTAGAATCTTGATCTTGGTAAGGCCGAAGAGGAAGCACACGGCATCATCCGGTAGTCCAGGGAGGAGAACAAACGCAAACAATCCAGGAACCCCTGCTCTCTCGGTAAAGCTGTCGAACTGTTGGATGACCTTTGAACCGATGATTCGTTCGACATATGGTCGACCGTACCGTTTAGCGAGTCCGAATGCGATGGCACTTCCGATGGTAATCCCGATCAGACTGTACAATGTCCCCCAAAGAGGCCCAAACAAATATCCACCCGCCAGTGCCGTAACTTGCCCTGGAACTGGTGCAACGATGACCTGGAGGGCCTGAACCGCGATGTACACAACCGGTGCAAATATCCCGAATCCATTGATCCATTCACGGAGGATGACGGGATCCATCCAACCGGCGATATAGTGATGAAGGACCGAATATGCAAGGATAGACAGACCTATTGTAGCAGCAAAGAGTGCAAGAGCCTGGTTTCTCGTGGTGTCAAATGAAAACACCTTCATCTTTCACCGCTTCCTCCTGCCTTCAATAATGGATACTCCACTAATGTCTGTCCCTGACCAATATTTGGCGTTACCTCCACCCGCAAGGACGTCACGAATCGTATCGGTCACTAACCTGCTAATAGCTAGACCGGTACTCAGCGCGCTGCTTCGGAGTTCATTCACTCTAGCGACTTGTAGTCTATTCGGCACTCTTCACCTACCTCGGGACTGACAGACTCGTAGCAACGATCGCCCGTTCAGATAGGGGAACACTCCTCCTACTATTTTGTGCCATTTTCGGATGGCCGCATGGGGGATGGCGTTACGGACAGTTCTTGGCGAACTCAATATTCGTATTTCACCACAGAAAGGGTTCTTCGTCCTTTCAGGCGTGATATTCTTCAATAACATTACCCCATTCGGACAAGCAGGCGGAGAACCATTAACAGCGCACCTCATCTCCAGAGTCACCGATTCCGAGTACGAGACCGGACTTGCCGCGGTCGTGAGCGCCGATACGTTGAATTTTGTCCCGTCAATCTCACTGGCAATTTTCGGTGTGTGTTATTTTCTGCTAACCTCGACACTAGACGGGCCGTTGGAAATTGCAGCAGTGTTCGTTGTGTTTCTCGCAGTTGCGATACCATCACTCCTTATTATTGGTTGGCGACATCGCGATGGGTTGAAGGAATTTTTAGTCAACCGACTTATCTTCGTACTCAAAAAATTCACCCAACATGTATCCTGGATTTCGATGCCAACCGAATCGATGATTGCAGATCGAGTTGATAGATTCTTCCGCTTGATCCAACGAATCACTTCAAGTCGCCGAAGCTTAGCCTTCTCCCTTTGCTATTCGACTCTTGGATGGGCTTTACAGGTATTGTCTCTGTGGCTCGCATTTCGTACAATCAATCACTCGATCCCGTTCTCAGTGGCTCTTTCGTCGTTCCAATTGCTGCCATTGCTGGTGTTACGCCACTACCAGGAGGAACCGGTGCTATTGAGGGAGTATTGATAGCACTATTACTCGTAGTGGTTCCTGCTCTCGGCGTTCAGGTCGTAGCTTCAGCCGTGATCATTTTTCGTGGTATCATTTATTGGATTCCGATTCTGTTGGGTGGAACAGCGACAGTTTTCTACAGTGCACGTAGCATTGGAACATAGCCACCAATGGTCTCCTAGCTCCTGTTCTTATGTCTCGTTCCAGCAAGAGATTAGAACAGGTTTTAATAGTTTTCTCATACGACGCTGAACAGACAGCACTCTTGCAGGGTCAGCGAACGTTGCTGGAGAGAACCCTCGCCTCGATCTTCTGGAGGTGCTCGCCAACCGTCGCCTGACTAAGATTCAGTACGTCGGCGACGTCCCGTATCCTCGCTTGCCGTGGAACCTCGTAATATCCCTGCTCAACTGCGGTTGTTAAGATTTCTTGCTGACGTTCAGTAAGTACCGAGCTGAGACGATCCCCTGAACCGTACTTACTGACTCGCTCAATTTCGATGTTGACGTACTCCGCGGTTATGTCGAGAAGTCGGTTCATCGGTTCGTGTTCGCCGATGAACGTCACCCGCAAGCGATCGTCACTCAAGAACTTTATCGGCATAGCCATGATGACCTCCGATTCTTGCAATGCTGAAAGGAGGACTGTAAGGGATTCGCTTATTTTAGAGTGAAGGTACACAAAACCGTCCTCTTGCTCGGGGATATCGTAATGGACAACGTCAGTGCTTTCGTCGAAGACAGCCCTTGCGTGATCAAGGTCACCGCGAAGCTGGTAAAGGCTAACGACTGTCCCATCGGTGAGAAGATTGTAGTGGTGCAGATACTCGCGTTTCACTCGTTCATCGCCCATTTCATCGAAAACGGAGACTAGTTTGTGTTCGCCCGGATCGAGTAGGACGGTTAAGTGTCTCATGACCATCTCCTTAGACGTATTACTGTCCGTACTCGCGTAGTGACTCGTCGATGGATGCCCCAACCACCAAGACGGGAGTCTCGCTTTTTCATGATTCTACTCCCCATTCAGGGGATGTCTGCCTTGGGTATAAAAACTACCGAAGCGATTCGGCTATGGCCAAGACAGACACAATGTTGATGGGTCGAGTAACCTACGAAGAGTGGTTCGTGTTCTTCCCTTCTCAGAGGTATGAGCGAGTCTTCTATTTATAAATCATTAAATAATTATAAGCCTTCTAGAAATCAATATCAGTTATGACCAAGACAGTTAGGAACCAAAACTTAATCCTAAACGGACTCACCAGTGTAATGATTCTCAGTGAGCTCTTGCTCACGTGTACATTGGGGCGCTATTTACGTACGAGTTGCTTATCCTCATCCGTTCAGGGAAGTTTACGCTCGGAATCGAAATCCTTCGATTCGACTTCTATCTGGCGGCATTGGCCATGCTCATTGGTCTCATGAACCAAGGTCTCAGAACGGTTCGAACGCGTCCCGATATCCAGAATCAGGTACCTGGTGCATTCGGAAAAAACGAGCGTATCATAATCACGTCCATCACTCTGTTTGTTCGAGTCGATTGGTACATGCAATCCGGTGCGGGAGGTGTAATGCTCCTTGGTACCGTTTTTTTCGCCGCTATCCTGGCATTCAGTGCGGTAATTAGCATTCTATTTCTCCTTCGATGGGCGTATCTCGGGACAGGCAATGGGAGCGAACCTCGGTAACCAATAACCGTTCGAGAACGAGCACCCGTCAAAGACGCCCCACTCCGTCGTATTGAGGGTCGTGGAGACGCTTTGGATGTCCGGTGGGAGAAACTAGACACTACACCGTTCCACGCAAAAGATACAGAGATAGCTACTCAATCACGCAATGAGAGACTGTTTCTTCACCATCGAACATTTTCGTCAAAAACCGCCCGCGCGTGGTCGAGGTCAACCACGGAGCTAGTAGAGAATGACGAATGTCCCATCGGTCAAGAGGTGTAGTGGTGCAGAAACCCACATTTCACCCGCTCGTCGTCCATTACATCGAAAACGGAAACCAATTTGCGTTCACCCAGATCCAATACGACGGTCAGACGCCTCATGGTTGCTTTCTAACATCTATGCCCGCCTGCGCTCGCAGGCTAGCTCGTCGATAGACAGGCCGTCTATTGGAACGGCCGGCTTGAGCTACCATGCTTTCTCCGCACGTGGGTCAAGAATGCCAACCGCCTACTTAAAAACCCCCGAAGGGGTTCGGCAATACCCCCATGCTCCATTCGCCCCACTTTGCATCTATAATGGCAATCAAGCAAATGGACAACGTCCTCATCGTGGTCGAGGACCTCGAAGCTGCGAAGGCGTTCTTCACGGAACTCGGCATGGAGCTGGAAGACGAGACGCGCGTCGAGGGAGAGTGGGCGGGCCGCGTCGTGGGGCTCGAGAACGTCCAGAGCGACATCGCCATGATGCGGACCCCTGACGGCCACGGTCGTGTCGAGCTCTCGAGATTCATCACACCCGAAGCCATCCGTGACGGATCTGAGGAACCGGCAGTGAACAGCCTGGGGATCCGCCGCATCATGTTCACCGTCGACGATGTCGACGAAGTCCTCGACCGCCTTCGCTCCCACGGCGCCGAACTCGTGGGCGAAGTCGCCCAGTACGAAGACGTGTACCGCCTCTGCTTCGTGCGCGGACCCGAAGGCATCATCGTCGGGGTGGCCGAGGAACTCGACGGAGCCTAGCGGGTCGTCCCCATACGCTCTCGGCAGTTACCGTTTCGAGCCCGGGCATCCCTGGGAATCAGGTCTAGCCGGAAACAGGGCGATTTGTCGCCGGTTTCACGGTGTCGAGGGTGTCCTTCCACTGGGCGAACGTTGTTCCGTGATCCGCGTCGCCCGGCAGATATAGAAAGTACTCGGCGGATTGGGGATTAATTCCCTCGAAATCAGAAGACTGGAGCCACCAATGAGGAGTTCCTGTGGGTTGCCAATTTTGTTGGTCTCCAAACAACTTAACCAGAAGACTAAGGAGTGTCACTCACGGGCTTTGGATATGGAACACACGATCCGACTCCAAAACGGAGCCGATATCGAACTCACAGACATCGGGATTGCGACCGACGACGAGCACATTTCTTTTTCAATCAATGGTCGAATCGAGGGCGTCAATGATGACTTGATGGCTGCATTCAGCGGCAAGTCACTCACGCTGACCGCTGTGACATTCCAAGCCGAAGCAAGCAATTCTGGATGACGGGCGATACGAGACTACTCTTCCTCGTCAATCGGTTCAACGGTGACTGTTCGGTCGCTATTGATTATGATCTCATATCCGGCATGCGTGAAAATAATTTTGCCAGTCGTTCGGGCGGTCCCATCGTTTCGTGGCGCAAAGAGGGCATCTAGGGCGTCAGGATCGATTGTTCTGTAGAGCGGCTCGATATCGGCTGGATCGACACCTTTGTGGGTCGCGATGGTTTCCGCAATAACGGTACTATTGGTTCATTGTCCGTATTCTCTCCTCCATTTCCCGTTGCTACGCTTACAATCATTGAATCGAACTCCGACCACTCAGCACTGCCTGAGACAGTCACTAGCTCACCCACGTCCAGTTATAAAATCGCTCTGAAGTCCACTGACCGCTATCCTCTTCGTGAGCGTTCGCTGGTCGGTGATATCCGAGACCGTCATTTGGCGCACCATGGACAAAAAGGGCTGAAGCGGTGGTTCGTTCAGCAGTTCTTTCCAGTCCCGTTCGCGCGCACGGCCAGCATGGGAAACCACCTCAACCTCTCGTCGTTTCTTCGTGAGAAACTCGACGAACTCATCGAGGAGCGCGAATAGCAGATGTACTACGCCTACAGATATCTCCTTGAGCCATCCGACGCCCACCGTGAGGAGTTGGACCGCTGCCGCGATATCTGTAGGCAAGTCTACAACCACGCACTCTACCGCTTCAACCAAATCCCCGAGAACGCAGGTACCCTCAACCAGCGCGTTCGGTCCATCCGTGACGAACTCCCCAGCCTCAAAGACTGGTGGGATGGACTCACGGACGTGTACTCGACAGTTCTGCAAGTTGCTGTCATGCGAATTGAGGACAATATCAAGTCGCTCGGGGCGCTCAAGGACAACGGTTACGGCGTTGGTCAACTCAAGTGGAAGCCGCCACGGGAATTTCGCAGTTTCACGTACAGTCAATCTAGCTTCAAGCTCGACAAGAAGGGCGGTCAGACCGTACTGTCACTCTCGAACTTGCGGATATTCCGATTCGGCTCCACCGAGACATCCCCGACGACACCAAACTCAAGCAAGTGACGCTCAAGAAAGCGTAGAATCAGGAAGCCCCGTCCTCAGCGAGGCCATACGGCCGAGCAGAGCAGGGTAGTTCACAAGACCGATGACGCGTGATCTGTTTATCAACTGTATGGGCAAGAAACTCCGTCACGTAATGGCTACGTAGGAGACAACTCGACAGATATCGGACCCGCGAACAGCAGGACAACACCTACAAACGAAATACGCCTATCTGCTACCCGTGTGAACGATCGTACACGAACTTCTGATCGGATGTTACGGGAGTATATATCCGGAAATACCTATGAATTGTTCAGGATGCTCATTCAAGCAGCGGGGCTATTGCTATTGACGACAAATAGAGCACGCAGCTCAAAGAGCAGATGGCTATCCTAACATCATTTATTGTCGTAGCTGGTGCGATCGCTACAAGTCTAGCGATGGCGTGGGCATTAGGCGCGAGTAGTAATTCTCCCCCATTTGCACCAGCGGTTGGTGCAAATGCCCTATCGACGATGCGCGCCGCATTTCTTCTGGGAATACTTGCTGCTTTAGGAGCGATCACACAAGGTGGCAATATTTCGAAAACGGTAGGGGAAGGGCTAATAGCGGGCACTCAATTAACACCGCTCGCGGCGATTGCAGGTCTACTGACAGCAGCAGGCTTTATTTCACTTGGAGTTCGGACAGGATATCCAATCCCAGCCGCGTTTGCAACGACGGCGTCGATCGTTGGCGCGGGACTGGCACTTGGTGGGGAGCCTGCATATGGGACCTATCGTGAAATTATAACATTCTGGGCGGCAGTACCAGTGATGTCGATTACGATTGCTTATACAACGGGCTACTTGCTCCGTCGCACTAGACTTTCCGAACAAACCACGCTCCCAATCCTCGGTGGGATCGTTGGTATCATCGTTGCGAATATGCCATCGGCCCTGATTCCTACCGCTGGTACTGCACAAGGCACCATCGCGAGTTACGCCTCACACTCATTGGGGATGACTGGCCCGCCGATAATTGGAGCATATGATTTTGTGATGGCGTCTACGAGTTTAATTCTGGGTCTTCTCGTAGCCGGATTACTTCGACGATCACTCAATCGTTCGGTTGACCGTGGAGTTCGACTTTTTTTGATCGGTCTTGGGAGTTTAGTTGCCTTTTCGAGCGGTGGCAGTCAAGTTGGCTTAGCGACCGGTCCATTGGAGCCTCTGTTTGAATCACAGCTGCATCTTCCGGGGACGATTTTACTATCGATTGGAGCAATTGGAATTCTGTTGGGAGCATGGATGGGGTCACCCCGAATTCTCCAAGCGGTCGCACGTGATTATTCGTCGCTTGGCGTTCTACGATCAATTGCAGCGCTGATCCCGGCGTTTATCATCGCTCAAACCGCGATAATTCTCGGCTACCCGATCTCGTTCAACAATATTATCCTCTGGAGTATCATTGGAAGTGGCCTAACTGAAGGGACAGAAAGTATCTCTGTCCGAAAAACGGTTTATACAGTCGCAATTTGGCTGCTCACACTCTTAGGTGCAGGAGGCACTGGATTTATACTGTATCGAGCGTTTGCCTTTGTTCTGTAAACGAAGTCAGCCGGACATTTAGTTTGCCACCTTCGGTACTAGCCCATCCATCTGTTTCAGTTAGTCAGTCGGTGCCTCGTTAAGGAAAGCTATGGAAGACTTCCACGAATACCATGCCTCTTTTCAGAGGATGAGTGGTCCTTGCGAGAGCACGCACAACAACCATGCAGGTAGATACAGTATGATTAATCATGCTGTACCACCTGCGGAGACGGCGACGTGGTCCGCTAGCACATCAGCGACACAACAGAAAACGTCTGCAGAAGCAACTCAATGAGCAACGTCGCCGCATCGCCGCGTTGGAACGAGTGATATACAAATCTGGGGCAGAACTCGCCACCGACGGGACCGTCGAGGGAAAGTGTGCACAGTGTGCCGATGGAATCCTCTTCCATGATGGTGACAGGATTTACTGTCGAAACTGTGGATACGTGGCGTTCTTGTGACCAGAGAAATCATCTCCACTGTTCCCACCAATAGAGATAGTTTTGTCCTTCGTAGTCAGCGAATGTAAACCAGCATTATGTGGTGAACCACCCAGATCACGCCCCGAGACACTCAACCTGCCCTGCCTGTTGAAATACACGAAAAGGTCTATCCTCTCGATTATAGATATGTCGGATTTAAAGCTTCAACTAGAAGTAGATATGAATATTGTGGGTGTATCGGTAATCAATTGAGTGCGTCCATCTGCTCTTGGTATCGTTTACGGATGGTCATTTGAGAAACGTTGGCGACATTGGCAATTTCAGCCTGGGTTTGGTCTCCCGTACAAAGAAGCGTGGCACCATAAATCGCTGCTGCGGCAACGCCAACGGGTGATCTGCCCGAGAGTAGTCCCTGATCGATTGCGACGTCTATGATTTCATTGGCTTTCTCTTCGATATCGTCACTACAGCCGAGTTCTGAACACAAACGAGGAATGTACTGATGTGGGTCAGTGGGTTCAATTTCGAGTCCAAGCTCCCTTGCGATATACCGATATGCTCGACCGATTTCCGTTCGTTCCACACGCGACACGGCCGAGACTTCTTCTAGACTACGAGGGATCTGTTCATTCCGACACGCTGCATACAAACAACTGGTTGCCACACCTTCGATCGATCGGCCTTTAATCAGATCTTCATCCAGTGCACGGCGATAGAGTACACAGGCGATTTTCCGCACCGAACGCGGGATGCCAAGTGCGCTTGCCATTCGGTCGATTTCGCCGAGCGCGAATTGGAGATTACGCTCGCTTGCGTTTTTTGTTCGGATGCGCTCTTGCCACGTCCGTAACCGATGCATCTGTTTGCGTTTCTCGGCCGATAACGTATGGCCAGATGCATCCTTGTCTTTCCAGTCTATTGTTGTCGTTAGACCTCTATCGTGCTTTGTGGGCGTCGTTGGCGTGCCAACACGAGCTTTTCGTTGGCGATCCCGATGGGTGAACGCTCGCCATTCTGGACCATGGTCCATGCTGTGTTCCTCAACAACTAATCCACAGGTCTCACAAACGAGTTCCCTCCCATCGGCGCTCGTAATTAGCGTATTTGAGTGACACTCAGAACAGATTTGGCCACGGTTGTGTTTCTCGGTCTTCTCTTTCACCTCGTCGCGTTCGATTCGACGAGTAGAGTGTGACATACTCTAGCGCAGAGTGGGCCGACTTGGTTAACGTCTCTGCCTGTTATATCCACCGAACTTTCCTTGATCCACTTGTGATAGATTGGTGTTCTAATCCGGTCTATCAATGTGGTTGGTCAGTAAGGCCATTAGTATCTCCAGAAGATTTTCACCTGCTGTATTCTGCACTTACCGTGCGCATTCGCTGGTCGGTGCTCTCCGAGATCGTACGTCGTTGGATGCTCACCGAGTTTATCCGTTCGGCAGTTCCGTCCGTCCTGTTCGCACGCATAGCCAGCACGGGAAGTCACCGAGGCCGTCACAGTCGCAGTTGTCGGGTTTGGTATCGTCTTCGTCCTCTCTGTGGAAGGCTTCCAGCGTCCCGTCGTTGGTTGTGTTTTCGACGGCAACCATGTGCTTGCAAAAGGCGTTGCGGTGAACGTGATGTGGGCTGGTGCAGGCCATCAGTTCGTCGGTCACGTCGTCGATGGAGACGGTGTACTAGTAGTCTGTGGGGCTCTCGTTGGTGACTTCGATGAGTTCAGGGGCATCGACGTCGAAGGAAGGGGCAAGCAAGCGTGATATCGGTGGGATGGAATGGTGCTGAGGACCAGCAGGGCGAGTTCTTGGTCTAATCGGTGCTGGGCGGGCAATGAACGATGCGTCATTGCTCCAAGAGGCACGTAACCTCACGAACTCGTTACCAAATTCTGACCTTCTCGATTATGACCACGTCTGCTGGGGAATTTTGGCCGTATCGAGTCACTTCTTTTCGCATCAATAAACGTAGATAGCGATGTCGGTTTCGCAAGGAAATATGCGAGTCAATGTATTGCTCGGCGCGAAACAAACCTCCGCTTCCACCTTCCCGGTCATACGGAGTCGTTTGTGAATCCAACATTTTTCAACGGGTTGTCGGGGATTTCATACACCTTATTGCGGCTTCGACATCCCTCTGCCTTTCCATCTGTCTTGCTACTAGATTGATATCATCCCCTTATTTACAGAAGGACTGGCTTGCTACCGCACAGCTGATACTCACCGAATAGTGTTAGAATACTATACTCCCATTTATTAACTGTAATATGACAAATAGGTAAAAATATAAAGGTTGAAATAAATTGCAAAGTAGTAGATGTTAAACGTTTCCGGAGAGGAAATCACGACAGGGTCCCTGAAAAAATCGCTCGCATTCATTGCGATTCCGATCGTTGCCCAGCAACTTGCACTCTCCGCTCAACAGATTATCGACGTTTTCTGGCTCGGACGCTTCGACGCGACGGCTGTTGCTGCCGTTGGACTCGTGGCACCAATCGTCGGTCTAGTTGCGACTATTGTCGGTGCAGTTTTCGGCGGCATCCAAATTATTGTCTCTCAGCGCATCGGTGCTAATAATCGTACCGGTGCGAGTCGAATCGCCGTCCACGGATTACTTGTCGCAGTTACGCTTATGTCAGGGGTCTCACTTTTTATGTACACTTTTGCAAGCGACATTACACAGTTGTTTAACACGACACCAGCTGTCGCTCACCTTGCTGCAATCTACTTGAGTGCATCCACTCTTGCATATACTGTATCAGCAATGAGTGATTCCCTCGAGGCGGCATTTCTCGGTTCCGGTGATTCACGGATTCCACTGATAGTGAATCTCGTCGCGATTGGAACCAACGCTGTTCTCGATCCATTTCTCATCATTGGTTGGAAGCCTTTCCCGAAGTATGGCATCGCTGGTGCGGCGTATGCGACTCTTATTGGCTATGCAGTCGGCGGCAATATCGTTCTTACGTTGGCGTTGTCCGGACGTGGGAAGTTCACAATTACGCGTACTGCCCTCCAATTCGAGTTAGACGAAATTGTCGAACTCATTCGAGTCGGTGGGCCAAAGATTGGAAGAGGTGTGGGACAGCAAACTGCACGATTGCTCATCGTTACGATTATCACGATCACTGGTGGTTCTGCTGCCCTCACTGCTACACTGTTGGTGCACGTATCTCGATTCTCGTGTTCGTTCCAGCAATCGGAATTGGGTCAGCGGCGACGACGGTTGTTGGACAGAACCTCGGTGCCAATCATCCGAACCGTGCAAGACAAGCAACGTGGCTAGGCGTTGGTGTTGGAGCAATTGGTCTTGGTTTGATTGGTGTTGTTCAGTGGCTCTTCCCGACGGCACTTGTACATCTGATAGTTCCCAGTATCGACGGCCAAGCACTCACGTACTCGGTTGCGTATCTGCAAATTCTTGCATACGGGTACTGGGCACTCGGTACGATTCACACAGTCACCGCTGGCTTCAACGGTGCGGGACGAACGGACATCACCATGTATGCCGTTCTCTTGCAGTATTGGGCCGTGCGAGTTCCTATCGCAGCCATCTCGGCGTTCGTTTTGAGTTACGGTGCTCTAGGGGCATTTTGGGCCGTGACTATTTCAAACGTTATCGCCGGTGCCGGTCTCGTGCTACTGTTCAGGCATTCGACGGCTGATGGCATGCTTACGCGTGCCGCTACTGCCACCTCTAGCTCGGCGGACTGAACTGCTCCAAATGGTTCCATCCTGCTACAGGACAGCCAGCTGGGTGAACCACGTGCAAAGGCCCAGCTCGATCTCCTCACCATTGGTTTCGATGCAGTAGCTGTAGGAATCCAGTTCGCGCCCAGTCTCGTCCCCGAGAGTTCCTGCAGGATGTCCGTGATGGTGTCTTCTTTCACGTGGTGTTCACTCAAGCAGAGAGGTCGATTCCATAGAAGATCCATTTACACGTTCAACAAGGCTACCGAGTTCGCTCTTCGATAGAGGGTCAATACCGACTTGCTCACTAGTGGCGGTATAGAAGATACCTGCCGTCACGTCTCGCTCTGGGAACCACTCTGAGAGCACGTGATAGTAGACGCTCAACTGCTTGTGATATTCTGTTTCAGCAACCCGACTGCGATCTGTCTTGAAGTCGATGAACTAAATTATCGATATGGAGTATACTGTACATTTCAGTTTGATATTCTAACCAAACCACATAGTTCTATGTAAATCGTCTCCCACGAGAGACACAGGTCAACCTCTGTCTTCCTGAGGCAGTGAACTCAATCAAGTGTAGCTAAATAGAGAGTTGTCTCAGAAAAACCACTTGAGAATTTTCATGAGACCAAACTCAATGTCGGATACGTTCAGAATCTTGATTTCGTCGTTCTGCTAGAAGAACACGAGATATTCGAGTGTCTCTTTGATTCCTTGTCGGACCGTCTTCGAGTTCGTGCTGTTGTTCTTTGACTCCCTTGACCCCAACCTTACAACAGACGACTCAGAAAGCGTGTTACGCAGGCATTTATTGGATGACGGATACAATGCCGCGTTATCATGCAGTATTCATTTCG
Source organism: Haladaptatus sp. CMAA 1909 (assembly GCF_043952005.1). Classification (NCBI taxonomy): domain Archaea; kingdom Methanobacteriati; phylum Methanobacteriota; class Halobacteria; order Halobacteriales; family Haladaptataceae; genus Haladaptatus; species Haladaptatus sp. CMAA 1909. The sequence goes on along the minus strand of NZ_JBIOAV010000004.1, from coordinate 249,515 downwards.
TGTGGGTCAACAATACCGAGACACAGGCAGCTTTCGGAACTCGGACGACCAGTTCTTGCGATGGATTCGAGGCCCGCTCGACAGTGGCATCAAGAACACTGGTGGAATTCGTGATCTTGGCGCGGATCGATCCGACACGCCCGCGGCATTAGTCCTCGTGTCGAACGACAACGGCATTTCCCAGCACGACGATCCGTGGGAAGATACGCTCGCAGTCAATGCGGGCTACATCAATTACTAGGGCGATGCGAAAGCCGACAACCCCTACGACGACTCCGCGAATAACCAGAAGATAAAGATGGCGTTCGACCGAGCTGCGGCGGGACGACGCGAAGATATCCCACTAACCCTGGTGTTCCGCAAACCAGAGTCCGGGGTCGTCGAATTCTGCGGACTTGGACAAAACCTGAATAAGAGACCGCGTTGCAGTCTCGGCGTCGGCACCCACGCATTAAGCAGACCAACCAGCTACACGACAGTGAGTGAACGAATACCGGATGGAACTCGTCCAACTCTGCTCCATCCATCACTTGCCCGACGAAGAATGTGACCTCCCCGAGTCCCCGCGATTACCGTGCCATCATCAAGGGCCGCCCAAGCAAGAATGAATTCTTGCGGTTTGCCAGGATACGAGACGGATTCGAAAGTGTCTCCGTCATCAGTCGATTCGAACAGCGCTGCATCTGGTCCACGTTCGCCACCCCATGAGGGAGGAGACGAACGGGCCGCTGCTGCATACAACCGCCCCCCGACAGCAAACGCTTCTCGGAAGTAGGTATGCCCGAGATCGGAATCAAGACGTGTCCAGGATCGACCGGCGTCACGCGTCCGGTACAGACCCCCACCGCACGATGCGATATACTCCTCACTCCCCTGTACGAGTACGTGATGGATATCATCATGTACTCCATTACGACGTTCTGTCCACGTTTCACCGTCGTCGTCACTGATATGGATGCCGCCAACCTCGATGCCTGCGACAATGCGGTGAGGAGAATCAGGATGAGCACCCAGACTGCGAACATGCGCTTCGTTGCGGTGGCGAGGCAGTCGCCACTCGTCACGTGATGGCAGCTCCTGCAAACTCTCCAATTCACGCCATGACTCGCCATCGTTGGTTGAGACATACAGGTGAGCAGGGTGTGTCCCGGCATACAGTCGGTCACCAGCAGGACTCCGGAGGACAGAGTAGACCTCACGCCGAGGAACATTGAGGTTGGTCCATGTTTCACCGGCGTCCATCGATCGGAACAGCCCTGAGCGCGTGGCTGCATAGACCGCTGCATCGAACTGATGAATTCGAAGGGCGTGCTCGCTCTCGAGAACGTGTGTGGTGTTCTCGAGTTCGTCTATTGGAGCTTGATAGACGCCGTCATTCGTGCCAATCAGGAGCATACCCGTTCTTCGAGAGTTGGAAACTTAATCATTTCACCAATAAATAGCGACAGCACGGAACAGACTACAATCGGCGTCTATCGGCTACAAGCTGGAGAGAGAGAGGTGGTACCGGCCACCGCGTCTGTGGTCGGAACTGCGTGATTGAACCGCTGGTCGAGTTCTTTAGGGTTACACTCCGAGATAGTTTGCGAACAAATCGTTCTGCCCCTAACTCCCAACCCTCAAACCAACGGAATTCTTTAGTGGAGAACCGTCATTATTCCACGTATGGACTCAATTGACGGACACTCGAAGTTGCTCGCCGTCCTCGAAGAGTCACTTTGCCGCGATACGGACATCGACTTTGCGGTGGTGTTCGGCTCGCAGCTCACTAGCAACTCGCGTCCGTCATCCGACCTCGACCTCGCCGTCAAGTTCGCAGACAATCTCTTCTCTCACGAGCGATTCCAAAACCTCTGTTTCCTCTCGGGTGACCTGCAGCGAGAAGATGCCCCATTCATCGATGTCTCAGATATTGAAACACTGCCACTCGAAGTAGCACACGACGCTGTCAATGGCGAGTTCCTCTGTGGCAACAAGGACACGTTTCGTAACTTCAAAGCGGACACAAAGGCGCTGTTTGAGGAGCAACACGAAGAGATTCGTCGCCACCAGCGGGACGTGATCGACCGCATTGCCGAGGACGGCCTGCATGGCTGATGAACGAGTTGTCTCGACGAAGCTCGGACAAATCGAGCAGTATCACGGCGAACTGAAGGAGAAACAGCAGTCGCTCACTCGCACAGAACTCCTCACAAACACGACCGAGCAACGCGCTGTTGAACGGATGTTCGAGAATACGATTCAAGCGTGTTCCGACCTCGCACAACACATTGCTACACGCGACTTTGATTTTGCGGGAGTTGCATCTAAGGAGGCGATTCGCGTTCTCGGGCAAGAGGAGGTTATCGACGAGGAGACGATGAATACGCTCGTCGCTGCAATCGGGTTTCGGAACGTTCTGGCTCATGAATACGGGAGGGTTGACTACGTCGAGGTATATCAGACTCTCCAGAGCGGATTAGAAGTATATGACGCGTTCAGTCGGCAAATTGCCCAGTGGTTCCAGCAATACGATAGCATATAACTAACCGAAAGCCTGAGGAACTCACGAGCAAGGAGTGACGTGAATATTACGGGCTACTTCATCTGTGGGCGGAACCACGTGATCAAGTCAACCCGATGGTCACCGTCGAACCACAACTGACGATGATTCTTCAGGACAGGACCCGTACTCTTTGCTATGAGTTTCGATCGCCGATGATATCCGTGAAGTCGCCAACACACGAGGAATTCATGAATCGGAGATTTTCGAGTAACCCTTGATCGTTGTTCTAGTTGACGTACACCCGAGAAGGGGTGATGAACGAGTTCACCACCCCCACGTACCGTCTCAAATCAAACCGGTGTGCCCGTCGTTCCTTCGTTCCGTTCTAATGACGCCTTTCGTGCAGCATACAGGTGACGGACAGCGCCAGCGGTGAACGTAAGCGCTCCGAGAATCATCGGCATATCTCCGAAGGACCGCGCCCACAACAACGTCTGAATGTGTGGCTGCTCGTAGAACTCGAGACTCCGTGCGGCGGCATAGCCATCCGTGTAGACCGCCCGGAGTTGAGCGAATCCGACCGGAAGCAACGATGCAACAACCATGATTGTCAGACCGATGTTCATGAACCAGAATGAGACCCGGAACCACGTCGGATCCCATACCGCCTCGGGCGTCACAACACGCAGGATGTAGGTCCCAAGTCCAAGCGCAAGCAGGCCGAATGCACCGAACGTTGCCCCGTGGGCGTGGGCGACAGAGAGATAGGTTCCATGTTCATAGTAATTGATCACTGGCAAGTTGACGAAGAAGCCGAGTACGCCACCACCGACGAAGTTCCAGATACTACTGCCGAGGATAAACAGCAGCGGAATTTTGTAGGGGAATGACTCTCCCTGCGATTTCAACGATCGGTATTCGCCGATGCTTCGATACAGAACGAACACGAGCGGGACGAACTCAAGCGTCGAGAATGTCGTCCCAAGCGGCACCCAGAAATCAGGCAGACCAACCCACCAGTAGTGATGCGAGACGCCGACGATACCTGCCGCCATAATCGCGAATACCTCAAAGAGGATTGCTTTCTCTGCTTCCTCTTTCTCGAGCAGCTCCATCGACACGAGGGCAACGGAGATGATGGCGATCACGAAGAACTCGAAGACCCCCTCGACCCACATGTGGACGACCCACCAGCGCCAGAATTCTGTCACCGCCATGTTCGTCTCTGGTGTATAGAGCATGCTCGCACCGAACAGCAATCCGATTGATCCACCCGCATATACCAAGAAGTGTCCGAGTCCAGCAAGCGGTTCGTCCATCTGGCGAACACTCCGAAGTACTAGTCCCGTCCATCCAGCGAGTCCACCAAGCAAGAGCAGCTTCCAGAGTCGGCCCACCTCGAGATACTCAAGCCCTTCAGATCCAAGCCACCACCAGAGCCTCCCCTCTTCGGGCGAGCCAAGTTTGCCCTGTATTCCAAACCAAACCCCTGCAAACGCACCAGCGGTCGCGATTACGAGTAATCCAAGGAGCACCGATGCGCCCGTCGCTTGCCAGGGCGGGTCGTGATCGTTGAACAGCCCCGGGAGGAAGAGTCCCCCTGCAAGCCACAGGGTCGTTATCCACAGGATTGCGAGGTTGAGATGCCACGTTCGAACCGTCGTGAAGGGCAGTAGCGAAACGAGGTCGATCCCGAGCATCTCTTCAATCCGGAAAAAGCCCGTCCGTTCAACATAATAGTGCGCGAGCAGCGCTCCGGTAAGTACCTGCACGGCGAACAGCGCCCCAGCAACCGGGATGTACCACGCTGCAGCGTACTGTGTGCGTGTGATCGACACCGAGTCGGGTGATGGAATGTCGATAACGTCGGTCGTCGGTTCGGCAAAGTCAAGCGAGTGATACGCCCACACCCCGAGACCACCACCAAAAATAAGCAAGAGGACGCTGATCGTGCTCCAGACCAACACCTGCCCGGTCGGCCGGTTTCCGACCGCAGGTTCATACGGCCAGTCGTTCGTGTATGAGTGGGTCGAGTCTGGTCGGTTAGTGTGGGCAAACCATGCAGTCCAAACGGAAAAATCGGCGATGCGCTCGGCTTGTTCGGGCGTCGCAATGAATTCTGGCGGAATCCCCCTATCAGGGTCGCCTTCGTGGTACCGCTCGATATACTGTTCACGAATTCGCCGATGAGCATACGCTTCAGCGGCCGAATACTGGATGACTGATCCATCTGGAGCGTCGGCGTCGAGTTCTCGTTTGATGCGTTCTTCGATGGCGACCTGCTCGGCCTCATCAAGTACCTCAATGGAGTCTTCTCCCTGTTCTCGTGCATAGTACTCCTGCATGAACTCGGCCTTGAGGTGCAGAGCATCAGCTGTGAGATCGACTCCGAAATACGATCCGTTGCCGAGGATTGACCCCTGGTTCATCAGCCCATTGGCCTGGAACAGCTTCTTACCCAGCCGAATCTGTTCGTCGGTGGCGACAATGTCGCCATTTTGATCACGGATTTCGTCGGGGATTGGCGGCGCATGCCGATACGACTTCCACGCTCCCAGACCCATTCCGACAAGATTGGCGATGAACAGTGCAACGAGTACTATCGAACCCGTCCGCTTTGAGTTGAATGTCTCGAAATTTACATCCTCTTCGCGGATGGCTCGTACGATTTCCGGGAGAGCATCGACGAGTTCTTTTTCTGGAGGTCCATCCACATCGCTATATATAGAAAGCAGATGTGAGGCCAGTTTGACCAGAACGCGTTCGTAGGCAGGATCGATTCGATCACCATCAGAAAGGATAGCCATCGCAGCAACTGCTGCTGCGGTCGCCGGTGGAGCATGCCGCTGCTCTGCCTTCACGTCGGTCGTCCGTGTTTCTTCCACCACTCGCGGTAGATCCTCAACGAACAGCTGTTCGACCTGCTGAACCGTGTCGACGGCGTCTCGCTCTAGAAAATCGTCGAGAGAATGGACCCGACCCTGAGTATCGTCAGTCAGGAACTGGGACAGCACGTCCGTCATGGGACTATCGATTGAGCGATCGACATCTGCCTTCGACTCTCCCGAGAGTTCGTTAGCGATGCGTTCGAGCGATCGTGTTGGTTCTTCGGTGGACTTCACAACGAATTGGCTCCGGACCACCTCAAGTAAATGGTCGTCGAGGCGGGCTTTATCCAAATTATATCGACGCAAGAAGTTCTCAAGCGCACGATTATCCGAAAATTCGAAGTCGCCGTCCGATTCATACTGTTCGAACAATCGGTTAATGGAGTACTCGATCGCATGAGCCGTACGTTCGTTAGTGAATTGATCAATCAGTGTTGTGAGCTCGGCGACTGCTTCTGTCCTCGTGCCGACTTTGTTTTTCAAATAGGTAGTTGTCTGTTCCCGTAGCGACGATACTTGTTTGGAGTCCGGAACCGATATTTTATGCGAGAGGCGTTTTTTGATGGACATGGTTCATAGTAGTATTTAATTTACCATTTCCCGCAGACACTACTATGGAGCACCACGTAAGCGTGTGGGTTGGATACGATCATCATAACACTCAATTCAACAAGTTTCCATCTGTGTCGACGAACTCGAAGACTATCGCGAAGAGGCGACGAAAGAGCGTGCCCAGGACCGACAGCAGCTCGGTAGTCCGAAGACACAACCGAGTCTGTGCAAGACGACATCGACGATCTCACCAAAGCAGAGGAGAAGAACAGTCGGGTCCGGGCGTCAGTCTCGCGTATAATCAATCCCGTGCGGGACTACGAGACAGGGGAGAGCGTTGACGATGACTCACCGAATCTCGCTGCGGAAGCAACCAACGCAGGTCGCCAGCTCTTTGAGACAATTCAGCGTTCGGAACAGAATACCGAACTCGTAAACTTCCGCGAGAAACGCGCCGAGAGTCAGCAAGTCGAGGATAAGTACCTGAATGCCCTCGAGCATGCGAAGAACGTCGCCAAGACGAACGACGTGATGGTCGCATGATTGGGTTATTGAGAGGTCGCGACCCCCTCTATTACAACGGTGTAATCGACTACCTTCACCAGCGACAATCTGAATCGACCAAACAAATATGGGAAATTCGATCACCGATCAATATCAACGGATCTCTGAAGTAATTGCGGGACGTTCATCATAAGGAGATCAGCAGCAGCATCGTAGGGGGACTGAAAGGAATCCCTTTCATCGAGGTATGGTTTATCCGCAGACTGGAACACTGCCTTCAAGAACGCAGTTCGAGCGTTCTCGTTTTCAAAGAGACCGTGGAGGTACGTTCCGAGGACAGAATTCAGCGCGGCGCTTCCCTCACCAATCGGTTGCTCGACCGAACGGGTTGCGGAGGTTTGGCCCATGTGGATCTCATACCCGCGAACTGTCCCTTCCGCTTCGGACAGCAACCCAACTGGGTTTAGTGTTCGAGTTACTCGCTCAACGTGTTTTTCAGTCGAAAACCGCGTTTCGACGGGGAGCAAATCGAAACCACGCACGACGTTGTGGTCGCCGGTACCTTCGAGTGCCGCGTTCGTGATTCGTTCTCCCAGCATCTGATAGCCACCACAAATCCCGACAGTGGGACCGGAAAAGGCCGCTAACTGCTCGCCAAACCCCGCGTTCCGTAGAGCAAGCAAATCATCGACAGTGTTCTTCGAACCGGGAAGTACGATAGCATCGACGCTGTCGAGACCAGAGTGAAGTGGAAGGTACGCAACACGGACACCCGGTTCGTTCGCTAACGGTTCGAGATCGGTAAAATTCGAGATATGCGGTACCCGTGGAACACCAATCGTAATGGAATGCGAGTCGGGAACACCGTCATCGTTACCGAAAATAGCCATCTCTTCTTGCAGTGGGAGTGAGACGCTGTCCTCTTCCGGGAGGCCGGGATCGTCGTATGGCAATACGCCGAGAATCGGGACACCCGTTCGATCTTCGATTGCATCGATACCGGGGTCCAACAGCGACTCGTCTCCACGAAACTTCGTGATGATCGCTCCCCGAACACGGTCACGAAGGTCATCGGGCATGAGTTCCACCGTTCCGTACAGACTGGCGAACGCCCCACCACGTTCGATGTTGACGAGCAGGAGAATCGAAGCGTCCGCAAACCGTGCGGTCTCCACGTTCGCGAGATCCCGATGGTGAAGATTGATTTCAGCGATGCTACCGGCACCTTCGGCAACGATAACATCGTGGTCCGCTGCCAATCGTTCGTAGGATTCGATAGCTGCACGTCTGGCCCGTTCCCACTGTGACTCGTAGTACGCTCCAGCAGCAACGTTCCCGACGGCTTTCCCTTGCAGTATGAGTTGGCTTTCGCCATCCCCGCGTGGTTTGAGCAGAACGGGATTCATATCCGTCGACGCCGGAATTCGAGCGGCTCGTGCCTGCACATACTGTGAGACGCCGATCTCGCCCCATTCTCCGTCGGGAGCAACGGCCACCCGAGCGTTGTTGCTCATGTTTTGTGCTTTGAACGGCGCGACCGACACGCCACGTCGGGCAAGAAGTCGGCACAATCCTGCAGCAACGGTGCTCTTCCCGACGTGGCTTTCAGTTCCCGCAACGAGCACCGTCTCCGTCATCAGTACTCGGTCCCTTTGCGGGCCCGCTGCCCATCGTCGATGGGGTGTTTTTCCTTTCGGACGTTGGTAACGAGATTCGCATGGTCGTAGAGATACTCCGGTTTCTGGTGTCCACCCGTAAGAACCAACTCCAGGTTATCGGGTTTGGATTCGACGAGTTCGACGAGCGATTCCGGGTCGATCAGCTCACGGTTCACCGCATAGAGGATTTCGTCCAGAATTAGCATATGTACTCCGTCTTCGGGAGCCCCGTCAAACGGGAGCGGTTCATCGAGCGACACCTCCTCTGCAGTGTGAACGAGTTCTTCGGCCCGCGAAAATCCAGCCTTCGCTTTGGCGACGTGTTCGTCGTCGTCCGACCCGTCGAGGAATCCATGCCACCCGTAGTTCCCCGAGTTTTCGTACGTGAATCCGGGAACGTGCTCGATGGCGTTGTACTCTCCACGGACGTCTTCGACGCTCGATGCGCCACCCTTCATGAACTGGAGCATATGAACACGATATCCGTGTCCTGCGGCGCGAAAGCCCATCCCTAATGAAGCGGTGGTCTTTCCCTTCCCGTCTCCCCACCAGAGTTGAACGAGACCAAACTCGTCAGGAGCATCGGGTTCGATAGGTCGGGACATCGGTGTGCGCCCCTTGCCGGGCGTTTGTTTCAGCTGTTCAGTACGGTCCGTCTCGGTGGAATTGGAATCGTTTTCTGACATGGTTACAATGAATCGATGAAGGCGTCGAACGCGCCACTCGCGGCGTGAGCGTGGCAGTACGTGCCGACCGTCTCGAACTCCGTCAATCCGTCATGCTCCCCGTCGATACCGGTCCCTCGTCTCACGTCGAAGGCGAAGGTAGCATCGGGCGCGACGTCCGCGCTCGAATAATGAAATTCGTGTCCTCGAATGGTTGTCCCGCTATCGATACCGAACGGCTGCGAGCGGGCACGGAGCTCGACGTGATCGAGTGCTTGATACCGTTCGTGCATTCGAACCTCGGCAGGGAGGATTCCCGCCATCGAATACGTTCGCCCGTTCGTCGTGGTGAGTGATTCAGCCAATACCATTAGACCGCCACACTCACCGAGAATCGGCAGTCCATCGCTTGCTTGACCCGAAAGCGTCGAAAGCGACGGGCTGTCGGCGAGTCGTTCTGCTTGGAGTTCCGGATAGCCGCCGGGAAGATAGACACCGTCGCAGTCGGGAAGGTCGTCGCCCGCCGTCGGTGCGAACGTCACAACCTCGGTCCGAGTTCGAAGTCGTTCCATGACGGCAGGGTAGATGAAGCGAAATGCCGCATCCTGAGCGACTGCAACACGGCGGTTTCGAGTAGGGTTCGGTTCCTGTTCCGGTGGGCGAGGTGGCTCACGAGCGATATCCAACAACCGATTCGCGCGAACGTGTACAGCGGCCTCATCGAGCGCCTCCGTATCCACCGGGCGTTCGTCACCCATCTGCAGTCCGAGGTGGCGGTCGGGAATTTCGAGGCCGGATATCGGTGGAATTCGACCGAAATACTCCAACTCATCCGGGAGCGCATCGCGGATTCCTCGCTCGTGACGTCCGCCATGGGCGCGTTGGGCGATGATGCCGACGACGTCGATATTCCGACCCGCTCGTTCGGCGTACTCTCGAAACCCGAGTGCAGTCGCGGCGACGCTCTCCATTCCGGCGCTGGCATCAACGACGAGCACGACCGGAATGTCAAGGACGTCCGCGACCCGTGCGGTGCTCGATCGGTCTCCGTCGTAGAGTCCCATCACACCCTCGACAACACAAACATCGCCGGTTCCGCGGTCGTAATTTCGTCGCATCCCGTCTTCACCTTCGAGCCACGTGTCAAGTGTGCGAGAGGGCCGTCCCGCAATAGCGGCGTGGTGACTCGGATCGATAAAATCCGGACCCGCTTTTGCGGGTTGAACTGTCTGACCCGTTGCTTCGAGAGCGCGAATAACCGCGAGTGTCGTGACGGTTTTGCCGACTCCTGATGCCGTCCCAGCGATGACGAATCCGTTCATTTTCGGGGAAGTGATGTGTGGTGCTGCCGTTGTGGATTCGAACGACGAATTTACACTCATCGTTCGCGTCGGTTGAGCGTCCGAAAACGGACTGGCAGCAGGTCCGACGTGTGAAAGTGAGGTTGTGTTAGGTAAATATTTATTGTATACGTCCAAAGAGCAGTCACATGCGACAGAGGATACTCCTCGTCAGTCTTCTGCTTGTAGCAACGCTCGCTGTCCCACCGGCAGCGACAGTAACAGCGACCCAACAGTCGACTTGTTCGTTTCCAGTCTCCAAGGTAGATGCGACCGGAACAAAAGCAACGCTCGATGAGAAACCAGAACGCGTCGTCACGCTCTCGCCGAGCGCTGCACAGATCATGTGGGAGATCGGTGCAAAAGACAAGGTCGTCGGAGTGACCCAATACGCAAGCTACCTAGAAGGTGCGAGTGAAAAGGCGAACGTGTCCGGTACTGGGGAGTCATTCGTCAATGTCGAAAAGGTGGTTTCGCTCAAACCGGACTTGGTTCTCGCACCGAATACCGTCTCGAAAGAAACCGTGAAAAAGCTCCGCGATGCTGGTGTGACGGTGTACGCGTATCGAAGTGCGACCTCTATCGAGGACGTCTACCGCGATACCGCCGTCACAGGTACCCTCGTCGGTGAGTGTGGTGGTGCAAAGAAAACCGTCTCGTGGATGAAAGACCGTATCCGTACCGTCCGACAGGCTGTTAAAGGAGAACAACGTCCGGACGTTCTCTACCTTTTCTACGGGTATACCTCCGGCAAAGGGACGTTCATCGACCGGATTATCCGGACCGCCGGAGGCAACAACGTCGCCGCCAAGGTTGGCATCTCGGGGTACAAAGAGATCAGCAAGGAAGTCGTTGTAAAGCAAGATCCCGATTGGATCGTTCTCAACGAACAAGACCCGGCTGTTCCGGATGAAACCGGATACCGGAACCTTACCGCCGTGCGGAAAAACCGGACCGTCGTAGTCCCTATCGAGTACATGAACCAACCCGCACCGCGAGTAGTCTTTGCTATCACGAACCTCACGAAACATTTCCATCCGGATGCATATGCGGCGGCAAACGCGACCACAAACACGACTGTAACTACCACCGAAATGATAAGTGCTGCGGATGAAAGTGAAGCAACGACAACGGAGTCGAACGGACAACCGGGATTCGGCGTAATCAGCGCCCTCGTGGCTATGGTTGGTGCACTGCTATGGGTCCGTCGGTGGCGATGAATCGACGACGGAATCGATAGTTTGCTCTCAGAGACGGAACGTCTCGCTTTGAACCTCGGTCGTGACGCCGTAGTCCGCGTCCTTGACTGACGACGGGACCTCCCGGTTCGCATACCGCGAACGGAGACTCGCTTGGACAGCGTCGCGGACACACGCCCTCGCCGCTGCCCCAATCGGCGTCCCGCTTCCGGCGAAAGTCTCCTCCTCTCCGTTCGGGTCGCACGCGGCGATGACTGCGTCCGTCGTGCCAGGAAACCCCGTTTCGGCGAGTAGCGTCGCAGTTTTCGCTTCGACGGCAACCGACAGCAACGTCGCGAGGCTCCCATCGTCGAGTGCGTGGGTTGTTCCCAGAATGACGTTCACAGTTCCAACGTCCGACCCGACATCCCACGTGTCGTCAAGCGACCTCGTTTCCTCGCTTGAGGTCATCGGGAGCGCCGCGGGGTTCGATATCCCAGCGGTGACGACCACTTCAACCGAGCCGTACCGTGTCCCGCGAGCATGGCGAAGATCAACACCGGTGAGGAGCGTCGGACCAGGACGACCGAACCGCGCACTCGTCCGTCGTTCGTCAATGTACGCGTCTAGGTCCGTCCGCTGGAACCCCGCTGGAACCGAGACGTTGTAGGCGGCATTCGCGTCCGAAAACCCGCCGTTCCAACCGCTACTGAGCCATCTAGTTTCGGGGCGAGCGAGTCGAAGCACGTCGTCCCGAATAGTCGTCTCAAACATCGTCGAGTACGTCCACCAGTCGGTCGTTTTCATCCGGCAAGCGTACTGCCACTCGAATATGTGAATCGAGACCGCGGAACGTCGTTGCATCACGGACGGCGACCCTCCGCTTATGAGCAGCCCGAACGATTTCGTCGGGGTCGCGCTCACCGATGTCCAACAACAGAAATGGGGCCTCCGAGGGATGGACATCAAACGAACTGGCGAGTGCTTCGCGCAATCTGCTGCGCTCCCGTTGGACCCGTTCTCGGGTCTCGACGATAAATTCGGTACATCCCATACTGTACGTCCCGACGACGGTAGCGGGAGTACCGACCGTCCACGGACGACGGGCGGTTTCGAGTCGATTCTTGACGGGATCCGTCGCGACCGCGAAGCCAGCACGCAAGCCCGGCAAGCCGAACAGTTTCGTCAGGGAGCGAGCGACGACAACGCCTTCCTGTCCTGCCATCGACTCCTGGTCGGTAAATCCGAGAAACGCCTCGTCGACGAGCAGTGTTGTTCCGGCATCCCGACACAGTTCCGCGTAGCGACGGAGTTCACCAGCATCGTAGCGATCACCGGTCGGATTGTTCGGATTGCAGACGATGACGAGCGCGTGGTCGGTCGGGTCCGTTTCGAGAATACGGTCGTGAGGAACGAGCTCGGGACTCGCACCTTGAAGAGAGACCTCACGGTGATACTCGCCAAAGCTAGGGAACGGAATGAGCACAGAATCGTCCGCAGAAACCGACGTTTCGATGGTCAGGCGAATCGCGGCGAGACCACCCGGTGTCGGAACCACCTCCTCGGGTGAACAGCCGACGTAGTTGGCTGCCGCCGCCCGATACTCGGGGTAGTCGTCGGCCGGATACGTCCCGGATCGTTTCAGTGCGTCACGGTATACGGCCTCCACGCCGGTCGGAATTCGCGGGTTGATATTGGCACTAAAATCGAGGAGATCCGGGTCGTCAGAACTCCCATGGGGGACGCGTTCGACGGTTTCGATGGCGTCACGGTCCATCTGTGTCACCATCGAGTCGTTCGTACACTTCGATAACGCTGTCCCGGATCGAATCCATATCGACATTTGCTCGGTGGGCGAGCGCGAGCGCACCACCCATTCCGACGCCCTCTTTTCCTTCCCCTTCGACGTACCGCTGCATCGAAACGTGATCGTCCTCGTCGAATTTCGGGTCGGTGACTTCGAGTTCGAGATCAAGTTTATTGCACGCTCGGTCAAGCGCGATCGTCTCGTCGGCGGCGACGAACGATGTCGTCGCCAATCCAAACGAATCGTCGATTCCGGCGTGGCGAACGAGCGCCGCCGCCGCGAGCATTTGCGTTCCACCAGCCAGGGTTACGTCGGTTCCGGATTCGAGGGCACCGACAGTGAATCCCGCCACAGTGGCGAGAACTGGGTCACCCATGCGATTCACCGCGAAGACAGGATCACCGGTTGCGTCCCCCCGACCCAGATCGCTTGCGGATAGTGCCTCCGAGACGACGTCTCGTTTGAGTCGAAGTGGATTGTTCGGAAGCGATGATGAAACGGCGATATCTTCGTCCAATGCCGCGAGAACTCCCAAAGCAGTGGTTGTCCCGCCGGGAATCGTCTCGCCGACCATGACCGAATCGTCAGGGAGCGCCGCGCCAAATCGTCGTGCGTCCTCATAGATTTCCCGTGCACGTGGAACCGGCTCCGTCTCTCGAACGTCTTTGCCGCCTTGCGCACCAATCGAAACCGTCGGCGTACTCGTCGGGCGTATCAACCCGGCATCGATAACGGTTAGATCGAACCCGAGCCGTTCCCGAACGGCCCGCGTTATGACGGCGGGTGTCGGACAGCCGCTCGGACTGACCGGCACGATCGGCGCCCGAACCGGTCGTCCGTATTCGACGATTTCGATATCCGCACTCGGCGTATGTGCCATCAGGTCCGGGGCTGCACCGGCGGCACTGATTCCGTCGATTTCGGCAGTACGTGTCGTTCCCGCAGCGAGGACGAATCTCATACGAACGCCTCCGCCACGGCCGCGTCGGTCTGTCGGTTCACGTTGACAGCGAGACGTGCATCGTAAGTAACATACGTGGTTTCAACATCGCCGGTACCCACGACGTTGAGTCCGGTCGGAGCGAGTTCCCCTCCTTCACGCTCGAACGTCGTGTCGGTTCCCACTCCCAACTGCTGCTTGAGGGCGGCGGGAGTGCAGACAGTGAGCGAACCGCGGTCGTGTACGGAAAGGACCCGGTCGAGACACTCTCCAGCGAGGAGCGGGAGGTCCGACACAACGGTGAGAATAGGTGGTTCGACGCGTTCGAGTGCGTACGAGAGGTCTTCGACGTACCCGTCTCCGGGAGCATCGATAATGGATAGCGCACGCGAGTCGAGATGGCGTCGCGTTTCCGGAGTGTTCGGAGAGACGACTGCATGAACAGCATCGATTCGGCTTTCGGAGACGGCGGTGCAGACGCGGTCTACCATTGGTACACCGTTGATTTCGAACATCGGTTTCTCGACGGACGCGTCGAGCCGCGTTCCTTTGCCACCGCACATCAAAAGAGCGTCCACGCGACCACCCCCACGTGAAGCGCGACCAGTCGGGAAAGTTCGTTTGTCGCCCCGAACACGTCGCCGCTGACGCCGCCGAGCCACGACCGTGCCCACCGAGCGACGACGGCAGTGGCGAGCAAACTGGAACTTATCATTACGATACCTACCAGTGGGGACCACGAAAGGGCTAGTGTCGGAAGCGAGACGATGACCGCGACGACGAATCCTCGTGGAGTCTGGTCAATGAGTTGTGAGCCCAATCCCTCGTGTGCAGGCGACCCGAACGCTGCCAATCCCGCCATTCCGAGTTTCGCACTCACCTCCGCAGTGACCACGATGGCAACGACTGCTTCGAGCGGAAGCGCAACTAGTCCGACCGCGGCGAGCGTCAGTCCAGCAATGAGAAGGGTGACGGCGAGAAGAGCACCGACGCCGACATCCGTATCTTTCATTACAGCCCGGCGTTTTTCCGCCCCGTGCACCGCGGCCGCATCGCCAAGGTCGGCCAGTCCGTCGACGTGATTGATACCAGTGACCCCATACACAGTCACGAGGAACAATATGGCATCGGCAGACGCAGGAAGGGGAAACAAGAGTGGAACGGCAAGGAATATACCGATGACGTATCCGGCCAAGGGAAATGCGACGGAACTGCGTCGAAACGCTTCCCACGCATCTTCGTCGTGTCCGACTGGAAGCCGGCTCAAAAATCCGAGCGCACCCCGAACCGCCGTCAGAACCACACGACCACCCCCGCAATAACGTACGCGAGAAGGCTCGCCCGCCGAACGATACCCACTCCCTGTCTCACATCAGCAGCGGTCGGGAGCCGTGCGCGGGGATTGAGCGTATAAACGCCCGGCTTTTCGAAACGAGTGTCGAGTGCCGCGGCAAGGGTCGCCATCGGCCACCCGGAGTTCGGCGACGGTGGTTCATGGGCCCACGAACGAGCATCTGAAAGGGAACTAGTTCCCAGACTGGCGACTGCAATGAATATGGCGCTGAGTCGCGCTGGAATCCACATCACCGCATCGTCGAGTCGCGCGCTCGCCCAGCCGACAGGTTTCGACCGATAGCCCAGCATGGAGTCGAGCGTGTTAACTGCCTTCACCCACGTCGCCGCAGCGGCGGCCAGCGGAAGCGAAATGGGAGCACAGATGGCAAAGGCGAACAGGGACGCCACGAGGCCATCGGCCAAATTCTCGGAGAGGCTTTCAGCAACTGCGCTTCGAACTTCTCCCGTGGAGAGTGACGACGCGTCGCGTCCTGCAAGCGCTCGTACCTCTTTTCGGGCGATCGCGAGATTCGTCTCGGTCAATTCCGTCACGTCGGCTGCGGTTTCGAGAAGCATCCGCATGCTCGTCGTCGTAAACAGTACGATGCCAGCGAGAACGGTCGCGGCGAGGGGATGCACTACGATGGCTATCTGAACGAGAATACCGACACTGAGGGCAGCTATCGCGGGCAATCCTACCGCAATTAGCAAGCCAGTTTGGCGAGGGGCCGACCACTCACGATCAGTCGCAGCAATCACTTTCCCGAACCAAACGACGGGATGTGCCCGCGTCGGCGGTTCCATGAAAAACCAATCTAACAAGAACGCAACCGTGACCGCGAGGACGCCATAGATCGTCATTTGGGACACTCCATTTCCCTCGAAATGTCGCTCAATGAGACGTCATCGAGTAGAATCGCAGTAGCTCCTGCATCAGTTGCTCCTCCATCCGTTTCCGGATCGTCACCGATGTGGGTGAGTTCTGAAAGTGGGACGTCGAGCCGGGCAGAGATTTCGCGAAACGCATGCATATCCGGTTTCCGCCATCCACACTCGACGCTACTGACGACCGCATCGAAAGCGTCCGGGTCAAGGTCGGACTGAGACAGGGTGTGCTGGACGAGTCCCGGAACACTACAGTTCGAGAGGATTCCGATCGGTCCACATCTGTCAGCAGATGTAACGGCGGCTTTAGCCCCAGTTCGTGTGCGAATCGGGGTTTCGAAGGCATCGAGAAGTGATGTTCGAACGACCGAGCGTGAGACGTCCCTTCCACAACTCTCCAATCCCACTTTCACGTGGTCGACGAGCGAGAGTTCTTCACCGGGAGGGACATCGAGATGGGGAGTCGTATAGACGTGCGGCCAGTCCGACGGAATGGAAACGCCCCGCTCGGAGAGCGCAATGGCAACGGCTTGTGCAGGGTCATCTGGCGGTGTGACTTCGACGAGCGTCCCGAAGAGGTCGAACGAAACTGCCACGATCGAACGATATGTGGACCATCTATTTGAATACGGAGGAACTCCCGTCTTTGAACGATCTCGATATCGACATTACGCGGGTTGGCGAGCATCAACATTTGATCGGATCACTCGCAGGTCGTCTTACCCACACGGCGACAATACACTCGCTGCTGCACTCACGTACGCCGTTCCCTACGTTGATGGGGAAATGACCGAGCGAATCGCCGCTCGGGAGCTTGATCTCCAGGTCGCTTTCGCGATTGCTGTGCTTCACTCCCTCAGAGAAGTCATTCTCGAGATACAACCACACGACCCCTACTTTGATAGGATCCAAAACGCACGCGACCACCCACCAGACACGGAGACGTAAGAGAGGAAAAATGAGTGACGTTGGTTCGGATATCGAGAGGGACGCCTGGGTTGCAGATTCGGGATTGTTCATCGCCTATGGACGGCAACAAAACAACAAGTACACCGCACTCAGCGGTTTGCACAACGCAACGAGGTTTCGTTTGTGATACCTCAACGGGTGTATTCAGAACTTGGTGGAGCACCAGATCGAAGTACCCCAGGTCAAACCCCGATCAACAGTGCGATCGACGCCGGGTGGGTGACGATCGCTGACGAACTCGATTATACAAAAAGTGCAGTTGCAGCAGTGATGGACACCGTCCGACGGTTCATTGCACAGGCATCGAATCGAAGCGAGGATCAGATTGAGAAAGCAGATACAGCACCTGCTGGCGTTGCAATGCAGCTCCTCGATAGCGGCAATGCATCGTCCATTACTGTCGTAACGACAGACACCGATGCGGACAAAGGTGTAGTGAGAGCGATTGAAGCTCGGGGATTCAAAGGACAAATCACGTTCAAAAATGGATTTGAGTTGATCGAAGAGATCACGTGATGTGTAATTACAGAGGTGTTCCTCATCAGTCCAGTTTCTGAGGACAGTTATCAGACTCGCATGAATGTAGATATGCGATGTACACACTCATCAGCGTCTAACTCCTATACACCTCCTATGCGTGAATTCGTCTTCGCTCTCGAATACGAGCCGGGAAGTAACCCGGTCGCCGATATCCTCGCAGGGTTTCCGGAGACACAACTCCGCTCCCTTTCATGCCACGTCACCGCTGACACACTGTGGCGGGTAGATCATATCGGCGGTGCTGAAGAAGCGCTGGATGCTGTCGCTGATGCGGTCGCCACAGCCGACTATTTCGCTGACTGTCTCGTTCGGCGTGACTGCCAAGGCGAGTGGGAGACTCGTGTCCTCGATCGGAGTGCCGAGACACTCATCTTGTATTCGTACTGGAATCGCACCGTTGCGTGTACGTCGATTCCGCATCTCGCACTTGAACACTTCGGTGACGGGCTGATCTTCGAGACAACCTGGCGCGGTCGCCGCTATCAATGGCGCTTGATTCTCCCCGGTGATGCAAAGCTCACACCCTTCTACGAGACCCTCGAAGCCGAAATTGCCGAGACTGCTGGTGTTGATATCATCCGTGTAAAGGATACAGATGCGTCGGATCTCGACATGGTAGACAGCGAGAGTGAACAGTTCCTCTCGCCGGAGCAAGAGAGTGCGTTACGAGCCGCCGTTGAGCATGGCTACTACGAAACCCCACGAGCGATCGAAACGTACGACCTGGCTGAACAGCTCGGCATTCCCGGTTCAACACTTTCGTATCGTCTCCGCCGAGCAGAAGCCCATCTCGCAGGGTCCTACGTGAAGAATATGCCGTTTGCCCAACTTCCCGAATCGGATCAATAACGCTGGTTCTCTCTCATTCGTTTGGTACACACCAAACGAACCCGTAAGCCACAACGAGAACTACTGAGAGGTAATGAGTAGAGAGTCGGATCAACGGACTCCATCGGATACTGCCGATGTGGAGACTACGGTTGTCGCAGTCCCCGAGATGGATTGTCCGTCGTGTGCAGCAAAAATCACCAAAAGCGTCGAGTCACTCGATGGTGTCGAGTCGATCGATCCAGAGGTGATGACTGGAACGGTGACAATCACCTATCACCCGGATCAGATCGACCAGAGTGCCATCATCGGGCGAATCGAGGCAGCGGGGTATGACGTTCAATCGATCCCGAAACGTGAATCGGCGTCGTTCAGTGTCCCGGACATGGATTGCCCGTCTTGTGCGAGTAAAATTTCCACCAGCGTAGAGCAACTGGCCGGTATCGAAGTAATTGACCCAGAAGTGACGACGGGAACAGTCCATGTCGAGTACGATTCTTCACAGACAGATACCGAGCAAATCAGTGAGCGAATCGAAGCAGCGGGCTACGCGATCGAAACAGAACACGTAGAACGCACAGCCACCTTCGATGTCCCGGACATGGATTGTCCCTCCTGTGCTGGCAAGATCGAGAATGCACTCGACAAACTGGAGGGAATTCTCTCGTACGACACGCAACCGACGACTGGAACGGTCAGTGTAACGTATGATCCAAACACTGTCACCCAGAATGACCTCATCAACGCGATCGAGGGCGCAGGCTACGCGGTCGAAGGCAGTCGAACCGAGGGAGCAACAAGTCAAGAGACACGGCCACACGAAAACCCCAGCGCCGTCTGGCGCAGCACACGTGCACTCAAAGTTTACACGGGCACTGCGTTTCTCGCACTCGGACTTGCCGTCGAATATCTCCTTCCCTCGCTGAATATCGTGCTTGCGACTGGATTTGGCCAAGCAATCACACTCACCGAAGTGTTCTATATCCTCGGCATTATTGCAGGCGGCGAGCGGATCATTCGAAACGGGTACTACTCCGCCCGAAATCTGAGTCTCGATATCGACTTACTGATGAGTCTTGGCATTCTTGGCGCGGTCGCTGCGAGTCTCATCTTCGGTGAATCACTCTACTTCGAGGGTGGCACACTCGCCGTGTTGTTCAGCTTCGCCCAGTTGATGGAGCGATACTCGATGGGACGGGCACGAAGTTCCCTAGACGAACTCATGGAGCTTGCACCAGAGACCGCAACCGTTCGTCGCAATGGCGATGAACAAACACTCCATATCGATGATGTCCGAGTCGGCGACGTGGTCATCGTCCGTCCGGGGGACAAGATTCCGATGGACGGTGAGGTCATCGAAGGCGAGAGCGCGGTCAACCAGGCTCCAATCACGGGCGAAAGCGTGCCCGTCGATAAAACCGAAGATGAGGAAGTGTACGCTGGGACGATCAACGAGGAGGGCTACCTCGAGGTTCGCGTCACCTCGACAGCCGCCGAGAACACCATCGCACGGATCATTGAGATGGTTGAGGACGCCCAGCGCGAAAAAACGGACCACGAGCAGTTTGTCGACCGCTTTGCCAGCTACTACACACCAGTCGTCGTGAGTCTCGCAGTCGCCCTCGTATTCGTTCAGCCGCTCGTGTTCGATGCCACGTGGCGAGCTGGCTTTGTTCACGGTCTCACACTGCTCGTTCTCGCGTGTCCGTGTGCGATGGTCATCAGCACGCCCGTGAGCGTCGTCTCGGGGATTACGAGTGCCGCCAAAAACGGCGTCCTGATCAAAAGTGGGCCAGACTTGGAAGCGATGGGGGATGTCGACGTGGTTGCGTTCGACAAGACGGGAACACTCACGAAAGGCGAATTGACCGTAACGGACGTTGTCCCACTCGAAGGAACGTCTCGCAAAGAGGTATTGCGGACCGCACAGAGTCTCGAAGCACGGAGTGAACACCCGATTGCAGCGGCAATTAGTGACGCGGGTGCTGCCGAGGGCATCCCCGAACGCTCGATCGAGAACTTCGAGAGTCTTACCGGCAAGGGCGTGACCGGTACTATCGACGATGAGCAGTACTACATCGGCAAACCTGAGTTGTTCGAGAACCTTGGTTTCGATCTTGGTCACGTCCATGTCGCAACGGATGGCGGAGTCGCGATGACGACGGCGGAGTGTGACCACGGTCAATATCTTGATTTGATGGCCGAAACAGTACCAAGCCTCCAAAACGACGGAAAAACGGTCGTATTCGTCGGAGCGGACAATCGACTGCTTGGTCTCATCGCCGTGGCTGATGAGATTCGACCTGGTGCACACGAGACGGTCGAACAGCTCCACAACCACGGCATCGAGCGTGTCGTCATGCTGACCGGCGATAATGAGGGCACGGCACAAGCAATTGCCGAGCAGATTGGCGTTGATGGCTACCGAGCCGAACTCCTGCCGGACGAGAAAGTGCAAGCCATCGAGGAGCTTATCGAACAGTCCGACGGCGTCGCTATGGTCGGAGACGGCATCAACGATGCACCGGCACTCGCGACGGCGACAGTCGGGATTGCGATGGGTGCGGCGGGAACGGACACCGCTCTTGAGACGGCGGACATTGCCTTGTTGAGTGATGATCTCACGAAGTTGCCGTATCTCGCCGGGTTGTCCCAAACGGCAACGTCAGTGATTCGCCAGAACATCTGGACAAGTCTCGGCATCAAGGCATTGCTGGCGATCGGCGTGCCGTTTGGCCTCGTGAACGTCATCGTGGCTGTTGTTGTCGGCGATATGGGGATGAGTATCGGTGTGACGGCAAATGCGATGCGACTGTCGCGACTCAAACCCAGCAGGTTCTCCTGAGGGTCTTTCGGTAGCGTGTATATCTCAACCGAACGACGCCAAGCTCGACTCGGTGTATTGTCCTAACTCCTGCTCGATATCCGATTCACGCCACCCCAACGGCGATAGCACACTTGCTGCCGCACGAACCAACAATTCCCGATAGAACCCGACATCATACTCGTCCAACTCCTCACTCGCCAACAACACCCGCTCTCGCGAGTCCTTCGCATCATCGACCACAACATACGACACACTCTGACCAGGCGCACGCGCCAACCCCAAATCAGCCGCCCGCTCCAGTGCCGCCACACTCCGGGTCGACTGCGTGTAGTCCTCCCGCTTCTTCGAGACACGATTCGTAATCACCAGTTCACTCGAGTCAATCGCCCCACGCTCAAGGCGATCGACCCACGTTCGCAACTCCTCACAGACCGCCTCCGGATCACGATACGCATCCACCGCTCGAATCAACGCTTTCTGTGCATCGTCAATATACGACGGCGTACTTCGCTGGCGACACTCGATGCCACGATACTTGTACTCGTCTTCACCATCGACCTTCCCGAAGTATTTCGTCAACGCACCAGCATCTGAATCACGTAACGGCACAAACGATATCCAGTCGTAGTGCGCTTCATGCTCAAGTCGGATCTCCACTTGCTCAGAAATCTTCGAGACAAGCTCTGAAAGCGACGTCTGTTCCTCGCCGTCGATCGGCGTCACCCACACACTATCGACGATCCCATGCACGATTCGCCACCCATGCTCCTCAAGCACTGCTTTCGTCTCCAACAAAATCTCCCGAGCATACGCGTTGATCGCTTCGTGGCACTCGATCCGCCCGAACTTTGCATTCGAGAAGCCCTGATAGCCGAAACACGACACCAAAATCCACTTGATCGCACTCGACTGGCCTTCCAACTCATCGCGACGATCTTCGTTCTCAGTCTCGCGAATCTCGGCTTTGATCGTATCCCGATCCTCGATCAACGGCTCAAGCACATCCGCTCGTGGTCGTGGCGAAAACTCACGCGTTCATCGATGATAGCAGCCTGCACAACAGCAGGATGGTCACGAGGTGCAGCACGTGCCGTCGAAAAATCGCCGTCACCATGCACCGACACGTAGATTATCGGCGTATACGATGCATCGATCTCGCAGGTCACACCCGATTCAGTTAGAGACCATCTGAGCACGTCGCCGTCGACGTAGTCGATTTTGTACACCATGACCTCATCCCTGCCCGTGCAAATCGTCCTCTACGTGATCGAGCCGATCCGCCAAGTCGTCGAGTTGTCGCTGCTGTTCGATCAGGATCGAGATGAGAATGGGGGTCTCAACGAACAATGGCTTGTGAACCGTGCTGGGATCGGTATGCAACTGGGCATACTTGAAGAGTCGATCAAAAACTGCTTGGTCGGTCGGTCGAAGTGCTCGTCGATACTCGTCCCATCCCGTCGTGATTTGGCTGGTTTGGCTCATTACAGGTAAACACGACTACCAAGATCCTCTTAGGCAAGCCAGGGTCGCTTCCGAATATTCCAATAGACGAAATGTCGATGGAAACCAGTGTGAGTACTGGTCGTGCTGACCACCAACTATGAAGTAAGACTCAAGGTTCTGCTATCGTCAGTTTGGAGCGAATCAGTACGTCTCTCTCCGAGATGAGTCTCGAACAGATCCCGGGTACCGGTCGTCAATGGCCCAGTTGAATCGTTTCTGATTGGATTTTCCGAAAACACAGTCTCCACCAACGCTCACTCGTAGAAAGGCAAGGAAAGCCGTTGGAAGGGCTCCCACAACCAGCCAAACCTTGAGCGTCGCATGATGGC
The DNA here is from genome assembly GCF_043952005.1 of Haladaptatus sp. CMAA 1909. Classification (NCBI taxonomy): domain Archaea; kingdom Methanobacteriati; phylum Methanobacteriota; class Halobacteria; order Halobacteriales; family Haladaptataceae; genus Haladaptatus; species Haladaptatus sp. CMAA 1909. The sequence continues at coordinate 226,282 of NZ_JBIOAV010000004.1, read as the reverse complement.
GCAGGGAAATTGCCTTGACCAGTTGTGTGAGCGCAGTTAGAGCATCAGACGGAGGCATAAAACACGTTCCGATAACACAAATATTGATTGTAGTAACCCACGGATGAAACCAACGGGACCAATCAACATGCTCCGATAGTTGCTCAATTTTGTAGTCAATAATCAGTCAACCGGAGCTTCCCGTCGACTTCATACAGATGGCCTTTCATGTAGAGCCGTTCGATGATATCCTCGGCAGCAGGGCGCTCAAGATCCTCTTCGTCATTGAGAATTGCATACGCTTGCTCGTACGTGAGCCCTCTCGCATCCGGAAGTGCGGTCGCAAGCGCGTCGAGCGCATCCTGCGCGAGTGGAGTGAGTGGCGACGTCCCATTCGAACTCATTGCTATCTCTGGATTTGAGAGCTGTACAGGTAAGTACACGGGATACCGCTAGGAAGGATGGATACCCCCACATCTCACGGTCAACTCCGAGCCGAGTGCATCCAACAGGGCAAATACTCTTAGGTTAGCATAACATACTAACCGATAATGCCAAACAAAATCAAACGGTCCGGCGATGGCCTTGCTCTCCAGATCACAAAGCCTGCCCGAGCCGCTGGACTCGTTGAAGAGACTGACGACGAGCCCACCCGCTTTGCAGACATCCGAGTGTTTGCATTCGATGGTCTCCTTCTTGTCGTCGACGTCGACCGCATCACCGACCAAAACATCGTCGAACTCGCAACGTCAGCCGCACTCGACACCGTCTCGATCCACCGAGTTACAAACGCTTCACTCCAAATCGCAGGGAATGGGTATCAAGTCCAACTGCCCGGTGCTGCAGATGCAGGATTTCACGGTGGTGAGCGAGCGCCCTGTACACCAGCGTCAAATCTGCTCGTGATTGCAGCCGAAGGATCCGAACGAGTAGCAGCCGATATCGTGACGATCCGACGAGAACAAGTCTGAAATTGCCAAATTACTCGGTATGCTGGTCATCTCAACTCGAACAGTTCCCCGTACAAGCGTGAGCTAACCCACGTTTGGTGCTGCGACAGAACTATACGTTTTCCGCGGAAAGTGGAAAGTATGGCGGCAACCAAACGCGATACCCATCCGATCGACACGATGCTCGCGATTTCGGATGTGCTTACCCACCTGCGGCTTGCCCAACTCTACACACGTGTCCGAGAACGTGATACCGCAACGGTCGATGAACTTGCAGCGGGTCTCGACAGCTCCTCGACGACGATTTACGAAGATGTGAATCGGCTCACCGATATGGGTTTGCTCGAACGCGTGACTGAAACGCAGCCCCATCGCTATCGAGCGCCGCATCTCTCGATCACCGTGCAGGCTGATGAGGGCTCGTACGAGATCACCCCAACACTGATCGCCGCTCTTGCCCGCAGCACGGACAATCAAAATCTCGAACTCTACCGTGATCGGCATGGCACTGCAGGACTCGCAATTGCGACTGAGTATGCACGTGCGTACGTCAAAGGCAAGATGACGTCACGAATCATGGCTCGCGAGTTGGATCTCTCTGTACTCGAGGCTGAAACCATCCTCCAAGAACTTCGCGAGATCATTGTCGATGTAGAGCCGGACGCCCAGGACGATCTGGATCTCGATGCAATCGACGCAGAGGTGAATCTCGACGACGAAGATCTCCCAGAGCACTCCGAATAAATGCCTCTCTCAATTATTCCGGACACAGAGGCTCATATCGCCGATACAAATCTCTTCATCGCCTTCGGTCGTCCTGAGTCTGGCCGATTCGCGCTTTTAGAGCGTATTGCCCACGAACACGATATCGTGTTTACAATTCCACAACGAGTGTACGAAGAGTTGGGTGGTGGACCAGATGGATACACGACAGCAGATGAGCCGATCGATCTAGCACTGGATCGTGGTTGGGCAACCTTCGCGGATGAGATTGCGTATGCGAATCCAGTTGTGTCGAGTACAATGGATATCGTGCAGCGCTACATCGCTACTGCAACGGAACAGGACGCCGATACGGTGGAAAAGGCTGACTCTGCAATCGGCGGCGTCGCAGCACAACTCCTCGATCAAAACAGAGCGGAGTCGGTAACGGTCTACACCGCCGATAAAGCTGCTCGCCGTGGAATTGAAGTTGCACTCACAAAGCACGGGTACGGTGATCGAATCAAGACCGTCGATACATTCGCACTTCAGCGTGAAGCACGAGAGAAATACGAATCTCCATAACGAGTCGCCCACTGACCCACACACCCCACAAAATAAAGAATATCTCGCGACGACGATTGGGCTCTACGTCCTTGGTGAAATCTCACTCGGGAAGGCCGCAGAGCGCACTGGTGTGACTCGCTGGGAGATGGAAGAAATTCTCTAGGATACTGGCGTTGAGCCCCGCTTCGGCCCACAAACCAAAGACGATCTTGACGACGAAGTTGACGTCGCACTCGATATTGAATGAGCATCACCTCGACTTGCGATACCTAGTGAGGCCACACCACCTTTGCACGTGAACGAAAACAACGTTCCATGAGCAGAACACACCACTCTTGCATGTGAACATCGCCAAATGACCAGTTCAGACAGAGTACTGGAACCAGAGAGACACCACTCTTGCAAGTGAAGCTAGTCGCGGATAGGAGGAGGTGGTGAGAAATTCATCTAAACCACGGATCCAACTGAACGAGAGAACTAACTCGTTCAAATAACTAACAAAAGAAACAGTCGCACACCACTGCTGCAAGTGAACCCATGAATGACTGTCGGTACTGACCGAAGGAGACAAATTCACGGAGGCTACAACGGTTCCCGGAGATTCAGCATATAGACGCTGTATATCGCCTGATTTCACTTGAACGGGTGGTGTGTCGGACGTTATGTCAACGCTTTAGTTGTAATTGTGCACTGTTGTTCTCTTACTAGACTCTCTCTTTCTAGTTTCACTTGTAACAGTGGTGTGTGTCTGTGTTACTGTTCACTTGAATCAGTTGCAGCCATGGTTTTATATGGATGAGACATAAGTATTGAGACAGAATGCGGCGGTTCACCCGAAAACAAAATATTTTCACGAACAAGGACGCGCTCAACGAGTCCTATCAACCGGAGCGTATCCAAGAACGTGATGAAGAGATCGACGCGTACATGAACGCTCTTCAACCGGTCGTCGACGGATGGGAGCCAAACAATATTTTCGTATACGGGAATACAGGAGTCGGGAAAACTGCAGTTACCGATTTTCTCCTTGATAGACTCCGTGAAGACATCGAACAGTACGACGACATCGACCTCCATGTACTCTCGCTCAACTGTAAAACGCTCAACTCGTCCTATCAAGTTGCTATCGAACTGGTGAACGAGCTCCGACCTGAGGGTGCTGAAATCAGTTCAACGGGATATCCACAGTAAACTATCTTTAAAAAACTCTACACAGAACTCGACAAGCTTGGGGGAACTGTCCTCATCATCCTTGACGAGATTGACTCCATCGGTACTCGTGATGAGCTGCTCTATGAACTCCCTCGTGCGCGATCAAATGACAAGCTCACCGAGACGAAAGTCGGCCTGATCGGTGTGAGCAATGATTTCAAGTTTCGCGATCGACTCGATCCTCGTGTCCAAGACACGCTCTGTGAACGGGAACTTCATTTCCCACCGTATGACGCGCCTGAGCTCCAGAATATTCTCGAGTCTCGCGTCGATGTTGCGCTAGCAGAAGGATCTCTCGAAGATAGCGTCCCACGTCTCTGTGCTGCCCTCGCTGCCAAGGATAGTGGGAGTGCTCGTCAAGCACTTGACCTACTTCGACTTGCAGGTGAGTATGCTGAAAACAGAGACAACGACATCATTACAGAATCGCATGTCGAGGCAGCAAAAGAGATGCTCGAACAGGAGCGCGTTGAAGAAGGTATGCGAGAACTGACCGTCAATGGTCATTTCGCTCTTCTAGCAGTCGTCTCAATGGCTGCAAAAGGTGATACGCCATGTCGTACTCGACGTATCTATGAGGAGTATACCGACCTTTGTCAGTTTGCAGGCGTCGATCCGCTCGCTCAGCGGTCCGTACATAACCATCTATCCGATCTTCGAATGCTTGGTATTCTGACTGCCGAGGAGAATCGCAGTGGCTCCCGTGGAAATTATTATAGCTATGCACTAGATGTTCCCTTCTCTAGTGCGCTGTCAGCGCTTTCCGATGTACTATCTTTAGAAGATACGCTAACGAAGTTAGAAACGCGTGCACAGCAAAATGACGTTATGTAGTTCCGGTTTTCACTTGCAACAGTGGTGTCTGACGATGGTAGATTAGTAGCCTCAATCGGATCACATGAGGTCAAAGTAACCATTTGTCCCCCGAATCACTTGGCAGAACCACACCACTCTTGCATGTGAACAGCGATCAGTTTAGAGAAAGTACTGGAACCAGAGAGACAACACTGCTGCAAATGAAGCCAAGAACGAAGTCGGAAATTACCCCTCTCACACAGCGGCTTTCCTGAGTTATCCACACGAAGGAGAGGTATAGTAGCGGTTCATCAGTTATCACACACCACTTTTCCGGAGTTAACGAGAGAAATCGGTGACCTCTGTTTCACCTCAACATCACGGCACTACTACTATCTATTATAACGTTATGTGTTGTAGTAGTATATGCCGATATATTTTTATTACCTAATCAACACGCGTGGATACGTCTGACAGCAGTTTTCTTGAGTTAATAAACAACGAGTTGATCCTTATTTATATGTGACGAGGATAGGTATCTCTGTATTGATACCGGCTATGACGATAAACTCAGGAAAACCGCTGTAGTGGCCGTCACTGAAACTGAGAAACCAGAACCTGATAGTGATGTTCCGCGTCGATATCTTTGCCCTGAAGGACGTGAGAGGAACGAATTCTTTTCGTAATTCATTGGACGAGGTGGACCGCGGAAATGTAGTGTGGTGGATACAGCACGTCTAGTGTATTTGCCCAATTTGTCTCAAATCTCGAACTCACCCTTTAATCTCGATTACAGAATCTGAATACTATATACAAATACAGAATATGTATATTGTAATTCTAGCACTCTCTACCTGATAGACGAGGCTACTACGAGGATTTGCTATTCTCTTCTTCTCGTTGTCTGACGCACCTTTTTGTATCTTGTATATGTATACAGCAAATGCATATGGTCACTGTATCGAGTAACCGGATACTACGTGCTGCAACATACGTTGAAAAAGGCGGGGTTGGTAAAACAACCACGTCCGCACACGTAGCTGTTGCAGCTGAACGGGAGCATGACCTTAACGTGCTCCTCGTTGACTTAGCAGGGAAGCAAAACGACCTGTCCACTCACTTTGGGATGAACGATGAGGTCGATGATATCGATGCTCCTATCTCCGCTATTTTTGGCGAAGATTGGGAATTCATCCGCGACAATATCCCAGATGTCGTTGATCGCATGGTCTATGATACGGGAGAAGGTATTGACCTTATTCCCGCAGACCCTGGGCTCGGCGGTGCAGATAATAATCTCGCAAACGTTCCCGTTGAGGAGCGTTTTTCGAAGCTGAATGAGTTCATTACCGAAGACCTGAGCGATCGTTACGATTTCGTTTTGCTAGATTTGCCGGGCAAAGAGGACAACATTGCGTTGAACGGGTTGTTCGCCGCCAGAAACGTCATTGCGCCACTCAAACCTGGTGCGTTTGAGCGAAACCAGCTAGATAATCTTCGCGACGATCTCGATGACCTTCACAACGAACATCCAATCGATCCGCAGCTCGCGATGGTCATTCCGACGATGGTGAAGAGCTCGACGAACTTATCAAAGGAATTCGTTGCTGAACTCCAAGAGGCATATCCAGACCAGGCGGCCCCGGTTCCTGTCCCGAATTCACAGGATATCTCGAAGAAGCAAAACGAAGGCTGCACACTCTTTGCTGTCCCTGAAGATGAGCTGTACAATACAGGGCAGCGTGTGCTAAACGCGTACCGCGAGAACACCACCGAACTCCTCAACCGACTCACAGAGACCAATGAGCCAAGACAAAGCAGAAAAGCTCCTCCAGAGCAGTAAAAACCAGAAACGTTCAACGTCCGAACCGTCCCAGGCCGACGAGACTGTCGAACTAACGCAGACAGTTCAGGAAGCCTATGAAGCAATTGACAACGGTGACGCCAGTTCGAATATCACTGTTCGGGATACGAATCTCGCAGCACTGTTTCACGGACTCGAGAAGTCTGGAGAACTTGAAAATGTTGCAACAGATGCACGCAGGGCACTCAACCGAGAAAACGATTCCAATGTGAATCGAAGCCAAACGATTGGGGATCTCATTCGAGTAGGGTTGCAAGAGGTGGCTCCTGAGACGGTTGACCAAGCAGTAAAGGCGAAAAAAGAGTACCTCCTGTCTAAAGAAGACGAGTTCTGAGTTCGCTGTTTGTTTCCGCTTTCTGACTGTGGCTTCTGCATCGATATTTTGAATGTGTATTCTGAAAACGTATACTGAATACGTATGCTAGTTGCTGGTGCTGTCACAATCGGTATCCTAATATCGTGTAGTCAGAATCTGTCTTTTCTGGACTGAACCTTGTCTACATATGCTATATTCGAATACTGTATACATAAATTGTATCTGTCCGCTGGATACCCGTTTCTCTCGAGTAGCCGAACCGGTGATCCAACTAATTCAATTTTGAATCTGAAATTCTTTCTTTGCCTTTAAATACAGTATCTGTATGCTGTATGTGGATTCTGTATATGGTGGCTCATTCGAAAGACAGGCACGACAATTGGGCCATCGCTGTATCCGTCCAGCTGTTTAGTTCTTGGTCTAACCACTCTGTCGTTTGCGCAAGTGGCTGGGCGACATGAAGATACTTGACGCCCCCATTAGAGACGGTGCGAGGATACCGATTCACTAACTCTTCTTCATACAACGGCTTCAGTTGTTTCCCGATCGTACTCTGATCGCGGTCGAGAATTTCAGCGATTTCAGCGATCGTGCTATGTGGATAATCGAGAATGGTGAGGTATACACGAAATGCTGCTATATGGACTCCACAAACCGTGGCCATCGTCTCCGTGAGTTCCAACTCGGATTTTTCATCCAGTAGTTGTTCGAATCTCGCTACTCGTTCATCTGGGAGTACTGTCCCCTCTGCCAACTCATTGTCTTCTGTCTTCATACGTGAGAGGATTAGTGATAGCTAATAGGTCTTTCTCACACACCGACTAAACCGTGCTAAAACACCGTTCTATTCCGATTTTGACGATACATAATTCGTACTCTTTATTGGATGGCCACAACAAATCGCAGGTGTGTCCCATGCCGAACGCGTTCAAGGACTCTTCGAACTCACCCGGCCAGGGAATGCTATTGCAGCGGGAGTCTTAACGTTCATCGGTGCATTTGTGGCTGAAGGAACTGTTATCTTCAGCAATAGCGGTGCAGTTGGTGAAGCAATTATCACAACGATTCTTGCAACCGGTGCGGGAATGGCTATCAACGATTACTTCGACCGCGATATCGACCGCATCAACGATCCTGAGCGCCCAATCCCTCGTGGTGCGGTCGCCCCCAGAACCGTCCTTATCTTCAGTCTTATCCTGTTTGCTATTGCTGGAGCGCTTGCTCTGCTATATCGAGATTCTGATCTGTCGCCTCCCGATTGACCACCTCACGTTCGCCGTGCACGATACGTTAACGCCGTACTCGGGACCGTATCCGATGGCGTTACTGGCCCGAGCATTCCTTATCGAGGAGATTAACGGTTGGAATGAAACAACGCTCCACGATTACCTGCAAGCGAACCCGTTGCTCCGCCGTCGACTCGGATTTGACTCACTGCCAGCACAATACTACCTAGCCGACCTCAGGAGGGTACGGACTTCTGTACTTACCGATCTTGAGCTTCAAATCGAGACGCTCGAAGATGGATATCCAGAGTGGCACCCTGCACCGTACTCATTTCACGGAATGCTCAAACTCTTCGCTAATCTGGAAGTCACCGGAGACAGCTATCGAGCCCTCTCACGTCACCCTGAACTCGCAGACGTATTCGGTCTTGAACAAATTCCTGACGAATCTGTCATCTCTCGAACGTGGCGTAATCGCTTCGACGACGATATTCGAGGGTATATCACGGCCAGCGCACATCTCTTAGTCAGGGAAGTCCACAACGAGGACCTCGCTGTTCCAGAAGTACGACCACTGGAGGAAGTGAGAAGATCACCCGATAGCAATTCAGAAACATCTGAAGCTACCACCGAGTTCTCCGATGAAGAAATCTACCGGACAACCTGCCTCGCTCGTGAACATGGCTTCGGTCCGTTCGATTCTGGAAGAGCCCAGAACGCGACATACGATGGCGTCTCACCGAGAAAGGTAGTTGATGCGACACCGATGTGGTCTGTCTGAACCACGAAAAGCCCCAGAAATGCGCAAAAACAACCCACCCTCCGAAACTCTGGTCTTCACTCCTTGAACGTTTGATGTAGCAGTATGTGATTTATAGGACTCTGTATGTCCGTTATCGGGCTATAGGGGATTTGTATCGGCTGTTTACCCTGGAAGCGGTGGTGTCTAAGTCACTGCCGGTTAAATCCAAAGTAGACCACCCCCGGTACCCCGAATCGATCTGTGCAGAATTCGTGAGGGAAGCGATCCTCATGGATGGTGTGAAGGACGGCTAAACAGTTAGAGGATCCCGCTCCTTTCCCCGTGAATGAAAGCGACCCTAGCAGGCAAAACATTTTATACTACGGTTACGATGAAGCAAATTATGGTAATAGAGGCGAATAACCCTGTCAAAGCCCTCTATACGATGGAAGAGATAATTGAATCGCTCGAAGAACACAAAGCAGTTGGAGTCACAAAGCTCGCAGAAATCGTTGAACGACCACAAAGTGTAGTCCACAACCACCTTGCGACACTCCGGGAACTCGAGTACGTCGTCAAGGAGGGACCGAAGTACAAGCTCGGACTTAAATTCTTACAACGAGGGGAAATCGTTCGAAAGCGTTTGCTACTGTACGCGGAGGGAGCACCCGCTATCAGAAAACTGGCAAAGGAGACTGAGGAGTTGATAACGCTCATCGTGGAGGAGCATGGACGGGGTGTCTACCTTGATGTCGTTCAAGACAGTGTAGATATTCAATATCCTGCGATTCCGGGAACACGAATCAGGTTGCATTGTTCGGCCACCGGCAAAGCGATTATGGCGCACATGCCAGAAGATGAGGTCGACGAGATTATTAACCAGCATGGGTTGCCAGCCCAAACTGACCAAACCATCACGACGAGGGAAGATTTGTATGAGGAATTCGACGCAATTCGTGAGCGAGGGTACGCATACGACAGACAGGAGTTTCGCGAGGGCATGCGCTCAATCGGTGCACCAATTCTCGACGAGAGGAACAACATCCTCGGTGGACTGAGCATCGCCGGGCCGACACATCGATTCGCCGGCGATAGGTTCGAAACCGAGCTCCCGAAGAAACTCTTGCAGTCGGTGAACGTCGTCGAACTCAACTATAACGAGCCGGATATCCGGTGATATCATGTCGTACGAGTTCTATCCGCTATTCACTCGCTAACTTCCGTCCGTCGCGATGGGAGATCATCGGCCGACGCCCCAGCTGACAGAAACGAGGGGAAAAGATCCGGTCTGAAGGGATCAAAGCTGTTTAGCCAGTCGTTCCAAACCGATAGCGAGTGCAGCAGGCACTACCAAGAGGATAGCCACGACGATGAGTAACGTTGAAACCACGCTGATGGTCGGGTCTAGCTCATTTCTGAGGCCAATCCACGCTAGCACCGGGATGGTACGGGTATCCTGTCCTGATAGGAATAGCGCCATGACGAATTCCTGGAGGCTAATAATAAACGCGATGAGTGCCGATGCAAAGATCCCGTTTTTGATGTTCGGAAGGATGATTTCGCCGAACGACCGGATGGGACCGGCACCGAGGTCGTTGGCGGCGTCCCTCAATTGCCAGTCGAATTGGGAGAGCACCGCCTGCATAATGAAGAACACCAGCGGCGTCGCCCACAGCGAGTGTGCGATGATGATCGCAAAGTACGAGCGATGGAGACCGAATTCGCTGAGGTAGGTCAACAGAATGACCGCGATGACTACTGCTGGCAAGAGCAGTGGGAGTAAGGCGATAGGGATAAAGTACCGCAACGACTTCGATTTGACCCCTTTCAGCCCAAATGCGGCAGTTACGCCCAAGAATGTCGACAGTACTGCCGTTCCCGAAGACGTAATCACGCTGTTCACGACGGCTCCTTTCCACGACGGATCCGAGAGAAACTGATCGTACCATGCCAACGAGAGTCCACGCGGCGGGAAGACTAACTGTCCTGTCGAGCCGAACGAGGTGCCGATAACCACCAGTAATGGTAGCACCATGAGAAACGCCAGCAGTCCGTATGCAGCACGGAAGGCGAATAGTTCCAGACGTTCGCGTACATATGCATTAAACATACATCTCGTCACCTCCCCAGTGACTGAGGGCAGTGAACATGAGTATAACTGATATTAGAACGAAAACGAGTAGAATTATCGATAGTGCACCTGCAACTGGATAGTTGAACTGCTGGAGCATCAACCGTTCAACTTCGATGGCAAACGTCGTCTCGCTGGCCGACCCCAGGAGCGCAGGCGAAGCGTACGCACCAACTCCCCAGGCAAAGGTTACAACGGTAGCCACAGAAATACCCGGCAGCGTCTGAGGCAGTACTACCTCGAAGAATGAGCGTGGTCGGCTTGCCCCAAGGTCGCGGGCCGCCTGAACCGTCTGCCACTCAATGGTCGACATGACACTGTAGATGGCCAATGTAGCGTACGGCAACGCAGTGTACACTTGACCGATGACCGTTCCCAAGAAATTGTTCATGAGTATCATCGTTTGCTCGATGACGCCGATCCGTACCAGAATGTTGTTGAACGGTCCAATAGGGGACAACAACAGTAACCACGCGTAGAGCTTCACCACCAGCGTTGTCAACAACGGAAGGATGACCGTGAACAATAGCACCGTCTTCAACATCCCATCAGCTCTCCAGACGGCATAGGATAGCACTATCGCAAGCGTGAGCGTAATGATGGTCACGACGACGGTAAACTTCATTGTGAATACTAACAGTCCGATAGTGAGATCCGAGGTGAGTACTTGAACGTAGCTACGTATAGACCACGTTCCCGCAGCATATGCACCGGCACCGGTAGGAGCGTAAAGACTGATACGAAAAAGGTAAAGCAACGGTACAATAAAGAAAATGACCTCGAATACGATGAGTGGAACCATCAGTAGCTTCGCCCGCGTGGAGCCACGTTGGAGCCAGTTCCCGAGTCGATTGAGGACCGACCCCTGTTGGAGTTCTACGCTCATTCTTAATTCTCTACGGTGGTGAATTGGGTTTCCTCATTGTCGAACGCAACCAACCGTTCGGGATCCCACTGGATAACGATGTCTTGCTGTTCTTCGATTTCCCTGTCCGGATCGTACTGTTGTTCGACGAATATCGTTCGCGAACCGGTGTCGATGTACAGGCGCGTCATTGATCCACGATAGATTACGTTGTCGACCTGTCCACTTGCTGTACACCGTGTATCACCGCCGTCGGCTTTGATATCTTGAATTTCGGATTGCCGGAGTTGCATGTTTTCCGGTCGTAAGGAGATGGACACCGATTCTCCCTCGTCCGGTGCTGCCTGTCGGTTCGTAACGGGAATATCCACGTGGCATCCGAGATCCGTCTTGGCGACGATCTCGTCCGAGGCCGTCTCGACCACTGTTCCTTCGAGGAAGTTCGTATCGCCGAGAAATTCCTCGACGAACTGATTCTTGGGGTTATTATACACATCCGGTGGTGCCCCTACCTGAATGAGTTTCCCGTCGTTCATAATGCAGATACGGTCGGCTAGCGTGAATGCCTCACTCTGGTCGTGAGTGACGTGAACCATCGTCTGATCCAATTCCTCGTGAATGTCTTTGAGCTCGAGTTGCATCTCCTCTTTTAGCCGCTTGTCCAGATTTGACAATGGTTCGTCGAGTAGCAGTGCGTGAGGTTCGACGATGAGCGAACGCGCCAGTGCAACCCGTTGTTGTTGGCCGCCACTGAGTTCCTTCGGTTTCTTGTTCTCGTGCCGGCCAAGTTGAACCATTTCGAGCGTCTCTCGAGCACGCTCTTTCCGCTTCGTTCTGTCGATGCCATCCATTTTCAGCCCAAATGCCACGTTTTCTAGTATCGTCTTGTGGGGAAACAACGCCCAATCCTGAAAGACGATGGAACAGTCGCGTTCGTAGGGTGGCTGTCGTGTGACCTCTTGGCCTGCGATGTGAACCTTGCCCTCTGTCGGTCGTTCGAGACCACCGATCATTCGCATTGTCGTCGATTTGCCACATCCGCTCGGGCCGAGCACACACAGCAACTCCCCTTCTTTCACCTCAAGGGACAAATCGTCGACGGCATCGAAATCCCCGTACCGTTTCGTCACGTCTTCGAGTTTAATTGCACTCATGGAGAATCACCAACCCAACGCGAACGGTGCGTCGGTGCGGTCGGACAGGTCTGTAAGTGTGTAAATTCCACTCATAGAACGATATGATCCATCTAACATTATATAAATTTCCATAATATGGATTATAGATGTTCAGGGATATATACCGAACTCCATGGACTTCGAACCAAAATAGAATTTCTGGTTCGAGCTGCACTACTCGAGTGCGGATTCGACGAGGTCAGTAAATGCTGTCGATGAAAGCTGATAGATCGTATTCCCGGCGTTCGTCCGCCGACGGGCAGTCGACGCAACGCACCTCCCATCGACATGGATTTCCCAATGAGCCCGGTAGCGGGGCTGGTTTGATCGGAACGTGATGGAGCAGCTGTACTTCTCCTCCAACCGCGATACGATGGTATGTGTAAAAATGTCGTCGGAGAACTTGGGCGGTTCGTAATCCGGCAGTCCCATCTCTTCACGGAGACGCTCGTTTTTCTTCCACCACTCCGGTCGCTCGGTCGACTGGGATTCGGTCTCTTCAGATACCACGCTCAAAATATTGGTTTTATCGTACTTATTCGTGACGCTGTGTCCTTCAGAACGGAAACTTCGGAGCGGCTATCAAACCTCAAATCCGCACCGTATTCACGGCGGTGGCTACGGTCAGCACGTCGGGTTCTCGAGATTCATATAGACGCTTTTGGTTTGCAGATAATGGTCGAGGGACTCTTCACCCAGGTCCTTCCCGATTCCCGATTCCTTGAAGCCACCGTAGGGTGCCTCGGGGAGAATAGGGCCATAGTCGTTGACGTAGACTATTCCGGCCTCGAGATCCGCGGCTGCCTGGTGGGCGAGCGAGGTGTCTTTGGTTCCAATACCGGCCGACAGACCGAATCTAGTATCGTTTGCTATGTCGATGCCCTCGTCATAACTGTCGAACGTCTGCACCGTCTGGACTGGACCAAATATCTCCTCCCGAGCGATACGCGAATCGTTTTCGACGTCGGTGAACACCGTCGGTTCGACGTACCATCCGCGTTCCAGTGATCCACTTGGCGTCCCACCGCCATAAACGAGGTTTGACCCCGCTTCCTTTCCGAGGGAGATGTATTCCCGAACGGACTCGTACTGGTCGGCAGTGGTCAACGGTCCCATCGTCGTGCCTTCCTCAAGCGGGTCCCCACACGTGTACGACTCGGCGGCCGCGAGAAACGCGTCGAGAAACTCCTCGTATATGTCCGTGTGGACGATTGCCCGTGAGAATGCATCGCAAATCTCCCCCGAACTGTAGTAGATTCCGTCGGCAACTGCCTGTCCGACTTTCGACAGGTTGGCGTCGGGAAAGACCAAGAATGGAGATTTGCTACCGAGTTCCAGGGTTACCGGTGCGATGTGACTCGCAGCACCCTGCATGACACGTTCGCCGACCCTCCGACTACCGGTGAACGACACCTTCTGGACGCCTTCGTGGCCAGTTAGCGCATTCCCTACATCGCTTCCCGTTCCGGGAACGACGTTGACAACTCCATCTGGAAAAATGCCCGCCGACAGTTGCGCGGCGCGAATCGCTGTCAACGGTGCATCCTGTGCTGGCTTCAGCACTGATGTATTACCAGCGGCGAGCGCAGGACCGAGTTTCCAGGTCAACGACCAGATGGGGAAATTCCATGGGATTATCTGTCCGACCACGCCGAACGGTTCTTTGCGAGTGTAGGCATGGAGACCGTTACCGGCGGCGATTTGATCACCGCCAATGGTTCGACAGAGCGAAGCATAGTAGTCCAAGGTGTCGAATGCACCTTGGACTTCCCCGCGAGCCTGTTCGATGGGTTTGCCGGTGTCGAGACACTCTAGTCGGGTCAGTTCATCTTTGTGGTCCCGTAGCTTGTCAACCCACTCACGAAGCATCGACGCCCTCTCGGCGGGCGAAGTTGCCCCCCACTCACGGTCGTAGGCGTTCCAGGCCGCCTGAACCGCCGCGTCGACATCGTCACCGTCACAGGCAGGAATCGCCGTAATGGGACGAGTCACTGCCGGGTCGATGGTCTCGATAGTTTCGCCCTTATCGGGACGATATCGCTCTCCGTCTATCCACGGAGTGAACGTCGTATCGGTCGTTACATCGGTAATCGCGTCTTCGTGTGCGGTTAGGATCGAATTTTCCATGAATTCATTGATGTGCGAGGGAATTTGTCGATTGGGGCGGTACTACGATGACCGTTTGAGCTTTTCGAATTTTTCACTAAACTCACTGGAGTACTCCGAGAGATAGTTATAATCCGGGAAGTGGAAGTTTTTATACTCTCGATTGTTCGTTGGGAAGCCAGCCTCCTGTGCGACCTCGGAGTGCTCTGCGTTCTTGTTTGCCAATAGCTGATGGCTCGTCTCACCCCACTTGTTCTGAACGTCCTTCCTGAGCATGAAGTTGAGAAAGTGTTCTGCCATCTCGCGTTTGCCCGTGCCACGGACGACGCCGTAATGGTCGTAGTATCCCGTGGTTGCCTCCGGCAGCGTAACCGAGATCCAGTCGTTTTCGGTCTTCCGTCCCATCGAGACGCCAAAATACGATTGGGCAGCGTTGGCGATGCGTAGTTGCATCTGCTGCCATCGTTCGGCACCCGTGCTGTAGAACGAGGTTGCGTTGAAATCTCTGACCTTTTTGAATGGTACGTTGTGGTACTGTCTATTGTATATTTCTTTGACTCCTGACATCTGGTCGGCGACGATAGCACCGATGAGTATCGTGTACGCATAAAATCCGCCGTCCATCGTCAAGCGCGTGTTATTGTCGATGAGGGTTTGCCAATCGGTAATGTCGTAGTTGATCTTCCGGTTGTTATACATCACACCGACGGGTGCACCGTCGAACGGGACTGCGTACTCCGTCGACCGAAGGTCCTTGACGTAGGGGTACACCGCTTTCAGATTTGGCACGTTTTTCCTTCGAATGGTAAGGAAGAGGTCCTCTGCTCGCGCCTGCTTATACATCTGACCTTCCGTGACCGCGATGTCGTACGGCGGATCATCTTCGGGAGCGCTTTTGATTTTCGAGATGATCGCACTCCAACCGGGTACGAGCGTAACCGTCGCGCCCGTTTCCTCCTCGTACATTCGCTTGATCGTGTTCTTGAAATAGGTGTGGTATTGACCACTCCAGACGGCTACCGTGAGTGACTTGCCGGTTTTTTTCGCGGACGTACCGCCGCTACCATCCTCTCCATCGCTATTCGATTCGCCCGAACAGCCAGCGAGCACCGAAGCCGACGCTCCTGCCATCGAAAGCAGGAACGTCCGCCGATTCTTTCCGTCGTGGTTCGTATCGTTGGAGTCCGGGAGCGCCGTCTCGTCGTCGGACTCACTCTGTGAGGCGTGCCTACTCATACCATTACTACATATGAATTAATAATCTAATATAAGTCTTTTGCGCCATCAGATACAACTAAGCGTTTCGCAGTCTGTCACAAATCTCAGCTATCCTCCCGTTTCGTCAGTATGTCGCTCAAGGTACGGTATCGGCGGCGTTCATATCATAGTAATCATAAGGCTTGTTTCCCCGTAGTGCGACGCATACCGGGATATCTCAGAATGTAAACTGACATACGATAGGAGGATGGTATTCGTTCGACGGTGGATGGCTACTATCTATTTCGGCATCGTCCGTCAAATGCTCACGATGATGTCCTCACCGTCGACTCGAACTGGATGAGAGGGAAGTCGCGCCTTCGAAGTCAGTGATTCACCGTTCGTGACGTCGTATTCCCACCCGTGCCACGGACAGCTCAGTATCTCGTCCTCGCTACACCACTCCATGCACACTTCGAGATTTTCCTGGTCGTATTCGGCGGCCCACGTTCCGGTCAAGGTACCTTCACAGACGGGTCCAGCTTGGTGGACGCACCAGTTCGTGTATGCCTTGTACTCACCGTCGACATTGAAGACTGCGATTTCGCGTCCCTCGATTTCGGCCAGTATTCGTTCACCTTCGTTCAGTTCGTCCGTTCGTCCGATTACATGGTCTTTCATGGTTCACTCCGATTTTACAACGTCCTCACGTCGGTCAGTCGTCTCTTTCATAAATCGAGGTGGAAGGCCTCGACGGAGGTATCGCGCAATACTTTTCGACGTTCTTCCTTAGTGAAATAATGTTGTAAGTACTTGTCGAGTTCTTCGAGTGCATCGAAATCCCAGTGCGGGTAGTCTGTAGCGAACATGATATTGTCCGGCCCCATGATTTCGAGCATCTTCCGCATATCTTCGGAGTCGTTCGGCTCACCGAGGGGTTGATTGGCGAGGTAGACTGACTCCCGGATGTACTCCTCGGGTGTTTGCTGGAGCAGCGGCACCTCGCTTCGGCGCATATGATATATTTTATTCATCCTGTGCATCATGTATGGGATCCAGCCATAGCCAGCTTCGAGAAAGATCCAATTGAGACCCGGGAATTTCTCCGGCGCCCCTTCAGCGATGATACTCGTTAGCGTCATCATTTGCTGCCAAGTATGGGCGACACTATGAACTTCAAAGAACTTATTGAAACCCCGGTTCTGCATCGGGAAGTCGAACATGAACTCCTCGGCATTTCCGTGAAACACGATTGGAAGGTCATTGTCCTCAGCAGCTCGATAGATGGGATCGTATTTCGGATCCCCCAAGGGAGGATGCTCACCACTCGACCCAATATACACGCCAACGACTTGCTCTTCTTGACCCATCTCGTCGATCTCCTCTGCCGCTTCATGAGGCTTCTGGGTCGCGACGGCAGCTAACCCCAGAAAATCGTGATCGTCTAAATACTTGTCCAGTAGAAGCCGATTGTACGCCCGCATAAGCTCCATTGCCAGATCTGGCTGAGAGAACTTCCCGAGCGGCTCAAATGTGTTGATGATCGGATAATCGATCTCGAATTCCTGCTGAAATTGGACGATATCTTCTGCTTCAGTAAATTCCGAGAAGTTATCCTTGATCTTGCCGCCCATCCGTTGATCCCAGCTACTTGATGGGAAAATAGGGTGTGGGGAGTCAGTGATACTGGAGGCATATGGTTCGTCCATGTATTGTGCAACCTCCTCTTCGGGCACTGTCATATGGACATCGGTATCTACTACAGTTGTCTCTGCCAAGGTCGAATTGGGGGCTTTCTGTGCCATACACTCTCCCAGTTCTGGATCGTTCATAATAAATCTTCTTCGTATATGTCTACACTCACATCTTCTATCTCCTAAATCCGATTCTTTCTGACGGAATTCGAAATTTCACCCCTTGTACAAGCCAGAATCGCTGCTTTAAGAGGAGACATCGAAAACAGTATAAAGAATTTGGCTGTATTACCCGTCATGGGATTCATGATTACGAAATAATATTGTAATCGGGTAATTGCCGAGATAGGGTTTGAAAAGCAGATATTGGTGTTTTGAACCCTGTTTCATCTTGCCTCAGTCAACGAGAAGCTGAAATCAGCCGTATGACTGCTTCTCTATGGTTTTTCGCAATCCCATCTTTCTGTCTCCCAATTCCATAATTCAGAATTTGTTCCATGATTGCTTCATGAACCATTACACCCATAGTCTTGTAACACCAATTGGGAATTGGAGAAGTAACTCGTGTGAAAATCCTGTTGCTTCCAATCATGTAGTTCTTACAAAAAGTGGTCTAGCGACGGTGGGCTGTTGGGTGATGAAGACGAATCGGAGATCGAACCGGCTGTCGAACGTGTTTGTAAGGAAAGGTATACACGATGGGTCCAGAGTCACCTGGTACAGTATTTGTTCGAGCAGTCCGCGAGGAGTTTGAATGCGTGGTCTCTATGTACAATGACGGAGGCCACATCGCTATCAAGATGCTCGAATTTGCCGGTGATAACGCGGTCTCCGGGGTAATTGTAACGATTTGACTGCCAATATTACAGACAAGCGTTGATAATAGGACCGCCTTCGACATCGCCAGCGTTGGTGTCGCTTCTGACTGGTGTCTAATCGACGCTGCCGAAGTAGCCGACGAGATGGCGAGACACAAAGAAAATCAAGAAATAGTGAGATCTCTCACTATTCGCCACTATCGCAGCGTCCGGTTTGGAACCTGGATCGATGACGGAAATTCAGACAAATTAGATCAAAAGGCACTGTCTAGATAAGGACGAGCAGGTTGAAGAGCTAGTGATTCATGCTACTCTCAAACTTGCTCAAAAAGAGTTTAGAGACGGCTACGCTTGAATGTTGGGAGCGTGAGCGGGCGGCGACGCCCGTCAGGGCATTCGCCGTCCGGTTTCACGCGACCGGGTGTTCGCTCAGGGAAACAAAAGCGATTCTTGCGGTCCTCGGCGTAAAACGTTCGCATCAAGCGATTTTTCAATGGGTTCGTCGGGTATCTGACAGCGTCTCCGACCCGCCGTCGGCGACGCCGACGCGGGTCGCGGTTGACGAAACCGCTGTCAAAATCAACGGCGAGTGGTCTTGGGTGTACGCTGCAATAGACACAGAAACAAAGTTACTGCTTGATGTCAAAGTATTTGATCGGCATGGGACCGATCAAGCGGCTACGTTTCTCGTTGATGGCTACGGCTATCGGACTGCCACCTTTCGAATTGGGTTGAGCGGTCGGCTCGACTACACAGAGCGAAACCTGATCGAAAAGTGGTTTCACACGCTCAAGCAGCGGATCGACCGCTTCCATACGTCGTGGGTGGGCAGTCGGTCCAGCGTCCAGCAGTGGCTTGAACAGTTTGTGCATTACTATAACCATCAGCGACCGCTTCAATCGCTCAACAACCGAACACCTGTCGAAGAGGAACTAAACTAGACAGTGCCCTCTGATCCATGTCCTCATAGATATGTGGATTTCTTCATATGTCGTTCGATTAGCCCTGAGACGTCTTTCTCTGCCTCAGATGACTGTTCCCCATTGAGCAATACAAATATTGCTCTCTGGAGATCTTTCTATGAATCCAACAATGAAGTAATTTCATGCGACTGCTTACTGGTTCGACTGCAGCAAAACGACGAGAGACCGAGGTATACCGGGGAGTCCGTCGATCACCCAGAGCAGTATCGTTACCACGGCAAACAGAAGTACCGGGGCGGAGAACCCACTCGAAGACAGCTCTCCGAAATGCGCGGCAAAACTCGGTTCGGCGTCCGCGCGGACCGGGAGTGCAGGCCAGAGCAAGAACGAGAGGTACGCATACTCTCCGGCTAGCGCCGGGGAAAGTGCGTCGCCGACGAGATGCGAGAAGTACCCCACGCCGAACGCGAGCGCACCCTCGCGACCGGTTCGCCGACAGTACATCGCGACCAGTCCAACAACGAGTGTCGCAGTAAGCACCGAGTGGGCTAGCGAACGACCGCTTGGGAGAACAGACACCGTCCAGGCGAGTGGCTTGTCCACCACGTCGGGTAGTTGTGTCGCGATTACAAGGACGACGGTCTCCCTTCCTGTCGGCGGGCGCCCGCGCAACCGATGGACGACGGGAGAATACACAAGATATCCGAACCCGACATGCTCCCAGGGCCACATGCGAGTCTAAGACGTGCAGCGAGATCTTAATTTGATCGGCCGCATCGTATTAAAAACTCCCGCCTTCGAATACCACGACGTCGATGGAACTGTTACCGACGTAGACCACCTGAGACGTCATCAGAACCGCCGGTTGGCATCGTTCTGGAATTCGATGGCTTCCAGTCCGTGGGAATTTAGGATGGGCAGCCGGTAACCCGTCGCCCCGTCCAGAAGATCCGTAATCCAACTCTCGACGTGGCACCGCTGAATGTGAGATTCCCACCGGTAGAGACGTTCCAGCGGACGGCCGCATCGTCTAAGAGATCCGCCTCGTCGGTCCAGTCATCGTTGTTACTCCCGTCGGCGTAGTACGGATCACTGGCAGTAAGCGGTCAGTCGGGAGACCGGCCACGTGGTCGAAATAGGATGATGGGATAACGCCTACGAACAACATGCACTCTTCTCCGGTTTCGACGTACTCTCTCGAAATTCGCCAGTCGTTAGAAGAATGGATTCCATTCGACGAAACGGAGAACTGTAAGGAGAACAAAAAAACCGAACGCACAGAGCGCTACAAGGGTAACGATGCGGAGGCGGCTACGCCACGGTAGCTGGATATAAATAGGGGCGGTCGCTTCAACAATAGTTATAAGACCGATGAATGACATGACAATAAACGTTCGAAGCGACAGGACGTCGAGCACGGACAGTATGATTGTTGCAATCAGCATCCACATAGTCTGGCTATAGACGACGCGCCGTCGTTGGGTCATATCAATCATCACTGAACTCCTCCTCCGTCGTTTGAGGGATCGTCTCGGCGATGATCTGCCGATAGTGGTTCTGGTCTGTGAGTCTCTCGTCCTGCGCACCGACGTTCGACCGTGCTCATACGAGCGAAAGTGATATAAACGACGTGCTGGCGTTTTCGGAATCCGGGTTTTCGACGTCAGTACGTATCGGTTGTTCCAGTCCCTTTGCCAGTCCGATCGCTATGAACGAAACAATCGGATGGTCGATCTGATCAATTGGTCCGAGACGATTCTCGTCTATTTCGACGACGAAGCGTCCGCTATCGGCTTCATAGTTGGCGGTAGCCGAGCGAGCCAGTTCGAACTGGTCGGTTATCGCCTCTATCAACTGTTCTATGATACGCTCCGGTGTGTTTGCAACTTTTTTGGTAGCGGTGTTTTGAAAACGACAAAACAGATCCGTTCCGCTCGGATACAGAGCGATACCGCGTTCCGCGGAAGATTTGGAATCGACGAACAGGGAGTCGGAAGCGAGCTCAACCGGAACGCAGTAATCGGGTGATTCCGGGACGAAGAGTCTGACACCGGAGCGATTGGGGGCCGAGGTGGTTGGTTCCGGTACATAGATTTGCACGTTTTGGAGACCGAACTCTCGGATGATCGCGAGTTCGTTTCGGGAAAACGCCGAGTACATATCGGTACAGACGCGCGCGGAGAGTCGTAGTTCGGGCGAAAGATAGTACAAAAGCACTCCGGAAAACATCCCAGTCCCGCCCAGCGCGAAGAGCACGGGTCCCTCGCCTGGTAATATTATCCCTCCGACAATCAACGACGCTCCAAGACCGCCGAGAACGAGCGATAACGGCTGTAGCGAACGCTCTCGAGTATTGTCGTCCTCTATCTGGAACTCACCCCGTCGGAAACCACCCATCGACGTCACGACATCTTTCCTGCCCTCGGCGTCTCGGTGAAAGGACGAATTGTACCTATCGTCACTCATGAATCGTCCTCCTGTCACAAGTGCCGTTGAAAACTAGTTCGACGAACGGTCTCATTTCGTATCTCCCATTCACCACCCGTCATCTTAGCATATAAAACCTCCGGAGACAATAGATAGAAACGGGAAATTATTTTGCTTCCATTGAACGTCACATGAAATTCGGAGCAAAAAAGTTTACATACGGTGACATAAATTTAACTTTTCAATTATCTCCAAAACGTCTACTTATATTATGGGGTGTAGAAGGGACGAGAGGTTCAAAAGGTCAGATAGTGCGATTCTACGTCTCTCATTCCAGGCGCCGAACGTTTACCATCGGTATTACCAGAATTCTTCGAAAGTAATCGTCGGTGCGATCGGATCTGAGCGAATAACAATATACGCTCGTCACGACTTGACTATAGATACCAACGAATACTCTAAATACCCGAATTAATTGTGGGCACACATCAAATGAGGTATAACACTTCCGCCCGCAGAATGGGAAGACGAGCGGTTCGAACGGACGGCGTCCAGTGCGATAGCGAGGCTAGATACGATGGGACGAGAAAGGTGGAACAACCGATATCGACGGTGGGTATCCGTATTGTTATTGATCCGAAAGCGGATACTGTACTTATTACCGTTGTTTCTATGCCTTGTCGTCATTGTGAAAGCAGTTTCCATCCCGCCGCGTGTCGACAGATGGGCTTACGCAACGTGGTATGTGGAAGATTTTCTCATGTCCTCCGGATTACGGTTGCCCGACTGCTCCCATTTGTCCACAATTGGGAACTACGACGCGTATTGGCCGAAGCTGTGCACTCGAGTGTACGAACCGGGCCAGGCATACGCGAACGTTTTCGCAGAGCGCGTTACCGGTTTAAGGTTTACCAGCACCTGGAGGCGGTTCTTTCTGCTGACCGCGGGACTAAAATTCCTAGCCGGATATCTGTTGGGGGGACTGTACACCAATAAACGAAAGTATCAGTTACTCGCTGCGTCACTCGTCTTTCTCGTTCCGGACTACTCGGCGATGTACATCACCGAGGCACGCGGCTTGTCATTTCCGATACTACTTCTAGGCGTCTACTCGACGGTCGAATGGAAACGCGGCCAGCAACGGATGTTCGTCTCCGCTGTCGTCTGTTTGACATTTATCTCATACCTCTACTTTCCACGGACCATCCTACTCTTCGCGATATTAATAATGTTTAGTGTTGTTTGTGCGGTACAGCGAAACGATAGACTGCGTTTCGTTACGGCCACCGCCGCCGCGTTCGCTATTGTCTACCTTCTCCAATTACAGTCAGTAATACGGAATATATTCAAATATGATGTACTTACAATAAATGGGGAGTCGGCTAATTCCACCTTTATCGTCGCCCTGCACGATCTTATCGGAATCTCTGGAGAGAACTCTGTTCCATTCATTGTGTCGGCACCCCCGTACGGTGCGATCACACTTTTGCCGATAGCGATAGCCTCCGGTCTCTCGTGCATGCGAGCGTTTTCAATCCGGAAGTGGTCGTTTTTCCTTGATGAACGGTTAATCTGGGTTTACACGATAATCGTCACATACATTCCCGTAAGTTTCTCGGCCAGCTTCTTTTGGTCACGGATTTTCTTCGAGATGGCCGTTCCCGGTCTCCTCATCACAGTGGATCAGTTAGAGCAGGCCATCGACGAGCATGGACACAAGAGGATGTTGGTTTCCTGGGTCATGGTGTTGGCTATCATCATGGCTGCGGGCAACATCGCCACGATCCCTGATCCGATCGTAACTCCCTACCAGCAGGACAACTACGAAGAACTAGCAACTGAGCTTCAGGATCACGGTATCGACCAGAGCACCCCAATATACACCGATATGAAGACTGGAGCGTATCTGGTGGGAGAGTACCAGTACAAATGGGTGTACCGTATCAACGAGGATCGAAACCGAGATGCGATGATAGACGTCTGGTACGGTACGAACGCGACGAGAGCCTGCCAGTACATAAAATCAAAAGGGGACGTTCGTTACTTTATATTGAATGAAGAAGTCAAGACTAAAGGATTAGCCATAGAGAATTATGATCGGAAACCGATCAACGAGACGGCGTATCGAAAGTTTGAAAAAAGCAAAGCGTTCGACAAATATTTCCAAACGGACAAATTCGTTGTGTACCGAGTGCGCTGTGACGAAAGGATACAGCGGTCTATAAACTCTCGTAGATATCCAGCAGCATCTCGGTACTCGCTTTCCAGGAGTACTCTCGCTCACAGAGCTTTCTAGCTTCGTCCATCTCAAAATCGTCTATCGTATTGACCGCGTCGACGATGGCGTCCGCCAACGCCTCGTGTTTGTCCTTCTCCACGATGATACCGATATTGAGATCTGCGACATGGTCGGAGACCCCGACCACGTTCGTCGTAACGACTGGTGTCCCGGACGCAAGCGATTCGAGGATAACGAGTCCGAATCCTTCCTGGTCTGCGTCATTGGACGGGAGCACGAAGAGATCCGCACTGCTGTAAAGTTGCTGGAGCTCTACCTGCGAAACTCGTCCGCAAAACTCGACATGATTGTCGATCCCCATTTTGGTGACGGTCGACTCGTATGCCAAGCGACGCGAACCGTCGCCACCGACGAGCAGCTTAGGTGTGTCCCCATCTCGTAGTGCGATTTCTTTGACTGCTCTGAGGAGCGTATTGAGTCCTTTGTACTCGTGGTACTCATCCAAGACGCCGAGGAAGAAGAGGTTGGGTCGTGCCGGATCGAGACCGATTTGTCGTTTCTGTTTTTGAGGAACCGTCTTCGGACGGAACTCCCTCGTATCGACACCGTTGTTGACAACGGTGACTTTTTCGGCGTAGTTTTCGATGTGGGGAGAGTGGGACAGATATCCTTCCTGCGTAACGATGATTCGGTCGGTGACGCGCAGAAGGAACTGAAGTGCCGTTTTGTTGTATAGTTGCGCCACGTAGTGATTGACTCCCTCTCCGGTGATATCGTTGTGGTATGTGAGAACCACTGGTGTGTTCGTAACCAAGCCGACGAGCGCGCTGATGTCGGCACTCCATGGAGTCGGAATGTGTGTATGGATTACGTCGGCGCGTCGGGCGATTTTCAGCAGCTTCAACGGTAGTCGAGGGGTGACACTGGTGTTCGCGATTTTTCCGACCGGATCGACTCTCTCTATGCGAATGCCGTCGATCGTGGTACTCCGAGGGAGACGAGGCGAATTTCTTGTGCAAACGACCGTGACGTCGTGACCCTTCCGTACCATCTCTTTCGAGATGTCACGGACGTACGACTCCACGCCGCCGATGTCGGGATGAAATCGGCAAGGAGTTTGAACTACATGCATGGAAACGTACATCGATAGAACGGACAATAACTTCGACGGTTAATAATGCACGTTACCGATGAAATGCCACTTTCTCGTAGAGCATAACTATGAACGTTCCTCAGTAAGCATGTGGAAAAAGCGAATTTCCTCTGGTTCTATGTGGACGAACAGCACGATCAAATACGAGAAGACAAACAGGATTGTGAATAGCACCATCGCTCCGATCGTCCGACCGAAAACGGATTCGACAGCGATCAGCGATCCGAAAAATGAGATGAAACCCAGGAGGAGCACTTTCGCAGTTGTCCAAGAGATCGGAAACACGCCGCTGTAAGAAAAGAGACGATACGTCCAATAGCTGTTCACGGCAATGTACGCCGAGACGGAGGCCAACGCCGCGCCGAAAGCACTGATCGACGGAATCAGCGTGACGTTCAACAGGATATTCAGCGAGAGACACATAATGTTCCCGCGCAGGATAGTTCGCGTCCGTCCAAGTGCGATCAAACCATGTTCGTTGATTCCGGCGATTATGTGAATGAAAAACCCGGTCGAGATCAGCAAGAGGAGGTTCGTCGCGGACTCATACTCGGCACCGAACGTGATCGATAGGATCGGTTTAGGGAACGCCAGTATGAGACAGTAAACCGGCAGCGACACGAGCGCCATCCACTTCGTTACCAATTTGTAAAACCGATCCATTTCGTCGGCGTCGCCCACGGTAGCGAGGTCGGAGAAGATTGGCAAGAACAGAAATCCGATGGCGGTGTGAACGACGAGGAGTACCCTCGGAACCGTGAAGGCGGCGTCGTACACGCCGACGACCGAACTCGGTTTGAAATAGCCGAGTATGAAATTGTCACTCTGTTCCATCAGCGACCAAAGACTCCGCGAAACTACCAGCGGAAGGGAAAACAAAAGGAGTTCCCACGACAGGGGACCGGTTAAGCTCCGCGTGATCTCAGAAATATCGAAGAGATTTGTGTGACCGTAGAGGAAGTAAATCCCGATGAGCGTCGCCACGAACGGCGCAACGAACCAGCTCCCGGTGATACCGACTGGTCTCAATCCCAGTACAACCCCGACCCCGACGGCGACGGCTGTCCCGGTCTGATTCAGAACGTTTTGCACCACGACTCGCCATGTAGACTTTTCGAGGCCGCGGAATATTCCAACGATTAACCGAGTGAGCACGACGAACGGTAGTGAAGCAGCAAAGACTATCAGTACCGGGAGGAATTTTGGCTCGTGGAAGAAAGAAACTATTTGATTCGAGAACAGCACGAGACCGACCGCGAAGATCCCAGCGGTCGAGATTGACGCTAACAACGGGGCGTACATCGTACTGGGTTCGTCGGTTCTCCCGAGGTTGCGAGCTATCCCTTCTGGTAGTCCGAGGAGTGAGACGATGGACAGAACCTCGACGACCGTGATCCCGAGGACAATGATACCGTAGTTATCGGGCCCGAGATATCGGGCCGTACCGAGCCGGACGACGAACGAACTCCCCGCACCTAGTATGTCACCTATGAACACCAAGGCCGTCCCCTGTACGAAGCGATGGAACGCGTTTTCGACGTTACTCATACGAATTCATATCGGTTTTTCCGTCGAACTTCGTGTGCCTCCGTCGCGCGCTGTTCGCGGCGAATCTACTGTAAAATCGACGGCGGAACCAACGCGGACTACCACCCAACATACGTACCACCGATGTGATTTGCTTCGCGGGTCTGGTCGAAACGTTGTTCGTTCGTCACGAATTCGATCATCACGGCCAAACCGCCCACCTCACTTCGACGGGATTTTCGCCGCCAATCTCCCGAACGGAGATCTGCGTATTCGTTCCGTCAGTCGTGACGAACGAGTTCGCTTGACCCATTCCACCCAGCGCCATGAGCGAGATGATTGGATGGAATACGGTGTGTGAACTAGACCAAACGACTTGCGATCCACCGGCATCGAGTGAAACAGAACCCGACGCGAGAGGCATCGGCGGATTGTTTCCGACACGAATGTTCTCACGTCCGGGAACGTTCCAGGCTCCCCGAGTGTGTCTCGAGGCAGAGTTCCCCACGAACGAGTTATTGTTTACCGACGGACTGTCGATTTCGATACCGAACGACTGCGCGCTTCCCGCGTTCTGCGTGACGTTCATACCGACCACGTTATGGATGGAGTGACGTGACCCTGCACTCCCGAGACGAATTCCCGGTGCAGGACTCTCGGTGGTACCGCTGTCCATGACTATGTTGCCGACGATCCCTCCGTAGGTTCCGCCTCGATAGAAGATACCCACCCCGTCATTTCCGGTCACGACGTTTCCGATCGTTCCGACTCGTGACGCGTCCACAAAAATCCCGTTTGACGGGCAGTCGCTGACGGTGTTGTTGGCGACAACTACCTCAGTCGGTTGCTTATCGGTCTCGTACGGATTAACGACAATCGCACCGTCCACGGAAGGGTTTCCTGAGTTGACTACTCGGTTATTCACGATGGCTCCGCGGCTAGAGTTTTTCACGAAAGTGACCGCCTGAGACTGACAGTCTTTGATTATGTTTCCATAGACGGTTGTGTTTTGAACATTATCCTGGGCTACGGCGGTATCAGTGAAGTTCTCGATGTAGCAGCCACTCACTTGGAGGCTCGTCACTAGATTGTTGAAAATAAAATCACATGGCGCTCCGTTCTTCCCGCCCCTGTATCCGTTGCAATTCATACAAACGATATCATTTCCTCCATCATTCCCGATCGCCGCGCCTTTCGCACCGTCGGTTACGGTGAGATCCCGGTATAGAACTGATGAGGCGCCGGACCGCTTCTGAATAACGTGCAAGTTACCACGCGGAAGAGATGTGTCTTGGTTGTCCCCGTTCGCGTCGACACGGAATTTTTCCAGCGTGACATCCACACTCCCTTCAGCAATTGTGATCGCATGGGTGTTCGCTCCGTCGGGTAGCCTCAACGTTGATCCCGATCGGTCGCCCCGAATAGTCACTTTCTCTGGAACCTCGATAGGCGGGTTTTGTATCGTCGACGTCCCAGCTGGGATGACGACGGTTTGGCCAGCAGAAACATCATCGATAGCTCCCTGAAGCGAATCATATTCAGCAGCGTAGATGACCGTTTCGGAGAGAGAGCGAGTTCCTACCGCATCGACCGATGGCGATATTCCGGAGGATTCTATTGCCCGCCATCGGTTCCCATCTCCGATAAACATTCGCTCGGTATTTAGCGCAAGGAACTTCGCACCATGTTTAGGAGTGTACGAGCCTAGGTTCGACTCGGCATCTCGGATCTCGACATCGGTGTCGAGTCGATCAATGTTCTCGTCAAACAGTTTGCGCCAGTCGACGTTTGCACCCGTCGCCGTGAAGTAATCATGGTTCTCCGTCATTTTTTGTATGTCTGATGTTTCTCTGTTTTCGATCCCTGACCGGATTTCCGGGTAAGTGAAAGCTGCTACTGCAAGTAGTTTTATGTACTCTCGTCTATCGACCTCATTTCTCCCCCTCATCTTTCAACGTGATATACAAATGTACACGTACCTATTTAATACTAGGTCGTTCGAACCCGACAAAAGTAGGGCAAAAATTTGAGGAGACGAATGTAAATAGAGATGACATTTGATCGGATAGAATCCTGTTTATCACACCACAATGGAAATCGATTGTTCTCGCCTTATTTTGAAGGATGAAGAAGACGCGCTGAACCCACACGCTTCCCGGTGACACGGTTGCGGGGGTGACAGGTGAGCCAGACCGTACTCTTTTTTACGGTTCGATAAGCCAAGTCGGTTTTGATGCCGCTACTGTGGTCATACTTTCAAGCCGTTTCGATGTGACCGCTGTAACGAGAACTGTAACCGTTTGAGGGTGATAGCACTTTTGGGCGTATCACTGGCAATCGAACGCGACGAGTTTGTCGGCCTCGTGGAATCCAGTAGAAGCAGAAAATCCACGCACGTCCGCCTGCTTGCGGGACTCGATACGCCGACGGGTGAGATGATGACACTTGCTGGGAAAGACAGACGTTGCTTTCCCAGCGAGAGTTGACCAGCCTACGGCTGCAACGGGTCAGTATCGCCTTCCAGCGATTTCATCTGTTACGCTTGCTGTCTGCGAGAGTGGACGTTGCGCTCCTGCTCGTCAAACGCGGCGTTTCTAAGTGAATGTGGTGGCAGCGAGAGGCCAAACCGCTTGAACGCGACGGACTGAGCGATCTGTAGAGCCGACGGCCGAACTCGACACGGACGCCGGAGCTGCTATCCTTGACCTGATTAAAGACCTAGCGCCCGATCGAGCGGTATTACAGACGTCCCACGACGAGCGAGCGCTTGACAGTTTCGTTTTCCGAAGGATCCGAACTCGCCGGGAGATAGACTATTTTCTCAGCCAGTTCGTCGACAACCGAGTACGATTCCGCGTGCAAAACTCACTCGAAGATGGCTCGGCGGTGCAGTGGAACGAAGAACCGTCGGATTTCGATGTCGCGCTCGTCGCCAGCATTTCCTCTCAGAGAACATGTTTTTGTATTCTATAGCCTGCATAATGATATCGGAGTGGGAACATTCGGCGTGCAGACGATCATGTGTTCGATGTCATCTCGAAGGAACACCGCGTCGAGATTGGTAAACGTCTTATAGCCTAGCTCTTCCTCTCCGGTACGGTTCTCTCCGAAAATTCGTCTGCCATAGCGACTATCTCATCATCCAGATATTTGACGGCAGATTTAACTCACTGTCTTCTATTCTGCCGCTATAGACTACTGCAAATGGTACTGCCATTTCGCTTCCAGTGACACTATTTCAGCCACTCGTCAGGTTATTTAGATAGTTCAACCACGGTAAGTCGTATTATGCTGGTTGGTAAGCTGAACGATATCAAAATACCTTGTTACGTCGATTCGAAACGTAGGGTTGAACGACCGTCGGTACCGAAGGGGGATGAAACGGGCGTCTGAACGTTTCTCACGTTTTATTAGGGAGCCCAATCGAATTGCACCGGTGAATTTCGGTGCAAATCGCATACGTCTATGATGTAGTTTATCCGTGGGTTACAGGTGGTGCAGAAAAGCGGATCTACGAACTGGCGACGAGGCTGGCAAGGCGAGGCCACGACGTCCACTGGTACTGCGTCGGCTGGTGGCTTGACAAGCGAAACCAACGTATCGTCGATCACGACGGTATCACCCTTCACGCCGTCTGTGAACCACAGGAACTCTACGTCAATGGTCGTCGATCGATTCGAGAGGCACTGTGGTTCGCGGCACGGTTGTTTCCGGCGCTCGATGGTGCAGAGTACGACGTTGTCGACTGCCAGTGTTTCCCATACTTTCCGTGTTTTCCAGCGAAACTTAGGACATTGACCGCGCGATCAAACCTCGTCATCACGTGGCACGAGGTGTGGGGAAACTACTGGAAGGAGTACCTTGGGTACCTGGCACCGTTTGGAAAGCTCACCGAGCGGGCCACCGCGCGCACGCCGCACCATCCAATAGCGGTCTCATCCAATACGGCCGACCGACTCACTGCCATCGGTTCCGCCCGTAAGACCATCAAGATCGTCCCGAACGGCATTAATGTCGAACAGATCCGAAGTGCCGTACCACCTGAGGAGGGCTACGACATCCTCTTCGCCGGTCGACTCATCGAACACAAGAACGTAGATATGCTCCTCGAGGCCTTCGACTCGGTCGCCGATGTCCACGACGTAACTTTAGGAATCGTTGGCGACGGACCTGAACGCGAACATCTTGAAGAGAAGCAGAAGTCGCTGACCCACGCCGCCAACGTGGAATTTCTCGGATTCGTCGATGACTATGAGGATGTCCTTGGACATATGCTCGTCGCCGATGTCTTCGTATCCCCAAGTACGCGGGAAGGGTTTGGAATCACATTCGCAGAAGCAATGGCTGCCGACTGTACTGTCATCGCGGCTGACTATCCAGATTCAGCTGCGGACGAAGTCATTGACGGCGCGGGATTCCTCGTCAAACCCACAGTCATTTCTCTCACCCAGTCACTCAATGCCGCACTATGCGGTGAACGCCCGTCTACTAATCCAGTCAAACGCGCTCAACAATACGACTGGGACACAGTAGCCGACCAGGCCCAGTCCGCTTATCAACATGCTATTGATGGATCTTGGTGTTAGGTGTCTCATCACATGCGTCTCCAAATATCGCCTGTGAAGGAGATGCCGGAGTGATGACTGGATGACACAGCCGTCGATTCGGAACGTGACTGTGTCCGAGATGACGAAGTGGAATCCGGTCGAGTTCAGGTCCTCGAATCCAACACCGCCGTCGTGCTGAACGGTATCACGTACGATGAATTTGTTGAACCCCGAACCGGCGGAGGCCAAACGGTACTACCGAACCGTCGAGTCCGACGACTGCGTGTGAACCGATTACGTAGATGACAGGGGAATCCGTCGTTCGTGCTACCATCCCCGAACGTTCCAGGTACTCCCTGCGAACGTCGTTCGGGGGCTCGACGGGTGTTAGGACACCATCCCGTTCGTCTCTACTACTCGACCTGCTGGTTTGAAGTCGAACGCGTCAAGCAAACTATCGAGTTTCCCAATCGTTCGTTCGATACCGTAGAAACTGACGAATCGAGCGTGGTACGGTGGTGAGTCAGTGGTAACGGACGGGTTGAACTCCCAAGGGTGAAAGTAAAGCGTCGCGGGGATCCCTTTGCGATTGAGCGACCGAACGCCTTCTCGTAGCATTCTCGCCGGTAGCATGCGGGCGTAGAAACCACCTGCGATAGGGATGCGGACGCGCGGATGAGCCACGGCAGTGGGGAGTTCGATCAGCTCACCATCGCCCGGGCCGAAGGGGTCGGTCGGGTCAACGCGATACGGCCGAACCGGCGCTTCGGGAACCCCGTACATCGGCGTCCATGTCGGGAAGACACTCGAATCGTACCGGTATCCCTCGTCACAGAGTGCATTGAATGCCCACACGGTCTCTCGTCCGACAGAGAAATTCGGTGCTCTGAACCCCTTTGGGCGTCGTCCCGTTGCCGCTTCGATAGCATCGGCGCTGTCGACGAGTTCCCGCCGGAACGAGTCGACATTGAGATCTCCGAGGGGTGTATGCGTGTGACCGTGTGATCCGATCTCGTGTCCGTCGTCGGCGAGTTGCTCGATCAAATCAGGATACTCGCGAGCGAGTTCTCCGACGACGAAGAACGTCGCGGTCACGTCGTGTCCGTCGAGGAGGTTGCGAACGATGGCAACCGAATCGCGAACCCGATCGATGGGATCATCGACGGCGTCCCGAACGAGCGTCGCCGAATACCAGTGTTCAAGGTCAAACGTCAAGGCGTTCAGTATAGAGGTCATCCGTTCACACCCCCTATTTGGGTGCCCAGCGAGTGGAGGATAATTGCGGTAAAGCAGGCGAAGATACCAGAGAGTAAGAACAGAACCGACGTGATGGCCAGTCCGACCGGGAACGTTCCCGTTTGGACGTAGTTTATGAACGTCCAATAACCGAAGCCGAAGCCGATAAGCGCGCCGGCGAACCCCGGTGCGCCGAGAATCGTCATCGGACGCTCGCGCTCGACTGTCTTGAGTATGTTCCGTACCAGTACGATACCGTGGTGTATTGGGTTGAGGCTGCTTCCATTCGGCACATCGTACGAAATAGTCGTTCCAACCTCTTCTATGTCGTAGTTATTGCGGTGAGCATGATTGAGGATATCGGTGCTTGCATCCATTGAGTCCCCCAGCGTCGAATCCACGGCTAGCGATTTGATTATGCGAGCATCGTACGCCCGAAATCCGCTTTGCGAATCCGTTATCCATGAATTCGGTCGGACGACGCCGAAGCTGAGATTCGTGAGAATAGTTATCATCAAGAGACCGAACCGACGGTAGCGTGGAATCTGATTGTCGACATTGTCGACGAACCGACTGCCGATGACGAGTTCCACATCTGTTTGGCGCTGAGCGGCCACGAGTCGCGGGACGTCTGTTGGGTCGTGTTGTCCATCTCCATCGATGACGACGAGATGATCCACCTGCAGTACGGCAGCTTCACGGAAGAGTGTCCGCAAAGCGCTACCGTATCCCTGATTTCGTTCGTGGACGATGACATCCGCACCGGCCGAACAAGCAAGTTCCGCGCTCTCGTCATCACTTCCGTCGTCAACGACGAGGACAGCATCAGCGTATACACTCGCTTGCTCGATGACTTCTCCAATCGAATCCTCCTCGTTATAGACTGGAATTCCAACGAGAACGGACACTTTGTTCGAAATCGTCGTCGTTGCTCCGTCGACGATATAGTCGTCTGACCGAAGAAAGCGTTCTTCACTTCTGTCATAATCTAACCTCTCTGTCGGTGTCTGATGAAAAATCACGCCAGGGAACCCACGTCTCTTCGCCGATCGAGCGAGATCGGTACGCAACGATCTAAAGCCATCTTGTGGTGATTCTCTGTTTACAAGGTGGCACCCGAGTTGAGTAGCCACTGTGACCGACTCAACATTTTGATCGCCGGCAATCACCACCATCGTCGGGTAGCCGTGCCGCTTTGCCCGGAGGAGGGAACGAGCAACTGCGTCCGCGTTCGTCGGCGTCGCGACGACGCCAATTACGGGTCTGTTCAGACGCTCCTTCGTCGTTCCATCGTCATTCTCTTGGAACATTGTCATAATTTCCCGAATAATTTATCGTATCTTCAAACAATTCCACTGAGCTCAACGAGATACTGCCTCTTCGGACGATTCTACCAGCCCTGTAACCTACTAAAACCACTTTAGCTATGACGACTACTAACCCTAGAAGTACATCACCCAATGAGTCAGTCGAGATCGTTTGCTTTATCTTTTCTTTCATGATGATTATCGCTCTAATCGGCCGTTCTCGTTTATTCGACTGTGACACTCTTGGCCAGGTTCCGCGGTTTATCGATAGGGCGTTGGAGGTGTCGGGCTGTGTGATATGAGAGCAACTGGAACTGGGTATTCACGAGAATCGGCGACAAGTGCGGGTGTGTTCTCGGAACCGAAATGACTTGATCGGCGTATTCCGGCACATCCAGCGCTCCATCGGTTACGACGATGACGGGCGCACCCCGCGAAGCGATTTCTTCCACATTCGCGATGGTCTTCGTTGCGATCTCGTCGTCACCGGTGAGTGCAACGAAAATCGGCGTTTGATCGGTAATGAGGGCCAATGGACCATGTTTGAGTTCCCCCGCAGCGAATCCCTCCGCGTGTTCGTATGTTATCTCTTTCATCTTCAACGCACCTTCGAGGGCCACGGGGTACTGTAACCCCCTGCCGATGAAGAAGTAACTTTTCGATTCGAGATACCGTTGAGCGACGTCTTCCACGTTCGATCCGCTTACTATCCTCGAGACGTTGTTCGAGAGGTTTCGTAGTTCGGTAATGAGGTCGAACGCGTCCTGTCGTGATCCTGATTGTTGTCGATCTAGGACTTGGCATGCTAACAGGTTGAGCGCTGTAAGTTGTGTTGCGAACGTTTTCGTCGCTGCAACTCCAATTTCCGGACCGGCTCGAATGTAGAGCGACTCGTCGCACTCTCTCGTCGCCGAACTATCGACGACGTTTGTCACGGCGAGCGTCTGTGCCCCTTGTCGTTTAGCTATTCGAAGCGCGTTGAGCGTGTCCGCAGTTTCACCGCTTTGAGTGACTCCCACGACGATCTGGTTCTCATTTGAATCGTTCGCTGGAACGTACTCACTCGCCAAAAAAGCAGACGATGGTATTCCAGATCGTCGAAAGAGCAGGGATCCATACTTTGCCGCGTAGTAACTAGTTCCACAGGCGACGAACTCGACGCGGGTTTCGTCCGTAACATCCATCGAGACACCCAAATTAACCTCGCAGTCCGAATCAAGGATTCGACTCCTGACGCACTGATCGATAGCGTGCGGTTGTTCGTGAATCTCTTTAAGCATATAATGCTCGTATTCGCCCTTCTGAGCGGCAGAGAGATCCCATTCGACCGTTGTGACTTCTTTTTCTACGGGTTCGCCCATCGGATCGGATACGTCTACGCTCTCCGGCGTTATCCGAGCGATTTCCCCGTCTTCGAGGTATACTACCTTGTTTGTGTATTCGCGGAAGGCGCGCACGCCGCTAGCGAGGAAATTTCTCCCGTCTCCCAGTCCTAGCACGAGCGGCGATTTCCATCGTGCGGCAAGTATCACGTCCGCTTCCTCGAATATCGCGGCGAGAGCGTAGCTCCCCTCCAGTCGCGCGATCGTTTTCCGAAACGCCGCCATCGGATCCAAATCTTCTTTCAAATAGTGTTCAATTAAGTGAGGTACGACTTCTGTATCCGTCTTGCTGGCGAAAACGTGACCGATGGCCTCCAGTTCTGCTTTTAACTCTTGATGATTATCGATAATCCCGTTGTGCACTACGGCAATCGAGTTCGTACAGTCTACGTGGGGATGTGCATTCTGTTTGGAAGGCGCGCCATGCGTGCTCCAGCGAGTGTGACCGATCCCGAGCGAGTACTCCATATTAACCTGATCGTCCATCACCGTTCGTAATCGGTCGAGCTCTCCTCCCTTCTTGATCACTTTTAGCGGAGCGTCCTGAAGTGCAACCCCCGCAGAATCGTATCCGCGGTACTCGAGATTCGAAAGACCGTTTAGCAGAACGGCCGGTGCATCGTTCAATCTACTGGTGTAGCCAATGATTCCACACATTCTCTTATTCACCTCGGTTCTTCGGTTACTTCGTTCGAGTAACAATCCTCAGATAAAGCCGTATAACCACTTTGTTATCCACTCCGAGCAGTGTAGTCTCTAATCGGTTATCCCTACCGAGCGGAAAGTCAGCATTCCTTTTCAACATCTATCGGACACGTAGTCCAGAGTTAACGAATCCGATATTCCCTTTGCTTTTCTATTTATTAGAAATCCGAAAGATTCTTCATACGAGTGATTCTTTGTTATCCGCGAAGCACAATCTTTCTCCCTCCGGTTAATATCTCTATGCAAACGAGTACCATTTTGGTGCACCGTTTTCTTCGCCAGCTGTTGGAAGCAGCTGGTGGTTGTCGGTCTCTATCAGGTAACGGGGGCGATCCCAGTAAGAGAAAGATCTCAGCAATTAGTATATGTCAATTCTAGTTTGAAGGGTTTTTCCTCCTCATAGAATAGTCAAAATTGGTAGCGATTTATTATACATTTGACTAGAAAAGTTTGTGTTGAGATCAACGATAGTGCAAAACAAGTCATCTTGCTCTTTCGCTAGCTGTTTTCATCGATAGTCACTCTGTCTTTTATAGATGCAATTGATATACGTTGATACAAGTCAGGCGGAAATGGAATCTGAGGAAGAACGATAGGAATTAACCCCCCATTACAAAAGTAGGTGTGTAACGAGGCGAACTGCGAACTCAGCTTCATTTGCTGTCAAATCCTTATATTCTTTTTTGTGAAAAAGCAGAAAGAAAATACTGACGAAAAGTAACAGTGGTAACTCA
Source organism: Haladaptatus sp. CMAA 1909 (assembly GCF_043952005.1). Lineage (NCBI taxonomy): Archaea > Methanobacteriati > Methanobacteriota > Halobacteria > Halobacteriales > Haladaptataceae > Haladaptatus > Haladaptatus sp. CMAA 1909. Next base: position 189,763 of record NZ_JBIOAV010000004.1, on the reverse strand, counting down.
GTCCATAACATCATTCAGACGTCAGTAATCCCTCTACGCGATGATAATTTAATCCAATACTGAATTAAACAATGTGAATTAAATCCAGGCACTACCCGTGAAATCTTGCTAAAATGAATCTCCCTTTTTCATGTCCACAAGATTTTTACTAGCATGCCAAATGCGGCCTCGCGGGTGATCGCGTTCGAGCCATCCTTCCTCTTCGAGTTGCCGCAGTACACTTCTAATAGCACTATTAGAGGGAGTGGAATCACATGGTAAATCAAGTTTAGCACGAAGTTCAGCCGTTCGAAATTCACCCTGTTCACAAGCTAGTTGCACTGCCTGACTCGCTATATAGACTGCGCGATGTTCGACCATCGTATATCAACAACTTCCTCTAATCATCCGCTTCGTATGGCTATGAATGGATTGATCGTTAATTTTGTTAGAGGTCACCCAAAGACGCTGTCGAAAAGAAAATGCGAGAATTAGTAATCTACTGATCAGTGCTCTTGTTTGATTATTGATTATTTTAGGGGATCTTCGAGCTAGTTTCCCGCACACCAAATTCGGCCTGTTGGGCGGTCCCTTTTCAGTGGATGAATCGGTCGGCTGAAAGTGTCTCGAACTCGCCGTCGTATAACCGACGCGGTCACAGTGGACTAAACACTATCGAAATATTAGTGAATAGTCTTGGGTGTACAATGCAATATTACAGGCACAAAACTACTACTTGATAACTTCGTATTTGATTGACATAGTATTAATCAAGCAACGGTGATTCTGTCTGAACTAACCGGGGAATGCTATTTCCCGACCGCGACTTTTCGTGTTGAAGGCTACGGCTGTTGCGCACTCTTCCAAGCTGGACTGAACAGATCGCTTAATTTCATAAGGCGAATATTGATTATAAAGAGGGTCCACAGGCTCTAAATACGCATTGACCACTCCCATATATCATGGATAGGCAACCAGTTGAACATTCAGGGATGCTTTGAACAGTTCACACACTACTATGGCCATTGGAGACCACACCGACCACCTATGAACGAACGCCTACTGTGAGGCAAATTAATCAACCGATATAATAACAGAATAATATAATAATATATCTTTTGTAAAATACTGAGTGAAATTATAGTCCATTATAGATGCAAAAATAAGATTTTTTCCAGGACCAGCAAAAGAGTCACTTCTCAATTGATCTAGTAATCAGATCAGAGAACATTCATAAATAAAGGCTTCGACTATGGTCATCAAATCAATTTAGATCAAAATTTCATAAAGCAGACTGATTTAAGCTATCGAGAGGTGGTGACGTATTACGGCTGTGCGTACACGATCGACAGCGATGGTATAATGGGGTGATAGCCAGACATGTGCTCGATGTGAGCTACAAGATCTGGCAAACGTCATCGGTTGATGACGCGACGGCTGTCGCCGCCCATTCACGCGTTTAGTACTCAAGGCTCGCCGTATCTATCGTCTTGTTATAGAGTTTTTGGTTGAGCCTGGATCCCAAAATCAACGAGCTGCTTGAATCTTATACTGGCCTAGCTAAACAGTGCCGAAAACCAGAAGCAGCCAAATGTGTTACACTTATTCCAGTCAAATTGTAGATTTCCATCAAGAAAGGACTCATGAACTACAGCAATTATTCGCCGATAATGAGCCTCACTCCCAGTTATGAGTTAATATTTGACGATAAAGATAGTGGCGCTTACCAAAAATAATTCACGCGATAAATATTCGAACATATCCAATTCAACTCCTCAGAATATCAGATATACTTTTTGATTATTTTATATGGAAGTTATTTTAGAACTATTATGTAGAATTGAACTCGCTGGACGTTAGCTAAGCTATAAATTGGGGATTAGAGATAATAACACAAGAGGTGTGACCAGCATGGGTGTTATCAGCATTTCATATCCGGAGGGGGAGACGGGGCAAAGAACTGACCAAACGATTCAACAGATGGAAGATGCGTACGATGTACTCGCGAACGCTAGACGAAGAAAGCTCCTCGAGATTCTTAACTCTCATGGAGAGTCCATTGAAGTAAGTAAATTGGCCGGATTAATCGCTGCATGGGAAAACAACTCATCGGTGGACGAAATCAGTTGTCGGGAGCAAAAAATTGTCTACACTGCACTGACCCAAAGACACCTACCCAGACTCGAAAGGATGAATGTCGTAGATTACGACAAGCGCCATCAGACCGTCCGAAAAACGGAAAAGGTAAACATTGTGCTTCAGCATTCGACCCCGCGACCGGTTCCTACCCACCACTGGGAGATATATTACCTGCTTGGAGGGATACTTGCTTCTGTAATAATAGCCAACACCCTTTTGGGAATATTCCCGGTTTTCGACATCCTCATTCCTATTATGAACGTCGTAGTGATCGCGATTTTCACCCTGATTTCGATCGCTTACGCATATTCCGACTCATCCATCTTCTAGCTCACGGCTTACGTATTGGACCAGTATTTCATAAGTTCAATCAAACCACGAAGAGTCTAGATTTCATTGAGCTGTAGAACAATTCGCCGGAGTTCCATCTCTCATATCGAACAACGCACGTTTCGCTACAGAGTGTATTATGGGATTGTTCAATGACTTCCTGTATTGATACATGTTCAGATTCTACTTGAAGCGCCGTGGCTTCTTGTTCTAAAGGCCAAGGATTTAACTCCCGGAATTGGAAGCACTGTAAAGTATTCAAGTGTGTATTTTCGGAGTCTGCCACCATAATAATGATTCTGCTGAGCTTCCTTACATTTAGGATCTGAACGTGTCGACCCCCAAATAATAATGTAGGAGATTGGATTATACTACCGGGAGAGCCCACAGAGTAAAAGATATTGGAATAATCTGAATTCAAACAAACTAGCATTCAACCTATCGTAAATCGGTATAATCCATCAACGATCAACTAGGTTGAAGTGGAGCTACGTTGACTATTCTTTTGGTTCCTATCGCTTCCTCAAGGGTAGTCTGAGCAGGAACGGGAAATCTAGTGTAAGTATGAGAGAGAAACCGGAGACACTCGTCGAGTATGTGGTTCGATCGGGGACGCGTACTAATATCCTCTTGGCAATCGCTGATGGACAGCGCTCGGCCCAAGCATTAATAGAATACGGAAGTGCGAGCCAGTCAGGAGTGTACAACGCCCTCTCGAACCTGGAGGACCATGGACTGATTCATGGTTCACGGTCGAAGCAGTGGTTCCTTACTGGAACCGGTTCATTGGTTGTCAATTTCCTCCATCGACAGCACGGAATGGAAGAACTCATTCAGACCGATCAACAGTATTGGCAGACTCATGATGTCGCTGTCCTCCCACGTTCGTTTCAGTTCGATCTTTCACAATTAGTTCCTGGATCGGTCGTGCGAGCGACCGACACACAGCCCTCACGGGCGATGCGAGAGGTAGAGAATCGTCTTGAAGCGACGACCTCTGCACGTTTTGTGGTACCGGTTTACGACGAACGACATTGGAGTGCGCTGCTCGATGGCTGTGAAAAGTGCCAACTCGTACTGTCAGAGACTGTGCTTTCAGCTCTTCCGAATGATGTGGCTTCGATTTCTGATTCCATTGAGGATCTGGACATACGGATCGCCGATGTGTCGTTCAAACTAGCTGTAACTGATGTCTGTTTGTTATTCTCGCTGCCCCTCCTGGACGGCTCGTACGACGTCCAGACTGAGTTCATCGCAGAGACAGAGCAAGCACGCACCTGGGGAATAAGACTATTCGAACAGGTCTGGGCGGATGCAGTACCTTTTGATGACGACACTGGTTCGCTCAGAACGAACCGCGAGTTAAAGAACAGAACAGAGTATGATTCGAACGAAGACAGGCGTAGGTGATACTTTATGGACTCTTAGGAGATTACGTAAGGCATGGTAGGAATTTCTCGAAATGAACCCGGAGGAAACTATGGCATAGTCAGCTAAGCCTTACCCTTTCGGAGGTTGCAACTTCGCTTCGGGTATCTACAACCGGTCCTAATTCACCGTACTCGATGAATGACAAACGCTCTTTTGCGATTAATAGATCTCATCGCACATAACCCTTGCATTTGTATTCAACTTGTGATGGGACGTGGATCGATCATCACTTCGCCATACGACCACGAAAGAATTCCACATTCTGAAAGTCGAGGTAGATGTTCGTGTTCAAGACTAATTCTCATCTGTTGTTGTTCGCTAGGAGTTACTTCGTCGAGCGGTCGGTTTTTAACTCGACTGAAGAGATCCATTGCCATCTGTGAAAGTGGAACCGCAGTATCCTGCTCGATCAGGTAGTTAATCAAATACCATCGGTGTTCATTTGCGAGAAGGCTACAAACTTCGGATGGCTTTGGCTCCTGGATTTTAGAATCGACCAATTCTACCAGCTGACATAGTTCGTCAGTAATCTTCCCTTCTTTTTTGTCGACCATTGGCCGTCTTACTCCGTGTACAAATATGAATTGACTGGTTTTCTCCATTTTAGTTTAGCCCTCCAGCTACTACTTGAATCAGAAAAAAATTTCTCCTCCCTTATAATATTTATTCTATTTAAGGATCATAACTTTTGGGAAAGGTATGATTACAATTCATCTATTCGTTTTTGGCCACCTAGGTTCAATAATTGGAACTCAGAGTATTATGCCGTTTGAAATTGTTTTTCTCTTCTTCGGTTGGAATACGTTTAGCGGTGTTTTTCGCCAATAATCCTATGGATTTTTGACCATTCAACGCTAGTAGCGCAGTGGAATATGAGAGTGGAGAAAGAACCAGGCACTATCCCCTTCATATGCGGAGTCAATAAACCACTCGAATTTAAGTATAACCAGCAACAGGACCTCTCATTGGGTTCTACTATTATTCAACATATGATCAAAGCAGCAGGTGTGGACCCAATAGACGTCCCCGAACCACTGTATGCGAGCGTGAATACAGAAGCGTTAGAAGCGGGGATTCAACCACAGAAGAACAGTCCCTCACCAACCGATAGTGGGATATCATTTACGTTTGCAGGTCACTATATCACCGTTCAGGGAGACGGGAACGTTCGAGTTGAATCAGAACTCGGCCGCCTGAAACGGACCGGTGGTAATATTCTGGTAACGGGTAGCGTTCCCGAGGATATTCTCGACCAACTGAGCGTGCAACTTTTGGGAGAACGCTCATCCGATCGCTCGTTTATCTTTGCCCAATATGGAAAATCAGCCCAGGGCGCACAAATGCGACATTCGCTGAACGGATCACCACCAGAGAACGCCTATATCGTAACGTATGAAGCGGGTGCATATACACGGTCCGTTGCGCAATCGTACGCAGACCAACCGGATCCAGTAAATGTTTCATCCGTGGTCGGGACCCTCGAGGAGTTTCAAGTTGCAATTCAAGAAAAGATACTCGAATTGCAGGAACGAAGAAATGGGTATGATCCTGGAGAACTACGATTCAGTTTCGACTCGCTTCGAATACTTCTTGAAGAAGAGGAGACTGAAGCTGCCGGTCAATTCATTGCAACAGTCACGAAAAGGGTCAAAGACGCGAATGGACTCGGCCATTATCTTCTCCCGGATGCGTACTATTCGGATACTGTGAAGGCGGTCAAACCCATATTCGATATCGTCATCGAATTACAGGTAAGTGTTAATGGGTTAGAACAGCGATTGCACTTGAACGATACTGATCATACCACAAAATGGTTCCCCATATGATGGGAAATGGGCGAGGGGAAAATTCGCGTTCCCATGGTGGCAGCTCTTCTCCAATGAACCTGATTCACTGGGGAATTCCTGCGAAAAGTCGCCTGGAGGATAAATATGAACCCAAAGTTCCTTGCTTCTGACGATGCAACTCTTACAATCATTGATCCGATTCAACGGCGTCAGTATCCACTCCAATTATCCCCCAATCCATGTCCTAACCCAACTGATACTAGCCAGTTCTATTTTCCAGTCGATAGCGCCGTCTCAGTAACGATAGAGAACATTGAGTTGCCATACGTTGTAGGCGTCTACATTCGAAATCTATCGGGCGACGTCCTCGTTAAAACGGAAGAGCTTGCCTACGAGGAGCTGCCAGAACGCGAGTACTTGGTCGAACTAAATGGACCGATTAAAGTGTATCTCCGTGTCACCAGTGCACTCACAGTTGCATCATCAACAGATCGGATGGTGCTTGATTTTGGAACAGAAACACGAGTTCAGATTGGGGCGCGTTCATACCATGAACAACCAGGAACGACGATAACAACGACGAAAGAACCGTCTGACGTGATGAAAGCCATCTCCGCATTTGGTTCAGCATTAAAAACAACGAGCTGTGAGCGCTCACTTCCGTCGCTTCGCGGCCATCCTCCGAAGATCGAACTAAGTAATGAATTGCAGATTCCGGACGAACTTTCCGCACCTGCATCCGGTGTCCGTATCGAAGTGCCACCAAAATTACAAACAATCTACCCGGTGAGTTCCCTTGCATACTATCTTGGAGCAACCGTCGTTCCCGGTCCTCGTCCTCGATTACTCACAGACAGCGGATATTATCTGGATCTTCGCCGTTCATCCGGGGAGTTTGAAAACAAAGTTGAGCGTGTGCTTAAACAGGTTTTCTTTCTCGATTGTATTACGCGGACTGAGGGATATTATCAAGTTGAACTCTATGAGCGGCGAGCAATTGAGGAACATCTCGACTTGACGTTCGATGAATTGTATGAGAAATCGCTCGCTGAGCAGCTCGAAGCCTATCTCGAAGTTCCGTACCGATCAATCCAAGATCATCTTCCTACTTGGCCCTTAACGACGTTTGTGACCGAGGAATCTCGGAATATTGAATCACTGCCGTTCCTTGTTAATAACTTATCGATCATTAGAACGGTCGAGAATAAACGAGACCATGCTACTAAACTTGAGCTACCCAACTCGGTTAATGGTTTCATACGAAGTACCGAGACTGATCACAGGGGTGAATCCAACGAGAGGTTCAATTCCTACATTGCACCTCCCAAGACGGACTCTCTGGAATGTGCCTGGCTCGGAACCGGGAGCCCTATCGGTGCGAATAAAATCATCAAAAAGGCGTTTGAGAATAAACTTTGCAGGAGTGGTTCTACCGAAGGAATCAAAATCACCGTCGTTTGTAATGAACCGGAAATGAGCTCTGAATATGATGACGGTGGTAGTCTCTATGGCGAACGCGACGAATTGGAATTCAACATTGACATCCACCGAAATCTCACTGTTGACGAATTGCATGCAGTATTTGCAACTGAAACGGATTTCCTTCACTACATTGGACACATTACAAATGATAAATTTGTCTGTCGGGATGGTGGCTTAGACGTACGGAGTATTGGGGAGGTAGACGTTGATACATTTCTCCTGAACGGATGTCGATCATACGAACAAGGAAAGCGATTGATTGATGCAGGAAGCATCGGTGGTGTCGTAACTTACAGTCACATTGGAAACAAGAGCGCAACGAGAATAGGACGCCTTATCGCTCGTCTACTAAACCGAGGATTTTCACTTCGATCTGCGCTCACTCTCGCACAAGAACACAGAATAGTCAAGAATCAATATGTAATTGTCGGGGATGGAAGTGTAGAAATCGCACAGAGCGAGAACGGGACTCCAATGATGTGCCGGATTGATCCCGGTCAGAAAGAGAATTCATACAACGTAAAATTAACAACCTTCCCCACAATCGAACAGGGAGTTGGCTCCTTCTATTGGCCCTACATTGATGAGATTCAAACCTACTTTTTGACTAGCGGTGAACTCCCACCATTTACTCTCTCCAAGCATTCACTTATTCAGTTCTTACGCTTAGAACAAATTCCGGTCTTGTTCAAAAACAAACTACGTTGGTCGACCGAGATCGATTTGAGCGATCTCTAAACTACGAAATGGTGGTACCGTTCGCTGCTGCCACGTTCCCCGTTTGTGTGAGGAGGAGGCAAATGGTGAACAGGACACCAATCATTCGGGGGTTCTCCGCGAGGTACGCCGTTACCGTGTTATTGCTTGTTGTCATGCATAAATTGCTAAGACGTCAGTTGTATTATCTTTTTCTAAATAGTGTGAACAGAAGATGAGTTGATGATTTCACATCGATCCATGTTTTAACTGTTATTTTTATGATTAGTCCTAAACCCTACCGATTTCAGGGAGAAAGCGCCAGGAAATGGAGCGGTCTATGTCAGAAAAAAGGATCGCAGGACTTAGTATCTCATACTGACGATTGATACTCGAATTTTGATATTCAACGGTACCGTGTTCAAACAGAGTTGACTGAAACGATGTTCTAGAACGGATTCCTGTCTAAGCATCGTGTGTTTAATGGGTCCGTCGGAAATTGCGTGTGTAGTAGAGAGGACCGTTACCTTTGAATGAGTTGTCGGCCAGTGACGAAAGAATCTTTGCTGTCGGTATCGATACTAGGTATCCACGATGCCGCTCAGGATCCGACTGGAGTCTTCAATACTCATAAAACGTTTTCAGAACCTCCCTTTTGTTCCTGCTGCCCTCGTTCAACCAACACTACTCAGCCAATTCATCATCGTTGGTATTGCTGGAGGCCTCGTCGAGAATGCCACACTCATCGCGCTCGTCTCCGGATTTGGACTTTCAACGCTCGTCAGCGCTGCCATCGGGAAAGAATTTTCTATCCTGTTGATGTTCGTCATAAACGATAACTGGACGTTCCGTAACCATCGCGATCGGTCGCTCTTCAGACGCGCTTGTCAATCGAATATTAATCGTTTCGGGAGCGTCGTCATCGGTCTCATCGTACTCTTCGTACTCAATACGTGGCTGCACGTTTGGTATCTCGCCGCAAATCTCGTTGGAATCGGGATCGGTTTGATCTTCAATTATTTCGCCGAATCTCTCCTTACTTGGCGTATTCACAGCGACAGTTCATGATTACTCCCGAGGTGACTTCGCCATCTTTCGACCGAATTCTGCTAACAGGTAGAAGAAGGACGAATATTTTCAGCCATTCACTTGGCTTGTGGTGTTCGTCTCTGGTAGAAAAGGACATGATATCTGATTTGTATCCAACAAATACTATGAGATTTTCCTTCCCGAGATGGATTTTCGAGAGTCGATTGTTTGCACCCATATCGATAAAGAGAATATTACTTTTGTTTTTGATCACCCGATCGCGCCGACGATCTGCATTTGTCGTATCCGCTCGCCGTTATTGAGAAGAATGCGAAGACGAGTTTTTTTGCTCGTGAACGGCTCTTCGAAGAACGTGTAGTAACAGCGGTGGATCAATTCGAGTTTCTTGGCCGTCGATGCTAAGAGTCTAGCTCTATGTAATAGTACTAATGAAACTCGGTCTCGAGCTGGAATACTGGGTAATCGATGATACGGGAGAACTCGTCGAAGCAGATGAACTCCTCGAGATTCATGAGGCGGTCGTTCCCGAACTCATCGATCCGATGCTCGAAATCCAACTTCCACCTGCGGACGGGATGACAAATTTGAGACAGAATCTCGTCACGATTCTCGAAACAGTGTTAGCTCGAGCAGCAGACCTCGATAAACATCTCGTCCCACTCGCCACCCCACTCACCGAACACCGATTTCCGATCACGAGTGATCGAGGGAGGTTACTACAGCGAATATACGGTGACGATATCAAGTTCGCGAAAAACTGCGCGGGAACTCATATTCACTTTGACAAAGGCAACGTCGTGGATCAGCTCAACCTCCTAACTGCCCTCGATCCAGCGATTGCACTCGTTAGTTCCTCCCCATACTACGATGGCGTACTCCTAGGAATGGATGCTCGTGCACTCTCATATCGAACCCATTCGACTCAGCTATTGACGCGATATCGTGATCTATGGCCATATGCGGACACGACCGAGGAGTGGGACGAGCGTCTCGCACAGATGTATGACACACTAAAATTACGTGCCGAACAGCTCGACATTCCCGAAGCCGAGTTTACGCACTTTATCCAACAGGAAGATGTTGTCCTTACACCGGTACGGTTGCGGGAAGAGACGCCAACAGTTGAGTGGCGTGCACCGGATGTTGCACTCCCTAGTCAAATTCTACAGTTCGTGAGTGATGTCTCAATGCTACTCTCATTAACCGACGAGAAGTCGGTGAATGTAGGAACACCAGGTATTCGCCCAGAAGAGGTCGGTATACCACCGTTCGCTGAACTCCGAGCGATCACCGCTACGGCGATGAACGATGGGCTTTCAAAACGGGTGGGTGATTATCTCATGACAATGAGATTTGATATTGATCAGTACGATCCATTAGCCGAAGAAATTGCTGGTAACTATCAACTGTCGACAACCGAAGCACGGAAAATACGCTTAGCGTACGCTAACCGGTTGCGAGAAGACATCGAAAACTTACTGTACTGAGATCAATAAAAAGGTTCGAAAACACGGGCGATTTAGGTTCTTAGAAACTGTCCTATGATTACATACATAAGTATAGCTGTACTCAAAATGTAAATTTTCGACGTCTTCTCGTGTTTGTGGCGTCCTCCGACATTCCAACCGTGATGTCCGTTGTACTCGTGACTGGGGTTGTGTCCGACGGGCCTCTTCGGCTGTAACCGCGTCCAATTGATCGTTCAGTTGGGTGCGTTTCTTGTCCTCGAGATGTTCGCTGACTCGGGTCATGTACTCTCCCACTCGTCTTGGTCGGCGATGAGCGTGAGTTTCGACCCTCCCGTGGTGAGCGTAATCAGATTGTCGTAATCGTGCAGGTCACGCTCGTCTTGTGGCTTCTCACTCGAGATCTTCGCGACGAATTTCATCGTTCGGCGCACTGTGTTCTAATTCGTATCGAGCCCATGTTCATCGAGGATATTCTGAACCTGCGCCGACGAGAGTTTCCACTTGCCCTGTTCTTTCACCGCTCTTGCGTGGAATGCTTACCACACGAACGTGCTCGATACTTATTTCCCGAGGGGTCATGGGTCCTTGTTTTTCCGTGCCTTGGTCTTGTGGTGAATCGGGACGGAAAGAACTGCCGAACTAACCACCGCTTCAGCCCTTTTTATCGATGGCACACAAGCCATAGCTCCTCAGATGCTATGTATGATTGAACACTACTTCTTAGGCCACAGGTTCTTTGTGGAGAATGAGGTCTCGTATCGTCTACAATTCCTATGTTACTCTCGTGGTTTTAAACGATGTGAAAAAGATTCACCATAGAACAGCTTGATGCTCTGGTGTAAATAGTATGGTTATTGTAATGTGGCTCGTGAACAAGTGGTAAAGATGTTTATGTCGTCAACCCCTGCTGACAGTAGGGATTAATCAAACCTAGGAAGTTAGACGATCAGACCATACCCAATTTCCTAGCGCGATTAATCCCTGTGAGGGAATCGTCCATTAATAACTCTCAATTCCCTCTTCCGGAATCCGATTCGATAGTTTCTCTGTGAACGAACTCTCCATAATCAGTACCCGATTTCGAGAGTCTACAATCCTGTAGTAGGTTCATTTTCATCATTCGAGGTACAATCCTTACATTTTCAAACATTTGAACCGTACAAGCGAAAAGATATTTGCTCTTACAACACTCTATACACCTTGGTGGGTGATACCAATGAGTACAGGGGAAAAATATGTACGTGGAAAGGACTTCTTCGTAGAACATACGATAGAGATCGTCGTCATTATAGTCGGTATATTACTCTTTTTAGATCTGATTTCGAAGCTTAATTCCGGAGAAGTAACAGGAATAACATTAGCCCTTTTTCTAAAAGATGGAATTATTATTGGACTGATCATCGGACTCGCTGGAATCGGGCTCTCAATGACGTATAGTATTCTCAACTTCGCGAACTTCGCTCATGGCGATTACCTTACAACAGGTGCTTTCGCTGGTTGGGTGGCAACCTATTTGATTGCCGGATTCGGGACTGTATCCGCGGGTGATCTGTTCCTCCTCGGCGTCAGTGGAGGCGCTAACGCAGGAAGTGTTGGCGCTAGCGCTGTGGCTACACCATTGGCAGTTTTCATTGGATTCGTGGTCGCAGTTGTATTCGGAGTCGGACTTACACTTGCTGTCGATCGCATCGTCTATCGTCCGATGCGAGGTCAAAGTTCGATTGCTTTACTTATCGCAAGTATCGGTGTGGCACTCACGCTCCGCTATATTCTTGCGATTGTATTTGGAACCAGTCGTACAGGAATCACGGGCGGGACATTACCTACCTACACAATACCAGTAATCGATCTCATTATCAGTGCACATGAAGTTGTCTTAGTCGTTGTTGCATTGTTGCTAATGGGCGGGGTCCATGTGTTACTCCAGCAGACCAAACTCGGCAAAGCAATGCGAGCGATGGCCGACAATTCCGATCTCGCGCGTGTCAGCGGTATTCCAACTGAACGGATAATTCGTGCTACATGGATTATTGGTGGAGGGCTTACGGCTGCCGCAGGTTATCTCGTCGTACTTGAAACAGGAACCATCTCCTTCGATTATGGCTGGACACTACTGTTATTGATATTTGCAGCTGTGATTCTTGGTGGGATCGGTTCGATCTACGGTGCAATACTTGGAGGTCTCACGATCGGCATTACAAGTACTATCTCGTTAATCTGGATCCCTTCTGAGTTTACGTATGCTGCAGCATTTCTCGTAATGATAGTCATTCTAATAGTAAGGCCAGCGGGGTTGTTCAGCGGGGTGACGACAGCATGATTGGCGTTGTCTGTTGCGATCTTACTTTGCCACTTACCAGTTGGGATATCACCCTCAAAAATAGTGAATATTTTCTCATTCAGAATCATTTGCAGAGCGAATGGGTACCTCTGAATGGAGGACTGACCCACGATGAGTGATGAATCCGGGCACCGTTCAATCCAACTTCCTGGTGGAGATATAGAGCTGATTATCGGAATACTTCTCGCAGTGTATGTCTCTTTCACCGTAGTTGGGATAATCCTCGGACTCGACGTCAATGGATTGGCCAGCACACTTCAACGGATCACTTTCTTTGCAGCGGTCTATGCATTACTTGCCCTCTCATTGAACCTACAGTGGGGATACGCTGGACTGTTCAACATTGGCGTTGCTGGTTTCATGGCAATCGGGGTTTACACCATGGCGATGATTACTGCACCAGTAAATCCACAAGCAGGAGGCGTTCCGGGTCTTGGACTACCCCTCATTGTCGGAATCATTGGTGGAATGCTTGCGGCAGCTTTGGTTGGAGCAGTAGCAGCCTTACCTGCGCTCCGTCTAAAGGCGGACTATCTCGCTATTGTCACGCTTGCGCTCTCGGAGATCATTCGGATTACATATAACTCGACCAGTCTTCAAACATTTTCAGTTGCAGGTATCCATCTAGGTACTGGCGCTTCACAGGGAATGCCACTCCCCACGAATCCAATTAACGCGCTGTTCTACAGTTCTGCAAGGAGTCCTGCTTCACCGCCGACTGCATTGGGCACTGTCGTTTTTGGATTTTTTGAGCCGATAGGAATCGGGCGCGTAACAGTGGTAAATTGGGTGTACACGCTTGTACTCGTTATCTTTGTTGGGCTATTTTACATCGTGCTAAGTCGAGTCGGTAACTCACCATTTGGACGAGTTCTCAAAGCCATTCGTGAAGACGAACTTGTCGCAACATCGCTTGGGAAACGCACTGGTCGGTTCAAGATCAAGGTGTTTATGCTCGGATGTGCGCTTATGGGTCTCGGTGGGATTCTCTGGCAGGGAAGCCAATCGTATGTTAGCCCAAGCAGCTTTCTCCCTATTTTAACATTTTACATCTTCATTGCTCTCATCATCGGTGGATCGGGTTCGAACACCGGCAGTGTGATCGGCGGCATACTTTTTGTAGCACTGCTTTTTGAAGGACCAACGTTTGCCCGACGAGTCATCGAACAGTTGATCTCGCTTGGCAATGCTCCGGACACTTTTGTTGCGGCTATCGCTCCACTAACGACGTTGAATGTTATCCCGTTGTTTGCATTCTTGATGGCTAATCTCGCGTCTTTTCGTTTTGTGCTGGCTGGAGTCGTTCTCGTCTACTTCATCCAAAATCATCCGGAGGGGATCCTCGGACATCGTAAAGAAGTCGCTTCGAGCGTTGATCTTTCTCGGCGGAAATCTCGACCAACACAAGCAGATGGGGGGCCGGATGATGAATAGTACTGAATTGACCCAAGGTATGAAGGTAAACGGCGGAGAAAATCAATGAAATATCCTATCGATAACTCCACGTCCGAATGGATGAATATCGGGAGGAACCGACACCCAAATAAATTCAGATCGGTGGCTCCGGATGGTGGCGTGCGCGTCCCCCAAAGCGAAAACAATCTAAAAGAGTCGATGGCACCACGACCGCTTCGAGTACAGAACTTAACCAAGAGTTTTGGTGGCGTAACTGCCGTGGACGGAGCGAGCTTTGATATAGAACAAAGCTCACTGACTGGTCTTATCGGACCAAATGGGGCGGGAAAGTCCACGACCTTCGACTGCATTACCGGTGTGGAACAACCGGACAGCGGTTCGGTTTATCTATTCGACGAGGAGATTACTGGTTTGCGTCCATACGAAACCGCTGATCGCGGAGTAGTGCGAACGTTTCAGATCGCCCGTGAACTCGATGAGATGACGGTTCTCGAAAATATGATGCTCGCACCGAAAAATCAGCAGGGAGAACGGCTTTGGCGAACGATATTTCCGCGAGCACGACGAGGCGTCAATTCTCAAGAACGTGCGCTTCGGGAACGTGCATGGGAGACGCTTGAATTTTTCGAGATCGACCACCTTGCCGAGGAGTATGCAGGCAATCTCTCCGGTGGCCAGAGGAAATTGTTGGAAATGGCGCGGGCTCTCCTCTCTGATCCCGATGTGATGTTATTAGACGAGCCGTTCGCTGGGGTGAATCCAGTCTTAGAGGAGAAATTACTGGAGCGTGTTCACAGGCTCAAAGACCAGGGTCTCACGTTTTTGCTTGTTGAGCATGATATGGACCTGATTATGAACAATTGTGAGCGTGTAATCGTGATGCATCAAGGTCGAGTCCTTGCAGATGATGTACCGGAAGAGATCCTGAAAAACGAGCAAGTTATCGATGCATATTTCGGAGCAAATTTCTAACGTCATTCACGCTTCGATAACGATGATAATTATCCCGCTTATTGTACGGCGAATTGCCTGCAGTAATCTTGCTAGCTCCGAATCGCCACGATCGCCTATCATACCGACTGTCGTCCGATGACATATAAAGAAATCGCGTTGATTTCTGTCCCTCACTGCCCCTGATCAGTTTGGAACTCAATAACATCTAATTGCCTGAGATTGCCACCCTGAGTAAAGCTGAAGATCTCATATACTGCAGTCGTAATGTCCCCGTTGTTATCGAAGCTCAGGGTGCTAGATGCTCCTTGATAATTGATCTCATCACCGTTGGCAGCCATCGTTAATGACTCGGCTAGATTTTCCGGACTCACCTTTTGCCCGGGTGGATTCGCAACCGTCTGCATATTGTCTCGAATGCTTGGTCCCGAGTTTTGTGCGCCGCCAGCGATGTTTGCAAGGATTTGAACCGCTGTTGCATCGTATGCTTGTGCGGTGAAAACACCCGGTTGACCACCATACTCTTGTTTGTATAGCTGAGTGAAGAATTGTTTTGCTGGTCCGTCAGCAGCCGGTGCTGTCCCGATAACGTTCGTCAATGGCTGTCCGACATTGCCAGGCAACGCAGGGTCCCGCAATCCATCGGTTACGAGAATCGGTGTGTCGCGGCTGTAGCTGGAATAATAATCCCTGAACAGCTGATTACCACTCTCCGGATATGCGATTACCAACAGGGCATCGGGTTGGGTCGCCATCGCCTCTTGTAACTGAGCTGCGTAGGACGATTGAGCTTGTTCGAAAGCCACTTGAGCCGGAACATTCCCGTTGAATGACTGTGCAAAGCTGTTTGCAAGTGCCTGTCCATAGGAGTTATTCACATACATGATCGCCACTGACGAGGCATTCGCGCGGTCTGAGGCGACTTGGGCTAGTACCTGTCCTTGAACAGTATCGCTCGGACAAGTCCTCCAGATAAACCCGTTATCTTGTAATTGTGTAACTTCCGGTGAGGTACTAGCTGGTGAGCAACCTACAACTTGATTTGGAATCAGAACGTTTTGAGCCACTTGGATCGTAACTTCCGATGACGCTGCACCGGTGATTGATGGATATCCACTGTCGACGAGTGCTTGGGCTGCACTAATTCCAGCTTGTGGATCAGTCTGGGTATCTTCTGCTTGGGCGTCAATCTGGAAATCTGCGTTCTCGTTATTCAATTGCGTTGCTGGGAGCAGTGCAGCATCTCTGATCGGTTGACCAACTGATGCAAGATCACCTGTTACCGGTTGTAGCACTCCAACCTTGATCTGCTGGTTACCTTGTTGTGCAGCGGCACTTCCAGCATAGCCGGTGAGGCCAATAGCACTAATTACTCCTGCCTGTTGCAAGAACTTGCGTCGTTTGACATTCTCTGTCATGCCACTACAAGATAATGTTGACTATTGATATAAGTCTATCTACGGGATATGTTCTGAAGTCTGGTAAAAACATTGCTGATTAATATATGCAATTTTTCGATTTGCCGTCAACACCACTGCATTAGATCTAATAAAATAGAGAATTTGCAAATCAATAAATTTTGAGGATTCCCTCACTGGGCTGTTGCATAGGCGAGTATTGTTACTAAGTACTTTTTGGGAATTACCCTGAAGTCCTACCCTGAAAAACTGGTATGATTACGGCCTATGTCTTTTGCCTTTTGCACCACGTCTAACAATAATCACATTTTTAGTCAAATCTTCATGTGCTCGGCGAAATCGTTCCAATAGCCCTTCTGGAGTGAGATCAGGTTTCTTTGCAAGCTTATTTATTATTATCTCTTAGGTCTTGAACAACAATAATATCGCCGCAATCCATCAAGCCGAGACGGCGACGTTAAAAAAATTATTCGAAAATCCCGAATCCAGCCTTTCTGAACCCTCGCACCAGCTTTAATCTTCAAGAGTTTGTATCCTGTGATGACCGTTCTTGCTGGATAACGAGCCGCGAAATTCGCGTGTCTTCGATTTCGTCGACGCGAAGAACGTATTCGTCTTGCTCGATTTGATCGCTGGTCTCCGGAACCCGTCCGAGATAACTCAGGACCCAGCCGCCGATTGTATCGACATCATCGCTCTCGAATGCAGTATCTAGCATGTCGTTCACGTCTTGGAGAGATGCGCCTCCGTCGACGACATACGTCCCGTCATTCTGTTTCTCTATTGATCGTTCTTGGGCCGGTATGTCGAACTCATCTCGTATATCGCCCACGATCTCTTCGAGGATGTCCTCGATGGTTATGATCCCCTCGAAAACCCCCCACTCGTCAATTACTGCGGCCATCTGCCCCCCTCGTGTCTGAAGCTCGGCGAGAATGTCATCGATACGCCCAGTTTCCGGAACGACGAGCACATCCCGGGCGAGATCTCGAGCGACGAGCGAGTCAGCATCGTCGGTTTCTAGTTCGAGTGAGCGAAGGATGTCCTTGGCGTGGACGAACCCGAGCGGGTGTTCTCCTGTTTCGTCGAGCACGAGATATCGCGTGTAGACGCCCTTGGCGGCGACTGATTGGAGATCCGGGAACGGCATCGAACCGGGTACAGTTTCCACGTCGGGTCGTGGCACCATGATTTCGCGGGCGGTCGTGTCTCCCAGCTCGAAGACGCTCTCGATCATTTCAACCTCATCGATATCGATTTGGCCCGTTTCTTCCGAGCGGGTGAGGATCGTTCGAATTTCTTCCTCAGTATGAACCTCTTCGCTTTCGGAAGCCGGAGGAACACCGACGAGACGGGTGAAATAGTTAGCAGTGCCATTGAAGACAATGATCCCAGGTACGAACGCATAATAGAAGAACTTCATCGGCAGTGCGACGGCAAGTGAGATGCGTGCGGCCTCCTGAATAGCGAACGTCTTTGGAGCAAGTTCACCAAACACCACGTGGAGGAACGTAATGAATCCGAATCCGAGAGCAAACGCTACTAAATGAAGCGTCCTCTCGGGAACGAATCCTCCGATGAGGGGTTCGATTAGGTTCGCAACGGCGGGTTCGCCGATCCACCCAAGACCGAGCGACGAGAGGGTGATCCCGAGTTGGCAAACGGCAAGATAATCGTCCAGCTCATCGACAGCTTCCCGCACTATGGTAGCTCCTGGTCTGCCCTGTTCAACCAGCGTCTCCACTTGCGTCGGACGGATTCTGACGAATGCAAATTCAGCAGCGACAAATACTCCGTTCATGAATACTAAAAGGAACGCGAGCAGCAGACCACCGACGGAAATCAGGTCCACCATATTACTCGGTACTACTAGACACTCCGCTCACAAAACCGTAGCGAGAGATGAAAAATCGATAAATCCTTTAGCGGCAGCTACAGCCATTCAACGAGAAAGCCTTGTTCTGCCTAGGTTTATTATTAGAGCGTACGACACATCTCTTTTAAGTAGACATGACCGTGTCTCTCAATATCCCTTGCTGTTGGGTGACTTTCAGTAATAGAGATACTCCAACCGCAATCAGGTATCAGATTAGGTACGAGCGAAAGACTCAACAGTTGCATGAGTGATAACGTGACAAGGCTCATCTCGTCTCTTTTCAACATCTCTAGCTAGGAGTGTCGATCTCATCGAATAACAAGACACGCTTCCAGACGAAGCGCACTACGACTAATGGCTGTTAGGGCAGAGTACTCTTTAGTAGCGTCGAAGCGAATAAGAGACGATGTACCGAACCATCCTGACAGAGGGCGAGATTAGCTGCGAGCGCTACGAAACGATAGAGACTGGTGTGAACTTATACACTAACAACGACGAACTGGTTGCATTCATCCCGTATGGCAATCTCCATGCGATCATAAACGAGGATGTGTATACAGATGATGAGGACGAAACGCGATCGATCTTCTAAGACGACGCTAAACAGTGACCCTGGTAGAACAAGTGGGTGCAACGACCAGCCGCCTTCAATATAACGGTGACTCGTGGGTGAGACTTGCTATGGTTGATTTGCCTGATAACGCTGTTCGAATTTTAAGTTTGTCCAAACTCAATCACGAAGGGGCGAATCTCACTGTTTTCCATTCCGTCGACAACGAACTCCTCTAATCATCGGATGTAATTTCCCTTAGAGAGGGCCGATGGAATCATCTCATGGAGCAAGTAGAAATCTAGTCGCTTCTCCTTTTTGTGTAACTCGATTTTCCGACAAAAGGCTCCACTGAATCGACTCTGACGATTCTTTAATATGTTAGCCAAAACGTATTTGTGCGATAGGGTCTATTGTTTGTTAACATTTCCCTAAGATAGGGGTTCGCTAGGGAAAGGGGACATCCAAAATGATTCGACCAACCATAGAAAAGGGGGGTATATCACGGCGAGCGTATCTGAAAGGTACGGGTAGTGCAGGTGCCGTCGGGCTCGCGTTGCTAGCTGGGTGCACAGCTCGGGGACAGCAGGGGAGTGACTCTAATACGCTCGAAATTGTGCATTGGTGGACGGCTGGCGGCGAAAAAGAAGCGTTGCAAGCATTGCTCGATGGCTATAAAAAGAAATATCCCGGGATTCAGGTTCAGAACAACCCGGCTCCGGGAGGTGCTGGGAGTGCTCTCGATACCGTGATCAAAAACAGGGTGCTTAACCAGAATCCGCCGAGCACCTTTCAGATATGGCCTGGACAGTCACTTACCCCGTACATCCAAGGGAATGTCCTCAACGACATTGGCGATAGCGTTTGGACGCAGGAGGTTCAAAACGCATACCTCGAAAGCGTCAGGAACACGGCCAAGCCAGCGGGTAACTACGTTGCAGTTCCGCTGAACATTCATCGGCTAAACAATCTGTTTTACAACGCAGATGTCGTCAAGCAGGCTGGTGTCGATCCCAAATCAATCGGTGATCCGACGGCGCTCGGTAACGCGCTCGATACGGTATCTTCGAAGACGGAGGCGACGCCGATGGCCCACTCGACGCAGGAGGCATGGACGACACTTCAACTCTGGGAGACCGTTTTCATCGGTTCACATGGAAGTGATGCCTTTCTCGATCTCGTCACCGGAAATGCCCAACAGCACCAAGACCAAATCAAGCAATCACTTCGGCAGGTAAAGCAGTATAGCGGGAACTTCAACGAGGATTCGGGGTCGATCTCGTGGGATCAGGCGAACAGTAAGGTCATCAACGGTGAGGCAGCGTTCGTCCAGCAGGGTGACTGGGCAGCCGGTCAGTACGAAGCCGCAGGGAACTTCGAATATCAGAAGCAGTGGGATTATGTACCATTCCCTGGGACGGGTGGGGTGTATTCGATGGTGATCGACTCGTTTGTCTATCCCAAGAACAACCCATCGCCAGACGCGACGGAGAAGTTCCTTGCCTACTGTGCGTCCGTCGACGCACAACGGCGCTTCAATCCAATCAAAGGATCGATACCACCACGAACGGATGTCCCAATGGCTCCGTTCGGTCCGTTCCTCCAGTCGCAGATTCGGGATTTCAAGAGCTCCAAGAGCCAACCGACGACAATCGCCCACGGGTCGGCGGTCGTGCCGGCAGTCAAGAGTAACATGGAAGAGGCGTTCGCCAGCTTCACGGAGAGTTGGAATGTCGACTCTACTGCCTCGCGCATTCAGGACGCGTTTCAGGCGTAACTCTGATCCCCGGACTTGACCGCCATGAAACGCATAATCACTTGGTTGACTGACTGCATCTCTAACCGAGCCGATGCTCGAACCGATGGTGGCATGGAACCTAAGGAATCGAATCGGATTTTGGGCCTGATTAGAGGAAGGCAGATGGGAGGCGATTTCGTCCGCGGACTTGTTTTCTGGCTCCCCCCAGCCCTGCTGGTGGGTCTATTCGTGTACGGCGCAATTAGCTGGAATGCGCTCATCTCGCTTACCGACTGGGCGGGATTCGGCTCCCCGAACTACAGCTCTCTTGATTTCGAGATGTACAGTCGAATGGTTACGGACATCTCGTTTATCAGCGCCGCCCGCAACACAGTCGTGTTGCTCGTCGCTTTCACAATAGTATCGCTCGTGGTCGGGCTCGTCCTCGCGATCCTCGTCGACCAGGATATTCGAGCCACGAACACCTTCCGGACAATTTACTTGTTGCCGATGAGTCTCTCGTTCGTCGTCACTGCTATTTTCTGGGCGTGGATGTACAACCCATCGAGCGGACTGATTAACGTTCTACTTCGTTCTATCGGGCTTGACTTCGTCGCGAATGATTGGATCAGCGATCCGCGGACGAAACTCGCGGCCGTTATATTCGCTTTGATGTGGCAGTTCAGCGGCTACTGCATGGTCGTCTACCTGGCTGGCCTCCGGGCGATCCCAAATGAACAGTTTGAGGCCGCCAGAATCGACGGAGCGAGTACGCTCCGTATGTACCGGCGGGTGATCATCCCGCAACTTCGAACGTCGACGTTGAGCGCGGCGATCGTATTGATGGTGTTCGCACTCAAAGCGTTCGACTTCCTGTTCGTCATGTTCGGAGATACTCCGGGTCCGTCGTCGGACATTTTAGCCGTAATGATGTTCCGTGAAGCGTTTAGCTCAACGAACTGGGCTTACGGTTCTGCCATCGCGACTGTTTTGTTTGTCATGGCGCTCGTCATCATTGGCCCATACTTAGTCTATCAATATCGACGGGGGGAGCTATGAGCTTCAGAGACCGGCTTAGAGGCGAGACATCGCTTCAAGAGCGAGTCAGCCTCGTCATGTCTTGGCGTGTCGTCTTATACGTAGTACTAATCGGGATGGTTATGTTTTATCTGGCGCCTTTAGAGACCGGATTCGTGACCGCGTTTAAAACGCAGTCCGGGTTCTTTGAGACGATACCATTCGTGCCGCCATCGCTCACCGATGCCACCCTCAACCCGTGGTTTCAGGCGTGGGGGCAACTTCAGGGACCGCTCGGAAATGCACATGGAGCAATCGTGAACAGTCTCGTCCTTGTTGTCCCGGCGACGCTGTTTTCGGGACTACTTGGATCACTCGCGGGCTACGGGCTGACTAATCTCGATTGGCGTGGCCAAACAACGGTGTTCGTGCTGTTCATTGCCGGTGTGTTTATTCCGTACCAGTCGGTGCTCGTACCGCTGACGCGGTTCTGGACCATCGTGAATCTCGCCTCATTCTTCTCAGGTATCCCATTTCTCGCGGGCCGAGTAGAACTGATAGAACTCATCATCACGCACACGGCGTATGGTATACCCATTTGTACGATTTTGTTTCGATCGTACTACTCGAACTTCGACGAGAGAATGTTGGAGGCGGCTCGGCTAGACGGTGCTTCGGTGATTCGGATCTACCGTCGGATCATCCTCCCGCTCTCAACACCGATGTTCGCGGTTGTGTTCATTTATCAGTTCACGCAGATATGGAATGATCTCTTGTTTGCGTTGGTGCTGGTATCGAACCCACAGAACCAAGTTATCACCCTAGCGCTCAACACATTTCAGGGGTCGATGGTGCAACAGTACAACCTACAGATGGCTGGCGCGTTCATCGCCGCGTTTCCAACGTTGCTCATCTACATCCTGTTTGGCGAGCAGTTTGCGGAGGGTGTTACAGGAGAAACATAAATATGGCAACACTTACACTCGACAAAATCAGGAAATCGTTCATGGGTAGTAGGAAGGACATCATCGCCGTTAACGACGTTTCAATCGATATCGCCGACGGTGAGTTTCTTGTTCTCGTCGGCCCCTCCGGCTGCGGTAAAACTACGATTCTACGGATGATCGCAGGTTTGGAATTACCCACCAGCGGTGAGATTTATCTCGACGGTGAACTCATCAATGATAAATCCCCCAAGAACCGTAATATCGCGATGGTGTTCCAGAGCTACGCGCTTTATCCTCATATGACCGTTGCTGAGAATATGCGATTCGGTCTCGAGGAGTCAACAGAGAAATCGGACACCGAAGTGAAACAGAAGATTCGAGAGACCGCAGACCTCCTCGACATCGATGAGTTGCTCGATCGAAAACCCAAGGAGCTCTCTGGGGGGCAACAGCAACGAGTTGCGCTCGGACGCGCTATCGTTCGCGACCCAGCAGTGTTTTTGCTTGACGAACCACTTTCGAATTTAGATGCAAAGCTCCGCGCATTCATGCGTACAGAGCTCCAACGTATCCAAGAGGAACTAGATGTGACGACAGTGTTCGTTACGCATGACCAGACGGAAGCGATGACAATGGGTGACCGTATTGCCGTGTTGAACGACGGTGAACTCCAACAAATCGGTACGCCACTCGAGTGCTATCACATGCCCGCAAATAAGTTCGTTGCGGAGTTCATCGGAAGCCCGTCAATGAACTTTTTCAATATGGAGGTACATGGATCACGACTTATCTCACAGACCGTAAACGGCCGATTTGAATACCCGTTCTCGGAAGAGATTGGAGAAGCTATTGACGGCACAGACGAAGTCATCTTGGGCATCCGTCCAGAGGACATTGACGTATCGGAAGACGTCAGTGGATTACATACGTTCGAAGCGACAGTAGATGTTGTCGAACCGATGGGTAATGAGAACAATATTTACTTGATGTTTGACAACGACACTACCACCCCCGAAACATTCATCGCCATCGTCAACAGATTCAAACAAATAAGCTCTGGTCAGCCCGTAACCATACATATACCAGAAGATGCCATCAATCTCTTCGATACAAAAACCGGAGAAGCACTCAGACACAGGGTCATGACAGAAGATCCATTCATCAATCCGAACTGATCCATACCTGATCTATCGTTCGTACTGTAGCAGTTAACAGCTCGACATAGAATGATGAAATGCGCTGGATGTTTAAACACCCGGCACCGGTCTTTCAAATACCACAATAATAAAATCTGAGTGCAAAGCGATCGGTAGCCCTTGAAGTGTCCATTCTCTAATCGGCATGAGGCTGATTTCTGCCTCATGAAGTCATGAGAAAAAGTGAGTTGGTCTGGGTTGTCGTTTTCAAGGAATCACATTTTGTCTGTTTATTTGATTAGCCCACCCTGCCTTTGATTTCTGCGCTCTATGAGTATAGAGCAGTCATTTTATGTTGTAGTGCTTGGTTCATCATAATGGATTACGAGAGTGGTTAGGTGTGATCTCGATTAGTCCATCGGCATGTGCCTTAATTGTGTAGCCATTGGTGATGATGGTGAGATAACCTTTGTTTCGTGGTGTTCCATCGAATCTCTTTTTATAAAGATGATCCAACGACTCTGGATCCACACTCTCGTAGAGTATTTTTTCTCCCACATCGGTGTCCGTGTCCATTAACTCTGCGAGTGAATGCGCGATGACTGTGCTCAGACGGGCCGCACTGTTACGATCATAGTACGTGACGTACCGCTGGGGTTCGTCACTCGGGGCATGCGTTGTGTTAGGGACCATTTCAACTCATCTCCAGAGAAAGGAATGCAACCAAACGCGACAATCGGGGAATTGGCACGCCGGGCATTGACGAACTTCCTCAAGTGAAGGGTAGTCCCGAATCAAGAAAAACGCTCTGCGAACACCTTAATCTCCTGCATGTCTAACGATTCAAGCTTGAAAGCGGAATTCCGACTGTACAACACGTTCAAAAGATATCAAGGTATTCACGTAGAAGGCGTCACAACGGGAGATAATTAGGAGACGATTCGTCTCGAACCTGCCTACCGAATGCGAATATTTGTTCATCCTCAACGATACGTCTATGTGCCATCAGAGGCGGTATACTTCGGATATCCTAATTCCCAGCTACTGTGATCATCAGAGCAATAGTACTGAATACTTACACGATACTGTCTCTGGATTGTAATGTTTCGCATCGGTGATTCTATGCAGGATTACCAGCTAGTAACGTTCCATTACACCAGTAGGTATGTAATGGATTTTGAAGGGGGTTAGATGTTCTGGTTGTCCTCCAAGGTGAACCGATTGAGTACCTATCTTTCTCGCCAAGTCATTCTAGCGATGTGACTTCAGCGTGTTCAGCACCGACAAATTAACTCATCGTACAAATTTACATCAAAACCTCGTTTATTGATTGAGAGGGGAATTACACCAGCTGATGGGTCAAACGATGTAGTCAGTTCGGCGACCAAAGAACATTCGATCGGAGAGTATCGCCGTGGATAATCGAATCACCCTTGTTCTACGCACTTGACTCTTGAAGTGCCGGCAATCTTATCGACAGTGGTTTGAGGTGGAATCACCAAGTATCAACCTCTGATTATTGAGACAGACATGGTAGCATGAAAGTGGCCATGTTGGCCCGATAAGCGTAGGGAAATACTCATCACAGTAGTTACCTACAGCCAGTTTTAGCCCCTACCATGATAATTAACATTATTAACTACAACGGGAGTCGGAATGCAACTATTTGCAGGTATCACGAAAGTCAAACACTCATTCATCCTCTCGTAATTCGGTGTCCAACAATGGTCCTAACGATTGTTCGAGAATTTTCTTATTCGCTCGACGGAGTCGTTCTGAGGCAGCTTGGTGAGTAACCCCAAGAAGGTTGCTAATCCCTTCTTGGCTGATCCCTCTTGGAATCTCATAATAGCCGTGATGGTACGCAAGCTGGATTGCGTCCAGTTGATCTGATGTGAGATCAAGATGTGAGTCTCCTGGTGGGTTCACGTCCATCATTCTGTCGAGGGTAAAATTGAGATCGTGGTCGTTACAGTAGTTATTGAATCGAGAGAGGCCTTCCTGTGAGGCAAATCGAAGGCGTAACATCCACTCACCATGTTCACCATATCCTTCAACAATTGTACCTCCCGTCTGAACCATCCCATCAAGTAAGCTTACATCCGTGGGCTGCCAGTGGAGGCGATATAACCGCTTTTCCTTTGCAGCAGTCAACAATTTGAATTCCATGATGTCCGGACACTCGGTGAACGCCTCTTCTATTGCTTTTGAGTTTGGTGCTGCTTCCGTTGCTTCCACCCAGACGAACGGAAGATATTCGTCTTCACGTCCAATCGGAACGATGCGATCGAATTCGATCCGCAAGGCAGGCATCGCTTGAAAAATCTGACCGAAGGCAAACTCATTCGCAGCGAGACGGATGTCGATTTCGACGGTCATACTCCGATATACGACGTTGATAGCACTGTTCTTTTCGCCCTGTTGTAGGCCCTTCTTCTTTCTGGTTTATTCGATGCTCCGACTAGTAGAAGTCACCAATGAACCTTGGGAACCTCTCTGACCAACAATGTGTCACACTAAACGACGTGATTCATGAATTAATACAATGATACAGACTGTTCGTCTTGGACCTCCACTAAGTTCAGATGGCCAGTTGCCACCCAGTATATTCCTATAGCAATCAGCTAATAGGCAACTGATCGTTATCTGTGAGGTACTCATACAACAGTGCATCCGTCAAGGAAATCTGGGAAATTTGACTGGTTTAACACAACGATTTCAGATGACAAAGAAGCACAACTTATGTTCTTACCAGTGCTATCTAGCAGTCGGGGAAATAAAAATGGCGAAAAAGGGACAAGGATTTCAGACGCTCACTGAACTTTGCGAAAATTGTAACCGTGAAACACCTCATGACGTCACTCTTGAAATCAAAAAAGAGAGTAAGAAACAACAGAATGCAGAGTTCTCCCGTGAACCCTATCGAACGACACGATGTCTAATCTGCGGAGATACACACAGCCAGCGGATGAACAATGCTTGAGAATCCTATCGTTTTAAGATTCCATAACTTATGGTCTAATTTTCAACTTTGATAGAAAATATAATATTGGTATTCCTTGGGCATTTAATGTTGGAATTCTTATAGTTATATCAGAAAGCTCCGACAGTACGCAATCTAATTAATTTTATCATACAATAATCGCTACTACAGAGAGGGTCGGTGTCATGAGGCTGATTACATTCACGTGGACCACCATGATTTTACTATTAATACTCCACCTAACGCCCAGAGGGCAATCACCATGAATGCAGCTAACTCGTGCACTTCTGTGATCCAAAACGGAGTTGGAAACACATGTTGAATACCTGTAAGAAGTGGCGAAAGAATTGGGATATTGGTGCTACGTTCGCATATAGTCCGTCGATAGGTCGAATTGAAAAATCGTCGGAGGTAACCGGTATTCAGCTACCGTCTCAATAATTATCCCTAATGTTTTTTGCTGTATGTCTCGACTAGGTAGTGCAATGCCACTAATCGAAACAGAAGGAGTAAATGTCATTTCGGAGTCAGAAAGAACACGCGGATTTTGGCAAATATTCACCATCTGGGCCGGTTTCAGTATCGTTATTACCAATTTCCTTCTGGGATCATTGACCGTCGGAGCTGGACTGTGGATTGGTATCGCTGCCGTCGTCGTAAGCATCCTTCTAGTCGGAATTGTCGTCTATTACGGGACGTACATTGCCTCGGAAGAAGGAACAGCAGGAACAACTGCCATGCGGGCCGCGTTCGGTATTAACGGACGCGCAATTCCTTCGCTGGCAGTCGTATTAGCGACAGTGGGATGGTTTGGTGTTCAGACCGGCATTGTCGCAGCAAGTACACAAGGAATTCTCACCAATTTCGGCATCCGATTCCCATATATGTTCGAGATTCTTGCACTGGTGCTTGGGCTCGTCATGGCGTCAGTTGCGATTTTTGGTTATGAGTGGATCGAGGTACTGAACAAGATAGCAGTACCGATCATGACAGTTTTGCTCGCCCTCGTTGTGTATCAAATACTTACCCAGTATGGTATCAATCTGGCAGGTAGTGGTGGAGGTGAGATGTCATTTTGGGCGGCGCTTAACGTCTTCCCTGCAGCGACGGCAGCATTCTTTATCGTCGCGATGGATTATGGTCGCTACGGTACGCCTGTCGATCCAGAAAAACCATCGTGGGGCGCAACACTTGCGTGGATCATTTTTGGAATCGCCTTAGCGGTAATTGGCATCCTCGCAGCAATCGCGGCAGGTGATTGGAACCCAGTGAATATCATGGTCGAGCTCGGCCTCGGGTGGGTGGGGTTAATACTCCTCATCGCCGGTTCGTGGACCACGAACGTGACCAACGTCTACGTCGGTGGAATCGCCCTTTCTCAACTGACAGGCAAGAAACGCGTGAATATGACGATGCTCACCGGCGCCATCGGGACGATATTGGCTATCATGGGCATCTTCAGCTTCGGTGGAATCGATGCCTTCTTAGGAGCACTGACGATCACACTCGTCCCGACGACCGGGGTGATGCTCGTCCACTACTATGTGTTCGAACACGGAATCGACGACCAGGCCCTTTTCCAGCGCGGCGGTAAATATTGGTACTTACATGGCTGGCATCCTGCTGCCATCATCGCGTGGCTCGTCGGTGCGATCTATGCAATCTGGGCAAACGGATGGATTCCTGGGCTCGCGGGGGCAGCCTATCTCGTCCCGGCACTCACCAGCGCGGTCGTTGCCGGTGTCATCTATTACACACTCAAGAACCCCATCGAGGGGTGGATTCACAACCGAACACCGACCGACGCTCGGACCGCGGACTAAGCGGGGATCCCGGTTCCATCTCTTTTGGCTGATTCTAATGGTTGTTTCGCGTTCGTCGAAGTGACGGATACAACCTGGGGAATAATTATGCGAGATCGGAGCGGAGATACAGACATGGAATTCGGGGTGTATCTCAACCAGTACGATGACCGTCGAACGGACTTTTCGTTCGAGGAAATGCTAGAGCAGACGACCGAAATTGAAACACTAGGATATGACACCGCTGCAGTCGGCGAGCGTCATTTCTACGACGACGGTTTCTATGATGCCTTTTCCTGTCTCACGGCCATGGCGGCTCGTGTCGACAAAATCGATCTAATGGCGAACATTCTCATTCTCCCTATTTACCACCCGATCCACCTCGCCGAGCGCATCAGCGCCATCGATAACCTGATGGACGGGGGGACTCGGTGGGGAGTCTCCCTCGGGTACCGTGAGAGCGAACTCGTCAATTTCGGCGTCCCGATGGATCAGCGTGTTCCACGATTCATCGAGGGGTTGGAAATTCTCAAGCGACTGCTGGCGGGAGAACGCTTTGACCACAGCGGAGACTATTACCAATTTGAAGATGGTTTTGTTCGTCCCTCTCCCGTGCAAAATCCCCGACCGAAGTTTTGGGGTGGTGGAAACGCCAGCGTGGCGATCAAGCGGGCGGCTTATCGTTGTGACGGGTTCACTGCCGCGGTAACCATTCCGGAGGATCTCGAACGCGATATTCAGTTGTATCGCGAGTCGTTAGGAGAGTTTGGCAAGGATCCAGACGAAGGCGATGTCACGATCATGGTCGACGGTTTCGTCGGTGAGACGACCGAGGCTGCCTACGATGCGGTCGATCCGTACCTACTTGACCTCACTGAAAAATACATCAAATGGGGAAATCCAGAATTCACAGGGCGACCGGGTTTCGAGGACATCGAAGAACAGACGATGATCGGAACGGCCGACGAAGTAGCCGGAATGGTCGCGACATATCAGGATATCGGCGTGGACCATCTGATCTTCCGGACGCAGTTCCCGGGGATGGAGGGACAGACAGGGATGGACAGTGTCCGTCGATTTGCGGACGAGGTCCTCCCACGATTTCAAACGTAGTCGGGTTTGAGTGAATTCTTTCCGTGGCGATCAATTAGTGACCGTCTGCTGATTCATCGATTCGGTTCGGTCGCGTTGGCGATCCAATTGAGATTTCGTTCCGGCAGCAGTCCATAATTGTAGAACGATACCCGTGGAACACCCTCGTTAGCCAGCGCATCAATGATTTCTGCCACCGGTTGGGGGTCGTGAATGACTGGGTGTCCGGGAAGGATTCCGACGTGCAACTCCGCATCAGGGGCGAGCGTGTGCGCCGTTTGAAACTCGTTGAGAACGGCCGTTGATGAGGATTCGTAGGCGGTAACCGTAATAAAGTCGAGATGAGAAGATAGTTTCGAGAGATCGGCCCCATGCATCCACGTGTCTGCAACGTTGATCAAGCCAGCATAGTAGCCAAGATCAGCTTCGACAATTGAACGGAACTCGGCAAACAAGTCTGTAAGGGTATCAGTCCGAACGGCCGTGTACTCGGCGACTTCTGGGTGGGCGTGAAACCAACTAAGGAGATCGAAATCGGCAGGAAGTGTCCCCTCTGCAATCGCATCGATGGTAGCGACACAGATCTTGCGAACCGCTTCGGTATCGATGCCAGCACTTGATGCGGTTGCCTGACAGTGATCGCAAAAGCAAAGCCCAAAGAGGAATTCTCCGAGACGGCCGAGATCTGTGTGAAATTTATCGTGATGCCAGCCAAACCCGCGACCATGGAAGTAGTCAAACGACTCGAGTTCGATTCGTTCGAAGGATGCTCGTTCATCGAGATCGGTCAGCAGGGAGCGGAGATATTCCTGCACCGAAGGGTTTGACGGACAAAGTCCGAACGCCAGTGAATCTCCATATGGTGTCTGTAACGTCACATCCGGATACTGTAGGCCGAGCCGTGAGTTGTGACACCCGACTGTCCAAGAATTGAGCGACAGTTCCGTCCCTGCGAGCGCATCATCGATCCTTTCCAGCCAATCGTCTCCGTCCATTCCTTCGTATGGAATCGGTGTGAGTCGCCCGTAGTCGTCGCTTGGTTGGAAATAGGAGCTCGCACGAGCGAAGATCGTACGGCGCTTTGGGTTATGTGGTAGAAACGCCTGCACATGGTGATAATTGGTAGCTAAGGTTACCTCGCTAACGCCGATATCTGCTAACCGGTCTACAACGTTCTCGACACCCTCGTCGAGCAGATCCCAGGGGTAACACCATGCTGCGAATTCCATAGACGTGGTTCGACGATCTGCGTATTGAATCTGTGCTGTGACACCGCGTCGATCAACCAGTGTGTGATTCCTCTACCGGAAAGCGTGGGCGAACGAGTCTTCAAGGATCCTCCCATCTGTAGTAGTGGTACCTATGCGCATAGATCGAATGACTGTCCACCAATACGACATCCCCCTCGAAGAGCCGTTTGTAACCGCGCTCAAACCGATTCCTGAGCTTGAACGCGTCCTCATCGAGATCGAAACCGACGTTGGAATTACAGGGCTGGGAGAGGCAGCTCCCGCTTACGAGGTGACCGGTGAAACCCAACGATCGACCGCAGCCGTGATTGAGGATGTTCTTGCACCACTCATCCTCGACATGAACCCACTCAACATCGAACGAATCGTGAGCGATATGGCGGCCCTCGTTGATGGCTCGCGAACAGCTCACGCTGGGATCGAACTTGCGCTCCAAGACATCCGGGGGAAAGCTGCTGAGATGCCGTTGTACCAGCTATTAGGGGGTAATGCCACGAAGCCGGTGATTGACGTTCCCAAAGTATTGTCAATAAAAGATCCGGATGAGATGGCTGCGGATGCAATCGATGCTGTCGAAGCTGGATACGAGCAGATAAAAATCAAGGTCGGCAGCAAGCCGGAAACCGATATCGAACGGGTAAAACAGATCGCCGCAGCGGTTCCGGAATCGGTGAGTCTCAAAGCAGATGCCAACCAGGGGTGGGGAGACGCAAAGACAGCCCTCCGTGCACTTCGGGAGATCACTGAATACCTTGACGTGATCGAGCAACCAGTTGTTAAGGAAAACGTCGATGACCTCATTGCACTCCGTGAGCGTGTCGATATCCCGGTGATGCCGGATGAGTCGGTCGAAACAGCCAGCGACTGTCTCGGCCTCGTGAATCGTGGGGCTGGCGACATCTACAACATCAAGTTGATGAAGACTGGCGGGATCGGAGAAGCGATTCGGGTGAATACCGTCGCGGAAGCCGATGATCGACCCACCCAGCTTGGTTCAATGGTCGAGGGAGGTGTCGGAACTGCTGCCGGAGTGCATTTTTGTCTCGCCTTCGAGAACGTGATTTGGAACGAGATGGTTGGTCCATTCATGACGACGGAGAATATCACTGACCTCGATTTTTCGGTTCCAGAAATCAGCGTCAGAGGACCGGGATTGGGCGTCAAAATCAATCGCGACGACCTCGCTGAACTACGGACCGATCGAACGGTCATCGAGAGGCAATGAGTATGACTGGAAACCGTTTGGCCGACCGTATGTCCGCGGTCGAGCAATCACCGATCCGGCAGATGTTCGATCTCGCCAAACGAGCGGAGGCGGCGGGTCGTGAAGACCTCGTCCACCTCGAGATTGGCGAACCGGACTTCGATACTCCTTCTCACATCATACAGGCAGCCCTTGACGCAGCGAGCGCTGGGGCGACACATTACACCTCAAATGCTGGTCTCCCAACGCTACGCGAAGCGATTGCCAAATCGACTGCCAAGACCCATGGGTTCACTGTTGACCCGACCGAGGAGGTCCTCGTTACGACTGGCGCGATGGAGGCACTGGCGCTTGCGATGCTCACAACGGTCAATCCCGGAGACGAGGTCATTCTTCCGTCCCCCTCGTGGCCGAACTACCGAACCCAAGTGATTTTGGCCGGTGCTACTCCAGTCGAAGTGCCACTCGATCCAGAAGATGGATTTACACTTGATTCAGAACGTGTGACAAATTCGATGACTGAGCGGACCGCGGCAGTGATGCTTGCGACACCGTCGAATCCCACGGGCCGGGTGTTCGATCCAGGTGCAGTCAAATCGGTCGTCGATGCCGCAGTAGACCGTGATGCGTACGTGATTGCCGACGAAGTGTATAGCCGACTTCTGTACGGTGAGTATCGAACCGGGATCACCGGCTACGTCGATTCCCCAGAGCGCGTTCTGACTGTCGAATCCTGTTCGAAAACCTTTGCGATGACCGGCTGGCGTGTCGGATGGCTATTGGGTCCCAAGGATGTAGTTTCTGCGGCAACCATCCTACGAGAAAGCACGACTGCCTGCACATCGAGCATTTCCCAGCATGCCGCGATTGCGGCACTCAACGGTCCCATGAACGAGGTCGATGCGATGCGGTCAGCATTCGAAGAGCGGCGCGACTACGTTGTCGATCGAATCGCGGACATCGACGGGATTTCCTGCCCACCACCCGAAGGTGCCTTCTACGTGTTTATCAACGTGACCGAATTCGGCGACTCGAGTCTTGCGATGGCAAAAGAACTCCTCGAAGACTATGATGTCGTCACCACACCAGGGGTAGGGTTCGGCGAGGCTGGTGAGGGACGACTGCGACTGAGCTTTGCAAACGATCTGTCCCGAATCGAGGAAGGACTCGATCGTATCGAAGCGTTCGCTGTCGACCATCGGTGATGTCGTTCAGATCGAGCGTGTTTTTGATAGATTGATAGCGGGGTCAGCTCGGAACTTCATCATCGATCTCGTCGATCGAAGGAGGTACACACGAACGATCAGGAAAGCAAGCGAGCAAGCGCTACCCGATACGTCTCGACGGTCGCTGTGAGGTCAGTGATCCGAACCGACTCATCGACGGTATGAGCGTCGCGTTCGATGCTACCGGGGCCGAAGAGGACGGTCGGGACCCCCGCGTCATGGACGAGAAAGCGGGCATCTGTCGCCGCATCGAATCCAATGACATCGGCAGGGACGCCAGCCGTTCGAGCCGCATCGCATAGTATACCGGCAAACTCGTGATCTGGGGTGACTTCCGCCGCTCGAGCAAAGACGGTACGTCCCAATTCGATAGACAGTGGCTTGTTATCGAGACTGATTCCATCGAGAAGTTCCCGAAGGCGATGGTCAAATCGATCTGGATCGGTCTTCCCGGGATGAAATCGCCAATCGACCGTCGCAGTCGCCATGTCTGGAACCACGTTCGGAGCGGTACCGCCCTCGATCTCGGTGACCGTTATCGTTTCTGGAGCCAGTAATGGATGTCTCTCTTCTTTACGAAGACGATCATCGAACGTCTCGATACGCTCTATGGCTCGGTTCAGACCCGAGATTGCATTGATAGCATTGTCCGGTCGTCCAGAGTGACCGCTTTCACCATGCACTGTCACTTTGTAGCGAACAACCCCTTTTTGGGCAGTACAGACCTGCAGATCCGTTGGTTCGCCGATGATGGCAGCATCTGCATCGATACCTCGATCAACAAGCGTCTTCATCCCTGCACCGTTCGTTTCCTCATCAACGACAAACGCGAGTATCACTTGTCCCGGTTCGTCGGTCTCGTTGTAGTACGCTTCGGTCGCGAGTATCTTCGCCGCGAGCGCTCCTTTCATATCAGCAGCTCCGCGCCCTACGAGACGTTCATCGTGGACAGTAGGGTCGTATGGATCGGCGCTCCAGTCGGTTGCATGCGCCGGAACGACGTCGGTATGCCCCGCCAAGAGTACGGAACCGTTCGAGGGATTTCCAACACGAGCGACGACGTTTGGACGACCAGGGGCAACCTCGTAAGATTCGATATCGAACGGGACTGGCGACGATTGCAGGCGGGCTTTGAGATAGTCGGCGACACTGTGCTCATTGCCCGGTGGATTCTCGCTTTCGTGCTTGATGAGATCGCTCGTTAATTCGATGATTTTCTCATTCATCAGTACGTGCGTCTTGCGCGTTACTCGGTTGTGCCTTTTCGTCGCCGGCTACTGGCCTGTGCAGACTGTATTGTGCAACAAGAGAAATAGAATCGGTGGTATATGGTACGCTGGTCATCCCGCTGTATTTCGACTGATTACTATTTGTGATGCACGGTAGGATCGGAGTCGCCATTGTCGTCGATTGATAGCTCATCACTGGTGAGTGAGCTCCCCCCAAGTGAGGACACTCCCTGGCATTATACGGATGATTGGACGTTCCTCTAGCGCATGATTTGCATACTGTTCGTACTTCTGTCGTAATGAGAAGACTGCTGGAGTGTGATCCGGTTCATTTGGAAGAAGGTGAGTTGCGGTACCACGAATTTGAATCCAACCAAGTTTCGACCAATTTTCCGTGTAGTGATCAATAAGGAGAGTCACACAAGAATTTTCATTGATATCCTGGCTACGTTGCAGTGTTGTCGGTGAGCGTTTTTTTGGCTTCTCAT
The DNA here is from genome assembly GCF_043952005.1 of Haladaptatus sp. CMAA 1909. Classification (NCBI taxonomy): domain Archaea; kingdom Methanobacteriati; phylum Methanobacteriota; class Halobacteria; order Halobacteriales; family Haladaptataceae; genus Haladaptatus; species Haladaptatus sp. CMAA 1909. Next base: position 154,736 of record NZ_JBIOAV010000004.1, on the reverse strand, counting down.
CGATAGGAGTGACGATCGTCTCATCCAAAAGGGAAAAACAAATAGGTACTAAATGTGGTCGACCATCTCTGTCGGCTGTTGCTAGTCGACCAATTCGGGCGCGAGTGATGTAATCGCGCTGGTCTTTATCGAACATACAGAGTTTACGGTTGCAGGCTTCAAAATATCGTTGTCGCCGTATTGTTACTATTTCTGAATGATTTCCGGTGGTGTTATTCAGGAGAGATTTTCGAACGGTCCTTCTCTCGATGTCAAGCGATCTTTGCAATCGGGACATTTGCATCGCTCAGGTTATCGATCGTTTTCGATCACCAATATCTGAAGTGAGAAGAACACAATACTCCAGGCACTGGAAGCATTCTCAATAGCGGCTCTGTGTTTGCAGAACGCGTCACAGTGGACATAGTGAGAACATGTACAGGCGATCAACTCTTCAGTCACACCGTTGATGGAGACAGTGTACTGGTGGTCAGCGGGCTTATCATAGCTCTCATTGGTGACTTCGACGAATCCCGGGGCATCGACGTTGAAGGCGAATTGGTCGGCCTGTGCGCGGTTCTGTGCCGTCTCGTCAGCTTCGAGAGCTGCGGAATGGTTTATCCTCGTTAACGGTGCAAGCATCTATGGACTTGTGCATAGCTCAGATTAGAGAATACAGCCTGTTTGTTAGGTGGACTGACAAATTGAATCCCTATATCTTCAGATCAAGATGAAAACGGATCAGAGAAGAAGATGGGAACTGGGATTGCAGTTGGGATCACGCTCGGAGCCGGGATCGGAGCTGCGATGGATAACATACAGATAGGGATCGCAATTGGGCTGGTTCTGAGAATTGCAATTACAGTGAGGCGACGGATCGCTACAAATCGCGTGCTCGGACGGTTTTACGATCGTTTTCTTCGGCTCGTCGAGCAGCATCCTCGAGAACCATCTCAACTTCCTCATCGAGTGCATCGTAGAAGTCACTCACACATTGTGTCCTTCGAGCTGTTCTTTCACTGCTTCTTTGACAATCAAATTGGCTATACAAGCGTCTATACGGTATAATACTGCAAAAGAGCAGTGGCAAAAGGATCGAAAGGACCAGTAATTCGGATCAATGAAAACGAGATCCATTGAGCGACTCGTGAGCTCAAGTTGCCAGTGGTAACCGCTTGATAGGTGTCGTACTGAATTGCTCCTACCCGTAGTATTCGTCGGCCGTCCAGGTCAGCGCGCTCGTGATTTAAAATAGATTTCGAATGACAGTATTGCAGGTCGTTGGATGCTCACCGAGTTTATCCCTTTAGCTAACGAAGAGATAGCTATGGCGGGTACAGTTGTCGAAGTGATTCGTACCAGACGGTCGCGTTTACTGATCTTGGTCTCGAAGTTATCGATGGTCCGGCAACCATTGGCCAAACAATCATTGACCGGTGGTGAAATGAGTGCTACATTTAGATCCACCATCGTTCAAATGATACGAAGTGTATCGAAGCGACCTATTTCAATCTGATCGATTGGGTTGTCCGAGATGCTCTAGGCGATGTTCTATTGGTCAAAAATAGAGGCTATGACCGTCCTCGGTCGATTATCTTCACGAGTGATGAAACTCCATATGGATCCAATGTCGGTCACGGTCGCTAGCAAAACCAGTGGCACTGTTATCCTTCACTTTCCGATCGCCGAAAATCGATCTGACCAACATCAAGAGACGATTCACGAGTACTAAGTGAAGATCGGGGATCTCCTCTCAACATCCGTTCGTACACGCCCGTTTCGACCTGATGGAGGTGGCAAGCCTATCGAAGCGGATTTTCTAATTCATCAGGGCGGGGTAAACGACGATTACGCCGTCAGTTCCAGTACCAGTTCACTGGAGTTAGTTGCACTGAAGCGACGGTTTATTCACATTAATGAGGGGGACTGGTATCTTGAGACGAATGGCCGGACAACTACTTTTCTAATGTCGGACGCAGAGATTAACTGCCACATTGATTTTGACGGTTCGGTGGCTATCATATAGTAATGGTTGAAACCTATATTGTAGGAGTAGCATTAGCTGGCTTCGTTATCCTTGCTGCTTCGGTTCTGCCAGATTTGCTCGCCGATCGTGCCGCCTCAGGTCCTCTCTTCTATCTAGTAATCGGAGCAGTAGCGTTCTCGCTTCCACTTGGACTTCCAAACCCAGATCCAATAGCAAACGGAGCCATTGCTGAGAAGGTCACTGAATTCATTGTGATTGTTTCCTTAATGGGGGCGGGACTCAAATTGGACCGACCGTTTTCATTTCAAACCTGGTCAACAACGTGGCGGTTATTAGTCGTGACGATGCCGCTCACGATCGTTGGCACGGTGTTTCTTGGGTGGTGGGTGCTTGGAATCGTTCCTGCGACTGCCGTTCTCCTCGGGGCCATCGTCGCACCGACAGATCCTGTGCTAGCTTCGGACATCCAGGTTGGACCCCCAGGGGAAGGTGAGAATGCTGCAGACGACCATTGCGACGGCCGAGAACACGAACATGAAGTCCGATTTGCTCTCACCTCAGAAGCTGGTCTCAATGACGGATTGGCATTTCCATTCACATACGCCGCCATTCTTATTGCTGGATCCGGGATCGCCAGTATTGATTGGCTTGGAAAGTGGATGTTGATATATGTTGGATATAAAATCATCGCGGGAACTCTTCTAGGACTTTTCCTTGGATATGTGCTCGCAGAACTATTGTTTCGCTTTTCACCTACGACTCGACTTGCCCGAGCAGTAGAAGGAGCTGAAGCACTTGGTGGGACCCTATTGGTATACGGTGTAACAGAAATCCTCCAAGGATATGGTTTCGTCGCGGTCTTTGTTGCTGCGTTAGTAATCAGACATCAAGAGCGATCTCATGAATATAATCGAGCCCTTCATGATTTTTCAGAAGTGACGGAGCGGTTGGCAATGGCTCTTTTGCTCGTTCTCTTCGGTGGAACACTTGTCTCTGGGCTCCTTGATCCACTCACATGGGAAGCAGTTGTCGTAGGATTATGTATCATTTTCATCCTGCGCCCACTTGCAGGAATGATTGGTCTCATTGGAGCACCAATCGAGGGCGGCGAGCGTGCTACGATCTCGTTCTTTGGCATTCGCGGTGTCGGATCGTTCTACTATCTTTCGTATGGACTGAATGGAGCGCAATTCCCGACACCACGCCTCCTATGGGCACTTATTGGATTTATTGTCTTAGTTTCCATTATCGTTCATGGGATCACTGCCACACCGGTGATGGAAATACTTTCAAACCGTGGCGACGCATGATGGATGAATAACTATGGACACTATTTATTCTGACTTTATGATCTTGATTATATACTGAGATAGATGCAAATCATCGTTGTCCATGATCGCGTTCGAGAATCTATCCGTAAGCCAAACGGATGGCTGACAAATTTACTTATTGATGGCGCTCAAGACTTCCCTTAATGGATCAGGACTTTCCCGATATGGATTCAGTCACCCTCGGATTCACAGCCGAGGAGCTCGAGCAAATCGATGACGTTGCATTTGCTCACCATCGAGAGAACCGTGATGCAGCGATACGTGAGCTCCTCGATCAGTGGTTGAAAGCTCGTGACAAGTAATCCAAGCACGTCGCGGGGAGATCACGAAACGTCAAAGTCGACAATTTCAGTTGACCCACACGTAGAACACACCTGGTCGGTGGCTGCCAGCGATGTCCCACAGTGTCGGCATTCATAGATGAGGCTATCCTCATCAACGAACCACTCCCGCACCGCAGCAGCGAGTGACATAACCTTTCACCTTTGGTTATCCAACGTATTAAGTACTCGTCTCTTTCATCGGCCCTACTATAACGAGAGGGACTTCTATCTCAACTGAGCGGCCGAAGGAATATCCTCGAGAAAAATACTCCTGCTGGGGACGTCGGCTCGTTCTCGGATTTGTGACGTGTTGAGTGCGTCACTGTCAGCAGTGGCGAGGGCACCCAGAATGTTACGCCGATGTTCATTTCCACGGTTCAGTTTTTCTTCCATCTCGTCGGCGTGTCCCGTGGTCAAAGTGGCGGAGTTATCAGATGACATAGGAAGCTATACGCAAGGCTAACGAACCATACCAACTATAATATTATGATTGGATTCAATTGAGCTACTGCATCCCGACGGCGGTATATGAAGCGGTGAAAGAGACCAAAAGATAACGCGAAAGGGGATGAACAACAGTACTGTCAAAATGATAATGTGGGTGTGCGCGACACAACGCGGGGGCTGACACCCCCCCGAATACAGAGTAGAACGACCCGCGACGAGAGCGGACAAACTCAGGCCAGCAAGAACCAGTGGGCACCCCCAATCTATCACAAAACAGATAGTGAACAGTACACGCGAAAAGAGGGCACCCCAACAGGTTGTCAACAGAGCCAGCAACAATGATGCGAGAGAGCAGCCAGCCGGGAACAACAGCACCCGGACAGTCTGCCAGAGCGAATCCTCGACGACAACCAGACACGAAGAATAGGACAGTCCACTATGCAAAACAACTGGAGAAGAGCGAACACTAAAAGAAGGGGACAGTCAGGCTGTGCTGGATCTAGGGGCCAAAGTAAAAAAGCGAGAGGGAACAGTTCATTGGGAGCTCACGGTCACCCTAATGGAATGAGAACGGATCTAGCTCTCCGTGTATAGTGCGAGAACGCCTCAGTTCTTGCGCTGGTAGTATAGTTCAACCAGTTTGAAGACGGTCCAGACTGTGATGAAGATGGAACTGATGAAGACGATGTTCATCCCGAGCAGTGAGAGTGGCTGAGCAATCCCAAGGAGGTCAAGTGTAAAGCCGACGAGTGCGCCAAGAGCGCCGTAGATAATTGGACCAACGATGATGAGCGCAAGTAGCGACGCACCGATGACTTCGAGGAGGTTCCGGGTGTAGGGCTTCTTGAGTGACTGGACAACGGAACTCATAGAGAATAATACATCGAGAGAGACAATATTGTTTTCCATAATATTATTAGCGAATCTAGTAGACGCACAAGAAGCGGTTTTCAGCATCAACGACATCAAGAGTGAGGACAATCCTCTGCTACCGAACAGAACCAAGACAGACGCGAAACGCTTACAGTATGGTGCCAGCCAGGACACTAGACCAGTGGGTGCCAACGTGTGCGATACAGGGCAAATCCCCGTGAAAAACAAGCTGGGGTGCCAGTAGCACGCACTCACGGAATTCTTGTAGGACGGCAGAGGTGGGGTGCCACATGAGCGTCATACTGGGTGCCAATCGGAGAGCGACCGTCTTCCATAGAACGCACGAGTGAGTGGCAGTGAACAGCACTGCCAGACTGTCCACAGGACGTCAGGAGCTGCCCTGAGCCAGGTACAGACCAGCACGTTGGACTGTCCTCTGCGTACCAGCAGGAGTGAGTTAGACCTAGTGACGGTGGGACTGTCGAGCGAGCGCGGTTTACAGCGGAACTCTGGTGTGGCACCAGCAGGACTGTCAGGGGCAGGGGTTGACTGTCTATCCGGTGAAAAGCAAAGGAAATCCGGTGTGTTGCAGTTGGGTGGGCACCCGTGTGTTTCTGCCGGCGGACTGTCTACCGCTCTCTCGTAAATAAGAGAGATTTGGGGTACCGGTGAGAACCAAAGCTCACGGCGGCAGTGCGCAAAAACTTCTTCATAGAACGCGGATCAAGCGAGGATCAGCAGGTGTCAAATCATCGGAAAAGGGGGCACTGTCTAGATAAGGACGAGCAGGTTGAAGAGTTAGTGATTCATGCTACTCTCAAACCTGCTCAAAAAGAGTTTAGAGACGGCTACGCTGAATGTTGGGAGCGTGAGCGGACGGCGAACGCCCTGACGGGCGTTCGCCGTCCGGCTCCACCCGGTTGTTCACTCAGGGAAACAAAAGGGATTCTCGTGCTCTTCGGCGTAAAACGTTCGCATCAAGCGATTTTTCAATGAGTTCATCGGATATCTGACAGCGTCTCCGACCCGCCGTCGGCGACGCCGACGCGGGTCGCGGTTGACGAAACCGCTGTCAAAATCAACGGCGAGTGGTCTTGGGTGTACGCTGCAATAGACACAGAAACAAAGTTACTGCTTGATGTCAAAGTATTTGATCGGCATGGGACCGATCAAGCGGCTACGTTTCTGTCTGGATTGGTCGAGAAACATGATCTCTCTGACACTGTGTTTCTCGTTGATGGCTACGGCTATCGGACTGCCCTCTTCCGAATTGGGTTGCGCGGTCGGCTTGACTACACCGAGCGAAATCTGATCGAAAAGTGGTTTCACACGCTCAAACAGCGGATCGACCGCTTCCATACGTCATGGGTGGGCAGTCGGCCGAGCGTTCAGCGGTGGCTTGAGCAGTTTGTGCATTACTATAACTGTCAGAGACCGCATCAATCGCTTGAAAACCGAACACCTGTCGAGGAGGAGCTTAACTAGACAGTGCCGGCGATGTGAACCGGTCGCAGTACTGTGAGGTTTCGAGGCGATCTGTCCACCGGATGAACGTTTCGCCGTGACCCGCGTCGTCGATTCGTGGTACTGCCATGCGTGAATGAGTTCGTGGCGCACCGTCGCACTGAATTGCTCCCATCCGTGTTGTTCGTAGGCCGTCCAGGTCAGCGATTTTCCATCGGCTCAATCAGTACCCCACTCTTCGATATATCGGGTACAGTACAGGATCTGCCGTCAAAACAACATGGTCTGCGCTGACCGTCTTCCAGTTTCGAACAGGCTGTCTCGATCCGCCGCTCGCGGGTCTCGGACTTTTTAGCTGAGCGGATCCAGCGGATATATTCCCAGCGTGCTTTCGTTGTGATATCTTTCCAGAGAGTCTGTGCCTCTGGATTGTCTGCAAGAGCATTTTTCAAGTCCGCTGGCACCGTGGGTTCCGGCCAGTCACTAATCGGCTCAATCTCCAATGTTACAGTGTCGCCGACGTCTGCTCCAGCGTTTTCACGCATGGCTTTGTCGACCTCGAACCAGTGGCTTCCTTCACCGTCCGGTTCAAGCGGGGTCTGAAAGTGGAACCCGTTGATGGTTCCGCGGCCCATCACCATGCCGCGAGATGGGAGCTTTTCACTCGCGTGCTCGGGTAGCCTGAGGACGGTTCGCGATCCGATTGAAACCAGTTGAGCGGTAAAGTTGATTTTTGATTTTGACATTGTTCTTTGGTTAACGCAGCTTAGTTTCCATCATATGCTGTTTGCAGTTCTGCAATGTCGAGCTTCTTCATCTCCAGCAGTGCCTCAATCATGCGCGCATTGGCCTCTAGGTCGTCGTCCGGCAACTCGTTCAGCATCGCGGGCGTAATCTGCCACGAGACACCGTATTTGTCCTTTAGCCAGCCACACTGCTCGGCCTTGGGTGCCGCGCTGAGTGCGTCCCAGAGTTCGTCGATTTCGTCCTGGGTTTCACAGTTGACGATGAGGGAGATAGATTCGTTGAACGCGAAGTCCTGTTCAACGCCGGTATCCATAACAGCCAGCCAGACGTCCTCGACTTTGAAATCTCCGAAGGCAAGCGCCCCTTTTTTGGCTGGGCCGGTGTCTTCCGGATACCGTTCTAGGTGACCCAGTTCGGTGTCAGCAAAGACACCGGTGTAAAAATCGATGGCTTCCTCGGCTTTGTTGACGTTGTCCTGTGTGAACATGAGGGACGGCACCAGATCCGGACGCCAGTCGCCTTCGTTGCTAGGGAGGATGAGCTGCCACGAGACACCATATCGATCCTGCACCCAGCCGTAATAGTCGCTGAAGGGGTGTTCATCAAGCTGGATGAGTACTTCCCCACCATCGACGAGCCGTGCCCATAACTCATCCATTTCCTCTTTTGTTTCTCGACTCACGAAAAACGATATCGACGGGTTGAAACTGAACTTCGGCCCGCCGTTGAGCGCGACAAACGAGAACCCCTCGACCTTGAAGGCAACCGTCATCACGCTGCCGGCTTCCTTCCCGGTCATTTCCTGCCCGGCATCCGGGTAATGGGTTGTATCCTTGATCTCCGCGTTTTCAAACACGGAAGTGTAAAACTCCGCGGCTTCCACTGCCTGATCATTGAACCAGAGATTCGGAGTGATTTTTTGCCTGGGTTCGACCGCATTTTCTGTTTCAGTATCTGATGTCATGCCTACACCCCTCCAGTAGAGATAGGCTAGCAAGTGCCATATAAACGCGCTAAGTTTAGTGAAAGTGAACCAGTCCCACCCATGTCTCCATTTCTTCAAAAATTATGTATCTCAAAAAGACTGAAGTGATGGTTAGCTTGACAGTTATTTCCGTTCCCGTTCGCACGCACGGCCAATACGGGAAGTCCCCGAGGTCGTCACAGTCGCAGTTGTTTGGTTTGGTCTCGTTGTCGCCCTCCGACGAGAAGGCGTCGAGCGTGCCGTTACCGGTTGCATGCTCGACGGCGGCCACGTGTTTTAGAAAGAAGCCCGGTGGACATGGTGCGAACACATGCAGGCCATCAGTCCTTGGTCACGTCGTCGATGTTCAGCCCAGCACTGATCGGGACGGCTTGAAAGAGTAAAACAGGCGGATATTTTTCTGGGGCAGAAAACGATAGCAGCCGCTATACCGACACACTACGAACGAGATCAGTAATGAACAGAGAACAAGCGACGAAACTAACGGTCGGTACACATCACAAAACAGGTTGTACGCGATCGTTAGGTTTCGTAAAGGAACTGGGTACAAAAGAGATGGCTTATACGAGCCGTATTCGAACTGGCACGTGTGAATGAGGATTGTTCTACAACTGACGTCTTCGCACTCCTCGACGATGAGTATGCGAGGACGATCCTCATCGCAGTTAGCAAACGACCAATGTCCGCGAAAGAACTAGGAGACGAATGTGAGATGTCGCTTCCGACCGTATATCGGCGTATTGAACGCCTCATCGGTGCAGGATTAGTGGCTGAACGTACTAAAATTGCGGCAGACGGCCATCACTACAGTATGTACGAGGCTTGTCTCCAGCGACTTACAGTGGAACTGACGAACGGTAACCTCGAAATCGTTATCGAAACACAACCGACTGACGACGTTGCGGACCGGTTTACCGAGATGTGGAATCAAGTATGATCGTTCTTCAAACAACCGCGCTGTCCGCGTATGTCGAGTATCTCGTCTCGCTCCTATTAACGTTCGTCGCGATAGGAATGGGACTATACATCACATTCCAAGCGTACCGTGGATTTTGTCGCAATCAAAATCGACGGATGCTCTACTTGGCCCTCGGCCTTGCCCTCATCGCTGTCGTCCCGTTTGGCTTGACCATCGTCGTCACTTTACTCAGTGCGCAGTTTGCGTTCCCACCGCGGATTTACACGTCGTATTTGCCTATTCTGAGCCGTCTCGTAGAGATAATTGGTCTCGGATGCATCATCTACTCATTACGTATCTCGAGTGGACCATCCCGACCGAAAACCGACGATCAGAAGGTCCGAATCCAGTATAAAGAGAAATGAGATCAGCAACTACCCTACGACATCGAATCACCTCCGGCTATACTTCATGTCCTTGCAACAGCTTTGGAGCGATCCCTGGTCAACTAAGGAGTAATTCACGATGAAGATCATCACTCGCTCTGTGCTCCGGAAGGGAGTGGGACAGCTAAAAACACGGAATGGACTGTTATTGGTCGGATGCTATTTCGTCATCGACCTCCTCCTCTCCGGACTGACATCGATCACGTCTTCGACGTATCTCCCCCTCCAGACAGACTCCATGATTCTCCCAGCAAACGCAGCTCAACCGGTCCCACCTGCGACAGACATACCCGTGTTTGTGAGCTTGGCAGCCACACTGCTCACCCTCGGTCTCACGACTGCGATTACCACCCCGATCCAAATCATTGCAATTCGGATCTTTGCAAGCGATTGTGAAGACCGCATTCCAGAGCGGTTCGTATTCTACCGGATGGGATGGGCGACAGTTCATACCTATCTCGGTGCATGGGTTGGTATTTGTATTGTCGTCGGCATCATCCTCGTCTCGGTAGCTCTCGGCATTGGACTTGTCTTCGTCATCGGAGAATCCACACTAACCGCTGCCACTCACTCCTTCGTTGGAGTTGGGCTAGTGGTGATCGGTGGCATCGTTCTGCTAATACCTGCGTTTATCCTGTTTACCGGATTGACGTTTATTGCACACGAAATCGCCATACAAGACCGAAACATCTTCCAAGCGTGTCTCGGTAGCTGGCGACTCGCGTCCCAGCACCTCGTCGCGTTCGGGATTCTTTCGGTCACGTTCCTCATACTACCGTTTGGCATCTTCGCGCTACTACCGGCTGTGGCACCACCCATTATCTCTGATATCAGTATCTCGGTAGTCAGCACCCTAAGCGAGTTTCTCTATCTCAGTCTCTCGACCATTCTATACTGCCGTATGGTCGGCATCGATTTGTCGAGGCAATCAGTGTTCGAACACGGGTCGTGAGGAATTTTCCCCTCTCGGTATCAAAGCCTTCGACGACGTTTTTCTGGGGTAGAAAACCATCGTTGGAGACCAATAGATACCCATGCCATCGTCCACCTGCAATGACTGCAATCGATCTCTCGAACGTTACGAAGCAGTTTGGTGATTTCACCGCTTTGGACGGGTTGGACCTTTCTATCGAAGATGGAGAAATATTCGGATTTCTTGGGCCGAACGGTGCTGGCAAATCGACAGCTATCAACATCCTTCTCGATTTCATTCGCCCGACCACGGGGCAAGCAAGCGTATTAGGATACGACGCCCAGACGGACTCGCTCGCCATCCGGCAACGAATTGGCGTCCTCCCGGACGCCTTTTCGGTCTACGACCGCCTTACCGGTCGTCAACATCTCGAATTTGCCATCGAATCGAAAAACGCCGAGGACTCGCCGATAGAAATTCTTGAACGTGTCGGCATCGCAGACGCAGCGGACCGAAAGGCAGGTGGCTACTCGAAAGGGATGGCACAGCGTCTTGCCCTCGGAATGGCTCTCGTGGATCAACCAGACTTGATACTTCTCGATGAACCATCGACTGGACTGGACCCGAACGGTGCCCGCGAGATGCGCGAGATCATCCTCGAAGAGAACGCTCGTGGTGCAACGATCTTCTTTTCGAGCCACATTCTCGAACAGGTTGATGCGGTCTGTGACCGTGTTGGGATACTTCAGGGGGGACAACTCATCGCGCAGGATTCGATTCAGGGCCTTCGGCAATCGACTGAGACGTCGGCCAACCTCACTCTCTCCGTCTCACAAGTGACACAAGACGCACTCGCTGCCGCTCGAAACTGTCCTGGTGTTCTGGAGGCTCAGGGGCACGACCACGAACTCGTCGTCGCAATTGCCGACGGGTCGAAGATAGCGGTGATAGATGCCGTTCGAGATGCGGGGGTCGAGGTTCACGACATTGCCACGGAAGAGTCGTCCCTCGACGACCTGTTTGCTGCCTTCACGAACCGACAGGAGGTGTACGCATGAGTTGGATGGCCGTCGCGAAAAAAGACGTTCGGGACGCCGTTCGCTCACGGCGTTTGTTGTCGCTCATCGCGATCTTCGTGCTGTTCTTTGCCGGTGCGTCGTACTTCTTTGTCAAGGTTACCAGCGCCTACGAGGTTGAGGACGCAAACGAACTCGCCATCATCCTCTCGCTCACGACGCCGACAGCCATCTTCCTCCCCACAGTCGGGATTCTCTCGGGATATCGGTCAGTCGTTGGTGAGCGGGACTCAGGGAGCCTGAAGTTGCTCCTCTCGTTGCCACACACGAGGACTGACGTGCTGTGCGGGAAGTTCATCGGGCGGACAACCATCGTTTCGGTAGCTACGCTCGTCGGGTTAGTGGTTAGTGGTGGTGTCATCGCCGCTCTCGGCGCTCCGCTCCCGATAGTAGATTTCCTACTGTTCGCGTTGCTCGCGCTCCTCCTCGGAGCGGTTTTCGTCAGCATCAGCGTCGGGCTTTCGGCAGGGCTTGCATCGGAGAACGCGGTCGTCGCCATTGGCTTTGGACTCGTCGTCCTGTTCACGATGGTCTGGGATATTCTGAACATCGTCCTCGCGCTCCTCCTCAACTACTTCGAAATCGGCTCCGAAGCTTTCCAAAGTGATATCATCACATTCGTCAACGCTATGAACCCACGTCAGGCGTTTTACTCCGCGTATACGGTGGTAAACTCGGCAAGTCAGACGGGGACTGTCGATACATTTTGGCAGCAAGGTTGGTTCGGATTTGTCGTATTGGTGCTCTGGCTGACCTTGCCTCTCGTGTTCGGATACTGGCGATTCGCTCACGCAGAGCTCTCCTGATAATCCATGAGACGTCGGTTCTGCACTCTAGTCGATTGGACGCTCAGAGAGTTTCGATACTCTTCTCGTTTGTGCTGGAGTGTCTATTGCGTCTTGTGATCGTTTGAGCACTATGACTACCCTGAGGTTTCATTTATTGACCACACAAGTGCGGTCTTGCTCACGAATACGACATTGAACGGCTCTTTTCCCTTTAGTCGAGGTTTTGCGGCACTTGGAATCCGATTTAATGACGATTGTCAGACTCAGAAGTGGTGTTTGAGATCCGGGTCAATAGACTAACGCTAATGACCGCTACACTCACGTGCATTCCTGCTAAGACCGCACTTACTGAAGGTGGTGTTTCCTCCAAAATAGGTGGAGGCACTATGAAAGACCCAAACGAGAGAAGCAGCACAAGCGCCGCAATAATCACAAATATTCGGTTCGGTCGCTGAGACAGGCGAGTCACTGCCCAGTAAATGAAAGTTGCACCAATGATCGTGAGAGCTGTACTTCCGGCCACCGCTTCCCATTCTAACGGCCAAAAAGCAGAGTGAATGGTAATGAATTGGTATGCGACCACACGAATAGCCGAATTTACGATGACAGCGATGACAATCGTTAATAGACCATATTTTACGAAACGATTCAAATCAGGCGATGTTGACGATTTTACATCGTCTGCCGTTTCTAATTGTGCCATATCTATACTAGCTCGGGAGATATCCCAGCTTTGTGCGTGAACTAGTTCAGCAGTTTAAATAGCATTCTTCTTCAAACGGTGAATCTACAATCGTAGCTCAATGATTTTTCGCTGCTCCAATAGGCATTATCTTGCAATTTTCTCAAGACATCACGTTTTCGATTTGGGTAGTGCGTCTGTGATAATTCGTCCTTCAGCCCGACGGAGTGTTTCACTTGCAGCAGACTTGTTAATTCCAAAAATCTCTGCTAAATCGGTTAGCGTACACTGGCGGGGGGTCTCGTAATAACCGCGCGCAATAGCTTCGGTGATGAACTGTCGTTGCCGATCAGTGAGTAGTTCAATCGGATCGTGTGATTGCTGTAACGAGAGGATCTGATACTGAAGTCCAGCGCTTTCTAGTTGATCCCTATATTGTGCTAACTGTTCGTTTGAGGCACTTCGTTCCACGAACAACCAGCCGTCGTGCATAGTAATCGGGAAGAGTGTCAGATTGCCTGATGCACGAGCCACACGATATGGATCAGGAATTGGAATTTCGTACTGGAGGAGAATATATCTCTCATCTGTAAAAAGCACTTCAGATGAGTGGACTCCTACTGTGTCTTGGAAATATTGAGCGATGGCGTCTCCGTCCATCGTTCGAACCTTGAGTATACCAACTAGTCGATCGTCAATTGTGTGGCTCGCTAATATTTCGAATTCTTCCTCCGGGAATTCGGTAGAGGCAGTGGCCAGCTGGTCCTGTGACGCAGCAGCATTGATTTTGAGCTGTATACGTGGCATCATATGGTGTACTATTCCGAGCGAATATCTACGTACGTGTCTGCGTCGATTCTACGCAGCATCCGAGGACGCTGTATCACCACTATACGAGGACGAGTGCAACAGTACAGAAGCCATCCACGAGAAAGTGAGTAACAGTACTATGTGATAGAACTATTTTCATTGAATAAAATGCTAACCGAGTTAGTTCGGCAGTTCTGTTCGTCCCGTTCGCACGCACGGCCAACAGGGGAAGTCACCGAGGCCGTCATAGTCGCAGTTTTCGGTCTCGTTGTCGTCCTCTCTGTGGAAAGCCTCTAGCGTCCCGTCGTTGGTTGCGTTTTCGACGACAACCATGTGCTTGCAAAAGGCGTTGCGGTGAACGTGATGTGGGCAGGTGCAGGCCATCATTGAGTGAGTGACGGTATTTCTCTCTGCAGGGACGAAATTCCTCGAACTGAGTGGCAACAGTACCGTAGATCTTTGATCGTTGGAACCAGATCGTAGCGACTTCTCGTGCTTTATCGGTATACTTGGCGAGTGCATCCTCTAACGAACGCATGTCGACGAGTGTACTATACGAGTCCATCAAGACTGTTTCAACGCGAGCTGCATCAAACGAGTTCATGGCAGTGTGATACCGAAGATAGGAGATAACTGTTATTCATAGACGAATATCAGTTATCATCTGTAACACCTCGTGAGCAGCGATCCAACAGAGTCACAATCAGGAAATGGTCTCGTCCGGAATCGAAGCTACCGTTCCTCGCGGTACTTCCGGAGCGAAAGCGGTGCGAAGACGGCAACAATCACGGCGGAAGCGACGAGTACCCACGCGATATCCACGAACTCAACGCCTCCATGCATGAGACCACGGGTAGCGTCTGCGAGATGTGTAACCGGGTTGACGCCAACTACGATCTGGAGCCACCCGGGCATGGTTGCAGGGTCCACGAAGATGTTGGACACGAACGTGAGTGGGAACAGCAAGAGGAAACTCATCGTCATGACAGATTCGGGCTTTTCAACGGTTAGCCCGACGACGATCCAGATCCACGAGAGGCTGAATGCGAACACAAGAACGAGTGCCAGCGCGAGGAGCACGCCCACGAACCCGGCCCCAGGCCTGAATCCAAGTACGAACCCGAGCCCGATTACCATAACCGCGGCGATGGAGTAACGCATAACGTCGCCTAAGAGCGCGCCAACGATAGGTGCGGGCTGCCAAATCGGGAGCGATTGGAAGCGATCGAACAGGCCGTTGTCGATGTCTGTATTAAGTCCAAATCCGGTGTAAACAGTAATAAAGACGATGGACTGTACAAGGATTCCTGGTAGGAGAAACTGAATGTACTCGCTGGGTGACCCCGCGAGGGCACCACCGAAGAGGAAGGTGAACAGCAGTGTGAACATGAGCGGGAATGCCGTGACGTCGAACAGTTGGAATGGGACATGCTTGATTTTCAAGAGGGCTCTCCACCCGAGTGTGACCGATGCGGAGACTGCCCCAGCATGCGGCGGACGTTCATCGCGTGAGAGGGCATCAGCCAGATCCTCCTCGGTGATGAGCGATGTCTCCTTGGTCTCGGTGCTCATGCTGCTACCTCTTCGGTTTGTTCTTCTGCGGGATGCCCCGTCAAGGCAAGGAATACCTCGTCTAAACTCGCTTGTCCAAGCGAGAACTCATCGACGCGCACGTCAGCGCCAGCAAGCGCCGAGAGCACCGCTGCAGCGTTCTCGTCATCCGAAACGCTCGCAGAAAGCGTGTCACGGTCGTCTCCGTTGAGGATCTCCACACCGAGGAGGTCCCCGAGGATGGTCTCGGCCTCCGCACGCTGTTTGGGGTCGTGCAGGCGAACATGAAGCGTGCTGGCACCGATGGCGGCTTTCAGCTCGCGGCTGGTTCCTTCCGCGATGACTCGCCCATCATCGATCACGGCAAGCCGGTCTGCCAAACGATCTGCCTCGTCCAGATACTGTGTAGTGAGGAGTACAGTCGTTCCCTCGGCAGCAATGGCACGGATGATTGCCCAGACTTGGTTCCGGCTACGAGGGTCGAGACCCGTTGTCGGCTCGTCCAAAAAGAGGACCTCGGGTGTGACGACCAAGCTTGCGGCGACGTCGAGGCGACGTTTCATGCCGCCGGAATACGTCCGCACTTGGCGCCTGGCAGCCTCGGTGAGGCCGAAAGAGGCGAGCAGCTCGTCGGCGCGCTTGCTGGCACTGCGCCACGAGAACCCGAGTAAGCGCCCGATGAGGATGAGATTCTCACGACCAGTCAGTTCCTCGTCGATGGAGGCGTACTGGCCAGTGAGGCTTACTTTCTCACGAACCGCAGCCGAATTCTGTACGACGTCGTGCCCAAGGACGGTCGCAGTGCCTGAATCTGGGCGGAGCAGCGTTGCAAGCATTCGGATTATCGTAGTCTTTCCGGCTCCATTGGGTCCGAGAAGACCGAATACGGTTCCTCGAGGAATCTGGAGGTCAATGCCGTCTACAGCGAGCGTATCACCGAAGGACTTGTGTAGGTCATTGGTCTCGATTGCGAGTGTCATTTCGTCGTCCTCCTTAGTGTTGTATCGATTAGGCGACCAATGAGATTCAACGGAGCGGTCGGCGCCGTCTGGACCAATCGCATGTCGTTCCTAGAATTTTGTGTCGCCTCTCCGTTCTCCGCGAACCGTTTTCGTGTCGTTTCCCGGGCTTCGGAAAAGGTCCATCGTGCTAGGGTGGTGAATTTCACTCGCGTTTCTGGTTCAGTAATCGCCTCTCTGTATCTCTTTTTGTAAATCATGATACGTGCTCCGCTCGGAGATTAATCCTCCAGTATAGTAGAGGTTCGCAGCGAAGAAATAGGAGCGCCTAGTGGAGTGTAAGTGAAGTTATTTAGTCAGTGTCTCCGGTGAGAAATAATCTCCTGAGAAGGACGATAGTCATTCGGTACAATATCAAAAAGCGGGTGAACGGAGATTAGTTCGGCAGTTCTTTGCGACCCGTACGAACGCACGGCCAATACGGGAAGTCCCCGAGGCCGTCACAGGCGCAGTTGTCTGGTTTGGTATCGTCGGCTGCGTTCTCGATGGCAGTCATGTGTTTGCAAAAGGCGGTGCGGTGGACGTGATGTGGGCAGGTGCAGACCATCATGTCTTCAGTCACGTCATCGATGGAGATGACGTATTGGTGGTTTGCGGAGTTCTCATGGCTCTGGGTGGTCGAGGGCGGATGAATGTCGTGTATTCATGGATTTCAGGGATTGTTTCGAAGAAGGTCAGAAAACAGCAAGACTCGGAGAATTACACTTTCCCAATTGAGGAAGGAGGCTAGCACTACACGCCTAGAATTGGAATAAGAATTGCTGTGAGGAGAAGGTTGGCAAATGAAAGAACGAGGAGGCCCTTCCAACCGATTTCGATGAGCTGATCGATGCGGACGCGCGGTATTGCTGTTCGTGCCCATTGCGTGAACAAGAATACGCCCCATATTTTGAGGAGGAACCAAACGAACCCCGGCAGCCACGGCCCATTCGGCCCTCCAAGAAACAACGTCGTAATGATTGCACCGCCGAGGAAAATATGGAGAAACTCACTCCCATAGAGAAAGACGAAGTAGACGCTCGAGTATTCGGTCTGATAGCCAGCAATGACCTCCTGCGGTGCTTCTGGGGTATCAAACGGATTTCGTCCAATCTCTGCTAAGTTCGCCACCATGAACAGTGCAAAAGCGAATGGATTGACGAAGGCGAACCACGATGGGATTTGGACGCCCAACACGTTTACGAGCGGTCGAGTTTGAAACGCAACGACTTCGCTCACTCGAAGCGTTCCCGTGAACAGGACGACTGACGCCGCCGTGACAACGAGGGGGATCTCGTACGCGATATTCTGTGCAACTGCGCGCATCCCGCCGATAAACGAATACTTGTTATTAGACGAGTAGCCAGCCATAACTAACGCGAGGGTCGCTAGCGACGAGATGGCGAAGAGAAACACGAGGCCGGTCTCGGGGTCGGCAAGTTGGATCGTAACGCCAGCGATGGTTCCCATCGGAACAACGGCGAAGCCAACACATGCCGAGAAAAAGAGGAGGACAGGGGCGAGATCCCAGGCAGGACGGTCCACGCCATTTGGGATAATGAGTTCCTTCGAAATCAGTCGGATGATGTCCGCAACGATGACCAACAGTCCAAATGGACCAACTCGATTCACGGCGATTCGATCCACGAAAGCTGCGTTCACTTTTCGTTTCGCCCACGGACCAGCAATTGCCATGTGAGTCAGGCAGAAGACCCCAATTAGAGCGGCACCGAGTAATGACGCGATGAGTTGTTCTATGACGGTTACATTCGGGCCGAATCCCAGTATCTCCGCAATCGTCTCAACGAGTCTCATTGGTTACTCCTTCTCATCTGAGGGCGATGAGCGCGTTGCCGTCGATCAAGGGCTGTTTATATGCTTCTCTCCTTTTCTCGTTCACCAGAATACTTGGACTGAAGATCAGTGGAGCTCACAATGAGATACTTGATAGGGCTGTCCCCTATGTCGCATACTCAAGGATGTCGAAGCGACAACAGGGAAGCTAACGATAGCAGGATAACAGTCTTGCTCCATGGTTCAGTGGCCGGTGCATTCAGATCCTCACTTCGTCGAAGTGCGTCCGTGACATCAGCGGCTCCCCCAAAGCCACGATTAGCCTGACGTGTACTCAGTCGCAATGAGTGAGTAGCTGACCATCACCAGATTCCTCAGAGACAATCGATCACTTCAGCGATCAGTGGCCCCAACGTGGAGCGAGGAGAACACGGTCGCCTCGACCTTCCGGAGATGCTCGCCGACCGTGGTCTCGGAGAGTTCAGTTACCGCCGCAATTTCGTCGTGGGTCGCTTTGCGAGGTTCTTGGTAATAGCCGAGAGCTATCGCCGCCTGGAGCACCTCCCGCTGACGTTCAGTCAGCCGAGAGACTATGTGGCGGGGGCCGGGAGTGTATGTGCCGATTCGTTCGACCTCTATTCTGACACCCTCAGGCTGTTCGGAGAGCGCGTTGGTGAAGGCTGCTTCCGTTCCAATGTAAGTCACTCGGAGACCGCCGTCAGTGGTGTGTTCGATCGGCATATCGATTAGGTATGACGACTCGCGCCGGTCCTCCATGAGCATCCGAGTCAGGTCATCTGCCGCATAGCGTGTGTAGGAGAAGAATCCGTCCTTGTCACCAGAGACAGAGAACTCGAAGATTTCCGGCGACTCCGACAGGATCTGACGGAGTCCCTCGATATCGCCACGACCCTCGGCGAACATCGCGACGGAATCGTCAGCGAGGAGTTCCATGCGATGGATGGCTCGGTACTCTAGGCCAAGCTCGATAACCCGTCGGTCGAGGCGGTTGATTCCTTTTTCGTTGGGGTAAGCCACGACGGTGACGTAGCGCATGTACTAACGATTAGGTGCTATCTTATAGCTTTTCAGCATAAGTGTCCATGAATCGCCGGCAGCGGGCTCATGGCCCTCGGCTGGAAAGGGTTAACCACCATGTCTGATCACCCGCCGACGAGCGTCCTCTTGCCGACGACGAGATGGACCGACGCATGCGCGCAGTTGGCCGCCCAGCTCGGAGACAGCGACGAACTGTTGATTATCCACGATAACGGGGACGACCCTGTCACCGAACGAGAAAACCACCCCACAGGCGTCCGATTCGTCGCCGCCGGCAAGCCGGAAGGTTGTTCGGGGAAGGCTAACGCCATCGCTGCCGGAATGGAAGCCGCGTGCCACAACCGCATCGTTTGGACTGACGACGACTTCTATCACCCCTCGGATTGGCTGGTCACGCTTAGCGCAGACTATGAGGACCACGGACCCGTGTCAGAAGTGCCTTACTTCGTTGGACAAGATCCCCTATCGGTGCTGCTTGAGCCGTTGTACGCTTCGGCTGGCTCTCTAGGCCTCTATCTTGGCAACCAAATATGGGGCGGCGCGGTCATGTTCGAGCGAGGCGACATCGACGAGACCACATTTCTTGGCGAACTTCGACAAACTGTAAGCGACGATGGGCTCCTCATGGAGTACCTCCAAGTAACGACAGTCGGTCGGACACATATCGTTCCCATTGGGGGGACCATCCACGAGGCGGTCGAGCGGCCGGTTCGATGGACGCAGATTCTCCGGTGGCACTTCCCTGAGACAATCGTCGGGACAGTTCTCGTCTCACTGCTCGTCCTTGTTGGTGCAATCCTAGACCCACTTCCAGCTGTGATCATCCTAACGGTGCTACATTTCGCCGTCAACGAGATTCTGGGTGTCCGCCGGTGGACAGCCGTACTAGCCTATCCAGCACTGTTCGTGTTTGTGCCCCTCCTTCTGTATGGACTCGCCCGCCGAACGTTCGTCTGGGATGGCCGACGATACTGCTGGGGTGGGAAGTACGACGTGAGGGTTGGTGAGTAGTAACTCAACGACCGACTTCGAAAGGGCAAAAAATCACTTCGTGTTGATTGGAGGGCGACATCACTTTCAATAGTATCCATATAAATGAAACCGTATGACACTGCCAGTACAGGGCGTTTCTGAACTCGTCCTCGAAGTTGCAGACATGGATCGGGCCGTTAGATTTTGGTCAGAAACGCTCGGATTTCCCATTATCGACCAGTGGGGGTACGCTGATGGACAATTCACAGGATCAACCTCTGGAGACGAGGTCTGGGCAACGTGGATCTATGTCGGAGGGAATACTCGCTTGGGCTTGTGGTTACCTCGCGAGTTTTCCGATAAAGACGAGAAACGGAAAGCACAACCAGTGAATCAATGGCCCAATTCTGCATTATACGACGAGGGGGGCGATCACGTCCATTTTGCTCTCTTTATTGATGAGAGCGATTTTGACGCTGCATATGAGTTCCTTCAGCAAGTAGATGTTCCGGTGACCAAACGCGAGTACGACGCGGAAGCTCCATATCGGTCATTATATTTCAAAGATCCGGACGAACACATCGTCGAGTTGTATACTCGTCCGATGGAGAAAAATCACCAATTGAGCACGACTGGTTAGACTGGTCTCGGAAAATAGTACAGTCACTCCCATCTCCTATTCTGACAATTTTCTCTTTCACATCATCCGCAGCTTTGTACCCAGGGGAACGGGTCAACCCGCCCGTGGGTACCATCGTTTCGCTTATGGAGGATGATCGGATTACCATCTGGATCAGCAATTATGGACATGTGGCAGACACCACTGTCGATCGGGTCCATCAGAATAGTCACACCATCATCTTCGAGTTCTTCGGTAGCTGTTTCGACATCATCGACAGCCATTGCGACACCACTGCCACTTTCTCCCGGGGTGAACGGCATCTGTGGGCTTGCCTCTCCGAGTGCGAGCGTGGTCGGTGGGAATGCAAACTCCGCCCACCCACTGTCTTCATCGATTGTCTCGGGCTCTAATCCGAGCGGGGTGGGAGTGTTTAGTGTCAACGACCGTGAGACAGGGTAAATCTCGAAATTTCGCCCTTCAGTATTGTCTAGAGACGAACTCCGATGGAGGCCCATCTAGAGTACCGAAAGAGTTGCTGTACTCATCTGATGCAGGGGCACTATCTGTAAACAAGGGAAGGAAACTACTGTTGCTATTTTAATACTTAGAATGAGGGCAGCGAAAAAATCGTGACGATAAGTCCGGCGATGAAGTACATCGATGGTCCAACATATCTCCAGAGTGGATCATCAACTCGGAAGAGATGCGTCAGGATAGCCCCTATCATCGTGGCGACGATTAAAACCCCACCAAGAACAGCGATAATCGGCGCAACCACAAGACCGACGAGCAACCCGAGACCACCAATAACTTCGATGCCACCGGTAACGAATCGAAACCACTTCGGGTAGCCGTACCGCTTGAAGTCCTCTTTCGCGATGTCAACACCGATAATTTTCGCGCTGCCCGCACCAACCATGATGAGTCCGAGCAGTCCTTGCACAATAGGGATGGCCGTTTCAAGTGCACTCATAGCTATTCACTACTTGCTACGCTAAGCGAGACCACGGATTTGTACGTGAATACATTCACCCTTTTAAGTCATCTGCGAGTCTGTTAAACCACTCGTCAGCCAACTCTAGCGTGGTATGCCTCGCGTACACCTGAAAACCAAGATTGGGGCAGACGACGATAATTTCCTGGCTAGTGTCTCAACCGACTTTTCGAACATCGAGTTTAAGATCCTGACGAGCAATCCCTCAGATAACGGCGTACTCGAAATCATCGAGGTAACGACACCAGACGGGGACGCCATCGTTCGCCGGTTCGACGACGCACCGGAGGTGTACTCGTCCGAGGTTCTCCATTCCGACGAGGGAATGGTATTGATCCAGTTGGTATTTTCGATGCCGTCAACGTATGAGGCGAGGCTTGCGACGGGGAGCCTCCCACGATTTCCCATCATTATCAAAGATGGGTGGTTATCAAGTGAACTAATCGGTTCACAGGAGCAGTTATCGGAGTATACGACCGAGTTAGCGGCGGCTGATATCCCTTATGAGGTTCTATCATTCACGCAATCATACGAAGCGAGCGGACTCCTAACCGAGCGTCAACGGGAGTTTATTACTGAAGCGGTTGAACGCGGCTACTACGATAGTCCACGTGGCTGTACGCTCATTGAGCTTGCAGAAAGGTTCAGAGTCAGTCAATCGGCAGCTAGTGGTGTCCTGCATCGGGCTGAAGGCCATATTATCAAGGAATTCATCTCATAGATGATGGAGATAGACGGAGTGTCGAGGGTGTCCGCCCATTGAACGAACATCGTGTCTGATCAATATCTGGGAAGAAGCGTAGAGATGATACAGCTTTCTGACGTCTATTTTCCTGATTAGGCGTGTGGTCACCAGAGTCTTTGGAGTAGCAACATTTCGGGGACATCGACGTCGAAGGAGAATTGGTCGGTCTGTGCGCGGTTCTGTGCCGTCTCGTCAGTAGCAGAATTGATTGTGCAGTTTCGTTCGCAAATCTAGTCGTAGTGGTGTTTGTCTGGTAAAGAATCGACTGACAACTTGAGAAATCATAAAGACATATTGTGAGTAAGCTTATTAGCTAAAGATGAGTTGTGAAAATATGGACGGAACTGGTGGTGATGGTATGGACAGGATAGACGGAGACCCGACGGGTTCAGGGATGCCAGTCCTCAGATCAGATTCGATCAAAGCTATGGTAGTGCTTCTTGGCATTCTCGTTATCTTTTTTCTCCTCATGTATTTCCTCGGGTAGCACTCTCACACCACACATAGCTAATGAACAGAAGATACGACTGGCGACACAACTTTTGCAGCGATGAGCGAGTCAAAGTTCTAGCTGTGATCGCTCGGTGAGTAGTAGATATAGTTGAGACAATGGTTGGATGACTGATTGACTTATTTTTTACAATAGCACAAAGCATATACCGAACCCCCAAAGGATCAGGTATGGCGCGGTTGCCTCTAACACCCTGACTGGGCTCCCGGATGGGTCTAGCGCCATCACTCCTGATCCACATGCCTCTCCCTCGCCACCCCCTCCTTCCTGCTCACACGCGTGCCATAGCGTGCCTCCGAGTAGGGATATACGAAAGATTCGGTCATGTCTCTGTTACCCAGTTCAACACCTGAGATCGATACTGAGCAAGCTGGCGATGTCCGAATTCTTAGTATCGAAACCAGTGGTGGTGAGTGAGAGTCACAGCTGATCCTCAAAGGTGAGAGAAGCGGATCAAGATTGTTTGGTCATCTGATGGTGAACCAGTGAACCCTGATAGTCCTGTTCTACTCGTTATCGGTGATGGGGAGAGGCAGAAGCACACCATACCAAAGTCGGTATACAATGCCACCAGCGAGCATTCCGATTGAGAACCTATACTTGACGGACTCATTTTCTGGCAGGATGAATTGCTGAATAGCTGACCACCCCATCGTCGCGATTCCTCGTCGTCGAGTAGAACTCTTGAGCGAATGCCAATCACGATCGTACGCCCACTGCCCGTCTAAGTCAGGTGTTGCAACGCTAGTGGACATACCAGCGATAGAGGGTAGACCATCGAATACGTTTTTGCAGAGAAGCCGGTCAATGGGTGGTCTATATTCAGCACACCACTTTTGTTATTCTCAGAGAGTTTCAACAAGCCCATTTCGACCGTGATGTTTATGTCACAGTCGGTTAGAGGAGGTATACAAGGTTCGAGTCGACGGAAGGGATATGTGTCCGAAATCCCACATAGTCCACTGAAAACGGTCGATCTACTAACAGATCATGTCTCAATCACCAGCCAGCAAACGCAAAACCATCCTTGTCTTTGTCGTAACGATCCTCCTCGGATTCATTCTGTTCGCCCTTCCGAACCTGTTCTTCGGTATCAGCAAATTCAACGGCGGCCTCACCGGCATCAACCTGTTCGTTATCGCTCTCTTTCAGTTAGGTGCCATCTGTGCCCTACTGTACGTCTCCCTCAGGTGGCTGGGAAGGGATTTCCGGTCTATCGGCCTCACTCCGCATAACTGGAAGAAAGATAGCCTGCTGGGGCTTCTGGTCGGATTGAGTTGGGCGGCGCTACAGTTTGGATGGATTATTCCCAGCACCGGTGGGGCCGAACGAGCGGACATAGCGCAAATGGTGTCGATGATGGATGGGACGGTACTGGGCCTCGCGGCCTACATCGCGCTCGGGGTGATCGGCGGCGGAATCACCGAGGAACTCTACAACAGAGGATACTTCATCACCGTTCTCAAGGACACCTTCGAAAAACCTCGTGTGGGACTGTGGGTAGCCGGAATTCTGTCGATCCTCTTCTTCGCCCTCGGCCACCTACCGGCGAACGCCGTAGAGTGGTTCGATATTCTCCCGACCACCATCGCCTACACCCTTCTGTTCGTATACACCGGCCGCTTGACCGCCTCAATGGTCGCACACGGCAGTTGGAATATGATGGCCATCCTGTTGACCTACGCTCTGTATTATGGCTGAGTCGGGCGTGTGTAGTCTCACATCAAAGCCCCTGTCGAAACCTTACTGAGAAACACAACGAGTGAGTAGCGGAGGAGAGATGGATTCTCTCCCGGATCACACCTCCTTCGATTCGTTGAACGTGCTGTCGTGTTGACTCGCCGTGCCACGGTTCTCGTCAGGCTATTCTCGAAAGCGCTTCACGCTCCGCCAACACGTGGTTCTGCTCTGTCTGAAAGTGAAGAAGACGACCACGTACCGCGACTTCGGTGACGAACTCATCGAAATGCCACGCATCCGCGATGCCCTTGACTTGATTCCGGCACCCCCAATGCTCAGTAAGACATTCGACCGCCTGGAAATGGCTGTCTGGCGTGTCCTACTGAACATCTCACTCGCTGATCTACCCTTGAACGATATAACAGGGATCGATGCATCCGGATTTCAGCGCGCTCATGCCTCAGCTCACTACCGAAGCGAACGAACTTGACAACCCAACAGTTGAAGACGACCCTGTTAGTTGATACGGCAACCAACGCCGTTCCCGATATTCACGCGACGACGACATGTACGATCTCAAGTCCTAATGAACCTACGTTTGTTGACAAACTGGATCTTGGGCTCCCTCGAGGACGTGGTAGTACCACCCGATCCAACTCCATTTTCGATTGTAGTCAAAAATAGCTAATTTGTGTTTGCCATTATTGTGTATTCTGTGTAGGAGCCCGCCTAGGGAAATCCACTGAAGCGATACACAACATCACCGACATTCAAGTCTGTGATGGCTTTCACATTGTTTCAGTTCTACGTCCGCGTCGGGCCAATTCAAGGCCAACCGCTAACACGAGCACAATGCTTACGTGGTATGCAATATCCGGGACAGTACGTGGGCCAATGCCGATGATGATCGTGAAAATCCCGACGAGCGTTCCCAGTAATGCGAATGCTTGGACGATTATGGCAATTGTGAACATTGAACGTGAATGGGGCCAGGTTATCACAAAGCCACCGAGCAGAACCGTACCGATGACACTCTCGGCAATCATCGCCTCATGATGCTCATAGCCACTGATGAGCATCCCTGCATGAATTGTGGCGGCGAAGAAGAATGATGCAGCCTCCACCCCCAGCAATACGCGTATGATTCGTCTCAGCGGAAGCGCTGCGATACTTCGAACTTGGTTACGTAATCGTGTTCCTCTGTAATTCGATTCACTCTTTGATACTCCAGCAGGTGATTTCATACTCTAGAGGACGATAGCAGCCACGATGACTGTTTACTCGAACATGTTCGAACGAATCTTGAGGGTATGACGGCCCGTCTGTAGAAGTGATGACTCCAACGTCATGCGCGAACCGACCTACGTCCTGTGGTACAGAATACACAAAGACAAAACAGAGGGCAAATAGCGGGCATTCCATGCAACGAGGTCCGCCTCGCTTTGTTGTCTTCGGATTCGGTGTCGTTCTTGGACTCGTCGTTGCGAATAAAGTGGCAAATACAGGAGAGGCTTGATCGGACTATGACGATCAAGCAAATGGACAACATTCTCATCGTGGTCGAGGACCTCGAAGCTGCGAAGGCGTTCTTCACGGAACTCGGCATGGAGCTGGAAGACGAGACGCGCGTCGAGGGAGAGTGGGCGGGCCGCGTCGTGGGGCTCGAGAACGTCCAGAGCGACATCGCCATGATGCGGACCCCTGACGGCCACGGTCGTGTCGAGCTCTCGAGATTCATCACACCCGAAGCCATCCGTGACGGATCTGAGGAACCGGCAGTGAACAGCCTGGGGATCCGCCGCATCATGTTCACCGTCGACGATGTCGACGAAGTCCTCGACCGCCTTCGCTCCCACGGCGCCGAACTCGTGGGCGAAGTCGCCCAGTACGAAGACGTGTACCGCCTCTGCTTCGTGCGCGGACCCGAAGGCATCATCGTCGGGGTGGCCGAGGAACTCGACGGAGCCTAGCGGGTCGTCCCCATACGCTCTCGGCAGTTACCGTTTCGAGCCTGGACATTCCCAAGCCAACCCCCGAAGAAGACGCCGCTACAGGCGGAGGTATGAGCCTGGAGAACCTCGCCGGCGGACCGGTCGAACTGGAACGAAAGAGAATGGTAGAATCACCCGACGTGATGCGTCTACGATTTTGAGTCAAGACTGACACGGCAAACTAATAAGATTGGTACTCGATATGACACCGGAGGAATTCTTATACACAGATCCATTCAGGGGTCCCGGGGTTGTTCCACTTCTCTTTATAATTTCAGGTGGCGAAAGATACGCTCCATTTTGCAAAGAGAGAGCGTAATCACATTTATTTCTGACGAGAGCTGCTCTCTCCGCCTGAATCGTCGAAGGCATTTTGTTTAACCTATAGGTTTAATATCGAGCGCGCTGTACATTCAACCGGATGGTTGAACAACAGTCGAACGACCCGGATCTCGATGCAATTTTCAAAGCATTAACCCATCCGATCCGCCGAGGGATCCTCGAACAACTCGCCGATGGCCCCGAAAGCGTCGGTGAACTGGCCGAACCTCACGACGTCTCGCTGGCGGCAGTCTCCAAGCACTTGCATGTGTTGGAAGATGCGGGCTTGGTTGATATCGAGAAGGACGGCCGGGTTCGACGATGTCACCTTGATGCCGCGCCGCTGAGTGAAGCCTTTGGATGGCTAACCCGGTACCGCGTGCTCTGGGAAGACCGCTTCGACGCGTTGGCCGACCATCTGGAGCAAGAAGCCCATGAGAGACAACACTGATGACGGAACAAAACCGCGGGAAGAGGCCACCACAGATGAAGATCGAAGTATTACCGTCAATCGCGTGATCGAAGCCACACCAAAGAGAGTCTATAAAGCCTTTGTCGATCCCGACGAACTCGCCGCGTGGCTCCCGCCAGAGGGCTTCTCCTGTGAAGTTCACGAGTTCGACGCCACGGAGGGCGGCACCTTCCGCATGTCGTTCACTGCCGACATCGAGGAATTGGAACCATACGCTCACACGTTCCACGGGACTTACGAAGAACTATCCCCTGGCGAGCGGATCGTCTATACCGAGGAATTCGAGTCCGATGATCCAGGAATGGCCGGCGAGATGACGACCACGGTCACCTTCGAGAGGGTCTCTGACGGGACCGAAGTCACTGCTCACCAGGCAGGAATCCCTGAGAACATCCCGCCCCAAGACGCCAACGAAGGATGGAATGACTCCCTTGGAAACCTCGCGAACGTCGTTGAGGAGGCATAGCGCATAGATCTTATCGAGGGAACCGTGGGACCCTCACTTCCGCTTATCGAATTAAACGGTAGAAACTCGCCTAGAACTGCTCAAATGGAAATTTAAGAAAGCGAGCCTTGGCTGTTGAGAGCAGGAGAGAAAGATTATCGTTCGGTGGCGCAGAAACTATTTCGCGTCTATTCGGCCGATATATTTTAGTTCAATTAAATTTCCAGTGAGTTTATCGGATATCCACCAGCGTTTCAGATCCTCCTTTGGCAAGCAAGAATAAACCGTGAGCGACATGACACTGTAGCAATTGATGAGACACAGTATTGTTTTTATTGCACAATTCACACCTGCAAATTCCTTCTCAACGTATACTCCATCAGGCGAGATGGTCCCGATTCAGCGACTGCATTCCTCCACGAAACCACTGGGAAACATGATTGTAGGGACATGATTTCCTGGTCGATCAGTTCGGTACCACACTGCAATCCTTCTGATTGAATTGGACTGATTGATCTGATTGGCGACAAAGAACGAACCTGATCTAAAGAATATCTCACACACTCAAAATTCGCGTTGGCCACTTGAATACGTCATGGTGGTAATAGTCGCTTGAGTGTCAGGCAGGGAATTGACTATTCTGTGAACGACCATAATCAGAGTATACCACATTGATCGCTCAAGGAACACCTGTGAGAAGGTACAGAGCTAGACAGTACCAAATAATTATTGCGATGTGTGAGAATACCACAGATGATGCTGTGTCAGATCGGGCGTAATATTAGTGGAACGGTTACCGAAGTCACCGCGTTCACGGAGGAACGATGACTGTTGGAGATTACCCAGAAAGCCGGATCGAAGCTTACCACTTCTACGAGCAGGAGTGGGAAAGCTATGAGGAGCTTCGATCCGGCTTTGAGTGGGATGTCCCGGACCAAGTAAACATGGCGGAGTACGTCTGTGACCGCCATGCAAGCCGGAAGAACGAAGTCGCGCTCTTCTACGAAGACGAGAAGGACAATGAAGGGTCGTACACGTTCTGGCAGTTGAAACAGCGGACGAACCAGCTCGCGAACTACCTCTCTGAGTGGGGGCTCAACGTCAGCGACCGCGTCGCTGTCTGCGTCCCACAGAAGCCGGAGACAGTAATCGGGCACGTCGGAATCTGGAAAATTGGCGGCGTCTCCGTTCCACTCTCCACGCTCTTTGGGCCGGATGCCCTTCGATACCGCCTCGCCGACAGTGAAACGAGAGTAATCGTCGCGGACGCCTGCAATCTCGAAAACGTCCGCGAGGTCAAGGGGGAACTCGACATGCTCGAGAAAGTCCTCGTCGTTGGTGATGTTGACGACCTTGAAGCCGACGAGACGCGACTCTGGGACGCGATACAGGGCAGCGATCGTTCCTTCGAAATCGTAGAGACAGAAGCCGAGGATGATGCAGTGATCCCGTATACGAGCGGGACAACGGGCGACCCGAAGGGCGTCGTTTACCCTCATCGCGTGATCTTCGGACACCTCCCCGGGTTCATCTGCAACTTTACCAACGCGGACCTCAGAACGGACGACGTGTTCTGGCATCCGACTGGCTGGGCGTGGGTTGGCTCGTTCTTCGATCTCGTGCTACCCGCACTCTACTACGGGAAGCCCGTGCTCGCATACGAGAATTACAGCTCCTTCGACCCCGAGAAACCCTTTGAACTCGTAGAGCGCTACGGGCTCACCTGTCTCTACATCCCCCCGACCGCGCTCCGTATGATGATGAATAGTGTTGACAAGCCTACGGAGCGATACACCCTTGACTCTGTCCGCGTCCTTGGGAGCGGCGGAGAGGCCGTCGGGAAGACGCTCCCCGAGTGGGCGGACGACGTATTCGGCGCGACGATTCACGAGGCCTACGGTCAGACTGAGGGGACAATCCTGTTCGGGAACTGCTCGCGGTACTTCGAGTACCGCCAAAACATTGGGAAGCCGATGCCTGGATTCGACGCCGACGTCCTCGACCCGAGAGACCACAGTCCGGTACCCGACGGCGAAATCGGTGAGATAGCCGTGATTACTGACAACCCGACAATCTTCAAAGGTTATCTCGGGAAGCCCGAGAAGACTCGGGAGAAGTTCGCGGGCGACTACATGCTCACCGAGGACCTCGGCGTGCGCGACGAGGACGGCTACTTCGACTACAAGAGCCGGAAGGACGACGTTATCATCTCCGCAGGCTACCGAATCGGTCCGGAGGAAGTCGAGGACGTTCTCTCAAAGCACGACGCCGTTGCAGACGCTGGAATCATCGGCGTTCCCGACGAGGAGCGTGGAAGCACCCTCAAGGCCTTCGTCACGCTCAACGAGGGATACACTGGGTCCGACTCCCTCGCCGCCGACATCGGGGACTTCGTCAAGGACCGTCTCGCGAAGTACGAGTATCCTCGGGAGGTCGAATTCATCGACGAACTCCCGAAGACTGCGACGGGGAAGATTCGCCGGAAGACACTCGATGAACGAGAGAATCTCTAACCTTTTCGCCCCCCTTCTGCGCTGTATCTCCTATTTCTTCATGGGTTCTGTTAGTGGGGTACGAATAATGCTATCTCGTGGGTTGGACCGTACTCTCGTCGGAGACAATTCCGACTGGGAACCGAGTTACCAGCCAGCAGTCATCCGCGTTGTTTCGTAGTCTTCGGTGAGTTCTCCCCACCGGTCGCGAATCTCTTGAGCTGTCCAGGCACCGCTTGTGCCGACGTCTTTGGAGAGCGAACGTTCACGTTCCGGGTCGGTGACGAACGATATCTGTCCTCCGCCAGTGCCGATAGTACAGCCCGTCACATCCGCGGCGTCGTCACTGGCAAGGAACACTGGAGCGGCAGCTACGTGCTGAGGCCCCATCTCCTCCTTGTTCTCCATCTGTGGAAGCCCTTCAGTCATCCGTGTCAACGCGGTTGGCCACAACGCGTTCACGCGAACGTCGTACTGGTGTAGCTCTCGCGCCGACGTGCGCATCAATCCCAGAATGCCGGCTTTCGCTGCCGAGTAATTGGCCTGTCCAGGGTTGCCAGCTGCGACACCGCTGGAGACGCACAAAAACGATCGCTGGGTGTCAAACCCGTTACCCTGTTTGTACTCGGACCGCCAGTGAACGGCCGCGTTGCGTAACAACGAGAAGTGGCCCTTCAAATGGACATCCACGACTGTCTCGAAGTCTTCCTCGTCCATGTTGAAGATCATCGTGTCCCGGAGGATCCCTGCGAAGTTCGCGATGCTATCGACGGATCCGTATTCGTCGACTGTCTCCTCGATGAGTCGACTGGTGTAGTCCAGGTCGGTGACGTCTCCGAAGTGGGTCGTCGCCTCACCGCCGGCATCCTCGATACGTCGGACTGTCCCTCTTGCCGGTCGCTCGTCGGTTCCCTCCCCTGAGAGATCGACACCGAGATCGTTCACGACGACCGTGGCACCGTGGTTCGCCATTTCGACCGCTGTTTCTTCCCCGAGACCGTGGCCAGCGCCACAGACTACGCAGACTTTGCCATCAAGCATACTTCGATTTGGATCATTTACTATTTATATGTAGTGGATTCCACAAATACGCCCGCAACATGAGCAGATAGGGTCGTCTCACGCGACTGGGTGGCCGAACGATGCTCTCGCGACGTCTGAGGATGCTCGATGGACGATTGGACCGGAGCGGTCGCGTTCCCGCGGTCGAACCAGATACGCCTTGCTCTATCGGTCGAGAAGCTGGCAGTCGCTGGCTAAGAGAACCCTAGACGAACGCGAACTGGAACGATACTGATTCCGCGGCGACGAGACTCCCAATGACGCTTTAGAGGGAGAACTCGATGGCGGCGCCCTGTCCGAAGCCGACGCATTCAGTCGCGATTCCGCGTCGGACGCCGCGCCGGTTCATTTCGTGGACCAGCGTCACCGGGAGACGCGCGCCAGAGGCACCGAGTGGGTGACCGATCGCGATCGCGCCGCCGTTGACGTTAAGCCGATCGTCCGGGATACCGAGTTCTCGCTGCGAGTACAACGTCTGACTGGCGAACGCTTCGTTGATCTCGAAGAGCCCGTAATCGTCGATGTCGCGGTCGGCGCGTTCGAGCAATCCCTCCGTCGCTGGGACGGGCCCGACGCCCATGATTGTGGGATCGACGCCCGCGACATAGCTAGTGCCGACCTCCGCGAGAACGTCAAGTCCGTATTCATCAGCGAACGCGTGGCTGGTCAGGAGGAGACCGGCCGCCCCGTCGGCGATCTGTGATGCGTTTCCGGGCGTCACAGACCCGTCGTCCGTGAATACCGACGGGAGCTCGGCTAGTTTCTCCACTGTCGTACTCGGGCGGAGGCCTTCGTCCCTGTCGTGGACGCCATCGCCAGTCTCGAGGGGAACGATTTCGTCGTCGAACCATCCCTCTTCGGTCGCTCGGACCGCGCGTTGTTGGCTGCGAGCCGCATATTCGTCCTGCGCTTCGCGGGAGACGTCGAACTCCTCGGCGACCTTCTCCGCGGTCATGCCCATCTGCAGATTCTCCATCCCGTACACCTCATCGAGTTCGGGGTGCAGATCATCGCTGACGGCACCGCTCATCTTCACCCGACTCATGCTCTCAACGCCACCGGCGAAAACGGCTGTCTGACGGCCGGCAGCGATCGAGTCAGCGGCAGTGATGATCGCCTGTGCCGAAGATGCACACTGGCGGTCAATCGTCGTCGCCGGAACCGCCTCGCCGAGATCCGAGAACAGTGCAATCTGACGAGCGATGTTCGTTTGTTGTTCGTCGCGTTGCTGAGCACACCCCCATACGAGGTCGTCGATCCGGTCGCCGTCGAGCCCCGTGTCCTCCAGCATTGCGTTCACCAGGGGAATCGATAGATCCTCGCTGCGGGTTCCCGCGAGAGCACCTCCTTCCTTCCCTTGAGCGGTACGCTTAGCAGTGACGATCACCGGCGTTATTTCTGTCACGTCTATCGCATACCCTCACTGAAGTTTAACATTTGTGGTATCAGGCCTGTTTACGTCGATCCGGTAGACTGATCTGCCGGTCCGATCCGTCTATCGCTTGGTCACGGGGATATCCTGTGAGTACAGCGGAGTGGAGTCGAATTCGGGCGTCATCGACGTGGCATCCATTCTCCATTAGAGAATCATATTGCCGGGGATTGTATGATTGTTTACACTAGTCTTTACAGAACTAAGAATGTAATTCCCATTTCCAGAAGGCGAAAATCGCTGGATTCGATACGAGATCCCGGATATTCTCCGTTAGAGAATTGTTACCACGCCGGGTCGCGATTCAGCATCCCAAGGATAGAATATGGCGACTATCGACGCAGGAGAAGAAACGTTTATTGTTGATTGGTTGCCTTGTTAACTCGGATCGTATGAGAGGCAATAGCAACGTTGATTTAGACATAGTGTGCTCAGTGGACGTCGGCGGGACGTTCACCGATTCCGTACTCATCGACGAAGAGGGGAGAGTAACGACAGCGAAAGCGCCGTCAACCGACGATGTCGTCAGCGGATTCTTCAATAGCTTGGAGACGGCGGCAACAAAGATCGATCTGGAGTTAGATGAGTTATTCGACCAAACCATCCGCGTGTCTCACGGGACGACCGTCTCGACGAATATGATCGTCGAGGGCGCAGGAGCGAAAACCGGTCTGATAACGACGCAGGGACACGAAGACGAGATCAAGATCATGCGCGGGAACGGGAAAGTGACGAACGAGCCCCCGGAGAATGTGTTCCGTGTCACGCAGTTGGAGAAACCGGATCCGATCGTTCCGCAGTCTCTCGTCTGGGGCATCCCGGAACGGGTCGACGCGCACGGCCAGCAAGTCGTCGAGTTAGACGAGGAAGCCGCACGGGAAGCCGTCAGGTCTCTCGTTGATGAGGGCGTCGAAGCAATCGCAGTCTCGTTTCTCTGGGCGTTCCGTAACGCCGAGCACGAACAGAGACTAGGAGAGATAATCCAAGAGGAGGCACCGGATGTCTACGTTTCCTGTTCGCATGAAGTGTCTTCGACGCTAGGCGAATACGAACGAACCGTCGCGACCTGTATCAACTCGATGGTCGGTCCGGGGACGGCAGACTACCTTGGTGACCTCGAAGAGAAACTCGACGAACGGTTCCAGTTCGATGACCCGTTTCTCCTGATGCAGTGTAACGGTGGGACGGTACCTGGCCATCAGGCTTCCGACTCGCCGATCATGCTCATCGGCTCCGGGCCGGTCGGCGGTATACGCGCCAGTGCCCGTCTGGTCGAGGAAATCGAATCCGAGAATGTAATCGCGACTGACATGGGAGGGACGAGTTTCGAAGTTGGCCTGATCCAAGACGGTGATCCGCTCGTACAGAACCAGACCGTCATCGAGAGCTATCCGTACAACATTTCGAAACTCGATATCGAGTCGATCGGTGCCGGCGGCGGGAGCATCGCTCACGTGGACGAGTACAGCAATAGCCTCCGGGTCGGTCCGGAGAGCGCTGGCGCGAACCCCGGCCCCGCATGTTACCGTCGCGGTGGAGAACACCCCACAGTTACCGATGCCGATCTGCTCTTGGGATACATAGACCCTGACGCTCGGATTGGCGAACACATCACTCCCAGCAAGGAACACGCTCACGAGGCGATGGAGAGACTCGCCGACAAACTAGGCCTCAGCGTCAATCAGACCGCTCGCGGGATTTACGACGTCGTAAATACGAAGATGGCAAACCTCATGGAAAACAAGATCATCGGACAGGGATACGATCCCCGTGATTTCAGTCTCATCTCCTACGGTGGCGCAGGGCCGATCCACGCCGCGTCGTACTCGGGAGAACTCGGCGTCGAATCCGTACTCGTTCCCGGGGACATCTCACCGGTCTGGTCGGCGTACGGTATCTCCCAGTCGGACATTCGGTACGCGCTGGAGGAAGAAGTCGTTATGTTGGCACCGTTCGACCCGGAGGGGATACAGGCAGTGTTCGACGGGATGGAATCACGAAGCCGTGAACTCCTTGCAGAGAGCGGTATCGACGAGGAGGTCGCCGAATTCGATCGCATGGCCAAGATGCGCTACGAGGATCAGGTCCACGAACTCAACGTGGCGATCCCCTCCGGCCGCATCAACGAGGACACCGTCGAGACGATTATCGATCGGTTCGAGAACCAGTACGAACAGCGTTACTCGGCGGCAGCGCGGCTTCCCGAAGCCCGTCCAGAGATCGTCAGCCTCTCGCTAGAACCGATCGGACGGGTCGCCAAATTCGATCGACAGTCCTTCGATTCGGAGTCGGCTGCTCCTGATACGGACGCTGAGCTCTCCCCGCGGTCAGTGTTCCTATCCGAGAAACAGCCCGAGAGAGAAGTTACCGTCTACGATGGCACGAGGCTCCGCCCCGGAAACACTATGAGTGGCCCGGTGATTATCGACTTGGATAACACATCGATCGTCGCTCACGAGGGGCAGAAAGTAACGGTCAGCAAATACAACGACTTCGAAATCACACTATAACAATGGCATCAAGACAGTTCGAGGACTGGAACGGAACGGATCTGCCGTACGTCCCGTCCAACGTCACGGTTCCGGACGAGGTAACGCTTGACGAGGAGTACGACGAGGATATCGACCCGATAACGCACGAGGTTATCAGACACTCGTTGTGGAACGCGAACGAGGAGCACGGCAGCACCATCGAAAATCTCGCCGTCTCCCCCATCACGCTGGAGACTCGGGACTTCCAAACGGGTATCCTGACGGAGAACGCGGAGTTCGTCTTCTTCGGGCCGTACTTGCAGTACTTCGCGGGAACGATGGATCTCATCGCCAACTGGATTCTGGAAAACCGTGGCGCTGAACCCGGCATTGACGAAGGGGACGTCTTCCTCAGTAACGACTGCTGGGTGGGTTCGCCTCATCAGCCCGACGTTGCACTGATGGCGCCGGTGTTCAACGACGGAGAGCTGTTCTGCTGGGTGAGTAACCTCATGCACCAGAACGACGTCGGCGGTACCGTCGCCGGGAGCTTCTGCCCCAACGCGGTCGACACTTACTGGGATCCTCCGATGTTTCCGCCGACGAAGATCGTCGACGGCGGGGATATCGTTACGGAGACGGAAGCGATCTATCGCCGTCAGTCACGGACTCCGAGACAGCTATCGATGGACCTCAGGGCGGGTATCGCCGGGATCAACACCGCCCGAGAGCGGATCGGGACGCTCATCGAGAAGTACGGAGCCAGCGCCGTCAAGGGGACGATGCGGAAGATTATCGACAGCGGTGAGCAGGCGTTCAAAGACGACATCCTCTCGGCGATCCCCGACGGTGAGTGGTCGGAACGCGTCTATCAGGAACGGGCGATCACCGGTGATAATGGTGTGTATCCGGTGGAACTCACCGTGCGGAAAGAAGGTGATCAGCTCACCTTCACGAACGAGGGAACGCACGATCAGGTCGGCTCCATCAACCAGCCGTTCCCCGGATGGCGCGGATCCATCATCGCCGTTGCGAACCTCCTCATGCAGCCCGAGCAGATGGGAGCGACGGGCGGGATGATGAAATCGCTGAACTTCGAGCCGGTGCCGGGAACCATCTCCTGTCCCGAGTTCGGCGCGGCCGTCAGCCCCGCGGGAATCTACGCGAACGAACTCGGGGTCGGCCTGGCGAACGCCGTCATCTCGAAGATGCTGCTGAGTGCCGAGGACGAAGCGCTACGCGAACAGGCGGTCTCGACGACGCAGC
Source organism: Haladaptatus sp. CMAA 1909 (assembly GCF_043952005.1). NCBI lineage: Archaea > Methanobacteriati > Methanobacteriota > Halobacteria > Halobacteriales > Haladaptataceae > Haladaptatus > Haladaptatus sp. CMAA 1909. Next base: position 118,109 of record NZ_JBIOAV010000004.1, on the reverse strand, counting down.
CGCAGTGGCATCTCGTCATCGGCGAGGGTGAGAATCAGCGCGGCGACTACTACGTCGCGCCGATGCTCGACGGGCTCGTTTCTTCGACCGGCGCGAGACTGAATCAGGACGGGGCCTTCGCCGCGGGCCAGTTCTGGATTCCAGAGGGAGTAGGTCCCAATGTCGAGTATTACGAGCGCGAATGGCCGATTCTGTACCTGTATCGGTCGGAGCATCGAGACACGGCGGGAGCCGGTAAACGCCGCGGCGGTAACGGCGGTCGCCTCGCGTTCACACTCCACCAGGGATCGATGGACCTCGGCGTCTACACGACCGAAGGCGTCCCGAAAGGGCCGGGTATCTTCGGTGGTCTCCCCAGCAGTCGCGGTGAGACGCGAGTGGTTCACGACTCCGACGTGAACGAACAGTTCGAAGCAGGGAAGATCGCGAGCGAGTTCGACGAACTCGCCGGTGAAAGGGAACTGACCGTCGGGAAAGGGCCGGCGATAAGCCTCGACGACGACTCCGTCACCGAGTGGTGGTGGGGGTCGTGCGCCGGTCTCGGTGATCCGATCCTCCGCGAACCGGATCGAGTCGCGGAGGACGTTGCCAACGGAACGATCAGCAAAGCCCATGCTCGCGAGACCTACGGAGTCGTCCTCACAGATGACGATGCGGTGGACGAGCCCGGTACTGAGGCTAAGAGACAGGAGATTCGAGACGACCGTCTCGAACGGGCACAAACCGCGGACGAACTTGGTATCCCCGAGGAGGTGCAATGACGATGAAGATCGGCGATCAGTTCACCGTCGAAGACGGTGTCGTCACCTGCGGATTCTGTTCCGCAGAGCTTGGTGCCAACACGGAGAACGTCAAACGGAACCTAGCTATCGAACAGGTCAGCGTCGAGGAGGCCGGTCCCCACTACGAGGACCCGTCGCGTTACGTCGATCAGGAAATGGTGTTCCGAAAGTTCTACTGCCCGAAGTGTGCTACGATGCTCACTAACGAGGTTGCGCGTCCGGAGGACCCGGTCCACGACGAGGTCACGCTCCTCGAAAGCTGAGTGACTGCTATCGTCAACCGTGGCAGCAACGTCAAAGTCTACGACCTGCTGCCCGAGGAGTATCGCAGGTGTGGCCCAAGACATCGAATTTGTCGACGAGGACGCGAAGACGACGGCCGGCACGTTCTCGAAGAAAGACCTTCGCGACCGGTATACGGACGTCGAAAACGCGAGGTCGGAGGAATAATCGGTCCACAACGATAAACAATGGACTGCATCACGATAATTACCAACAGCTGATACACGAAACCCAAATTGACAAACGATTATTAACCCAACAACCATGGACAATTCAAACTACACTAACATATACGTCGAGCGCGAAGGTTCACTTGCAACGATCTTCGTCAGCCGTACTGCGGTGAGAAATGCGGTCGATTTAGGGACGATTCGCGAACTAGTCGATGTCTTCGAGGCACTCGACGGAGACGATTCAGTTCGCGTGATCGTATTGACCGGAGATGGGGAACAGGCGTTCATCGGCGGCGGAGATATCAAGCAGTTTCAGGGCCAGTCCGGAATCTGGTTTCAGCGGGAGTTTCGAACAGCGACCCGAGATCTGGAACGAGCAATCGAGGAGTCGACGAAGCCGGTCCTAGCAGCGGTAAACGGAGACGCGCTGGGTGGTGGCACCGAGATCGCCATGATGTGTGACATGATACTCGCGACCGAATCCGCGAGGTTCGGCTTTCCCGAAATCGGATTGGGCATTATTCCGAACGCGGGGGGCACCCAGCGTCTCACGCATCTCGTCGGATTCCTGAAAGCGAAGGAGTTGATTCTGACGGGACGTTACATCCCAGCGGCGGAGGCTGAAGATATCGGACTCATCAACGATACGATTCCCGACCAAAAGTTCAAGGGCAAAGTCGACGAGGTCGCCGCGGAACTCGCTGCCGGCCCACCTCTCGCGCAGTGGTTTGGGAAGCGCGCCGTGAACGCCACTCGTCCGAATCTGGACGTCGGGCTAGCGCTAGAGGCGTCGCTGGCGGGGAAGCTGTACGATACAAGTGACAAAGAGGAAGGCATGAACGCGTTCCTCGAGAAGCGAGAACCGTCGTTCGACGGGAAGGAGAGTGACTGAGAGACGCATGATACCGTTCCGGTCATATATGGGAGAAATGCTGTAGCGATTCGATCAGTTCTGAACTGATGTCTCAAAATATACTCGGAAGGTTCCGTAGAAAGGGCCTTTCCGATATCATCACAGGGATTGTCAGAAATCAGTGCCGGTACGGCCTCGTTTAGCTCTTCCTCAACGGGTGCGGTCGTCGAACGATCGATGCGAATTCGAGTGATCGAACTAGTGTTGTTCAAAATCATCGCTGAACACTCGACCGACTGCCCACCCATGAATTGCGGAAGTGGTCGATGGGAACTCTAAGCGCTTCGAACTCTCAATCATCCGGGAGAGGGTAGACGGCCATGATGCGTTTACGAGATTTTGTGTTGTGATAGTTCGCGCTGCCGAACGCACCAACCCTAAAATACCCGCTTTCGCTACGGAATACTCGGAGAAGAATACGACCCCTCTGTAAGACCGTTTTCGCTCGGGACATTGCAAGGAGTGAGATGGAGAACCAACAAACTGAGTACGGGCGACCGAGGATCGATAGAGTGATGCCCCGTGCATTTGTCGTACTCCACGATGCATGATTCGGACTTCAGCGTAGCGGGCGATACCGCTATCGTTACCGGCGCGAGTCAGGGAATCGGCCGATCCATCGCGGAGACGCTCGCAGCGGGCGGTGCAAATGTCGCCATCTGCTCGCGCGCTAGCGAACGAATCGATCCCGTTGCCGACGCGATTAACAAGGCGAAGGGTGGGGACGCCCTCGCCGTCGAATGCAACGTCCGCGAGCGTGACGATGTCGAGGCGTTTGTCGAGACCACAGTTGAGGAGTTCGGGGGGTGCGACATCCTCGTCAATAACGCCGGCGGCGAGTTCGTTGCGTCCTTCGAGGATATCTCGTCAAACGGCTGGAACGCCATCATGGACCTAAACCTGAACGGGACGGTTCACTGTATGCAGGTCGCCGGGGAAGTGATGCGCAGAACCGATGGCGGCCGTATCGTCAACCTCGCCAGTATCAATGGCCAGCACGCCGCGCCAGGAGAGAGCCACTACGGCGCGGCGAAAGCAGCTATTATTCATCTGACGGAGACGGTCGCCGTCGAGTGGGCGAACGCGGGGATTCGGGTCAACTGCGTCGCGCCTGGGCTCATTCAGACTCCCGGCGTCGCTGAAACGCTCGGTATCGAGAGCGAGGACATGCCGCCCCGCGAGCAAGTTGATCGTCGTATCGGCTACGGGGAGGACGTCGCAGACGTGGTACGGTTTCTCGTCACCCCTGCCGCGTCGTTCGTGACCGGCGAGACGGTGACAGTCAAAGGCGTTCCGAGACCTGGCAACTCGATGGAGGACGACCTCAATCTGGAGTAGGACCCCGTTGACGACCCGCTCGGTATCCGGTTGCACGTTCAAATCAAACTCACAAAACGATACGATCGGAGCGAAACGTGGGATCATATTAGTAGATTGTAGATAGGAGATAACCCTGGTGGAGAAGGGGAATTGGACGACCAGTGCTCCGATCAATCGAGGGGGACTCCCATTACGGATCTTTCTAGGTAGGCAGGCCAATCAGTGCAACGCGCTTTCTAGCGCTGTTTCGTAAGCAACCCCGCCCCAATCCTACTCCGAGAACGTCAGAGACCGATAAGAATCGTCAGAAATTGAAAATCCGAATGTTATATGAGTCCAAGCAGTGGGAAGAGCAGCGTGAGGCTGCCGACAACCAATCCGTAACCGATCATTGCCATAATGACGTATCCCCATATGTCTCGCACGTTTAGCCCGGCGATCCCGAGAACAGGCAGTGCCCAGAATGGATTGAGCAAGTTCGTCCACACGTCACCAACAGTGTAAGCCGTCACGATCGCGGAATGTGGCACACCGAGATTCGCTGCAACGGGGTGTATGATTTCAGCGGTGACGATGTATTGGCCGCCGCCCGAGGGCACGAATACATTAATAATACCCGACATTAACCAAACGAAAAAAGGGTAGGTTTCCGCCGACGATACTGACGTGATAGAACTGATGAGAATGCCTGCAAGTCCAGTTCCGATCAGAATTCCTTGAATCCCGCCGTAGAACGGAAATTGGAGAATCACTTGTCCACAACGCGTTGCGCCGTCCGTTATCGCATCGGCATAACTGACTACATTTCCATGGAGAGCGATACCTACCGTGAGAAATATCAGATTCAGGCTGTTGAGCCCTAACATTCCGAACAGGCCTTCGGATTGTATTTGCCATATCGACATCGCCCCTCCGAGCATCACAATACTGCTGTTAAATACTTTGGAGTTGTTGAAACGCATAGCAGGTGATGAAATGTCCAGATGGCTCCCGTATTCCGGAACTAGATCGTCCACTTTTCCGTCAGGAATTGGTTCCGTGTTTTCTTGGGTCGGATAGGTGAAGTAAACGATCAGTAGGAGACAAAAAAAGGCGCCCCAGATCATCGCTACGTGGAACGGACTAAAAATCGTCTCGCTAAGCGGGATCACTCCGATCATATCCTCCATGAAGTGACCCGATGTACTCACCAGTAGTGGTGCAGTCTGTGATATTGAATCGCCAGCACCGATCACGCCCGCGGAATACGCTATTGCAACTGTAAAGCCGAAATCAACGTCATCTCGTTCCTTGCATAGGAAGATCGCATACAGTGCCACGGAGACTAATCCAAGCCCCCAATGGACGAGCGCAATTGCAAACCCAAAAATAGCGACGGAAAGATACGATTGCAGTGGCGTGTTTGGAATTCGAACGAGCTTATTTATGCCATTTCTTACCACAGGAGCAGTAGCAATCCCGTATCCTGTAACAATGATAACCGTGAGTTGCATTGCGAATTCGAGGAAACCCCAGAATTCGCTGTACCATTCTCTCACAACACCAAATGGACCAGTAGGGGTCATCAGTACCGCTGCGATATATGCAACGACTGTTAGAACTATAGCAAAAACGAACGAGTGAGGCATGTACTTTTCTACACCGACGCTCAACTGTTCAGCCATCCGCCTGAGTACGTTTGTCACACTGTGAACTCACATACATACATAATAAAGGTAACGTTCTTTCAGGACGTACCAAGCCGAGCAGTGGTGAAGACGGGCGAAGCTATGTTCAAATAGTGAGAGCTCGCATCTACTCAGATGGTTTAAGCTCCGCCACCGGGAGCATTCTCGCGGACTCGGGTCCGGAGATCGTCGTCGACGTACTGTTCCTTCAGTTCGAGCTTCGAGAACTTGCCCGTCGAACCCTTCGGGACTTCATCGATGAATTCGATCTCGTCCGGAACCCACCAGGACAGGAACTCCTCCGCAATGTGCTCGCGGAGCCTTGCGCGCAGTTCGGTACGATCCTCGACGCTATCGGCAGTGACGACAAACGCCACCGGACGCTCGTCCCAATTCGGATGTTCGACCGGCACAACTGCGGCTTCCTCGATCAGTTCATGCCCCATGAGCCGGTTTTCGATCTCCACGCTCGAGATCCACTCTCCACCACTCTTCACGAGGTCGTCCAGCCGATCGACGACATCGGTGTATCCATCCTTCGTTACGCGTGCCACGTCACCCGTTCTGAGCCAGCCATCATCGGTGATCGTCTTCTTGGTCTTCTCGGGTGCGTTGAAATACTCCGTGGCGACCCAGGGGCCCTTCATCCAGACTTCCCCGAGCGACTCTCCATCCCATGGGACTTCTTCGCCAGTCTCATTATCGACGACTTTTATCTGTACTCCTGGAGCCGGGAGACCTGCGTGAGCGCGGATTTCGGTCCGCTCCTCACCTTCGAGATCGGTTTTGTCGGGAAGTAACTCCGCGGTATGAGTGACTGGAGTTGTTTCGGTCATTCCGTACCCTCCCACAACCTCGATTCCGAGTTTCTTCTGGTACCCGTCAATGAGTTCCTTCGGTGTGGCCGAGCCACCTGAGAATAAGTATTCGACAGAGGAGAGGTCTAGATTGGTCTCCTCGGCGTACTGGAGTAGGCCTCTCCAGACCGTCGGGACTGCCGCACTCTTGGTAACTGACTCCTCTTCAATGAGCGCAGCGAGGTCCTCCGTTTCAGGGTTCGGCCCCGGAAGTACCTGTTTTGACCCAGCTGCGAGTGTCGCAAACGGTCGGCCCCATCCAGAGACGTGGAACATCGGAACGGTCGTCAATTCGACGTCGTGGGAGGTGAAGCCGATCTCACCCGCCAGTAACGACAACGTGTGTCCCCAGTACATTTTGTGGCTGTACTCAACGCCTTTGGGCTTCCCGGTCGTTCCGGAGGTATAACACATTCCGGCCGCCTGGTCCTCGTTGACGTCAGGAAACTCATAGTCCGGATCGCCGTCAGCGATGAACGATTCGTAGTCGGTGATAGGAGCGAGGTCCGTCTCGGGAACCGTCTCGCCCATGACGATGAACTGCTCTACGCTTGCAAACGACTCCTCGTCGTATGCCCCCTCCAGCGTCTCGAGGACCGTCGGATCGACGAAAAGTAGTTTGTCCTCGGCATCCGATACTATATGCCGAATGTGGGAATCCGGCAGGAGGATGTTAATCATATGTAGTTGTGCGCCCTGACAGGGAACGCCATAGTACAACTCGTGATGCCAATGGTTGTTCCAAGCAAACGACGCGATTCGGTCCTCGTTGCCATATCCTTGTCGGTCGAGGACACTCGCAAGTTTCCGGACCCGATTTCCGTATTCGCCATACGTGTAGCGGTGAATACCGTTGTGTGTCCGAGAAACGATCTCTCGGTTGGTGAACACGTTCTCAGCTCGCCAGAGGAAGGTGTGTAACGTCATGTCGTTACTATCTAGCATAGGAGAGTTACTATAAGACCAGTCGCAATAAATGTACTGTCGTCGCCGGCTAGTCCGAAAATTAGATCCATAAATGGGGAGCGAGCAGGCCGAAGCGGCGTTCCGAATTCAAGAAGAAAATCGACGTATTCACTGGAGACCCTTCGACGAGTTCGAATTCGAACGAAGAACGAGTCCTGAATAGATGAGCGCTACAACCACTTTACGGAAGTCAGTGAGAACAGGTGTTGTAACCCGGAGAGTTCTTATCAAAGAACCGTCAGTAAAGTGGTAGTAGACTGGGGACGCAATGCACTACGTACGGTAATCGCCGACGGATCAAGATCGATAGGGTCTACGGTCGTTCACTCTCCCCCGTAAACTAAATCGAGATGGATATCGTTCGCGTGGGCTTCCAGGAGGTCAGGAAGTTCGGTCTCGAGGAACTCACCGGTCACGCGGTGGGATGGCCCGTATACTCCGATGGCAGCGACAACCTCCCCGGCCTCCCCAATGATAGGAACGCCGACCCCTCTGAGTCCTTCGATGCACTCTCCTCGGTTGAAAGCAACTCCACACTCTCGGATTTTCGCGAGTTCCTCGAACAGTTTGCCCTCCTCCGTGATGGTTCTGTTAGTTCGCGAAACTAACCCATGTTCAGAGATTATCTTCTCGACTCGTTCCGGCGGATAATGCGCGAGTATCGCCTTCCCCGGTGCACAATAATGAAGTTTCGTGATTCTCCCTTCGGTACAGGGTTGATTCGTGTTGTAGTTCTTGCGCCCGAAGACGTAGTAGCCGAACCCGTTCTGTTCGACCATTATTGATGCCACTTCCCCGGTTTCCGAAGCGATTTCTCGCAGTTTCTGTTTTGCCTTTCTACAAATAGGGTTCTGATGCTTCGCATATCTACCGAGCTGGATGTATCGCATCCCGATATCGTAGTTGTTACCTCGTTTGACGACGTATCCCTCGTTCTTAAGCGTGGTGAGATGACTGTGGATAGAGCTTTCCGTCATATCCAAATAATCACTTAATTCGCTAATCCGTGCCCCTTTGAGTTCGGTTACCGCCTCGATTATATCTAGACTCCGTTTGACCGACCCGACCGTTTTTTGTGTGCTCATGCTCCATAACACAGCATATGTCATCATAAACATCAGGGAACCCATTCACGTTACGATGCGCTCAACCGAGATTCTAAACGGAGGAAATGGGTAGTATCTCGATCAGTTTCGGATCCTAACCTAAAATATACTAAGCGGGCCCGTAGAAAGAGTCCGTTCCAACATCGTCCCAGTTTTTTGGATAATCAATGCCGACTGGGTTTAGTTTAGCCCGTCTTCGACGGGTGTTCGTCGTCGAGTGATCGATGTGGTTCTTGATGGCGATAGTAATGCACTAGCTGTTCAAACCACCACTGGACACCCGACCAATTGCCTACCCATAATCTATGGGAGCAGTCGACCCGAATTCGAGCGTGTGAAACCATTTTTCGATCTGGTTTTGAACAGACACACGTGTCAATCGATCAGCCTGGTTCGAAAGAGAGTGGTCCGATAGTTAAAACCATTCGAAAGATACGGCGTTCATAAGATCGTGTTTCTCGGTTGGTCTGGACGGGAATGCAGCCGATGATTCAGTGCTTTGCTAATCAAAAGCGACAACGTCGAGAGGCAGCTTCTTTCGACATCTTTGCAGCAAACATCCAAGACTACTCGCCGTTGATTTTGTCAGCTGTTTCGCCCGCCGCGACCCGTATCGGCGGCATCGACGGCAAACCGGGAACGTTGCCAGCCAACCGATGCCTCACAGAAAATCACCTGATGTGATCGTTCTACGCCGAAGAGACGGAAGTTTCTTTCGCCTCTACGATCGAACACCGATCCACCCACGTTTCTCTATTCGAGGGTCCTTGTCTCGATCCTCACTGTGCGGTTCTTTGTTGAGTATGAGCATCGAAACCGATTGTCCGTTTAAATGTCTGAATGGAGAAGACGAAATTCCTTCGGGGTCATTTTGCATTGTTCTCCCTCCGATAGTGGATTAAGAGATTAGAACGTTCACGCATCAGTTTGAATGGTAGGCCCGGGGTAGTTGCACTTCCGATTAGAAAGTGAGTCGCACACCACCACTTCCTGTGTATTTTCCGGCTACAACTCGTCTACTGCACGAAAACAGCGATTTAGAAGTTCATAAATCGTATAACGATACATGAAACCACAGACACAGAAGATGAGACTACATAGGTAATAACAGTCCCAGAATGCACTATTTGGGACAATCACCCCCTCGACAAATGTCGCAAACTGAACCACAGATGCCATCTCTAGTCACTCTTTTAACCATTGGACGAATCAAAGACGATTCGAACCAGAGCCGCCGCTGCTCACCCGGCGTTCGTCGTTCTGAAACAGTGTTCCTAGCCGATTCCAGTCCGTTTCAGCAGCGTGAGCACTGTGTTTGCCGTCACAATCGGTGATCCGTCGTATTCGCCGGTCACTTCGAACTGCACCAGCAGATCAACAGCACGCCGAGAGTTGGATGTGGACGTTACGATTTTTATATTGACGATGAAATCAAATAACCGCAGAAACGTATTAGTGAAAAGCATCGACTTCCGAGACCAAGATTACGTGAATACCTCCTTCACAAGGCGTTTCTCGGCTTTCTGTAGATGCTCTCCAACTGTACTGGGTGCACAACCGAGTACGTCGGCAATCTCTTCATGGCTCGTTTCACTCGGCCGTTCGTAGTACCCGAAATCGTAGGCGACTTTTAGAACCTCGCGCTGCCGCTGGGTCAGTGACTGACCACGGTGGATGCCATTTCGGTAGGTGCCGACTTCACAGACGGTAGCATCAAATATCGATGGAAGTGTTTTGATAGCGCAGGAGAGGTCAGATTGTGCGCCCACGACGGTGAGTTCGACGCTGTCAGGATAGAATGTCACCGGAAGAAGGACAATGAGGCTGTCTTTCGTAAACCGCTCTCGGAGCAATCTAACCTCAAGCGGAGCATGAAATTGGACGTAGACATACACAACCTCCGTATCGGAACCTGAGATTTCCCACGCAAGAACATCAGGATCAGCCTTGAGAACCTGTCGAACCGTCTTCTCAGGTCCCGTAATCGAGAGCGTGTACGTCGGCGTATCGGTATCGAGAACGCCACCAGCCAACAGATGTACGGCTTCAATACCGTCAGCTGCGGCGAGATTTGTGATTGACGTTTCGGATTCAGGAATCCCAATCCGAGCCCGGATATACTCCATTTAGGATCATATTTTCTTGATAGTATATAAACACCCAGTTGCAACCGGCAGTAAGTCCTCTGGAATTCTGACCCAACATAGAACCATGAGCGGGTCAATTCCCACGGCTGGTCAACTCCCACTGCTCGGAAGTGCACTTGAGATCGGACAAAATCCATTTCAATTTCTCGAAGAAGCACCAAAAACGTATGGCCGCGTATTTCGCGTCTCGATTCCCGGGCTATCGTTCGTCTGTTTTGCCGATGCCGGCCTCGTGAAACGAGTGCTCGTTGAGAAATCAGACCGGTATCAAAAAGATCCTCGTGAACTCAACGACCTTGGTAAGCTACTAGGAGATGGATTGCTCACTGCGTCTGGCGAAAATTGGGAACGCGGTCGTAAGCACGTCCAGCCTGCATTTTATCCAGGCAAGCTCACCACCTATGCGCTCGATATGCGTGAGCAAACACAACACCAACTCAGCGACTGGAAAGACGGCCAGCGAATCAACGCGCATACCATAGCGACGCAGCTCACGCTATCCATCATCGCGACGACGATGTTTGGTGCTGACGGTATTGAAGAAACAGATGTGATTACCACCGCTGCAGATGCTATCACAGAGCGGTTCAAACCATCGAAACTGCCCATGGAACTCCCACTTTGGGTGCCGACACCGACGAATCGCCGGTATCAGCGTGCAACCGATGATCTCGACGACGTCATTGACGAAATCCTCCGGCGACGACGAGAGTCAGAAAACACAACGAGTACCGATGAACGGACTGATCTCTGTTCGACGTTACTGTCGGCCGAAGAAGCAGGGTCGCTTTCAGATACTGAAATCCGTGATCACCTTGTGACGATGCTGTTCGCTGGCCACGAAACGACTGCGATCGGGCTGACATACGCTCTCGGATTGTTGGCGACCAATCCTGAGCAACAAGAGAGGGTGATCAACGAAGTTCGAAAGCCCGAGAGTCTTTCACCGCAAACGAATCTTCCATACACTGACCGTGTAATCCGTGAAACCCTCCGACTGTATCCACCTGCATATACACTCTTTCGCCAAACAGTGACCGCAGATACAGTTGCCGGGTACGATATCCCGGCGGGAACTCGGGTTGTCCTCCCTCAGTGGGCGATCCATCGCAGCGAGCGCTACTATGACGATCCACATGAATTTCAACCCGATCGCTGGACGGAGATGTCCGAGACACACCCGGAGTTCGCGTACTTCCCGTTCGGAGGTGGTGAGCGGCAGTGTATCGGGCGTCGGTTTGCACTCCTCGAACTACGCCTCACGCTTGCGACACTGCTCCGATCGGTGCGATTTGAAGCAACATCTGATACAGAGTTGTCGCCAACCCCTGCGCTCACATGCCGTCCGAGTGAACCGGTATGGTTACGAATACGGCGGAAACAAATAGGTGAGTAGGGTCATGGTGATAAGAATTGGTTGGAGGCTGTCGAGTCGATTTTCTATGCATTGAGAGCAGCGGTCTCGACTTCTGCGCTTCGTGGCGAGTTCAGTATCCCATCGAAAGAGCCATACCAACACCGGTTTGTCCTCACAACTCAACATGCAGAGGAATGGTTGCGAACACACGCGTCCAGTCAGAACGAGACGCAGTCGAAACACGGCGTGACGCGATAGATCACCTCGTCGATCGAGTGGAGGGCCTTGCGCCCGGGGCGACGTCATCGTTCGCACGGCGAATCACAGCGGAAAACCACGCTCAAGTCGGCAGTATCGCGTTGAAATTTCGATCGTAACGTGTCCAATTCCTTCTTTCGGTTACCGAAACGCGGTGGAGCCAAACGACCACCGAGAACAATAGATGATAATCGTGGTGATCATCTAAATCGCGATTTTACCGATCGGGATTTCACGAGGAGTCTGATTCAGTAGCGGCTTCGAGTTCTATGATTCATGCCGTCATTTTTCGGAGATGAAGGTCAGTTTCGATCGGGAAACCGATGAGGAGTGGGATCTCGGTAGTTTGGATATCACCGTCGTCGGTATTCTCGGTGTTACCGGTGCTCTGGGTGTTCTCAGTGTTGTTGACATTGTCGACGTTTATCGGTGTTGCCGGGGTTGGCGGTGTTGGCGGTGTTGTTGGCGTTGCGGTGTTCACCGGTGTTGCCAGTGTTGCCAGTGTTGCCAGTATCGGATTCTTTTAAATACCTCTCTCACTCCACTATTGCCAGTAAGAGAGAAGAACGGGCACAGGCAGTTGGCGGTGAGAACCATTATAGCTCAAATCTGGTGAGGATCCGAATATAACCGAATATAACTGATCTATTAGAAATATAGTATACAGTACTCCACAGTACGGATATGGTTCTACGCACTCTATATTAAAACCTTCGTTAGCTAGAACCCGGATCGACACCCCACCAACCGTTACACAAATTTCACTGGCAATAGTGGAGTGTGTGTGGTTTATAAGCCGAGCAATTATTGGCAGTACTGGTACTGACGGTTGGGTACTGGTACTGACGGTTGTTTAGTGGTCATACTGGAACCAGTGGTTATATCACCGTCACTCACGATGAGTGTTCACATGGGCCGATTTAATCGAGAATCGTTCATCATCCGAGACAAGGACGTTCTCCGGGATGATTATCAACCGGAGTCACTCGAAGAAAGGGATGAGGAACTCGATGAATATGCAGCTACCCTCCGCCCTGTCATTCAAGGGTGGCAACCGAACAACGTTTTTCTCTATGGTGTTACGGGGGTCGGGAAAACTGCTGCTACTCACGATCTTCTCGAGGAACTCCAAGCATCCGCCGGGGAGTATGACGATGTCGATCTCGATATTATCGAACTCAACTGCACCGGTTGTACTACTTCCTACCAAGTCGCGGTGAACCTGGTGAACGAGATACGCTCACCGACCCACCCACTTACCACGGTTTCGTCCCATCGAGAGCCGATGAGTGAAACTGGATACCAACAAAAACGTATTTTTAACGAACTCTACGACGACCTCGAATCTATCGGCGGGACGATTCTCGTCGTACTCGACGAAATAGACAATATCGGCAGTGATGACGACATCTTGTACGAACTCCCGCGGGCTCGCTCCCAACTCGATCTCGATGTGAAAGTCGGCGTTATTGGCATCTCCAACAACTTCAAGTTCCGAGACAATCTGAGTCCGAAGGTAAAGGATACGCTCTGTGAAGAAGAAATCCTCTTTCCACCCTATGACGCGTCCGAGCTTCGGAACATCCTCCGGCAACGTGCCTCCCTTGCGCTTCACGATAATGTGCTCGAGTCGGACGTGATTCCACTGTGTGCAGCCTTTTCGGCACAGGACTCGGGCTCCGCTCGACAGGCACTCCGATTGTTGAGGAAGGCAGCAGATATCGCGGAGAACGAGGCGATGGATGAGGGTGAAACACTGATCACGGAAACTCACGTCCGAGAGGCCGAACATCAAATCCAGCGTCAGCAGGTCGTTGAGGGGATGCATTCACTCACTCGACAAGGACAATACGTGTTGTTAACGGTGTGTCAACTGGCGGCACGAGGTGAGACACCGGAGCGTACAAAAATAATCTACGAGCGCTATTGCGAGGTTCTCCGCAATCACGGAAGTGATCCGCTGAAACGTCGCCGAGTGCACGATCACTTGTCCGATTTGAGTTTACACGGGATTCTGCGACTTGTCGATTCCTCGGGAGGACGCGGTAACTACAACGAGTACGAACTCGACGTCTCGCTCTCATCGGCACTAGATGCACTCGAAAGCGAACTTGGCGGACTAGATTCGATTCGAGAAACTGCCGAGCGGAATCGCATTCTCGATTGAACGCGGAACCGATACAACCAGTACTGCCAATACCCTCTCCACTTCCGCCAGTATCTCTCAGCCAGGACTGCCAGTTTTGCCAGTACCCCCTCCGCTTTTGCCAGTATTCCACGGAACGGTATACCATTTGGTATATCGGTGAGAAAACCATCGTTGCCAGTATTCAATAGAGTTCTTCAATCAGGTGCTTTTACTGGCAATATTGGTGTGCCGGGCGATTGTGAATCCATTCTGTCAACAGGGGTATTCGGAAACTGTCAATAGGGATATTCGGAAACAGAGTGGAGAGTAACGTTGTCCCGACGGCGAGCATAGAATTTTGTGACCTCCCACCGTTTCGGACACATGGAAACTCGACCACTCGGCGACATCGGTCACGACAGCTCGATTCTGACGTTCGGCGCCATCGCACTGAATTTCCTCGAACAAAACGACGCGAATCGGATGGTGGAGGACGTTCTCGATGCGGGTGTCAATCACTTCGACGTCGCTCCTACCTATGGTGACGCCGAAGTGAAACTGGCCCCCAAGCTGAACGAACACCGCGACGAAATCTTCCTCGGGTGTAAGACCCAAGAGCGCACCTACTACGGCGCTTGGGGCGAACTCCACAAGTCATTGGAGCGCCTCGATACGGACTACATCGATCTGTATCAGTTCCACGCAGTGACCCGCTATGATGAACTGGACACTATCACGGGCGACTATCAGCCAGAGATGTCTCAAGGCGATCACGATCCGGGCGCGCTGGAGGCATTCAAGGAAGCGAAAGAAGAGGGGCTTATCGGCCATATCGGTCTGACAAGCCATGGTGATCCGAGCATCATTCGCACCAGCATCAAGCGCATCCCCGAACTAGAATCAGTGATGTTTCCGTTCAACTACACACTCGACTCGAAAGAAGGTCCCGAATACAACTACCGATCCGTACTCGAGTTCGCCCAGGAGCGCGGCCTCGGTACCCTGTGTATCAAAGGCTTCGCGAAACGATCGTGGCCCGATGAGCTCTCCGAGGACGAGCGCCCCTATGAGACCTGGTATGAACCGTACGACACGGAGGAGGAACTCGTCGACTGCTTCCGCTATGCGCTCTCGCAGGGCATGACCACCATCCCGAGCGCCGGTGATCCGAACCTGGTGCCGGACATTCTCGACGCGGCGAACGAATACGAACCCCTCGACGAGGCCGAACAAGAGCGACTGCGTGATGCCGGACGCGATCACGATTCACCGGTTCCGGCCCCCTAAACGACACCGAATCCGGAAATGCGAAAACGGTATTCCTCGGCAGCCGATTTTTCACGAACCCCCCGGACGGTAGTAGCTCGCAATCGGTTCGATCACTTTTTCGGCGGGTGCGAATATCGCCGAGTACTTCGATCGACCGATCGGGCGGTCTTCGAGGTAGCCCTCAGAAGGGATTGCGACGGGACTTGTGGGAGGTGGTGATACTGTCCCCCGGACCGCGTGGTGACAGGTGATCGAATTCCCCGGTCGGAATAGTGCCGTCGGTCCAGGCCATCCGGCCTTCGGTTTTGACATCGAGCCCTTCGTACGCACCGAATCGATCGGATTCAGCTTCGATATACTCCGTCAGTTCGCCGCTCTCGGCCGTCTCAGTGTCGGGATAGGTGTTCGCCCATGTGAGGTGGGTTGTCTCGGCCCCGAATCGCCACGATTTGATCTCTCCCGTGATGACGTCCTTCCGGAAGC
This sequence comes from Haladaptatus sp. CMAA 1909, assembly GCF_043952005.1. Taxonomy (NCBI): domain Archaea; kingdom Methanobacteriati; phylum Methanobacteriota; class Halobacteria; order Halobacteriales; family Haladaptataceae; genus Haladaptatus; species Haladaptatus sp. CMAA 1909. Next base: position 102,401 of record NZ_JBIOAV010000004.1, on the reverse strand, counting down.
CCCGCGACGTTGACCCGTCCATCGCCTCCGGATAGCACCAGAGCGCGTGGGGGGCGTCGACGACCCCGAGCATCGCCGCAACATACCCGTTGCTGTCAGCGTACTGGTTCGCCTTCGCGGCCCGCGTATCGATGATAGCTTTCGTGTACTCGACTGCGTCGCCATCGACCATCGGAGACACCACCATCAGCGCGTCCTTCGAAACGGCATAAACGTACTCCGTCCCGTAGAGGTCGAACCCCTTGTAGCGTTCCGGCTCCGGCCGGGTGGTTCGCGTCGCTGTTGTGGAACTTCGCGCCGACGTCGTTGCGGATGACTGCCTGTCGGTAGTGATTTTCTCTCCTATCGCCTCCGGGTCGAACGACCCGAGGGCCAACTGCATGACGAAGTCTATCGCTACTGTGGCATCGACAGCGGTTTCATCGACGTATTCACCGGGAACGGGGCGCAACATCTGGGACCTGAGTCGGGCGTAGGAATTCTCGTGGATGGAATCTTTCCGGGCACGGATGCTTGCGATGTCGAAATACCGGATCCCGTAGCCGTCTCGCAGCGGGGTCGTCGTTGGATCCGGGAACCACCGTGTGAAATCCCTCGCATCGGTCCCGCCCGACTGGTTCGACGTGGTTGATTCAGTTGGATTACTGTTGCCGCCCGCCGATGAGTCGGTGAGACATCCGGCAGCCGACGCGAGCATCCCGCTACTGAGCGAGAGACCTGTCGACTTGAGAAACGTTCGTCGTGAGGGGGACATTGAAGCATATTTATGGTAATAGCACCATAAGTTTTCTCCTAAACATATTTCAATAAACATGCGGGAAGATTGAGCGAAAATCTCCACCGCGTTCACCCCGAGCGAACGTATCACACTCGATGGGACAAATTTCTCGGTCCATTCGGTGTCTAATGCTCACATCGTGCTACTTTTCAGCAGATCCATCCGAAATTCGACAGTGTATCCGACCCGCCATCGTTCACAGGCGCCGCGGGAGCCGATCGACAGTTCTATGTCCGTGTCCCGTCCGAAGCGGAGCGCGCTTCACCGAAGTCTCCAGTGCCGCCTAGCAGTGCGAGTCGCATTGTCTGTCGGAGGGTCGGCGGACATCGGTGAAAGAGGTGTCGAGTCGGACATGTACCCTACTCGACCACACGCATCGAACACTTCGAATCGCCGAGTACTACCATCGCTCCCATCGTCACGGAGTTGATCGATGCGACCCAACCGGCGGTTTCACTGCTCTCCGAGGTCGTGAAACCGTATTCCGTGCGAACCCCTACTCTCAGCGAATTTACGGGCGGGCAGTTCACTACTGTCAATCGGTAGTGGCTGTGAGGGAACTTCGAAGAACGCCGCAATACCAGTCGAGCCGTCGATATTCGCGCAGTGAGAGGGTGTTTTCGGTCCGGGGAGGACGAACGCACCACGCGATATCGTTCAGTATCGTCAAACCCCGACTGGGGGTGCACACCAGCGTTCTAAAAGAGCGTTCGATGGGCCGGGTCGGGAGTTACTTTAGCCTGTAGCTGAACGTATAAGATAATGACCAATTCGAATTCGTCGAACCGACCGGTCGCCCGCCGGACGAAAGTCGTTCGACTCATCGAAGAGTACGACCTCGACGACATCGGTGACGAACTGGAGCAGCGATGGACCGGACGTGACGTCGAACGGGATAGCCTCCGCACGCTGGCGGCGGTGTTCAATCAACGCCTGCTCGGGGTCAGTATGATGGAAGCAGGCATGGACCCGCTGGAGGGAGAGGTCGAAAACGTCTATCGACTCCTCACCGACGACGAGGTCAGTAGCGGTACTAGGACCGAAACCGAAACCAGACTCCGTCAAGAAGGTGTCGACATGGAGGTGCTCCGAAGCGACTTCGTCACGTATCAGGCGATTCGGACGTACCTGAAAGACGTTCGCGAGGCGACCTATAGCAAAGACGTCAGCGGCAGTCGCGAAAAGGCCCGGTCCAGTTTCGACCGTCTCATCGGTCGAACGACGGCCGTCGTCGAACGGAAATTGTCACAACTGAAAGGAAACGACTTGCTCTCCCTGGGCGATTTTTACGTTCAAACGACCGTCTCCGTCTACTGTGACGACTGTGAGACACAGTACGAAGTAACGTCGTTATTACAGCGGGGTGGATGTGCCTGTTCGACGACCGGCGAATAACACCGATAGTTGTGTTACAACCGTCCGCTCGAACGACGTGCCGGCGTGTTCTGACGTTTGACGGTGTCGGGACGGAGGTCTGTGACATCGAATCGACGGTGGTTGTTAAAAGTAATTACTCGTTTTTCGATGTCGAAATCTGTTCGAAACGTCGATCGCTGACGGACGCTCGTTTAGCGAATCAAAGAACCGATTACTACGACGGTCGAGGTCGTCGCAACACCATTCGACAGGATTCATCTCGGGAGAGTACGACGGTAACGCCGCAAAGGGGAGGTCGTCACGGACCGCCACGTCCGTGACAGTCGACGCCGGAAAATACGGCCATCGTCGGGGACACTTATCAATTCGTCTCAGGAATCATCACATAATCCGAGAATGAAACGTTTCGTGCGGTCGGCGATGACGCGCTCCTGGAATCGAGAGAGAAAGAGAGAGTGTGAGATCACCGAGAACCCGGATCGTACTCGGGAGATACGTCCGTCATACTGCCCAGAGAGCGTGACAGCGGGCCGTAAGCCGTTTGGTTCCCGGGCGGTCGCGGCTCGATGTGCACACAGCTCTTGGATCGATCCGGACTATCGTGGAACCCATTTCCTGCCGCTTTTTTTGCGTTGCTCGTGAAACTCATCTCGCTCGTCGACATCGACTTCGACGGCCGTTCGGCGAGGCTTTCGATAGCTCAATCCCGCTTCTTTCAGTAACCGTCGACAACTCGGAGTCGAATAGTCCACGTCGTACGTTTCTTCGAGATAGCGCTGAACGAGCGCCGGCGTCCACGCCGGTGCGTCGATACCCATGTTCGTCGGCGACTCGTAGACGGTTTATTCGAACTCGTTCCGTTGTGGTTTTGAGAGTTTGCGTTTCCTTCCGGATCGATAAGCATCAGTAACGGCGTGCTCAAGCGACTCGATACCAACGAGTCGCTTGAGCCAGCTGTAGATCGTTCGTCGTTCGACGTTGTGCCACTCGGCGAGTTCGGTTTGCGTCACACCGTTTTTGTACGCAATTGCCGCTAACAGCCGCTGTGTCGGCTTCTTCTCGTCCACGTTGTCGAGTGCGTCTTGCAGTTCTTCGGCGGAAATGTCACCGAGATGATTAATCAGATGCAGCAAGAAAATGTGAGTAAAAAGTTCTAACGATTACTGTGGCAACGCTGCGACAAGATTGCTTCTTTGTTGGACACTCGGAACGCCGACCGTGTGGTTAGAATTCTATACTAACTAGCGCGTGTCCGAGTTCTACTACACCATCTCGTTCCATCTCCCGAAAACTAGGACGAGTTATCGGAGAAAATCCTCGATTCGGAGTTAGAGAATGCTGTGAGTGAGGAAATATCGGATTCGCCGGTACGTGAGGAATCCGGACTGGAGGCAGCCGAGTACTACGACCCGCCGAACAGGACGGAATCGTGCCGGTCCGTATGGATACGAGATGCCGTTGAGAGGCGACTGACTACGATCCCTGTCCGGAGCGGGACAGAATAGTTGGAGAAGCGCGGGTTCCAAGCGACGGCACTGCAATTATCGACGACCGTGTCCCGTTTGCGATGCGTGGACCGTCGGGTTTCTGGTCGAGAGCATACTCCGGTTAGTAGCTCATACTAACCACAAACGTTCCTCGAAAACGTCCCGTCCTACAGTCCAAAACCGCGGAAGAAGCCATGAGAGAACCGTGTTGCCGGAACGAACCACTACCCGTGTTCACTCATCGGCCGTCGAGAGATCGCGAAGGTGGTCTACGACCGTTTCCTCATTTATCATCCCGTACCGGTTCGACTCAGTGTCGATGGTTGCGACACTGACGTCCGTTGCCGACAGCTCATCGTCTTTCACGCTTTTAAATGCCTGCAGAACGACGCGAATGCCGCTATCGATCGAGATATCGGCCTTATACTGTTCTTCGAGAGCGGCTTGCAGGTCCTCACTCCTCGCACCGATTGCAGTTGCCCGCCATTCGGACGCCGTTCCTGCCGGGGTTACTTCGAAGAGTTTCGGTTCGCCCTCGTCGATGCCACCGATGAGAAGCCCGACACCAAATGGTCGTGTGCCACCTTTCTGCGTATGTTCTTGAATATCATCACAGACCGCGGTGGTGAGCGTATCGACGCTAATCGGTTGATCATAGCGCCACTGCTCGACTTGTGCATGCTGACGTGCCTTGTCGACTAGTTGGCGAGCGTCAGCGGCATGGCCTGCGGATGCGATCCCGATATGCTTGTCCGTCTTATGGAGCTTTTCGACCGACGACGATTCCATCAACGGTGATCGGGTATTGATTTCGGCTGCGAGCACCACCCCGCCAGTCGTCCGAATTCCGACACAGGCACTGCCCCGTTTGACCGCTTCGCGAGCGTATTCGACTTGGTAGAGTCGGCCGTCCGGTGAGAAAATCGAGGTGCCTCGGTCGTATGCCTGCTGTTGATTTTGTCCTTGCATAGTGTTGTATAGAGCTCGGCTCTCGTTGCTACCCATTGGTGTGGGCTTTGTAAAGGAGTTTTGTTGTCTGTCGGGGGACGTGATGAAAACCGGTCCTGTTTTTCCGCACTCCTGACCGCTCGGCGACCCACCGTTGGGGGTCCCTGTTGCCTGATCGGTGGTCAGTCGAACGGCGGAAAGGATGTCCAATCCGGTGTGAAACGCCCCGTTTTCCGAGTGGATTCCAACATCACGGACGACCATCGCAAGGCATCCGGACGGTCCGCTACTACCACACCACAGTTCCGGAGTAATCCGGCGGTACATTGCCGATAGACGCCTTCTACCCCACATCCGATCTTGTCTTTCAGACAGTTTTACCAGTTCGATATCAGTGACTGACCTTTTGCTGACCCATGAAAGGCGGTCGATGGGACAAACTGTCCACTTCACAACTCGTCACAAAGGATGGGTTATCGCGAGTTCGGTCGCTGGAGGCGTGAGGCCATTACATCCCGCCAAGTCCGGACTTCGCTAACGTCGAAACTAGAGGTACTACGGCGATGAATCGGAGAACGACGACACCATCGAACGTTCGAGCCTGATAGAACGTACAGAATAGGATCGAGGCTATTAGAGTTCAGACTATAATAGTTTCATCACTAATTCCGAAGCACATACATACCCCGTATTTCTATAGCACGTATGGAACGGTTCGTCAATCGCATTACGGAACTTGACCGACTCGAAGCGCTGTACGATAGCGAGCAGGCGGAACTCGCAATCGTCTACGGGCGTCGACAGATCGGGAAAAGCGAACTCGTTCGCCAATCGGTTATCGATCGAAACGACGTCGTCTACTATCAGGCTATCCAAGGAACTCCTACGACCCAACTCTCCCGCTTCGCCGAAGCAGCAGCATCACCATTTCCCGGCATCATGTCCGTCAAAGAGGAGTGGGAACCGCTCCTCACACACCTCGTTGAGCGAGACGCGATTATCGTTATCGACGAGTTTCCCTATCTCATCGAATCGGACGAGAGCCTCCCCTCTATCGTGCAACACCTGTGGGATACCGGCGTGGACGACAGTCAATCGACGCTCGTCCTTACGGGGTCAGCGATCGGAATGATCCACACGTATCTGCTCGATGGCGGTGCACCGCTATATGGTCGTGTTTCCCAGACACCGAACGGTCGAATGGAACTCACACAGCTCCCTTTCAGGTCAGTTCAAGAGTTCGTTCCGGGATACAACCCGGAAGATCGCGTATTCGTGTACGGTGTTTTCGGTGGGACACCGCGCTATTTAGATCCGCTCGACGCATCACGATCGCTAGGAGAGAACATCACGCGACTATTGTGTGATCCGGACGGGTCACTTCACAACGAGCCAGAAACGGTGCTCCAAATGGAACTCAGTGAGGTGAATACGTATTTCTCGGTGTTGGAATCGATGGCGAGCGGAAATCGGAGCAGAAACGAAATCGCACAAGGGGCCGGAGTTGAGAGCACCAATACATCCTATTATTTCGACCGCTTGGAGACGCTTCAGATCATCGAAAAAAACCATCCAGCACTCGCTGACCCGACCCGAAGCAAACGAACACGATACAAAATCCGGGATCCCGTCTTTCGTTTTTACTTCCGATATCTGTACGGCCGCGGCGGTCAGTATGAGCTCTATGGCGAAAATGCATACGAGGATCTCATCGAACCGGAGTTGCCGGACTTCGTGAGTGAGACGTTTGAAGAGCTCTGTCACGACGCACTCCCTGAACTGTATCCCGAATGTACGTTCACACGAGTGCCGAGTCAGTGGTGGTACAAGAGACGTGAAATCGATGTCGTCGCCCCGACTGACGCATCGAAACTCCTCGTCGGTGAGGTCAAGTTCACAAACACTCCACTCGGATATGATATCCTCAACACTCTCGAAGAGACGGTGGAGTACATCGACTGGACACCGAAGACGGGCGGCGATCCGTCGTATGAATACGCGTTATTCAGCCGGTCGGGATTCAAGCCATCCGTGGAAGAAGCCGCCGCCGATCGTAGCGACCTTCGCCTTTTCGACCTCCGTGATGTTGTACGCACGCTTGAGACGGACGAAACGCGCTAAACACGGGCAACCAATTGATCACAATAGTAGTGAACAGTGTAGCATTCACCGAGTACATTCACTGAGTGCGTTCACTAATTATGTTCAGTGATGAACACGCAGCTGTATGCTACATTTTTCAGATATCGCTACCAAAATGGACGCCATAGTGAGAGGTTCAGCCGAGATGTTCACGAACTACATTCAGTACCTGTGTTCAGTGGTTCCAGTAGGTATGGCCTACAAAAGCAACCAATGGATGAATCAACCATGTGTGTTCATTAGTTATGTTCATCGATGATGTTCATCGAATCCATTCATCATATCCATCCATTGCACACACCAATTACACCCACAAAAGAACACAAAACATGAATTCGTCTGACGAACTTTCAAGATGAATGGGCCTCATGAAGAGAATATGTTAGCGTACTCAACGTACAGTGAGGCTGGCGGGGTGGGCAAGACCACAACCGCTGCGAACCTCGCGGTAGCGCACGCCCGCGCGGGTCTCAAACCGCTCGTGGTGCCACTCGACCCACAAGACGGTGATCTGTCCCGCCTCTTCGATGTCGACGACCATCGAACGGAGGCCGTCGATAATATCGTTCGGCATATGATCCGTCGTCCGAAAGGCGACTTCGATGACCTCATCAGGACGGTCGACGGCGTGGATATCATTCCAGAGCACAACATGCTCTCTGACCTCGCGGAGTATCTCCAGCGGGAGAAAGATCAAGCGGAGGCGATGGGGGAAGCGTTTGGAATGCACGCACAACTGCTCCGCGTCCTCCGTGAAGCAGGTGTCCCCGACGAGTACGATGTACTCATCTGTGATCCGCCAGCGACCGAAGGGCCACATCTCTACAACGCGATCCACGCGACGCGGTCGTTAGTTATTCCGGTCGAACCCACCGCGAAGGGTCGCGCAGCGGTCGAAGGGTTGGAATCACTCGTGACCGGCCTAGAGGACCAGTTGGACGTCGAAGTTGGCGTTCTCGGCGCACTGCCGATCGGGTTCAAAGACACGCGTGATCAGCGGGAAATCCTCGACGGAATCGAGTACCCGGTTCCGGAGATCATCGGAGAGCGTGCGTCTTTGATGGAAGGATGCTGGATGCAACAGTGTTCGGCGTTCACCTATGTCCGTGAATACCGGGACCGTCGTCGCGACTACGAACTCGAAACGCTCGCACAGTTCGACAGGGTGGCCCGGTATCTCGAGAGCCAAGTCGGTCTCGAAGCACCGAACGCACCTGAGCCAGGCGATCTTGATCACGAGGTTGTGACCGTATGACGGGAATGAAAGAAGGAGCGGGTGAAGATCCGTTCGCAGAAGACGCTAGTACAACCGATCCAACAACTACCGAACGATCGGATTCGGACGGTATCGACGCCACCGACGATGAACCGACCACCGACTCCCAAACAACGACGACGGATACGGCCAGTTCACGACGAACCATGCAAATTCCGTACAAGTTCCGCCGAGATGGGGTCCAAGACGGCCGCGATCGAGTACCACTATTCCTTCAAAAGGACACGAAAAGCGCTGAACGTGACGCGCTTCGAGAACTCGAAGACCGATTTGACGACGACGTTTCCCTGACCGATCTTCGAGAAGCCCTGATGAAAGTCGGTCTCCAACATCTCGACGAGGCCGAGGTTCACCTGGAAGAATGGGGATACGGAATGACGTTCGACTGAGTCGCGATTTTGCTACCGAGTTTATTTTTCCAACGTTCGGTTCCTCCGTCTGAAGCGAAACCTGACGATCGAGACCGGGATCAGCGTCCCACCAGACCGACGATCTGCTGGCGCATTTGAGTATCAATCGGGATTTGGGAACACTGGTCGTCGAGTCCGATCGACTGAAGCAGAAGGCTCGCTTCGTCCAAAAGCGAAAGCTCTAGATACGTTCCTTCACGGTATCCGTCACTCGTCCGGGTCATGTCGATGATTTTCAACGTTTCATACTCACGGAGTTGGTCGGTGATACGCTTCTGACCCAGGACGTTCGTGCCGATTGACTCCGCGAATATGCGGTAGACTTGATACATCTCGGTCGCCTTGAAATGGGATTGGTTCGTGAATTCGTCCATGGCGGCAAGCGCCGCGATCGCGATCTTTGCCTGGGTTGGACAGCCCCTAATCAGATCTTGGACGCGTGTGACTTCGGCATCATCGTTCGCAGCTCGGACGTGTTCTTCACGGACCTGATCACCATCGGCGTCGCGAGCGACTTCACCAGCAAGTCGAAAGAGATCGAGCGCCCGCCGTGCATCCCCGTGTTCCTGTGCGGAAAATGCAGAGCACAGCGGGATCACGTCCTCCGATAGGACGCCCTCGTGATAGGCATCACGGCGTCGGTACAGAATATCTCCAAGCTGGTTTGCGTCGTACGCTGGGAAAACGATCTCATCGGGAGCGAACGAACTCTCGACGCGGGTATCCAGTCGATCACCGTATTTGAGATCGTTGCTGATACCAACGACCGTGATGCTAGCGTCGACGTCGTTCTCCTCACCGGCTCGAGAAAGCTGCATGAGGAGCTTACTGTCGTCGGCCTCCTCCGGTGGGATGTTCCGGGCATCATCCGGCGGCGCAAGCCGATCGATTTCGTCGAGGACGACAATGATCGCATCGTAGAGTTTGTCGATGACCGTCCACAAGCGGTCGTAGTACGCTCCCGTCGCGATTCCCGAGTGCGGAATCGTAATGCCCGTTTTCTGCGGGACGTTCAGACTTTTCGAGAGGTGAATGACCGTTTGAACTTCCGAACGGCGTTGTGCACAGTCGATGATTGCTCGACCGATCCGGGTGTCATTCTCTGCACCGCGTTCTTCGACTTCTCGGCTCACATATCTAGTGACAAGCGTCTTTCCGGAACCGGACTTGCCGAGAAGGAGGGTTCCCTTTCCGGATCCTCCAGTTATCGTCGGTTTGAGTCGGCGGGCGACGGTCTCGATCTGGTCGTTTCGACCGACGATTTTGTCATGCTCGGGAATGTGGTCGATACGAAGCAAATCTTCGTTAGCGAAAATGGGATCGTCCTCGTCGAGCACGGAAAGAGGATCGTCGCGAGCCTTAGAGCGAGAATGGGCAACAGCCCCATGCTCGGCAGCATAATCGCCGAGTGTTTTCACCTGTGCTGTGCCGGAATCCATACACCGGATTTCAAATGAATTCACCTTAGTTCTTTCCCCGATACACCCGGGTTCTTTCTCCGATACACCCGGGACGCCAGTTTCACCGATTCGTGTCGAGAGCGGTCACTGTTGTCGGGAGTATATAAACCGAACAAAACCGTTAGACGGGCAAATGACACCGGGTTTCAAATGAATACACTGGGTTTCAAATGAATATCCCATAAAAGAGACGGCGTGAGAGTTGTCGGTTATCCCTCGGCCACACCGGATTTCAAATGAATTCGCGACAGGGTAAAGCAAGACAGGAGGTGCACGGCACCCCCACACCGGATTTCAAATGAATTCGGGTGCGATTCAGGCGGGGACAGGGACGGGGAGGGAACGGCGGAATAATCTGAACCCACGCTAGAGAGGCGATAGAAGCCTGGTAACTTCGGAATCATTTGAAATCCGGTGTCGATTGTGAACCACGATGGGAAGGACGAGTGTCGACGATCGAAACACCGATTCAGTATTTAGTATATAAATGAGCTGTTTGTAGAAACCGCCCATTCCTCAGAGTGATTGTACCTTTGGAAACCCGGTTTCTTGCGCTTCACTACTACTACTATCTTTCCGTTATAGTAATATATATAATAACGCGAATAGAGGATTGTCCTCCAAACGAACTCGATTTTATAAATTCGTGGTCTATGACTGTTCTATCGCGTGATCTCTTTCTTCGAGGACCTCTACCGTCCTCCGTCTTCTCCGAACCCTCCCTTCTCTTGGAACGGAATTCATTTGAAATCCGGTGTGGGGGTGTTTCCTCGAGATCGACCATCGTCACCAAACCGTCTCCAAATCTTACTAAATCGGCTGCCACCCGTTCGGATCCTTCTGTCGCAATCACGAGTAGACGCTGTCCGAGGGTTTACCTATCGCGTCCTCTAATTCGGTCGTACGAATGGGTCCAAATGAGAAATCGCCACTCACCCCACTTGCGCAAGAAGCGCTTGATGCACTCGCGAGCACGATCCCACCCGGTGGTGAACTCACCTACGAGCAAGCCTACGCCGTTCTGGCTGAAAATGAAGATCTCGAGCGGCCCGCTGCCGAGGATATCATCGAACGACTGTACAACAAGGGCCATGTGTACGAAGTCGAAGGGAAACTTCGGCTCACTGATTACGGCTCTGAATAGCGAAGGCTCCTCGTGACCGCGCACAAAGCGTTTTGTACACGGTGGAGAACGACGCGAACGCACGTATGACGTTCTGAAATGAACAAAATAGTGTTCACTGGTTGTATTCATTAGTTGCGTTCAACAGTTGTGTTCACTAGTTGCGTACAGCTGTTGTGCTCACTACTAAACACAGTTTCGTCCGCCATCGTTTACGGATGCCATTCCCACCGACGGATTCGACGGACACGTGTCGTTCGGGAGAGAGGGAGAGGGTTCGCTTCGAGACAACACGGGTGCTCGCGACGATCGGTCAAGGTGGACGATGAAGTAGGCTTGAGACCGAGGCTTTGGGTGGTCTATCGAGGTTTTGGATGCTCTATGGATTACGATGCGGACAGAAATAGCCTTCCGATGTGACTCACATTGCAATAAAAGCGTTCATACATTTGGAGTCGAGACACCTTCGTATGTCATCGTCAACCTACGTTGTTGGCCATCAACAGCCGGATACGGATACGATCTGCTCTGCAGTTGCCTACGCGTGGCTGAAGCAGGCACAGGGAGCCGATGTGATTCCGGCGCGGGCCGGTAAGTTAAATCCGGAAACGCAGTTCGTCTTGGATCGCTGGGACGTAGAGAGTCCGTCTCTCATCGACGACGCAACCGGGGAACAGCTCATTCTCGTCGATCACAACGAGTACAGTCAGACGGTTCCCGGCGCGCAAGATGCGAAGATCGTCGAGGTGGTGGATCATCACCGAATCGGCGACGTGAAAACCGGTGATCCGATCTTCTTCCGGACGGAACCGGTCGGGTCCACCGCGACCATCCTGACACGACTGTACGATGATGCAGGCAAGACGATCGATACACAAACTGCCGGACTGCTCCTCAGCGGACTGCTGAGTGATACGGTGGTACTTCGCTCGCCGACGACGACCGACCGGGATCGAGTCGTCGCTGATCGACTGGCGGAAATCGCTGGTGTCGATACCGAGGAGTACGGCAAGGAGCTACTCCAACGGAAGAGCAAGATCGGCGAAAAAAGCCCTCGTGAGATGGTACTAAGCGATTTCAAGGAGTTCGAATTCGGATCCGATCGGGTTGGAATCGGACAGGTAGAAACGGTAGAGCCAGCGGTAGTCCTCAATCAACGTGACGACGTGCTCGCCGCGATGGACGACGTGACCGCAGAGCGAGGGTACACCGCGTTCGTATTGCTCGTTACGGATCTCCTCGAAGAAGACACCACCGCACTGATCGCGGGTGGTGCTGTCGATACCGTAGAAGAAGGCCTCGATACGACGTTTACTGACCGCGAGGCGTTCTTACCGGGGGTCATGTCCCGAAAGAAGCAGGTCGTCCCGCCACTTGAGACTGTCTTCAAATAAATACATAGACGTCCCTCGAGTACGGCAGTACTTCCCCTCCCGGACGCGCTAGCGTACATCCTATTTCACGGAGGGAGGTATGTCCCTCATCACCCTACGGCGCTGACTAGCGAAGACGCTCTCCTAGTCAGTGATTTCCAACCTTTCTCCCCGACGTGAGCGACGACACAGACTGCGGTCGTCGTCTTCGAGCATACCGTAGCTCGGCGTTTTTTTGCCGCGTTATGACCCGCGTTGACATTATGGACACGGATCACGGCGACGGGTTCTCGCATCGGCATCGATGCGTCTCGACGTGCTTACGTGGCACCGACTCCGCCAGCATGACCGAAAAATAATGCCCCCGTGTGGGCAGAGCAGAGAGATGCTGCGGGTTGGATGATAGGCGGGTAGCCGATGTGAACGCAGTTCACAGCTATCCTGTCGATCGATGATGTGCCTCTGACGTCACTTCGACAGGGTGGTGGCCGAGTTTCCTCGGGCCACCTCGACCAATGGACGTTCAGGAAAAAGACGTTCTGACCGATCTCTCAAAACCAAACTCCAACGGATATTTCTACGGTGTTAACCGGTGTGAACCGCATAAACCGACCGATGTGGCCATCCAAGCAGTCTCGCACTCCCGCCCGTTACGAAGAGTTCGAACGATTTGGTGATCTCGAATACAGTTACGCACTAAACGTTTTTCACGAGACACTCACATTGGCATGTTGTGGCGAGTTTCAGGACGAAACGAGGGACGTGTCTCATCTCCGACAACGAGCTACGACTCGAGGAGAGCTACACTGGCCAGTTGAAACGCTACTATGAGGGAGCAAGGGCTTCGACCCGTGGTCTCATTCTCGTCGGTCTGATGGGCGTCTACCTCGTTTGGATGGTCAATTTCTTCCTATTCGTAAGACGGGGGCTCTTTCCGATCTTTTTGGTGATCCTTGTGGTCATCATCGTTCTCGCCCATATTGCGGACCATCTCCGAGGATTTCGACGAGTCGATATCCTTCCCCTCGATTCGATCACCGCTGTCGAGGTGATCGAAGGCGCATGGTGGACGCATGCTCGATTTATTATCGAATACCAAAACGGCGATCAGAGCAACAAGCGACGTGTCCGACTTCCGTCTAGATACTTCGCATTCACCGAACGAGAGTTCGAACACGCAAAGGCGCTGTTTCGCTCACACGATATCCCTCTCACTGGCACCGTTGATCGGTTCGACGACTCCGGTCATCCACGGTAAAAGAATGACGAAAACGAAGTCGTATCGCCGAAAGCGTTATTCTTCGGTCTCGCTGCCGCTTGATTTGCGTTCCTGGTCGGGATGGTCGGAGACGTACACCGTGGTGTTCGCGGGAATATCTTCGGTGATCCAGGAGTTTGCGCCGATGCTGACGTGATTGCCGACGGAGATGGCGCCGAGGACGTTCGTCCCGGCACCGATGACGACGTGATCGCCGATGTCCGGGTGGCGCTTGTACCCTTTCTTGAGTGCGTGGTCGGTGTCCTCTTCTTCTTCGAAGTGGAGGGCGCCGAGGGTGACGTTCTGGTAGAGCCGACACCAATCACCGATCGTGGCGGTCTCGCCGATGACGACGCCGGTGCCGTGATCGATGAAAAAGTAGTCGCCAATCTCGGCGCCGGGATGGATGTCGATGCCCGTGTCGCTTTTCGCGGCTTCGGTGAGTTCGCGGGCGTACTCCTGCCTGCCCTCCTTGTACAGTTCGTGAGCGACGCGCTGAGCGACGATGGCGTGGAATCCCGGATACGCTCGGATAATCTCGAGGTGGGATTTCGCGGCGGGATCTCCTTTATACGCGGCTTCGACATCACGTTTGAGGCGCTCTCTGATCGCGGGCAGCTCGTCGATGACGGCACTGATGCAGTCCCGAGGCTGAGCACGGGGAGCGTACAGTTGGCAGCCTCGCACGAGCTGCTCGCCGAGTTCAGTGAGGGTTTCTTGAACCTCTTCGGGGTTAGTGTGGTCCGCGTAGGCGTTCCAGCAACTCGGGAAGAGGAGTCGATGAAGAAGGGAGAGTTCAGTCCTCGCGTGCGAGGTTTCGGGGGCGGTCCGTGGCTCGTGGACCGGGAAGGGCGGCTCGTCAGCTTCGTAGGCGGCGACTAGACTGTGGTGAGCGTTGCCGGTGTAGCTGTACTCCATCACTCGTCCCGTAAGGAACTGGTCGGGAAGAATCTATGGGAGAGGAGAACGGCTGTCCATGAGTTGAGCGGGTCGACGTGACGATCAATGAGGACGACGCCGGTGTCTCCGTCAGTGATGGCGGCTTCCTCCTAACCGTCCCCTTCATCCAGGCGGACACCATCCGGGAGCCGGGAGAGTACATGAACCACATATCGCTACATATGATATCGGGCCTAAAAGATTCACAACTTCGGAGGATGGGACTAGTTTTGGGTCGGACTTCCGTTGACTCGTGGTATTTATCACCGATCAAACATCGGTATCGAACATTCTCGGTCAAAACTGTCGGGCACTAGGGGCGGCACTCGCTGATATCCATCTGTTTTCGGAGAGGATCCGTGTTCTATACGGCCTTGATCGTGATTCGATTGTCGCTACTCGTCCTCCTCGACGTTCCCGCAGTTTCGACAGCGTTTCATGCCGCCGTGCACGTCGCCGTAGTCGTGTCGAACGCCCGTGATGCACAGCACATCCTGAAACAGTCCCATACCGTGCAGATATCGCGGGAACCGGATAACGGTTTTCCCGCTTAACCGTCACATGTTCGGCGGTTGGGCGACGGAAACGATGATCGGAACCGAATTCCATCACGGGAGAAACCAGAACCGACATGCCAACTCCCACCAGCATTGTACCCATGTCACAAACGGTTACCGAACTCCGCAACGAAATTCGACAGGCTGTCGGGAGACACAAACGTATCGAATCGACGGCGTTCACGAAAGAGGCCCTCGCAGCACTCTGTACGGCTGTCAACTACGATATCGATCCGAACAATCTGCCGTCCAAACCACAAATGCGGGCTGGAATCCTCCTAAAAATCGGCGAACTGGACGACGATAACCCGGAACAAACGTCGAACGCGTTCCGGAAGGCGGAGCTCGAGGCAATTGCAGCTACGCTGCGAGATACCGAGTGAAGCTCCCGATGCATTCGCCGAAGAGGTAGTTGCCCGCCAACAGCGTTCGTCCGCGTCGCTAGCGACCGGGCCGATTGTCCGACGACTGTTGATCTCGCTTCGTGACTTGGCCACCACATTCCGGACACACTCCGTCCGTGGTATCGAAGGTTTCACCACACATCTGACATGAAGATCGCGCATCGCTCTCTGTCCCGAAGAGCTTTTTGAGTTTGCTCATGAAGCTCATTGGTGGTACTGTACACTTTCCATGGTATCGGAAAAGTTTGGGGGACGTGCAGTGACCACCAATCGTTGATGAACGCGTCCAGTGATACCGACACGATCGACGTATCCCTGCGAGATTGGTGGGCTAGTGGCTGGGGCAGCTACTTAGTAGTATCTTCACACCAAGGTAGTTAGTGGATGAGCCGTTAGTTTACGTCGAAATGCCTACTGACATCGCTCAATGTCCTGAATGTGGATGGACTGGAAATGCGACGAATTGCGTAACCGATGGCGAGAAACGACAATGCCCCGTCTGCCAACACTCGATTCGACGCGGCTGAACGTCCCGTCGGTCCCATAGCGGTACCAATATATCGTTCTATCACCCTCCACAACGCATCGAACCGCCGGGCTAACGTGAAAGACACCTATTTACCGCCCGGCACGTTCGTTGTTTGGTGATCGAGAGCGGTTTCATGGGGGTTCGTCGTGGACTTCTGAGAAGGGGTTCCGTTCTACCGGGAAGCGGAGGGAATTTCTGCCCCGTATCCCGAACAGAAACGTGATTATGGAGTCGCTACCGATTCCAAAGTTAACCCATTGACAACATTAAAGCCACTCCTGTGACTCGAAGGTAGCACACACAGTACTCCATATGGAACGCGATTTTCTCTCTCACCGGAAAGCACAGCTCGACAAGGAGGAGCGCGAACACCTCGAGGATGTCGTCACCGAGATGCGCGGGCGCGTCGAGGACAACGTTCGTTTTCAGCTGACGCAACGAGGACTCGATGACGAACCGAAAGACCGCACCGGGCTGGATACGGATACTGAGAAGCTCGTGGAGGCGATCGAACTCGAAGCCCCCGACGAGGTTTGGTCGGACGCGTTCGAGCAGTACGTCACGGGCGTCGGCTACACGATCGTCAATCGACTGGCAGCGCTCCGGTCCATGGAGGTGCGTGATTTCATCGATGAGGAAGTTACCGTCTTCAAGGAGAACGGACTGACGCCCGCCGCCGAGACGCTCGTTAGGGAGGAGTTCCTCCTCGAGGACGAAGCCATCCTCAAGGCATACCACAACGCGTGTGACGATCTCGCAGAAGAGATCGAGATACTCTTCGATCGCTCGTCGGTGTACAGCCTGATCGACCCTGACGACGACACCTTCGAGGAACTCTGCAAAACCCTTGACGAGGCCGACGACGAGGTCTGGCGGGCCGATGACGTTCTCGGATGGGTCTATGAGTACTACAACGTCAAACTCCTCGACGACTTGCGCCGCAAGGGTGACCGTGAGGGACTCGACCCTGGAGACGTGCCGCCGGCGAACCAGTTCTACACGCCCCATTGGGTCGTTCGGATGCTCACCGACAACAGTCTCGGGAAGCTCTATCTCGAACAGACAGGCGAGCTTCGGGACGTCGTCGAGGCTCAGGAGGCGTTCGCTCCCGACGAACGGAAGAATCGACCGCTCTCGCCCGACGAGTCACCCGACATCGCCGACTTCTGTACCTATCTCGTTCCCTCCGAGGAAGAAGGTGAACCGACCGACTTCGAGCATCCCGAGGAACTTCGCGTCATCGACCCGGCCTGTGGAAGCGGACATTTTCTTCTCTACGCTTTCGACGTGCTGGAACGTATCTGGCGCGCCGAGACGGACCTCGATTTCGAGAAGATTCCACGTGAGATCCTGCGACACAACCTCTACGGCGTCGACCTGGATATGCGGGCCTGCCAGCTCGCGGCGTTCAATCTGTATCTGAAGGGTCGGACCCGCGCCGAGGCCGAAGGTGCCGACGGGTTCGATATGCCCGAAGTCGGTATCGTCTGTGCCGACGCGTCTGTCGCCGAGATCGACGGCGTTGAGGCGGTGTTCGACGAGGTTGCCGGTACGGATGAGGAGGTCGAACGGGCGCTCCGGCGTATCCTCGACGCGTTCGAAGAGGTTCACGGTCTCGGCAGTCTGTTGGACGTGCGCGGGACGCTCGGTGATCTGTTCGAGGACGACAGCGATGTCGAGGGCGTGCAGATCACCCTCGGCGACGACCCGCGGGAGAATTACACCCTCGGGCAAGTTCTGCACAGCCTGCGCGAGGCCGTGGAGGAGCATCGGGAGTCGGATTCGTTCCTCGCACGAGATTTGAGGAGTTTCGTTCGATTGCTGGATATCCTCGCACAGGAGTACGATGTGGCGCTGATGAACCCGCCGTATGGTTCGAAGGGTCGGATGCCGAACGCCGTCCAGGAATACGTGGAAAACAATTACAGATATTATCCGGAGTTCTACGTCAATTTCGTCGAGGTATGCAACAAACTCTGCGCTACGAACGGGAGAATCGGTATGCTCGTACCGCGCTCGTTCATGTTCAAACGGAGTTTCGAGGATTTTAGAAGGGATTTCCAAGGTCACATCGCGTCGTTCGATTTCCTGTCCGAGTTCGGTCTGGGAATATTGGACAATGCTACGGTACGAACCGTGGGAACGGTTCTGCGTTCCGGTTCGAGTACGCAAGACACGGGGACGTTCATTCGATTGGAAGACCCGGATGCCGGTTCGAAAGAAGGTGTGTTCATCGACGAGGTGTTGGGGAACGTTTCGAGCGGGGTCGAGCGACTCTACCGTGTCGAACTCTCGGAGTTCGGTCGCCTGCCGAAGTCGCCGATGAGCTACTGGACGACGGAAGAAACGAGAGCGCTGTTCGACGACTTCCCTTTCGTCGATGCGGCTGTCGCAAATATCGAGGGGGAGTCGGTCTCGGACGTCAAAACCGGTCTGCAAACCGGCGATAATCCGAGATTCGTTCGAAATCATTGGGAAATCTCGTTCGACGAGCCCTTTTATCCGTTCGCGAAGGGAGGGACGGACGCTTGGACGCTTCCGAAGACCGTACAAACGGTCTGGTGGGAAGGGAACGGGAAGGAAGTGAAGCGAATCACGTCGTCTCGGCCACAGAATACCGACTACTATTTTCGGGAGGGTCTCACGTGGACGTATATAAAGGAAACGGGACGGCGATTCGGTTACTTCCCCGCAGGTGGGATCTTCGACCAGAAAGGACCGATGGTGTTCCCGGACGGACACTCCGCATGGGCTATGCAGAACGTTCTCAATTCACAACTCTATCACGGGTTGTTTCTCTCGTTAACCCCGGACCGAGAGTGGAATCCCGGCGACGTCGGCCGCATCCCGTATGATCCGTCCATCGTACCTGCCGAAGAGCTAGAAGAGAAAGCGAAAGCCCAGTATGAGTTATTCACGTCACAACGGCAGGGAGACCCGACTAGCCCCTATTTCGTCGGTCCACATATCCTCCCGGACGAACCGTCCGAATCGTACGTCTACGATCGACACCCGCACATAGAGCAGGCACCGACGGACGGAGATACGTTCGAAAATGAATCGATACTGACCGATACGACCATCTCTCAAGCAGCGAAGATCGCCAACGATCGTGTCTCTTCCAGGGAGGACGATATCAGAAAGACCGCAGAAGCGACTGATACGCTGGTCTACGACTCATTGAACATCTCCGAGGCGACGAGGAAAGCTATCGATCAAGAGATCGATCTTCGCGGGTCTGGCCCCGTAGCCGACCTGTTCGAAACGCAAGACGTTCGTTCCTACTGTCGGGATCTCGTCCATTACTTCGCGATAGAAGCGGTTCGCGACGAACCGGACGGAATCGTTCCCCTCCACGGTGCCGGCGACCATGCCGATCTGTTCGATCGTATCGTCGAACGGTTCGGCGACACCTACGGCGAGTACGCCGAAAATAGACTGGTCGAAGTCGACGGCTTGCTCGGCGCAAAGTCCGCCGCCGAGGAGGCGTACCCCAACCTCCGGATATTCATCGAGGACGACTTGTTCGAGTATCATGTCGAGCGGATGGAAAAGGCGCCGATCCTCTGGAAGCTCACTACCGAACGCCTCATTGTCAACTCGGACGGCGAAGGCTTCGCGTGTTTCGTCGATTACCATCGCCTCGATTCGGGACTGTTCGACCGGATCGCCAATCGGTACATCGTACCGCGGAAGGCCGAACTGCGGGAACGCCGCAGCGCCGCGAACCGCCGTCGGAGTGACGATTCGCTCTCGACGAGCGAGCGGGCCGAGGCTACGGAACTGTACGAGCGCTGTGCAAGCGGGCTCAATCAGATCGACGTCTTCGAGGACGTGATGCAGGAACTGAGCAACACCGACGAGCGGGACTTCACCGACGAGGACCGTCAGCACGTCGAAGAATTGGCTCCGAAGGTCGCCTCCTTCCGCGAGGAACTCCGCGAGCGGGTGGACGTGCTGGCCGAACTACGCGAGCGCAACGACGAAGCGTGGTTCCAGGATACCTTCTCGGACAACTTCTGGAACACGGTTGACGAGTGGCGCGAGGAGTGGGTCGACGCCCTCGACGAACTCGAACGGGCCTGCGAGCAGTATGCAAACCCGGTCGACGAACCCGTCGAAGCGCACCTGGCCGATCTGTTCGACTATTTCAACTGGCGGCTCAAAGGCTCGGATCATTACTCCAGTACGGGTATCCTGTTTATGACCTACTACTTCGAGCGCGAGGGTGCCGACTTGGTGGACGAGGACGGCCAGCCGTTCGACAATCTGACCGAGGACGAGCGCCTGCTCGCCTCGCTCGCGACGGGCCTCGACGATTCCTCGATCCTCGATGAGGGGTATCTGGAGTCGATGACGGACGATGACGAGAGTGTCGATGATCTCCCGCCGCTGGCGGAGTTCAAGGCGCTAGCCGAAGAGATACAGGACCGTTGCCAAGATGTCGACGAACGACTCCCCTCCAACTGGGCCGACCGGGCGCTATCGGAGATCACGACTGCCGGCTATCTCCCGAATCACAAGCACGGCGTCGCGATCAATATCACACCGCTCTCCGAGGCGAAGATCGTACCGAAAACCGTCGACGAACGGGTGCTATAACCGCGCCCGCGACGATCTCCTTCGGGAGTCGCGGAACATCGAACGATACGGACAGCGTGTACGGCAAATCGTACGGTCCATTCCTCGAGATAGAGACCGTATAGCGTCGTGCTGTCGCTATTTCCTCTCCACGCGGTGCTCGCCTTGAACTGCCCGAAATGCGACCGCGGGAAAAAATTTTATGGGGAGCGCGATTGACCGCCCACCCGGAGGTAACTGCAAATGACAGAGTGCCAAGTCTGTGGTTCGATGGTCGACAGCGACGTTCCCGCCGTCGATGTGGAGTACGAAGGCGACACGTACTACTTCGAGTCCGCGAAGTGCAGGGAACTGTTCGAAGAGAATCCGGACGAGTACCGCTGACGTTCAGTACGGTAGTTCACCGCTCTCATTTTCCGAGGTTCGGGCGATCCGCGGTTCCTGACGGTGAGACGAACTCGCTGAAAAAAAGGCCGTGTAGTCGCTACGGTTCCATCAGGACTTTGGTGAAGCCTTCCTCGCGGTTGTCGAACCGTTCGTACATCTCCGGGGCTTCGTCGAGGTCAACGCGGTGGGAGATGACGAAACTCGGGTCGGCGCGTCCCTCGATTATCATGTCCCGAAGTTGGCGGTTGTATCGTTTCACGTCACACTGTCCGGTACCCAACCGCTGGCCCTTCTCGAAGAGCTTTCCGAAGTCGATGCCGAGGCGGCCTTCGGCGGCCATCTCGTCGGGCGCTCCCGGATCCTCCGGGACGTAGAGGCCGACGACCCCGATTTGGCCGGTGGCTCGCACGGTCCGGATGAGGTTGTTGATGACGATCGCCGGGTTTTCGCGCGCCGAGTCGTAATCCTCTTCGGCCTCCTTTTCGGGGTCGACCGCCTGATAGCCGACCGCATCGACGCCCTTGTCGGTCCCGCCGCCGGTCATCTCCACGATCCGTTCGACGGCGTCTTCCTCCTCGAAGTTTACCGTTTTGGCGTCGCAGTGTTCCTCGGCGAGTTCGAGTCTGTCCTCCACGCGGTCGACGACGTAAATCTCCGATGCGCCTTTCAATTTCGCGCTGTAGGCGGCCATCAACCCGACCGGTCCCGCGCCGTAGATGACGATGGATTCGCCGGGCTGGAGGTCGGCGAGTCGGGTGCCGTGCCATCCCGTCGGGAAGATGTCCGCGAGCAGCGCGAACGAATCCTCGTGTTCGTCCCCGTCCGGGAGTTTGAGCGCGTTGAAATCCGCGTACGGGACCCGAAGTTTCTCGGCTTGTCCCCCTCGGTACGGCCCCATCTGAACGTATCCGTACGCGCCGCCGTCGAATCCGGGGTTGACGTTCTGGCAGAATCCGGTGTAGCCGTTCTCGCAGTTCTCACAGAAGCCACACGCGACGTTGAACGGCATGACGACCCGATCACCTTCGGTGAGCGTGTCGACCCCGTCTCCGACTTCCTCGACGATTCCCATGTTCTCGTGGCCGAAGACCATCCCGGGGTCGTCCCCGGTTCGGCCCTCGTACATGTGGAGGTCCGAACCGCAAATCGCCGTCGTCGTGATATCGACGATGACGTCGTTCGGGTGTTCTATCTGCGGTTCATCCACGTCTTCGACGTCCACTTCGTGCTCTCCCTGAAAGACGACAGCTCTCATTGACATGTGTTATTCCTCCAAGTGGACTTTCTGTGCCGGAAGATCAATAGTGGCTATTGCCAGATTAGTTTTGTTTTCCGAGAATATATGTTACCCATCGAATATCGTATGTTCGGTATGGGCGTGTCTTCGATCGCACTTCCCGTCGATGTGGGCTTCTGAGCAGCCGTCGGTAACAAATTACAACTCTATCTCTGTAATGGTACTCCTTCGTTGTCACTCCGATTCGGGATGTATAGCCACGGAGTTCAGTCGTGACAATTTCGACGTGGTCGCGTGTGTCGCTCTCGCGTTTTCCCCGTCCCTCGCTCGTGGGACACATCGGGAGGCAAGAATGCCCAGCATACTAAACGACACCTAACTAGCGTTCTGTCGGGTGAAAAAGATCAGACTCGCTCGGAAAGTACCGTCCAGGGAAATCCGCTTCGGTTCTCCTCGAAATAGTATATAATCGGAGGCGAACCACCGATTCGCCGACGCTATTTTCGTAATCGGAACGGCGGGCGGATCGGTCGGTCATCAGAGTCTTAGCGGTCGAAGCCGAATCGATCCTTGAACGATGGATGTACTCGTTGCCGGATCCCACGGTCAAGTTGGACGACGGATTACGGATATTCTGAGCCGAAGTGACCACACCGTACGGGGAATGGTTCGCGACGAAACCCAAGTAGCAGATATCGAAGCCATGGGTGCGGAGGCGGTCGTTGCGGATTTGACGCAGGACGTGTCACACGCCGTTACGGGGCATGATGCGATTATTTTTGCCGCCGGATCCGGCGGGGATGACGTGTGGGGAGTCGATCGAGATGGAGCGATCGGTTTGATCGAAGCGGCGGAAGATCGAGGCGTCGAACGGTTCGTGATGCTGAGTTCGATCAATGCCGACTCGCCCGAAGACAGCCCGGATGCGCTCCAAGAGTACTTGGCTGCGAAAGCGGAAGCCGACGATGCGCTCAGGGAGAGCGAGCTAACCTGTACGATCGTTCGTCCGGGTCCGTTGACGAACGACCCCGGGACCGGTCGGATCAGAATCGAGGACAACGTCGAGCGCGATGGGGATATCCCGCGGGCGGATGTCGCACGGACGCTCGTCACTGCGCTTCCCATGGAGAGTACGTACGGGCGGACGTTCGAAATCCTTTCAGGCGATACACCGATTCAAACGGCGTTGGAAACGCTTCGGTGATCGGCATTCGAACGGATCGAAATCGGTAGCCGATCGAACCGATTCGTGGAGTATCGTCTTCGATCGATGCAGCCATCGTGAGCTAACTCCGGTGAATACGCCAGCGTCCGGGAGAACCATTCGTGAAGTACGCAGTGTAAATACTGTCCAGAAAAGGACGAATCCTACTCGTTCTGCACCGTCTGTTCCGTCGCTTCTTCGCTGCTTCCCGTCAGGCTGTTGCTTCGAAGGTCCGATTCGATCGCTTCGAGTGATCGACCCTTCGTCTCGGGGACGAGATAGTACGCGAACACGAACGTAACGATACTCAGGGCGCCGTACAGCCAGAAAGTGAACGATTTACCGATGGCGTTCGTCAACGTGAGAAACGAGATCGAAACGGCGAGGTTCGCGGCCCAGTTGAGAACCGTCACGAGCCCCATCGCGGTTCCACGGACTTCGAGCGGATAGATCTCGGAGATGAGTAGCCAGAATACCGGGCCAAGACCGATGGCGAAAAACGCCACGTACGCCATCACACCGACGACGCTGAGCAATCCGACGATGCCCTGCAAACTCTGGAAATAGAACACTCCGCCCAGACCGAAGAGCATGGCCGTCATCCCTCCCAGTCCGACGAGGAGCAGTGGCCGTCGTCCGCGGCGGTCGAGGAGGAAAACGGCGGCGAGCGTAAAGGAGACGTTGACGACGCCGACGCCGACGGTCGCAAGGATCGAGGCGCTACTGGCGAACCCGGTCGAATTGAAGATCGTCGGAGCGTAGTAAATCACCGTATTGATTCCGGTGATCTGTTGGAACACGGCGAGTCCCGCACCGACGATGAGAGCCGGACGTATCCACGACTCTAACAGTTCGCCGAGTCCGGTTCCCGACTGTTCTTTCTCGGTCTTTCGTATGTCGTCGAGTTCTTCGTCGACGTCGGCCGACGGACGAATGCGCTTGAGAATGTCTCGTGCCTCTTCCTCTTCACCGATTCGCACGAGGTACCGCGGGCTCTTTGGCATCCAAATCATCCCGATACCGAGGACTGCCGCGGGGACGACGCCCATGCCGAGCATCCAGCGCCATTGTCCACCCTGTGCGAACGCATAGTTGACGAAGTACGCGAGCAGGATGCCGCTGGTAACGGCGAGTTGATTGAGCGAGACGAGCGACCCACGGAGTCGAGACGGTGCGATTTCCGAGTTGTACAGCGGCCCGATGAGTGACGCGACGCCGATTCCGAAGCCGACGGTGAAGCGACCAACGACGAGTATCGGAACGCTCGGCGCGAATGCCATTATGAGCGACCCGACGAAGAAGATGATCGAGGCGACGAAGATGAGCTTTCGCCGTCCGAAGTCGTCGGTTAACCGTCCTCCTCCGGCAGCACCGACGATTGCACCGATCAGCGCTCCACTGACGACCAATTCTTTCATGAACGACGAGAGCTGAAACGTCTTGCCGATGAACGGTAACGCACCCGATATGATTCCGGTGTCGAACCCGAATAACAGCCCGTTCAACGCTGCGATGGCCGTTGCGACGTACACGAACCGATTGATCTCTCCGGAGCCGCCCTCGGATGATTCAGTGGACACAATTACGTTCCACTATTTAGCCGGAATAATTTGTTGGCCGATCGAGCCGTCGCGTTAATCGCCGGACTACGATTTAACAACCCTTTTAATCTCGGCGTATTACAACGGTTTTTATATGCGCGGACGTCACCCATCACGTTCTTGCTAGCTCCGCTGCAAACGCCCACAGGTTCCACCGCTCCACTCGGCACACTCGAGCGGACACAATTTATACACCGATCCCTCTCGAAGGCGTGCGCATGGACGCGATGGTCATCACGGATTTCGGCGGAACGGACGTCTTCGAACGACGCGACGTCGAGAAACCGTCTCCCGGACCGACCGAAGTACTGGTTCGAGTACACGCGACGTCCGTCAATCCCGTCGATTACAAGATCCGACAGGCAGGGTCGTGGGCCGGTATCGCTCCCCCGGCGATCATCGGTTACGACGTCTCGGGCGTCGTCGAGGCGGTTGGGGATGCGGTCACGGATTTCGACGTCGGAGACGACGTGTTTTATACGCCGGAAATATTCGGCGAACAGGGTAGCTACGCCGAATATCACGCCGCGGATGAATCGATCGTCGCTCGAAAACCCGAAAACGTCTCACACACGGAGGCGGCAGCGCTCCCGCTCGCCGCGGGAACGGCATGGAGCGCGGTCGTCACCCGCGGTGACGTCGGCGTCGACGAGACGGTGCTCATCCACGGGACGGGCGGTGTCGGCGCTCACGCGGTACAGATCGCTAGCGCCGCTGGTGCACGCGTCATCGCGACGGCGAGTCCGGAAACCGTCGATCAAACCGAGGACCTCGGCGCGATCCGAGCGATCAATTACGAGTCCGAAGCGTTCACCGACGTGATTCAGTCGGAGTTCGACGAAGGGGTCGATCTGGTCTTCACCACCGTCGGAGGGACCACGCTCGTGGATAGCACCGGCGTGACAAAACCGGGTGGCAGATTGGTTACCATCCTCGAACCGAAGGGCGAGTGGGGGAACGCGTACCAAAAGAATCTGACCGTCGAGATGGTGTTTTTGGAACGCGACCGACGCCCGCTCGAAGGGCTTCGACGGCTCGTCGAACGCGGTCAACTCGAACCCGTCATCGACTCGGTCGTCCCGTTGAAGGAGATCGCGGAAGCACACGAGAGGGCAGAAGAGGGCGGACTGACGGGGAAGATAGTGGTAGACGTTGCGGACGAATGATCGATTTTACGCCTCGCGTCGGTCCGCTTTCGTAGGGGCGGGACACTCCTCGTTCGCGTCGCCAATCCCGAGAAGGAGATTGGCGACCATCGAGTACGACGCCGCTCTCCGATAGTTTTTCTCGAAGACGATCACCGGAATCATACTCGCCGCGTGGATACTATCGACTCCCGCGCTGAGGAATCGCCGTCCGCGTCCGTCGTTGTTGCTCAGGAGAAACGCCTGCGAGAGGTGACGAACGCCGAGTAACAACCGTGATACCGTAAACAGCTTCCCGTCCGCGCCGGACAGGCGTTCGACCACGTCACGCGGAGAAAGGAGGAGAACTAACCCGTAGCACGCGCGAACCGCGGCTGCACGCCTCATCCCCTAACCACCTTCCAGAAGGCTACCGTGACGAGAACAAGAACGGCTCCGATAACCGTCCGATGTCTACTCGATTCGAGCTGTAAACTCCCGTTCGCGGCTCGCTCGTCGAACGGCCCGTGTGCACCGGGGTCGCCGTCGGTCGGTTCGTCGAGACCCTCGCCGATGGAGAGTAATCGCTCTCTGACCGCGCCGTCCGCCAGTTCGCTCACCTGCTGGATCTCCCCCCTTGCTCGCTCGATGTGGGTCATGGGAGGTTTATCGACGATGGGTGTGTTATGTATGGTGGCCTGCGTGGTTCGTCGCGGACGTCGAATAATGGGTCTTACGTTCTCGAACGTACCGCACGGAGTACGTACAGCACCGTTGCGAGGACCGTGAGGCCGACGACTGCCCTACGAGACGGTGACCGTCGCTGGGCGATTTCGGTGTAGAGACTGGACTCGGACACGTGGCTTTCTTCCGTTCCACGCTCTTCGAGGCGTCCGACCGGCCCGTCGATGGTGTTTCGCTCGCGAGCCCGAGTCCGGTTGCCTCGGCGCTGTAACCTGAAGAATAGCTTCTCCATGATCGTGTCCGCAAGACGCGGCGCGTAGTGACCGAGCAGCGACAGTCCCTTGGCTCCTCCGCCGACGAACACGTCCCGTTCGGGCGATTTCGCGGCGTTCAGGATGGCGCGTGCGACCGTTTCCGGGGCGTAGATTGGCGGCGGGAGTGACGCTCCTTCGTCCATGTGGTTTTTCGCATGCCCTGGATACGGCGTGTCGATGGAGGCGGGTTTGACGAGCGTCACCGAGATGGGTGCATCGTCCTTCTCGAGTTCCATCCGCAGTGAATCGGTGAACCCTTTGACGGCGTGTTTGGAGGCCGAATAGCTCCCTTGCAACGGAATAGCACGGTCCGAAGCGACGCTGCCGATGTTCACTATTGCGCCGCCCCGGTCTCGCAGATGGTCGGCCGCTTCGAGCGAGCCGTAGAGCAGCCCCCAGACGTTCGTTTCGAACTGGTCGCGCATGTCCTCGACCGGGGTCTCATCGACCCTTCCGTAGACGAAGGACCCCGCGCCGTTGATCCACGTGTCGAAGCCGCCGTGCTCCTCCGTCGTGACTGACGCTATCTTTCGAACGTCGTCCCTATCTCTCACGTCGGCGACGACGTACGTCGATTCCCCGCCGTTCTCGGCGATCTCGTCGGTCAATTCCCGCAGGATGTCCTCGTCCCGAGCGGCGAGCACGACTTGTGCGCCTCGCTCCGCGGCCATTCGCGCGGTCGTCAACCCGATACCGGACGATGCGCCCGTGATAACGATCACTTGCTCTTCGACTGGTTTCAGCTGTACGTTCATGGTTTGGTTTCTACGTCGTTGTCCCCACGCCGGTGCCAGTTCTTCGATGCACAACTGTGCGTCAACCTCCCTAAAGACAGCGGCAAGTGATATAGCCCAAAGAAAATTGCCGCTCGCTGTCGATGCGCTCGAAGAGGAAAAACATGGACGACCATCCCGAGCGACGAAATTACTACGCCGACGATGTGGACACGCCGCTTAGCGAAGTCGTCCTCGAAGCGGTCGAAGCACACGAGTCGGCGTCATTGATCGAAGACGAGTTCTCCCTCTACGATCACATCAGCCCGACGGCTATCGATATGCTGTTCGAAGATACCGACGATGTCTCCGTCTCCGTTCGGATTCATCTTACCAACGTGACGGTGAGTATCTGGAGCGACGGCGGAATCGATATTCGGGTCACCGACGAGATGACGTGACCATATTCGGCTTCGTGGCGCGATTCGATCTCTTTTCGGTTTTGGACGTCAGGCCCCCCTGAGATACGCATCGAGCGTCGTGAGGTCGCGCTCCCTCCGGTCGAACGAGGCGAGGTCGTTGCGACCGGCAGTGAGGTCCATTTTCAACGAGCGTGCCTGATCGATACCGAACGGGATCTGCGGAATCGGATGGGCGAGCATCAATCCGGCATCGACGAGTTCCATCGGGATGGGGAGTACCCATACGGACCTTCCTTTCGCCCGGTGGACGTGTCTGGTCACGTCGGCGAGCGTCAACTCCTCCGGCCCGGCGAGTTCGTAGATCCCGTTCAGGTAGTCGTCGTTCCCGATGGCGTCGGCCATCATCGCTGCCGTGTCGCCGACCCAGAGGGGCTGGAACGGCGTCGTACCGCCGTTTGGTAACGCCGATACGTAGGGAAAAGTCGTCAATTGGATGAAGTTGACGAACTCGTCCGCGTCGCCGAACATGATGTTCGGACGGAATATCATGGTGTCGATGTCGGCGGTGAGGACGACCCATTCGGCCCACGCTTTGGCACGAACGTATCCGGTCTCGCCGCTGGGATTCACGCCGACGGAACTCATCTGAACGATGTAGTCGAGGTCGTGTTCCGTGGCCGCCCGGGTCACGTTTCGCGTGCCGCCGACGTGAACGTCCTCGTGTGTCGGTTCGTCCGGCGGCTGAAAGAGTGGCGACAGCGCGACGAGGTTGACGACGATATCCTGGCTCGCGAACGCGTCCACTATCGATTCGTACTCCGTAACGTCGCCCGTAACCGTCCCTGTTCCGTCGGGTAGTACTGACTCGTCGGGCGTTCGTGAAAGGACGGTCAAATCGTGACCGTCCTCCGCGAGTTCGCGACACAAGTTTCGACCGACGAACCCGTCGCCACCGGTAACGAGGATGTTCATACGATACCATCAGCGGTGGTTTGTGTGCTAAATATATCGGCCGTTGTCGGGAGGAGAGCTCGAACTCCTCGTAATCAACGTCGTCGCCATCAACCTGTCCTCGCTCGCCACGTTCCCGTTGTTCGGCTATCGATCCCACGACTACGAGAGCGACCGCCATCGTCGAAGGGGAGGGATGGAAAACCATCAGTGACCGGCTTTCCGCCCCGTCTCCGAACCACAGACTGTCAGTCGTGACCCTCTCGGACGTCGCTCGCCGCCGGTTCTTTCGAGAGGACCGTCGCCAAGGTGTCGCGCCGCTCCGCTATCTCACGGTAGACGTCCTCCCGGATTCCGCTGTACTCCTCGAAGTTCCTGAGGAACGATACCAAGGGGTGAACGGAGGTCCCGAACTTCGAACGGACGAACGTCTGTTCCATCGCCGCGCCACAGGAGTACCGACCCCCGTCCGTGACGAGGTGGGCGCACTCTTCGTAGTCGTCGGGAAGCCGACTTCGTTCGTCCTTCGAAAGGTCCGAGAACCCGACGATGCGGATATCGGAGCGGTCGCCGAAGAACTCCGCCCACCACGTGCAGAATCCGCAACCGTCGTCGTAGATGAGCGTTTCATCGGGCATGGATACCCCATACCGTCGCCAACGACTAATCGGATGTGGCCCTCGTAGTCCACCACTCGGAGCGATACTGGCTCACCTTCGGGGTCCCGTTTTTCGGCCGCCGTAACCTCTTTTCCGGTCGAGCGTGTCGTCCCTTTTCGATGGTAGTGTCAGAACTCGATCTGAACGAAACCGAGGAGGAGTGTATCGACAACTGCTTCGAGGCGGTACAGACGTGTGAGTGGTGTGCCGACCGGTGTCTCGACGAGGACATGGATATGTCGCGATGTATCCGCCTCTGTCGGGACGTCGCCGACCTCGCCGCCGACCACGCTCGATTCATGGCACGTAACTCGAACTACAGCGACCAACTCGCGGAGGCCACCGCCGAAGCGGCCGAGGAGTGTGTCGAGGAGTGTTCCCGCCACGACCACGATCACTGTCAGGTCTGTGCCGACGTCCTCGAAGACTGCGTCGAGTCGTGCCGTGCGATGATGTGAATCGCCACCTATCGAGCGGTGTACTCTCGACTCACTTCCAGTCGTTTTTGCGGACGTACGCGGCCAACCGCGTGAAGTCCACGTCGTTGTCCTCCCGAAGCGTTTCGATATCTGCTTCGTAGCCGTGTTCGTTGAACCACTCGAACATCGTGGCGGCTTCGTCACCCATCCGCCCCCGCACGTCCTCTATCGAGAGGTAGCGTGCTTCGACGTCACGGTCGAGTACGTCGGAGGCGGTAGCCGCGGAGCTTTCGAGGGTGTGTTCGTCGCCCGCGAGTTCAAACGCCTCCCCTCGATATTCGTCCGGATGCTCGAAAATCCGCGCCACGAAGGCACCGATGTCATCGACGTCGATCATCTGTAGTTCGACCCCCTCGTCGAGCGCGAGCGCCATCGTTCCGTTCTCGATGGCGTCGCGCTGTCCCTCGAAGTTCTGCATGAAGAAGACGGGGCGGACGACGGTGGCGGGAAGGTCGAGGTCACGGATTCGCTCTTCGACCTCGTACTTCGAGTCGAAGTGGGGAATGTCGGTGTCGCGCTCGGCCCCGCCGACCGAACTGAAGACGAAATGGTCGACACCGACGTCTGCGGCCACTTCCGCGAGGTTCGTGCCTTGAGCCACTTCGCGGTCGTAGCCCGCTTCGTAGTAATTGGTCACGCCGTACACCGCGTCCACTTCCTCCACTATCGGACGAAGCGCTTCCTTTTCGTTCAGATTACCCTCCTCTATCGTGACGCCCCGCTCGACCAACTGACGGGCGGCGTCGCTTTCCGGGTGTCGTGTCAATCCGTGAACGTCGAACTCGATGTCGGAATCGAGGAGAGCATCCACGACGGCGCCTCCCTGTGTTCCCGTCGCACCGACAACGAGGATACCGGTCGGAGTCTCTCGGGACATGGTGGTACATCGGCAACCACGAGTTACTTAGTTGTGAGCCACAGGAGTTTTGGGTGTCAAACCGACCCCTCTCCGCCCGTCGTCCCCCGCTAGAAATCCTACGAAGACGATGAACCGACACGAACGGGGAGGATTCGTCGATACTGCTGTGGCTAGCAGTATCGACAGTCGAATGGGATTCAAACGAGAGCATGTGTCACTCGTTTGTACCGGACACGGATTCATCCTCGCTCGAAGCGATCGAATCGACGCTTCGAAGCGACGGGTTCATCGGTTCGGACGGTGAGTCCGGCACGGCCGAGTACGAACGGGACGCAGGGGACCGAGCTGTCGTTCTCCCGACCCGATCCGTTCGACGTGTAAAACGACAGACGTCCCTCTCGATGCGCGAAGTCACCGATCAACGGACGGTGTCCGGAATCCGGTCGATAACGTCGGTGGCGACGAGTCCGTTGCCGTGGTCGATAGTCGCCAGTTCGCCGGCTTTCCCGACGAGCCACGCGCCGAGTTCCGCGGCGTCTTCACGCGACAGTCCTTGACTCAGCAGCGAGGCGACGATTCCCGCCAACGTATCTCCGGTCCCGGCGACCGCCAGTGCCGGAGTGCCGGTTTCGTTGGTCGTTCGCTCCCCTTCGGCGACGATGGTGTCTTCGTCGCCAGTCGCGACGACGACGGCACCCGTCGATTCGGAGAACTCCTCGAGCGATCCATGTTCGTCGACTATCGATTCCATTTCGGAGTCGTCGGGTGTGAACACCGCGTTCGAGAGGTCGTTCCCCAGCGCCGGTTCGATGGCGACGGCGTCGATGACCATCGGACCATCCACCTCCGTAAGCGTCTCACACACTGCGGACCCGTCCGAGCGAGTGAGACCCGGCCCCACGACGAGTGCATCGGCCCACTGGCCCAGTTCGATGGCTTGGTCGACCGCCGCTTCGGTGAACCCCTCGCCGGGATACTGGCCGACGAGCAGGTTCGGCGAATGGCTCGCTACGATGGGATAGATTTTCTCCGGCGTGAAGGCGCGGACGTGATCCGAGCCGGTTCGAAGGGCGGCCAACCCGGTGAGAACAGGCTGACCGGTAAACTCGACGCTACCGGCGATGACACCGACGGTACCACCCTGCGAATCGGCTTCCTCGGAGCGATCCGGAAGCGTCTCGAGAAGTCGGCTCATGGTGACGTGTGATTCACGGATGAGACGATTAGCACTACTGCCTGCTCTTTCAAGGCCGTTCTGAACGCGGCGTCAAGACGGTTTCCCGCGACTATTCGGCTTTTTTGCCGACCGTTCCCCGCCACTGCTGTTCTTCGGGCACCCCACCGGCAACATCAATCCCAACCGTACTGTCGGGAGAAGCAATCGAAACAGAAGGCGTCGTCTCCGGAGACGAAAAAATCCTCCCGGATACGATTACAGATGCTACATCGTCGCTGGACACTCGGTTCTCGGCCGCTTTGGTCGCTCGTGTTCATGACATCGGTTGTCGGCGGCGCGATCAATAAACCTTGTCTCGACGTATCGAGCCATCGCTCTACCCCTTTCACCTCGAACGTGTTTCCCGTGATGGAACGGTCACTCTTCGAGGTGTTCCGCTTCCTCACGAAGTCGTTCGGTGTAGTCATCGATATCGATCGCGATCCGTGACACACCGCTGTCCATGGCCGCCTCGGCGACGAGATGTCTTCGAGGGTCACTCCTCCGAACGTGGGTTCCAACAGTTTCGTTCCGAGGACGATTTCGTCCGGGTCGGTCGAATCGAGTTCGATATCGAAGCTGTTGATACCGGCGAACTGTTTGAACAGTACGCTCTTTCCCTCCATGACTGGTTTCGCGGCCCGAGGGCCGATATCTCCGAGTTCCAGAACTGCACTGCCGTCGGATACGACGGTGACGAGGTGTCCCTTCGCCGTATAGGAATACACCTCGTCCGTCTCGTCCGCGATTTCCTCGCACGGTGTTGCAACGCCCGGCGTGTAGGCGAGGCTCAACTCGTTCTGTGAGTCGGTGGGCTTCGTGGTCGAGACTTCGATTTTCCCCGGTGGATCTCGCCGGTGATAGTCAAGAGCGTCTTCTTCGAGGCCCATGGTTTCCATAAGCGAACGGGTTGCCAAAGCAACGGAGCGGAACACATCGCCGACGATCAGTGCGTCGGAATCCGATCGACTCGATCGGACAATCAAGCATCCACGATAGAGGATAACCCACCACACGACACGCATACACCTCGTGAGTAACTAGAGTCCCATAGCATGATAGAGGAAGGGTGTGTAGAGTGGCGGTGCATACGATGTGGGGAACCGTTCGATGCACCGGATGAACAGACGGCGAGGTGCCCCTACTGTGGAACCGTGTTGAAGATTCCCGACGAAGCGTGGGAATACTATCGATCGGAAGAAAACGAAGAATAGGTCGGGCGGGTTCACAGCGTTCCCTGAAGAGACGTGACTGTTCGGATCGATTCGTGCGTATCGAGACGAATTCGAGAATCACCGTTCTACCGAGTATCAACCGATAGCCGAACCGCCGTCTCGTTTTTCACGTTGTCGGGTGTCCTCCGTTCGACAAACGTTTCGAATTAGTATGGCAGAGCGGAGAGGACCGGGTCGGTTAGCCGTCGGAAACGATAAACTGGCTCGCAATCTTCAGCACCTCATCCATCGAGAGCGCCGGGTCGAAGGCGTTCGGGAACGGGATCTACCCGCTGGGGCAACGACTCGTTATCACGGGCGGGTGCGGACTCGTCCAGCGTGAAGACGGTCCGATCGAGCAGGTTCGCGCGGGCGACGTCGTCTGGTTCCCGCCGGGTGAGAAGCACTGGCACGGTGCGTCTCCGGACAAGGTGATGACGCACATCGCGATTCAGGAGGAACTCGACGGAGAAGCCGTCGCGTGGTTGGAACACGTCACTGACGACGAATACGAAGGTGCCGAATAGGTCGAGCGACATCGTGCTGATCGGGAAGACCGAGGATGATTACGTAGCCAGACCCCGAGGTGGTTCATCATCTTCGAGGATGCTCGGACTGGTCGATCCGACCATATTTTCAATCGTTCGGCCAAAATTATTTCCCGTCTTCGTGCCCTCGATAGTAATTGAGTGCTGGGTGCTCGGCTTTGACCGTACGACGGTCGATATCATATCGTAGGACACCGAGTGCCCTGCACTCTTCAGAAAGAGAGCGGGCGAACTGATAACTCTCCACGCCTCTCTTTGTGAACACCCCGTTCGTCAGTTCGGTGTATCCCATCGAGAACGGGAACAGGTTTCTCCATTACACCATCACAACGAACAGCATGGCGTTGACGTCATTCCATGGCGTATTGCGACACCCGAGGCGATCAGGACTGCTGCTTCCATTTGGACCGATCCACTCGTTCATATCAGGGAATCCTCATACCTTTCCGGCTTTTTCTGTCGGCAGCACGGAAAGAGACCGATCACCGAAATAAAAGCGAGGTGCGACCCAGTCCTTTCGCTGGTTTCAATCCTCGTACGGATGGTTCACAGCACTCAGTGCCTCTTCGGCGACTTCGAGAGCGTGGTCTATTTCTCCGTCCGTATGCGAGTCCGTCGTGAAGAAGCGCTCCCCTTGACTGGGTGTCCCGAAGACGACGCCGCGACCCGCCGCTTCTAGCCACCAGTCGGCAAATCGCTCCTCGTTCGCGTGCCACGTATCCCGGTAGGAGTGGATGTCATGATCGGTCATGTAGATCTGTCCCATCGAACCGATGTGTTGAACGTTCGCCGCCACTCCCACATCGTCCGCAACCTCCTGTAAACCGACGAACAACTTGTCGCCGAGTCGTTCGATGTGGTCGTACACGTCCCCGGATTCGAGTAGTTCGAGCGCTTTCAGCCCTGCCGCAGCGGACGTCGGATGGCCGTTGTACGTTCCGCCGTGGAAAACCGATGAGTCCCACGTTTGCTCCTCGTCACCCTCGGGTGGGACGATTTCCTCCATGATGTCGCGTCTGCCGCCGAATCCCGCCATTTGATAGCCTCCCCCGGCGACTTTGGCGAAGGTGGTCATGTCCGGCGTAACTCCAAATCGACCCTGTGCACTGTGTGGCCCGAGTCGGAACCCAGTCATCACCTCGTCCCAGATAAGGACGACGTCCAGTTCCGCGGTCAATTCGCGGAGGAACTCGTGATAGCCGTCACGCGGGAGGAGACAGCCACAAGAGAACATTACAGGCTCGATTATGACTGCTGCGAGGTTATCGGCGTGTTCGCGTAAGATCGCCTCGGTCGACTCCTTGTCGTTGAACGGGAACGCAACGACGGTGTCCATAACTGCGTCCGGAATCCCCGTGCCGTACGGAACCGTATTCGGGTGATCTTCCGGACCGAGCGCCTCTTCACTGGCATAGACGCTCTGGAGGGCGTAGTCGTGTGCTCCAGCGTATCCGCCTTCGGGTTTGGCGACGAGGTCCTTCCCCGTGTACGACCGAGCGACACGAATCGCGTGCATGGTTGCCTCCGTACCGCTGTTCGCCAACCGAACCCGTTCGATGCTCGGTGTCATCTCGGCGACCTTCTCCATGAATTCGATGGCGATAGGCTGCGGTGTCGCTGTCAGGTCGGCGGTATCGACCTGTGCTTTCACTGCATCACGGATTTCCGGGTTGCTGTGCCCGAGAACGATCGGTCCAAGCGCGAGCAGGAAGTCGAGATACTCGTTCCCATCGACGTCGTAGACGTACGACCCTTCGGCGCGTTCGACATAGAACGGGTACGGCGCGAACGCACGCACGTTCGATTCGACCCCGAGCGGCGTGATGTTGGACGCGCGGGCGTTGAACGTTTGACTGTTCTTCGTCCGGTCACGAAACAACCGCTCGTGGGGATTTTCATGTGGCTTGTTATCGATGCTCATCACAACTATATAGGCCGATTTCGGCAATAAGCCTTCCTCGGGAGGACGATTTTCGCACGATTGGTTTCCAGATTTTTGCCCAAGAATCGGATGAACGAACAGTTCCAGTTCCCTTCGGGCTGATCGTCATCCGAGGTCCCTCCATCGGCAGCATACTCCTCGCTGCTACGCCGACACTATCTGAACGAAAGTTCTTGCTCGTTCGCGACGTATCTCCTCCCGTTTGCCGCGGGGCGAACACGCTGTGGGCGGATCGCTATCGGGGAACGCAGGTGATTTTCTCGCTGCGGCGACCCTGTCGGTTTCCGTGACACGCGCCCGTCGAGAACGCGATTGAGGGATTGAAATGACCGGCTTCACTGGGACATTGGAAGAAAATCACGAACAGGCGATCGAACAGGCGATGGATGGGGTGCGAATCGACGCGTGGATAGACGGCGAGTCGGCTCCGGCCGACGGTGAAGGACGTTTTCCGACGCTCGACCCGGCGGTGGGAAAGACCATTACCACCGTCGGACGCGGCGACACTGCCGATGTCGACGGTGCCGTGACAGCCGCACGCGAGGCGTTCGAGCGTGAGTGGCGACACACCACGCCCCGAGAGCGGGCGACTGTCATTCGGGAGTGGATGGCACGACTGCGTGACCACGGAGAAGAGTTGGCGCTCCTCGAATCCCTAGACACGGGAAAGCCACTCGCGAACGCACGGGAGGAGACCGAAGACGCGATTTCGTTCTTCGAATACTACGTCTCGGCGGCACGGACGCACGACGGTGCGAACCTTCAGACCGGTGACGACACCCACACGTACACGCGCTCGGAGCCGTACGGCGTAGCGGGGCTGATTTTGCCGTGGAATTTCCCGCTGTTGCTCACCGGCTGGAAGGTCGGCGCGGCGCTCGCGGCCGGCAACACGGTGGTCTGTAAACCGTCCGAGGAGGCTCCGATGTCGATAACCCGAATCGCACAGCTCTCGAAGGGGATCCTCCCGGATGGGGTATTTAACGTCGTCAACGGCTACGGGGAGGAAGCAGGTTCGGCACTCGCGGAACACGATGGCGTCGATAAACTGTCCTTCACCGGGTCGGTACCCGTCGGCCAATCCGTGATGAAAGCGGCCGCAAACAACGTTACGCCCGTCACCTTGGAATTGGGTGGAAAGTCACCGTTCATCGTATTCCCCGATGCAGACATCGACGCCGCCGCCGAGACGGCCGCGATGGGAATATATTACAACACGGGACAATCCTGCGACGCCTGCTCGCGGGTGCTCGTTCACGAATCCGTTCACGACGTGTTCGTGGCGGCGTTTGAGACCGCCGCGCGAGCATACGAACCCGGCGACCCGCTCGCGGACGGAACCGAGATGGGACCCCTCTCGTTCGAACGGCAACGCGAGAAGGTCACAAACTACGTGGAACTCGGAATCGAGGAGGGTGCTCACGTGGTAGTGGGCGGCGACCGCCCGTCCGACGACGCATTCGATGATGGGTGGTTCTTTGAACCGACCGTCTTCGACGACGTGGACAACGACATGCGAATCGCCCAGGAGGAAATCTTCGGACCGGTGCAGTGTATCATCACCTTCTCGGATTACGACGAGGCCATCGAACTGGCGAACGATGTGGAGTACGGACTCGCGTCGGGTGTCGCAACGGGTGACGTGTCGCTCGCTCACCGCGCGGCGGCCGATATTCAGGCCGGGAGCGTCTGGGTGAACGAGTACTTCGGCGGCGGTGCAGGTATCCCCTTTGGCGGGTACAAATACTCCGGCTTCGGCCGCGAGTGTGCAGCAGAGACGCTGGACGAATACACCCACACGAAGGCAGTCACCGTCACACTCGACGAGGCGGACATCTGAGGAACTGAGACGACCATGAAAATCGCAGTGCTCGGAGGTGGAGGCGCGATGGGGAGAGCCGTTTCACGGGAGCTCGCCGAACACGACGGGATCCGGGTATCGATATTCGATGCCGACACCGAAGCGATTTCGTCGATTGCACGAGCCATCCCGAGCGAAGTCGATTCGGACGTGCTCGACGTCACCGACCACGACGCGCTCGTGGGCGCGATGGAGCGCCAGGACGTGGTTGCGAATGCGCTTCCGTACGCCTTCAACCTATACGTGATGGACGCCTGTCTGGCCGCAGAGACACAGTACCTCGATTTGGGCGGTCTGTACCACACGACGCGGGAGCAGTTACGGCTCGACGATGAATTCGACGCGGCGAATCTCACAGCGGTTCTCGGAATGGGTGCGAGTCCCGGCCTCACCAACGTCGCCGTCGCGAAGGGAGCCAGCGAACTGGACCGGGTACGCCAAATCCATATTCGAACCGGGACACGCGGCGGCGAGGGATTCGCGTACTCGGCGAAGACGATTCTGAACGAACTGACGGAGCGTCCGATTTGCTACGAGAACGGCGAACTGATCGAGACCGAACCGCTGTCCGGCAGGGAAACGTACACTCTCCCGGAGCCCGTGGGCGAAGTAGAAGGCGTGTATAGTATTCACTCCGAACTGGCGACGCTGCCGTTCACGTTTCCCGGCGTGGAAACCGTCGATTTCCGCGTCGCGTTCTCGCCCGAGTTACTCTCCATCTGCGACGCCCTCGTCACGCTCGGACTGACGAGCGAGGAGGAGATCGAATTCGAGGGCGTGACCACGACGCCGCGGACGTTTCTGGACTGGTACCTCGGCCAGCAACCGACGCCCGAAGCCGTTGAGGAGTGGAAATCGTTCCAGGTGGACGTGGTTGGAGAAGTGGACGGAGAGAATGCTTACCGACGGTATACGACGGTCGTCCGCTCTCGCCTCGACGAGTGGAACCTCGGTGCAACGGCAGTTTGGACGGGCGTGCCGTTGGGCGTCGCGGCGGAACTCGTCGCACGCGGGGATGTGCTAACGACCGGCGCGGTTCCTCCCGAAGTGGCGTTCGACCCGAATACGATCCTTGATGCGCTGACCGAACGAGAAATCGTCATCGAGGAAACACACGTGTCGTAGTCACATCAGCACGACCCGACACGACCATATTCGTCCGTGTTCTACACTAGTAGTTGGGTAGTACGAACGGGGGTACGATGATGGGTGGGATACGGTCTCGAATCGCATCTTGCCCGCCGAACGAACGCGATACGAAGGAGGGATAGGATGAACGAGCGCGGGGACGTACTCACAGAAGAAGCAGAACTCAAGACACCGGAAATCGGGAGCAAAGGGCTAAAAGGCGGGGCGCTGGGGTTCCTCTCCAACGTCGTTATCGGCGTGGCATCAACGGCACCGGGCTATAGCCTCGCCGCCACGCTGGGATTCGTCGCGGCAGTCGTCGGGACGCAATCACCGGCGGTTCTCTGGTTGGCGTTCGTCCCGATGCTGTTCATCGCGGCGGCGTACTACTACATGAACAAGGCCGACCCGGACTGCGGGACGACCTTCACGTGGGTCACGAAGGCCATGGGCCCACGGCTCGGCTGGCTCGGGGGGTGGGCCATCGTCGTTTCGGACGTCATCGTGATGGCGAATCTCGCGCAGATCGCGGGGTTGTACACGTTCTTGCTGCTCGGGTGGCAGAACGCGGCCAATTCGGTGTTCGCCGTCACGCTAATCGGGGTCGTTTGGATCGCCCTTCTCACCGCCATCTGTGTCATCGGCATCGAGCTTTCTGCACGCACGCAATTTCTATTGTTGGGCATGGAAATCCTCACGCTCGGGATTTTTGCCGTCGCCGCGCTTGTAGAGGTGTTTACGGGCACCGCTAGTGCCGGTGCGATCACGCCGTCGTTGTCATGGCTGAATCCGTTCGCGATTACGGATTGGGGAGCGTTGAATTCCGGGCTGATACTCGCCATCTTCATTTACTGGGGATGGGACACCACCGTCACGGTCAACGAGGAAAGCGAGAACAGTGACAGAACGCCGGGTCTCGCCGCGCTAGTGAGTACCGTCGTCTTGCTCGCGATTTACGTCATCGTGGCGATCGCCGCTCAAGCGTACGCCGGCGTCCCGTTTCTCGTCGCCAATCAAAACGACGTGTTGAGTTCACTCGGAACACAAGTCCTCGGCTTCCCGTTCGATAAGTTGCTTATCATCGCGGTTCTCACGTCCGCGGCGGCGTCCACGCAGACGACGATTCTGCCGACGGCACGGACCACGCTCTCGATGGCGCGATACGAAGCGATACCGGAGGAATTCGGCAAAGTTCACCCACGCTATCTCACGCCCCATATCTCGACCATCTGGATGGGGACGCTATCCATCGTGTGGTACGTCGGTCTGACGCTCATCAGCCAGAACATCCTGTACGATTCGCTCTCGGCGCTCGGGTTGATGATCGCGTTCTACTATGGCCTGACCGGATTTGCCTGTGCGATTTACTATCGACACGAACTCACGAAGAGCGTGAAGAACTTCGTGTTGGTCGGTGTTGCTCCCGTCGTGGGAGGGCTCATCCTCACGTGGGCACTCATCCAGCAAGTCATCACCCTCTCGAACCCCGCGGAAGCGTACACCGGTGCCATCTTCGGCCTGGGTGCGCCGCTGGTTATTGCCATCGCGTCGTTGCTCCTCGGCATCGTCTTGATGCTGTGGATGGAGTACGTGAATCCCACGTTTTTCCATCGGCACACCCAGACTTCCGAACCGGGGTTCCTAGGTGAACGGGGACGGCCTCGAAAGCGCTAATTTCAGGTTCCATCGAAATTCCTTGAGCGACGAGCTGATGGCCTGCAACTGCCGGCACCGTGTTCACCGCAACGCCGTCTGAAAATACACGGCCGCCCTCGAAACCGCGACCGACGACGGAATCCGACGCTCCCACCCGAGAACGACAACGATGCCGTCGTTCGGTTGTTTATTCACTCGATGACTGCTCCATTCGCTTGTCGTCGCGCTCGCTTTCATCGCCATTCGGACCCGCTGTCACTCGTTTGACGAGCATGGGAAGGGTCGAAACTCCGGCACCGATCGCCGCTCCGGTGACTTTCCCCTTCGTTCCGAACCGTTTGCCGACCTCGTATCCCGTTCTTGCGTGCTGAACGCTATCTAAATACCGCTCGATGTCACCCATCTCACTGAACGGTCGCGGTGGTTCGTTGGGGTCGAACGCCTCACGGGTGCTGGTGTACGTACCGTACACCGTACCTATCCCACCTCCAAGAACCGCACCGTACGGGCCGGCGATGTACCCGCGTTGCGCTCCTTGGAACGCGCTCTTGGCTGCGTAGCGGTGGTCAACAGCGTCGATGAACTCTCGAATTTCGATCGCAACCGTGGCCGCCGATAGGTTCGTTGTTGCCGCAATCGCCGACGGGTCCGACAGCGTTTCGGAACCCCGATCGTTCAGTCGTTCCCGAACGGTATCGACCGCTTCTCTCGCCGACGTGGCGGCGCGCGCTAACTCGTCGTATGCAGTCGTCCCGCTTCCGACCGTCTTTCGCGCGGTGGTTTCTCCCGCGATACGCCCCACATACGACACCGTTTCCGTCCGCTCCTTTGCGTCCTCGGCGACCTCGCGTATACGGTTCCGGAGTCGAAGTTCCATACGTATGAATAGCGATTCCACGACCTTGGCCATTCGCGTTGCGCATGTAAGGAAGAGACGTGTCTTGTCCCCTCGGTAATCGGTGGGAGATGGAAAAGACGTCTGTTTGGCCTGTTGTCGCTCGATACTCCTCGAAGTTCTCGTCGCTCCACACGGCATGGAGCGCTCGGCTGGACGGCGACCTCTACGGCCAATGGAGTCAGAACGAAATGGTGAACTCTCATTGGCGGACATAAGATGCTCTAGTCGACAAACGATGAGAACGCTATGGTGTCCTCATTGATATCGATGTGAAGTCCCTACGCATCGCTTTCACCATCGGACCATTCGTACCTGTTCTCTGGACCGTTTTCTACGCTCAGAGAGACTTCGACGTGAGCGTCACTCACGACGTCCTCGTATTCATCGGTCCCACCGGCACCGATAGTAATTGTTTCGTCGAGCAACTGCGTGCCGTTGGACAGTCGTGTAACGTGAATACTGGTGGTTACTGTATCGGACGTTTCATTCACAATAGCGATGTCCGTCGTCCCTCCGGAGTTCACACCTAAACACCCGGATAGTCCGAGTAGCGCGAGCGAGAAACCGCCGATAAACGTTCGTCTCCTTCGTTCCATTATCCATGTGTTCGTCTTTACTGATAAGTGTTTTCTGAACACTCATCAAAGACGGTGAACCTACCTGCGACGAAAATCAGCCCCGGGCGTCAGCCCCGAGACAGTTGAGTTTTTGACATTATCGCCGCCGTCTCATTCATTCTCCTTGAAGTGTCAGCGGGTCCATCACTCGTCACGAGCTTCGTCGTCCGACCACCTGTCCTCGGCCTTGACCGGAGCGACGGCGCGGGCCAACTGTTCATCGGTATAGTCACGATTCTCCAGTTTCATACTCCGAAGACGCCATCGGCGACTGAGTTCAGGTTCCTCGTCAGGACCGACCCGCGCTCCATGCGTCCGGAAGAAGGCACCACCGCGGCCACGCCTCTTTCCTTCGTACGTGTGCTGGTCGAACGCGACATCGTACTTCCCATCTATTTCGAGATCGTCCGCCGGGTGATCAAAGCGGGGTTCTCGTCCCTCCTCATTCGCGGTGGCTCGTTCGTCCGATAGTTCACTAAAATAATCGTCCGCGTGCGCGGATTCGCGCGAAGAGGTCGCCCTGGCCGCCGCTAGCGCGGCGTGCACCGCACACAGTCGCCCCCGCCAGGAACCTTCCGACCAGCGCTCACGCGCCAATTCCTCGTAACGGTCTATCGTGAGCGCCGCTTCGTGACCGGCCCGTAGATCCTCGACTACGTACAGGTTGATTCGATCCCAAAAATTCCACGCGTAACCGGACCGCACAAGCTCCCAGGCAGCCCACGCGGCGGTCTCCTCGTCGGAACGTCTGACTGCCTTTTGAAGCAAGCTGGAAACGGTGTATCGGTTCACCCCGGACATGGTTTCGTTCTCGCCGCACTCATCGCCGAAATCGTTCGTTGTCGCTCCCTCCCCGTCGTCGGTCTCGTTTGTCGCTTCGTCGTCGGTTCGCAACGCCCCGTCCGATCCGAACGTGGCCTGTTTCTTCTCGTCCATACGGAGGTCTCAAGTCTGCGGGATAAAATAGGTGGGCAACTCAAGCGTCGACGACCTGACGAGGCTCGCCAAAAGACGCGGCAAGGAGTTCGTCCTCCTCCGCGAGGTCGGACGGACCCATTCGAACTGTGCCCGACCATTTGCGAGGATATGAACGTAATCAGCGATACGAAGAGCGGAGCGGATGCTCTGCTCGATGAGAATCACCTGTGCACCGTCGTCGACCACCGTCCGAACGATATCGAACAAGTCCTCGACGAGCGCCGGGGAGAGCCCGGCGCTGGGTTCATCGAGCAGGTATATCGACGGTTCCGGAGCCATCGCCCGTCCATACTCAGCGACATTTGCTGCCCACCATCCTGCGGAACCTGAACCACGCCACGTCGATATTTTTCGACGATGGATTCGTCCGTGATGTCATTTACATTGACTGTAGTTTTTCCTGACTATACTGGCAGATCCCCGCTCAGGGCTTTCATCGATGTGGACTTTCCACTTCGGTTAGGACCGGACACACATGTCACACTGTCTCGGCTTGCAATCGAGACGTCGTGGACGATCTCTGTCGTACCGTATCCGGTCGAAACATCCGTCGCAACGAGTCTCTCGGCCGTTCTCGTGCCGCTTATAGTAGTGACCCCTCCGCTTCGTCCTCCGTCCCGAGGTACGCTTCCTGTACCTATTCATTCCCCGCAACGTCATCGAACGATCCGTGCGCGATACTCCGTCCTCGGTCGAACACGGTTACAGTGTCGCTTATCGACCGAACGACGTTCATGTCGTGTTCGATGATGACGACGGACGTCCCGTCCTTTCGCATCTCGTCGATTCGGTCCAAAATCCGGTCGGCCAGCGCCGGATTGACACCTACAGTCTGTCCATCAAGAAGGATACATTTCGGGTCAAGAATCAGTATGTAGTCAGGTTCGTGGGCCTTCTGTTGTCCCCCGCTGCGCTCGCTCGCTTCGTTGTCGGAAACGTGGTCGATTTCGAGGGACTCCAACACCTCCTCGGCGCGTCGTCGCTTCGTCGCCGTGACTCGGAGTCCCTTTGAGTAGACGGCGAGAAGGTTTTCGTGACCGAGCGATTCTCGAACGGAGTCGTCGATTGAAACGTCCGAACGAGTCCCAGTTTCGAATCGACCCTGTCGGTGGCGAAGTCTCCCCCGAAGGACGTCGTCAACCCATAGTATTCGACTAGCTAACCGCTCATTGGATATACTTGTGCGGTAGACCGCAATATACGTTACTGTTTGTGGGACTCCGTACTATTCACCCGATTCCATTCCCACCAAAGTAACGCAGGTTGCGAAGGTGGTCAGCATCGAGGGGACCTATCATGATATGTAACGTCGTTTCTGGCACCTTTCGACGAATCTCGGCTCTCCAACGGGGACGTCCGAACATCGACCCGGTCCTCTAAACGGCTGAAATCCTCGCCCGACGCTCCGTGGCCATTACAAGACTAAATCTGTAATCCATCCTGGTCCTATCCTCGACTATCGGGGTTAAATCGGATCAGGGGAACTGATCGAGTACTCTACCGGTTCAAATCGAGACCGGAGCGGAGACCCTCGAAAAACTGGGACTCGCGTTCGTGCGCGCCGGCTATCCGTCAACGACGTGTGCGAACGGCTTCCGTTTATCCCCCTCGACTCGCTCGAAGCGATCGA
The DNA here is from genome assembly GCF_043952005.1 of Haladaptatus sp. CMAA 1909. Lineage (NCBI taxonomy): Archaea > Methanobacteriati > Methanobacteriota > Halobacteria > Halobacteriales > Haladaptataceae > Haladaptatus > Haladaptatus sp. CMAA 1909. Next base: position 57,437 of record NZ_JBIOAV010000004.1, on the reverse strand, counting down.
CGCAGCCACACTCGATACCAAGCACCAACGCTTCTCCACTATCTAACCGAACCTCCGTTCGCAGTCGATCCGCATTCCGGATTTCTATTCCTCCTTCGATCCGATTTGGTCGTTAGTGTGACAGTGGTACTCCCGCTCGGGCGGGCCATAACAAACATACGCTTGTTATGGAGAGGAAAGTTCACCATAACAAGCGCACGTCTGTTACGGGTGCTCCGACCATACCGTCTCGGAGAGTCGTACGTGCGATCGCCATTCAGTGATTGAACTAATAGATGACGTATTGTATACTCCATATCGGCTGAATAAGCGGTCAAAAATAGAGAAAGGAAACAAATAATCCGAACATTTGGACACTTTGAGGTATTATTCTCCCAGTTCTCCGGATTTTTGCTCGAGTGAGTTTATACTATCCGTGAATGCTGCTAACACGCACCGAAAAATCGTGCCCTTTTTCGGATTTCCGCGTTCCGCTCGTCCGTTTCCGTGGATGACCGGTCCATTCCGATCCGATGTCTCTCGGGTCAAAAACGCACAGAATCGACGTATACCGCCTCTATCGGGTGTTTTTTTGCGCTCCCCGACGTGTAGTCCACCGATATTTCATTCGTGTCGATTTGTAGTCCTTATCGGGTTGTCAATATCTCATTATGGGAGTTCAACTGAAATCATCCTGGAGCATTGTCAACAAATATTTCACTGAAATTTCTGGTAGAAACTCGGCTCTGAAATTTTCAACTATGGGTAAAATATATGCTAAAATAGTTCATACCTAGTCGTATGAACCCGAACACCGAAACCGAATCGGATTCCCGCGTCAAAGCCGTGGAGACTTCGTTCGAAGTAATAGATTCCCTAAAAAAACTCGGGGGCGGAAAGGTCACCGATATCGCTGACGAGACTGGTTTGTCGAAGGGGGGCGTCTATAAGCACCTCTCCACACTGATGGCACACGACTTCGTGGTCAAGAACGGGAGCGAGTACCACCTCGGATTTCGTTTCCTCGACTACGGGGGCTGGCTACGGTCCCACTATATCGGCTCGCCAATCATCAGGCCCCAGATTCAGGAACTGGCCGAAGTGACGAACGAGGTGGCCATGTTCGCCATACGGGAACACGCTCGTATCATCACCCTGTTTCGAGAGAACGGCAACCAAGGGGTATCCACGCGAACCCGTTTGGGACGACGGATGTACCCCAACCAGACTGCCGGTGGAAAGGCTATCCTCTCCCAGTTGCCGGAAGAAGAGGTCCGCGCCATCGTCGATAGCACGGGTCTCCCGGGGGAAACGCGGAACACGATCACGACGGAGGCCGAACTGATGGAGGAACTCGAAACCGTTCGTGAACGCGGATACGCCTTTAACGTGGAGGAGAGTACGAAGGGACTGGTCGCCGTCGCCGTCCCACTCGTTCCGGAAGACACAGTCATCGGTGCGTGTTCGGTTGCGGGTCCACGGCACCGGATGCCGAGAGATCGGTTGGATGATGAAATCGTTGGAATGCTGCTGAGCGTTGTGAACGAACTGGAACTGAACATCAATCACTCACAAGAATCGGCCGATATGTTCGGATATAGATGATCGAACCGGTACGCAAGGAATCCCACTATACGGAGTGTGTGATGTGGAGCTCTAACTCGTTGGTCGCTGCCAGCACGTATTCGGAACAGGTTTCGATCAACCGTTCCCCCTTGAGGCGATGTGCGGGCCCAGAAATGCTCAGAGCTCCGATTACCGTATCCGATCTGTCTAAAATGGGCGCGCCCACGGCATTGACGCCTTCCGTTGATTCCTGTCTGTTGAACGCGTACCCCTTCTCACTGACTTCCGCGAGCGCTTCGTCCAGCTCTTCTCTCGTGGAAATGTCGCTCTTTGCACCGCCAGTGAGGCCATGTCTGTTGACGATTTCGTCGACCCTACTCTCGGGGAGGTTTGCGAGGATGGATTTTCCCGCTGCACTCACGTGGAGCGGTCCTCTCCGTCCGATATGTGCTCCCGTCTGCACCGCACTTTCCCCCACCTCCGTATACAGATAGACCCGTTTCCCGTTCTCTTCGACTATGAACTGCGCGCGTTCCCCGGTGTCCGCAGCGAGCTGATCCACTTTCTCCTTGATCATCGGAAACGCCGTGACTTGCTGTTGAGCATACCCGCCCAAGGTCAAGAAACGGAATCCGATGCGGTACTCCTCGTCCGACTTGGCGATGTAACCGTATTCCCGTAACGAGACCAAATGACGGTGGATGGTGCTTTCAGACAATCCTAAATATTCGGATAACCGTGGGATCGTGGCCCCGTTTAGCACCTGGATGCTATCCACTATATCAAGGGAGGTCTCGGTTGTCTTCGATCTGGTTTTGATTTCGTTTCCCATACTACTGTGGTACACGGTATCAATTATAAATCCCACATAATCGGACTATCTTGCGGGTTGGTTGACGTCGAGTTTCGCTAGCTCCGCCGTATCGTTCGGATTCGGCCGTTCGGGGAGAGAAACGGACGTCGATCGATACCAGAGCAAGCGTGCGATTCCGTCCTTGGCTACGGACCCAGACCTATTACTTAGGATAGTTCGATACGGTCCGTCGGTACTCCTACGGACGAACCAGGATTTTAATCTCCTCGCTCTCACCGTCGAGTAACCGCTCGAACCCGTCTCGAACGATGTTTTCCAGCTCTATTTCCGACGTCACGAGCGGTGTCGGATCGAACGCACCCGTCGCGAAGTTCCTCATGGTCGTACCAAACTCCCGACTGGAAAGCGGGCCGCCCCGGTACGCCGCCGTTCCGACGACGGTCGTCTCGGGCATCACGATATCGTTGGGGTCGATATCGATCGTCTCTTCGAAAATACTGACGATAGTCGTCGTACCACCGGACTTGACGGCGGCGAGCGATTGGTTGACCGACGGTTCGACACCGGCTACCTCGAACGAAACGTCGACACCGCCGTCGGTGTGTTCGCGAATCGTTTCGACTGGATCCGTGTCGGTGGGGTCGATGACCTCATCAGCGCCGCACTCCTTTGCGAGAGACCGCCTGTTCGCTTTCGGTTCGGAGACGAACACGGGATTCGCACCGGCGGCGACGGCCGCTTGAACAACCGTCAGTCCGATCGGGCCGCTTCCGAACACCGCTGCGGAATCACCGGCTTTGAGCCCGGACCGTTGGACGGCATGGACCCCGACGGTGAACGGTTCGACGAGCGCAGCGAGATGTGCCGGGATGCCGTCGGGAACTGGAACGATCTTTTCGGACGAAACGACGATGTTCTCCGCGAAACCACCGCCACCGCCCGAAAGCCCGATGAATCCGCCGGACTCGCAGAGACGGTATTCGCCTTCGTCACAGTACCGACACTCCCCACACCAGATGATCGGGTTCACCACGACGTGGGCTCCGACATCGATATCGACGCTTTCCCCGACTTCGGTGACGGTTCCACTCATTTCGTGTCCGATCGTGATCGGGAGTCGTTCTCCCGTCACGGGATGAGGTTCGTCGGGTATCGTAATCGGACCGCCGACGTACTCGCCGAGATCCGATCCGCAAATCCCACAGACGGCGATTTCCACGCGGACATTGTTCGAACCGACGGTGTCCGGTTCTACATCTTCGACACGGACGTCTTCGGGTCCGTAGTAACGTGCTGCACGCATACTGGTACCCATTTCTCTCTCCGCAATAAAGATGGTGTAACCTGACAAGTCGAGTCAACGTCCGGAGTACGAAAATGGAACGACGACCGGTTAGTTGGTTTCCAGGTGTGGGAGCATCTCGTTGATGCGCTCGACGTCGACTTCGAGCCAATCCGGCACTTTCAGTTCCTCGCCGTACTCCTCGGGGTCCTGGTCGATGTCGAAGCCGGGCCCGTCCGTGGCGTACTCGAAGACGGCTCCGCCGGGCTCGGTGATGTACCGTGAGTGGAAGTAGTCCCTGTCTTTCGTGGAGGTCGTGATGTATCCGTTCTCACGGAGAATATCGCTGACCTCGTCCTGTTCCCAGTCGTTCTTGACGCGGTAGGCAACGTGTAGGTACGTCCCGATGCCCATCACGCCCTGCGGTGCGTTCGGGCGGATCAGGACGTCGACCGTGGTCGCACACGGTGCGTCACCGGGTGCTTCGTAGCGCATGCGGTCCCCCGCCTGCGGGTGCGTCCCTTCTCCGACGCGGTCCCATCCCATCGTTTCGAGGACGTCCATCGTTCCCGCCGGGTCGTTCGAGTGCAGGGTCGTGTTGAACATTCCGCGGATGGCGTACTCCTCCGGGACGTCGCTGCCGTCCGTATATGGTTCGATGTCCGATTCGCCCGTCACCAGTTCGAACGGGAGTCCGTCCGGGTCGGTGAATCCGATTGCTGTCTCGTCGAACCGCTCCTCGACGGTGTAGTTCACGTCGTTTTCGTCGAACCGACCCGTCCAGTAGTCGACCGAACCCTCCGGAATAGTCAGCCCGACGGAACTCATCATTCCCTTGCCGACCATTCCCTTTTCCATCGGCATGTTGGTCATCGGGAAGTAGGTGACGATCGTACCGGGAGTTCCCGCCTCGTCTCCGTAGTAGAGGTGGTAAATCTTCTCGGGTACGTCGAATCGAACCGTGCGCTTGACGAATCGCATTCCGAGAACGTTCGTGAAGAAATCGTAGTTCTCTTGCGGGTCATCACAGAACGCTGTCACATGGTGAATGCCTGTTATCTCTGGCATGGTATGGTACAACAGAACGTATAGAGGGAAACACTATAATACTTTGTGTAAAGGATGAGTATCGTTTCGAGGGAGCGATCGTCGGCCGTTTCCGGAGCGAAGCGCACTTACTCCCGGGAACGGCGTACATTTCCCTTTGAATGTGTGAAAATTCACCACGAATAGTATTTAGATCTACAACTTCTGCCAGTTATCCCGTGTACACTCCGTCGGGGTCGAGGTCGTGACGAATCAACTCGATCTCTTTCTCGGTCGGTGGTGGCGTCTCGGTCACTTCGTCCCCGATACGAAGGTCCCATCCGGTTGCCGCTTGGACCGCCCCTTCCGTCACGCCCGGGTGTATCGAGTTGAGGTACATCTCGCCGTCGTCGTCGAATCGCATGACCCCCATATCGGTGATGACGGCGTCTGGGCCTCCTCGTAGCCCCAGTTCCTTCCTGTTCTCGCGACCGCCGACGTAGCCGGGACTCGTAACGAAGTCGACTTCCTCCGGGAACCGCCGTTCGACGTGTGGCGTAATGATGATCGTCCGGCGGGTATTGCTAGCGATTTCACAGGCTCCGCCGCTTCCCGGGAGTCGAACTATCGGGTCTTCGTAGTCGCCGATGACCGTCGAATTGATGTTACCGAACCGGTCTATTTGGGCACCACCGAGGAATCCGACGTCGATGCGTCCGGCCTGCAGGTAGTACCCGAAGCCGTGCACCATCGGTACGATACTCTTGGCGTTCGAAGCGAGCACCGGGTCGCCGATGGAGAGCGGTAATTTCGATGGATTCGAGTCGATCGTCCCCGATTCGTAAATCATCTCCAAATCAGGTGCGTGGGTTCGTTTCGCCAGATTGCAGGCGAGATTGGGAATACCGACCCCGACGAGCGTGGTATCGTCATTTTGGAGTTCCTGTGATGCACGAGATATCATCAGTTCCGTATCCGTGTAGTCCGTCATCGTCAGTACTCCCCCATATCGATCGGTGTCGCATAGTTCGATCGCGGCTGTAGCCCCGCGAACCGCTCCGTATCCAGTTTTTCGAGATACTCCGTGCGGTCCTCGACGCCCATCACCCACTCGTCCAGCCAGTCCACCGTCGACTCGTGCGTTTCGGTCTGCTGGTCCCAGTCGAGATACGCCTGATTATCCCTATCGTAGTATCCCTGTGCGTAAGAGGGATGTGAACCGTACGGTTCCTCCACCACGTAATCCACCACGGTGTCAGGGATGAGCGTTCGGTTCGGGTCGCTCCGGATGACGTCGGTGTCGACGATTTCCTCGACACTCAACACGACCGTGTCGGCCGCGAAAGCCGCCTCGACCATCTCACCGACGATACCCCACAGTTGCGCGCTTCCAAGCTCGTCGGCTCGCTGTGCTCGAACGACTGCGACGTCCGGTTTTAACGGTGGGACGACCGGAATTTCGCCCGGCTCCTCCCCGTACGGATTCTCGACCGTTCTGATCGCATCGATGTGCTCGGGGTAGTCGGACCCGACGAAGGTTCGAAGCGGCAGGAACGGCAGGTCACGAGCACCGGCCTCCATGCGAGAGATGAGACCGAAGTGCGAATATTCGTCGATGGATATCTCACACGGCACCCCGTCCTCGAAGGCGCGGCGGAAGCCACGAAGGCTCCCGACGCCGGGATTCCCCGCCCACGAGAAGATCAGCTTGCTCGCACAGCCCGCGGAGATCATCTGGTCGAAAATCAGATCCGGCGTCGCCCGCGCTAACGTGAGATTTTGGTACCCTTGTCTGATGATTTCATGTCCCGCAGCGAAGGGGATGAGGTGGGTGAATCCTCCGAGATATATCGTTTGTCCGTCCTCGATAGCGACCGATATCGCCTCCGTCATATCCATTACCTTGTCCATTTTACGTTCCCCTCCGTCGGTGGGGGCCCGTGTGTTCACCGGCAACTTCCATGGAGATTGGTATCACGTGTGATGTAATAAATCTCGGGTTCTCCGAAATGTCGTCCCGTCCTCCTCTCGGATTTCCACGAGAACGATCCGGAGATCATCGACGTTGTTGCCGGAATTCTCCGTATCGTACCCAACAACGGACACGTGGGACGTACGAAGACCCCGCCTGGACGGTGGGTTACGGCGTCTCTTTCAGGGGCCGCCGGTGTTGACCCAGCCCCCATCGACGAGGATTCCCTCCGCGGTCACGTACGATGAGAGGTCGCTCGCCAGAAAGACGGCGACGTTACCGAGGTCGTCGGGCGTCCCCAACCGGTCCAGCGACGTCTCGGCCGCCCGGGCACGAGCGGCCTCCTCCGGGTGGTTTTCGGCGAGTCCGGTTTCGTCAGTGAATCCCGGCTGAATGGCGTTCACGCGGACCTCGGGTCCGAGCAGTTCAGCGACGCCGAAGGTCATCGATTTCACGCCCCCTTTCGCCGCACTGTAGAGGATGGAGCCGGGTTCGACGAATCCCTGTTCGGCGGCGGTGCTGGCGACGTTGATGATGGAGCCGCTACCGCGTTCGACCATCCGCTCACCCGCGGCCTGACAGCCGTAATACGCACCCTTCAAATTGACGTCGATCAGCGTCGCGAAGTCGTCGTCGGTCGTCTCGAAGAAGTCGATCGAGTGGACGATACCGGCGTTGTTGACCATCACGTCGATGCCGCCGAACTCGTCGGCGGCGTTCACCGCGCTGACGAGGTCGTCGTAGTTCGTCACGTCGCATTCGACGAACAGACCCCGCGAGTCGGTTTCGTCCTCGATGGCTTCCAATGTGGGTGCCGTGTTCGGCGTTCGGGGCGTTTCCCGTACGTCAGCAATGACGACGTCCGCTCCATGCGCAGCGAGTTTCAGTGCGATTCCGCGACCAATGCCGCTCGCGCCGCCGGTAACGACGGCTGTCTTGTCGGCCAAAAGGCTTGACATACGGTATCATTCCGCAGGTGCTGATATGAAAGCTACGGTCCGCCGACCTTCCCGAGCAGTTCGTTACCGACCACGAAAGCATATATGCACCATCCCTGTATTACGAATCATCATGGTGTCTCGCGCTATCGACGGTGGCGGCGACGTTACCCTCGCGGTAGAGGACGTGGGGAGCGGGAAGCCAGTGGTGTTCGTCCACGGCTACTCCCAGAGCTTGCTCTGTTGGCGAAATCAGTTCGAGTCGGATCTGACCGACGATTTCAGACTCGTCGCATTCGATATTCGCGGACACGGGGAGTCGGACAAACCGCGCGATGCGTACTCGGATTCGGAGTTGTGGGCCGAGGATGTCCACTCCGTTCTCACCGAACTCGAATTGGACGACGTCGTCCTCGTCGGGTGGTCGTACGGTGGGCTCGTCGTCCTCGACTACATCGAGGCGTTCGGGACGGACAGGGTTGCGGGCGTTAATCTCGTCGGGGGCGTTTCGGAAATCGGTACCGAGGCGGGCACCGCACGGCTCGGCTCCGAATACATCGATCTCATCGAGGGCTTCGTCTCTACCGATGCCGAGGTGAGCGTTCGGACGTTGCGGCAGTTCGTCGAACTGTGCGTCTACGACGAACTCTCACCCGCGGACCGGTCCTACATGCTCGGCTATAACGTGGTCGTTCCACCGCACGTCAGGGACGCGCTCCGCGACCGCACGGTGAGACACGACTCCGATCTCGCGGCGCTCGACGTTCCCGTCCTACTGTCCCACGGCGAATCGGATGCCGTCGTCCTCCCGGCGGCGTCACGGGAGTACGCTGAGCTCATCGACGACGCGACGCTGTCGATGTACCCGAAGACGGGCCACTCGCCTTTCTGGGAGCATCCCGAGCGGTTTCACCGCGAACTCCGGAACTTCATGCTCGGCCTGTAGATAACATACGGTTGACAGAATCTTTTTATATTGGTCTTCGGGATGGTACTGTATGCCCGCATTGCGTATCACCCGGATCGAGGACGTCGGCGAGCAGACCGTTGCGATCGAAGTCGAGACGCCGACCGAATTCGAGGCCCATCCTGGCCAGTTCGTCCTTGTTCGAGCGACCATCGACGGCGAGGAAGAAACCGGCTACTACACTATCTCTTCGTCCGATGTCGAGGAGGTCTTCGAGATGACCGTCGCGGTGGACCCCGACGGGACGCTTGGACCCTGGCTCGGCGAGCGAACGCTCGGAGAGGAAATCACCGTCGAGGGGCCCTTCGGCGACGTTCGCTACACCGGGGACGCTGACGCGTTGGTGTTTGCACGCGGCCCCGGTATCGGACCGGCGGTCGGTATCGGGGAACGTGCGAGGGAGTCAGGGCGCGACGTCACTATCGTCCACGGCGGAAACCGACCACCACACCGGAAACGTCTCGCCGATTTGGAGGAGCGCGGTGCGACAGTCGTCCTCACGGAAGACCTCGCCGGAACGGTGGAGTCGGTGGCCGCGAACCAAACGTACGTTTTCGGGTTTCAGGGGTTCGTCGAGGAGGTGAAAGACGCCCTCGTCGCTGCTGGCGTCGACCTCGCCGATGTCGAAATAGAGAGCTTCGGTCCCGCGTAATTTAGCACGGCGACTCCCCTCGTAGAAACGGTGGCTGTAATCCACACGCAGTCGTCGTAGTACTCGGTAACGGCCTTCGTTTGGCGGATGTACGTGGAGGAAGTCATCGTCCGCTACGACGTGATGATCCCTGTTCGTGGATAACACACCCCAATCTATAAGATACCTCTCCTCACATACGCAAATTAGAATATCACATGGCAGGCGATCAACTCGTCCGAATAGGGGCACTGCTAATCGATGGCCTCAGTATTGGACTGCTCTACGCGATGCTCGGGCTCGGAATCACGCTGGTGTTCGGTCTCGGCGGCATTTTGAACCTCGCGTTGGGTGTGTTCAGCATCACCGCGCTCATCGTAACGTTTGAACTGACGGGATCGTTGCCGATCGTCGTCGCCGCGGCCGTCGCGATCGTTGGCGTGGCGGCGGTGGGGTTGATTCTCGAACGAACGCTCCTGCAGCTCGTGTATCGATCCGAAGGTGACGACCGACTAATGCTCGGCATTTTCACGACGCTCGGACTTTCGATCCTACTCCAAGGGGTTCTCTCGATCGAGTACAGCGGGTTGTTTTCCGTCCCTGCCGAAATCTCCTCGGTACAGGTCTTCGGCGCGTTTATCAGAGGCGGCTCGCTCGTCACGCTCGCACTGTCGCTGCTGACGCTGTTATCGATGTACCTGTTTTTCAGCCGGACGTACACCGGAATGGCAACCCGGACGATAATGCAGGACGAGATCGGTGCAGTCTACTGCGGCATCGATACGAGACGGATGAGAACCTTCGTGTTCGTCCTGAGTATCGCAATTGCGAGTTTTGCGGGCGTGCTTTACGGGCTGACGTTCGAGGCCGGCGTCTCCGACTCCTTCGATCTCACCATCACCGCCGTTATCGTCTCCATCGTCGGTGGCGTCACGAGTATCCCCGGCGTCGTGGCTGCGGGTGTTCTGATCGGGATTCTGACCACCTTCGTCAGTGCGTTCTTCGGGTCATACGTCGCCACCATCTCGCTGTTCGGTACGGCAATCGTCGTACTCCTTCTGAAACCGGAGGGAATCCAATGAATTGGAACTATTCCCGAATCTTGGCCGTGGCGGTTATTCTGTTCGCCATTCCACAGCTGTTCTTCGCGCCCGGCATGAGCTACTTCTCGCGGGTCTTCATCCTCATGGCGCTGTACGCCATCCTGACCGTCGGGCTCAACATCGTCTTTGGCCACACCGACCAACTGCTCCTGTTCACCGGTGCAATCACCGGTGTCGGCACGTATACGACCGTACTCGTCGCGCAAGGGTACGGTATCTCCCCTTGGATAACGTTGTTCCTCGGAGCGTCGGTGGCCGGTGTCATCGGAGCCATCGTGTGCTACGTCGCGGCCATCCGCGAACTCACGGTCATCGTCATCTCGATCCTCACCCTCGCACTCCAGTTCTCCATCATCGAACTCATCAACAGTTTGCGCGATATCACCGGCGGAGTAACCGGACTCTCCTTCTCGGGGCTGCGCCTAGAAGCGATCGAAAACGCCCTCGGCTTACGCGAAGAGGTCGTGCTGTTCTATACGATCTCCGTGATACTGCTCGCCGTTCTCCTCCTGTATCGGTATCTCATGCACTCCAAGTACGGGTTGGCATTCGAGATGATTCGGCAGGACGAGACCGCAGCCGAGTCGGCGGGTCTCGACGTGGTGAAGTACAAGACCTTCGCCGGCTTCGTCGCGACGTTTATCATGGGTCTCACCGGGCCGTTCTTCGGACAACTCTCCGGGTACATCACACCGAACCTGTTCTCGTTCAATTCTATAGACGTTCTCATCCTCATCATGCTCATCGTCGGCGGACTCAGGACGACCTACGGCCCGCTCGTCGGGGCAACACTGATCATCTTCCTGAACGAGGAACTCCGGTCGTTCGCGGAGTACCGTTCGATTCTCCTTGGAACGCTGTTGATCGTTCTCTTCCTTTACTTCAGGGACGGCATCGTTCCCTTCGTCGACGAGCGTCTGGAGAAGTGGAACCTCAGACAGCGGGTGGCAAAGCGAGTGGCGAACTTCCGCCCCGGCTCGTAAGAACTCGCATCCAGTCCCGCCCGATTCCTCGCCCGAATACCTTTTTATCGGTATCACTCGTACAGCATAGATATGGCCGATGGAAATGACTTAACGGTACCACAGAACGTTATCGAGGAGACGTGCGGGGAAACTCCACTCCCCAAGCTCGGAATCATAGAACAGGTCTGGGAAACGGATGCGATTCCGGAGCCGGAAATCGCTACCCGGGCGGCGGAAACGGTCCAGGATCTACCGTTCGAAGACGTCCCCGAAGGGGGGACGGTTGCACTCGGTGTCGGGAGCCGTGGAATCGCAAACCTCCCGGACGTGGTCCGCGGCGTCGTCGATGGCGTTCGAGACATGGGATACGATCCGTTCATCGTGCCGGCGATGGGGAGTCACGGCGGTGCAACTGCGGACGGACAGCGGGAGAAGCTCGCGTCGCTCGGTGTGTCGAGGGACACCGTCGGCTGCGAGGTTCGATCGAGTATGGACGTCGTCACCGTCGGAACGACGCCCGATCGAGGCGTACCGCTTCATTTCGATGCGATAGCGGCTGACGCCGACGCGATCGTCCCGATAAACCGAATCAAGCCGCACACCGACTTCGACGGGAGCGTCGAAAGCGGCCTCTCGAAGATGATAGTCATCGGACTCGGGAAACAACGCGGTGCGAAGACCGCACACGATTGGGCTGTCGATTGGAGTTTTCGAAACATGATTCCCGAGATCGCCGAACAACTCCTCGAAGAGTTGCCGATCGTCGGCGGTGTCGCCATCGTCGAGAACCAACACGACGACACCGGATTGCTCGAAGCGATTCCGCCGTCGGGGTTCCTCGACCGGGAACGGGAACTGCTCGAAACCGCCTACGACATCATGCCAAAGATTCCGTTCGAGTCCGTCGACGTCCTCGTCATCGATCGGCAGGGAAAGGACATCAGCGGACAGGGAATCGATACAAACGTCATCGGCCGACGGCCGTTCAGCATCAACGAACCGGCCCCCGATACCCCGGCGATAAAGCGCATTTACGTCCGGTCACTCACCGGAACGACCAACGGAAACGCCATGGGAATCGGGTCCGCGGATTTCATCCACCGCGACTGCTTCGAGGAGATAGACGCCACCAAATCGCTCATCAACGCCATTACCGCGAGTACGACCCGCGGTGTTCGTGTTCCACCGGTGGTCGAAACCGACCGGGCAGGGTTGGTCGCGTCCCTCTCCACCGTCGGCATCGTCAAACCGGAGTCAGTTCGGGTCCTCCGTGCCACCGATACGATGCGCCTCAAACGACTGTACGCGTCGGAGGCATTGGTCGAGGAAGCACGCGACAGGGACGACCTTCGGGTCGTCCAAGAACCGAAATCGGTGCGATTCGAGGACGGACGGTTCGCTTCGCCGTCACCCGACCCGCACCGATAGCCGGGCCGTCTCGTCTCCGACGGACTCGCGGGCTGTTCGAATGTGATATGCCGCTCCTCGTACCGTCGTTCACTTGTCGAGCGAGCCGGGCTCGAACGCGGGGAGCGGATCGGTCCGGAACTCCTCTTTCGGTGAGAACGCCCCGTCCGACCAGTACTCGGGGGAACTGCCGACGTCGAACGAGTTGTACACCTGAACCGAACCCTTCGGTTCTCCCCAGTCGGTGTACTCGATGTTTGCACCGTAGAGGAGATCGAACGACCCCGTTCGTGTCGCTTCGGCGACGTCCTTGGGGTCCGTGGAGTCCGCCTGCTCTATCGACTTCGCGACGAGTTGAACCGCGGTGTATCCGTTCACCTGCGCGTGGTCGAACAGTCCACCGACGTCCTCGTTGAAACTGGACGCTACTTCCGCATAGTCGTCGGTGTACATATCCGTCGAGTTGAACGAAGCGAACGACCGATCGATTTTGTCACCGATGGCGTTGTAGTCCGCTTCCATCGGGGTGATAGCGCCGAGGAACAGGTCCGGGTCCAAACCGATCTCGTACATCTGTGGATAGAGGGAGCTAACCCCCGCTGGGTGGGCGGTACCCAGGAACACTTCGATGTCGTCGGGGAAATTTCGTAGTTGGGGGACGAAGTCCGTTTGGGAGATCGGTGCCGTGTCCCTCGTCACGTTGATATCGTCGGGGAAGTAGGCTTTCATCGCCGCCTCGTACTCGTCACCCCAGACGCCGTCCTCGAAGATGACTCCGACGTTGGTGTACCCACGGTCCCTCACGATTTGTGCCTGTGCTCGACCGACGGTCGGTGTCGCTGGCAGTGCGGTTCGGAACGTAAACTGCGCGTCCTGTGGGACGACTTTCACTGCGCCCGCCGCGTGTAGATACAGCGGCACCTGCTTCTTTTCGGCTATCCGTCTCGCCCTGATCGCGGCCTCCGATGCGCCGGGGCCGATGCCCGCAACGGCGTTGTCCTTCTCGATTGCTTCGGTGAACGCGTTCTCCGCGGTCTTCCCGCTGCTCGCCGTGTCCACGGTTTTGACCTCGATATCGCGCCCGTTGACGCCGCCGTCCGAGTTGATCTGTTTGGCCGCAAACTCCGCGCCGTCCCGATGACGCGGTCCGTACACGGCGAACGGTCCGGAGAGTGGTTGGAGCGAGGAAATCACGATGGGTCCGTCGCCGTCACCGCTACTACCACCGTTGAAAAGACACCCTGCGGCGAGTGTCGTTGATACGCCTGCACCGGTTGCTTTCAGAAACGTACGTCTCTTCGTACCCGGGGGGGAATTGTGAGTCATGCTGCTCCTTTCTAGGCGCAAAGGGAACGTATTTATCTCTTTCTTTAATATAAGAAGTGCAAACAGCGATAAAATCATCTACTAGCCTAGAATATATTAAAACATGAACTCAAAACCTTATATCAGGGGCCCGCTATCCGCTCAAGTAGCTCTGTCTGACGTGGTCGCTATCGAGCAGCTCCTGTCCGGTTCCTTCCGCAGCGATACGTCCGTTTTCGAGAAGATAGGCACGATTCGCGAGATCGAGTGCTTGATCGACGTGCTGTTCGATGAGGACGACCGTAACCTCGTTACTGATCGCGTCGATTTTTTCGAACACCCGTTCGACGAGTTGCGGCGCGAGAGCGCCCGACGGTTCATCAAGGGCCAACACTTCCGGCTTCGCCATCAGCCCTCGGCCGATTGCGAGCATCTGTTGTTCCCCGCCACTGAGCGTGCTCGCCTTCTGCTCCCGCCGCTCTTCGAGGACGGGAAACATCTCGATGACCTCCTCGAGCGTCCGCTCGAAATCGTCCCGTTGGGTGTACGAACCCATCCGGAGGTTTTCGTACACCGAGAGATCGCCGAAGAGGTTCCGCTTTTCCGAGACGTGGACGAACCCGTTACTGACTCTGTCGCTCGGGGCCATCGACGACCCCGATTCGCCAAACAGCTCTATCTCGCCGCTCGTGGGGTCGAGCACGCCCGAGAGCGTTTTGAGCAGCGTCGTCTTTCCGGCACCATTTGGGCCGACGATTGCGACGACGGAATCGTCATCATCGATTTCGAGCGAGACGTTCCAGAGGACCTGCAAATCCCCGTAGTGGACGTTGAGATCGTTAACCGTGATCATCGTCACACCTCCACCCCGCCGAGGTACGCTTCCGCCACGTGGGGGTCCTGTTGAATCCGTTTCGGCGTCCCGTCCGCGATCTTCTCCCCCTGGTTGAGGACGATTATCCTGTCGGTAGCAGCCATGATGGCGTCCATCACGTGTTCGATCCAGAACACCGAGATACCGAACTCGTCGCGCGTCTTCTGGAGGTTTGCCGAGAGCTCCCCGAGTTCCGCCGGCGTCAGTCCGCTCCCGATTTCGTCGACCAGGATGAGTTCGGGCTCCGAGGCCAGTGCCCGAGCGAGTTCGAGTTGTTTTCGGTGGGCGATCGTGAGGCTGCTTGCGTCCTCTTCGGCCTCGTCTTCGAGGCCGATGAATTCGAGGTACTCCCACACTTTTTCGCGTTCTTCGTCGAGCGATCCCGAGTCCTTCTTTCCGAACACGGCTCCGGCGAGAACGTTGTCGAGTACCGTGGACTCGTTAAACGTCCGAGCCGTCTGAAAGGTCCGGGATATCCCTTGGCGAGCGATCTCGTGTGGCGATCTCCCCACCACCTCTTCGCCGTCGAAGGTGATACTGCCGTGTTCCGGCGTGTAGACGCCGGCGATCGAATTGAACAGCGTCGTCTTCCCCGCACCGTTCGGGCCGATGAGACCGACTATTTCGCCACTGTCGATGCTGAAGTCCACGTCATCGACGGCGGTTAGACCGCCGAAGCGTTTGGTTACTTCGCTAGCCGTTAACATGGGTAGTGTTTTCCTGCACCACGATATAAATCATAGGGTATCCCTCCGCACGGGAGCGAACTGGGTTGTCGACGGTCGGCAGCGAACGTCCCCCGTCGTCGATTTCGTGATGAAGACAAACCACGATGCGGGTTGACACCATCCGGAAGAATTAATTAGAAACCGGGGATTTGTGAGAGTATGTCTCACGAGACCGTCCTTTCACGGGAGACGCGAACAGTCGTATCGCCAAGCAACGTCGTCGTCGGTGCCGATGCCGTCGAGGAAGTCGGCAACTATGCGTCCCTTTACGGGACAACGGCGCTGCTCGTCGCAACCGAACGGATTTTCGACGTTCACGGGGACGTGGTACTCGAAACGCTCGACGAACAGGGAATCGAAACCGTCGTCTACACCGACGTCCGTCCCGACCCGACCGTAGAGAACATCGAGGAGGCATACAAATCGTGGGAGGAACACGACTGCGACATCGTCGTCACCCTCGGCGGTTCGTCCATCGACACCGGCAAAGGCGTCGGTATCCTCGCCGGAAACGGCGGCGAGATTCGGAATTTCGGCGTCGACAAAGCCGGATACGAAGGTGTTCCGAACCCGACGCCGCCGCTTCTCGCCGTCAACACGACGGCCGGAACCGGCAGCGAAGCGACCCGCTCCGTCGTCGTCAGCGACGAATCGACGGCGACGAAGTTCCTCATCGTCTCGAAAAACGTCGTCCCGGACGTCGCCATCGAAGATCCGGAACTCACCGTTTCGCTCCCTCGGAGCCACACCGCGTTTACCGGTATCGACGCGCTCACCCACGCCATCGAGGCCTACGTGTCGGTGAACTCGTACGGTATTCCCGACGGATACGCGGTGGAAGCGATGCGGCGCATCGCACGTTCCCTCCCGGTCGCGTGGGCGGACGGCGAGAATCTCGACGCTCGCGCCGACATGCTCGTGGGGCAGCTTCAAGCCGGGCAGGCGTTCACCAACTCCTCCGTGGCGCTCGTCCACGGCCTCGCACGCCCGCTCGGGGCGCAACTTCACATTCCACACGGGCTGGCGAACGCACTCATCCTCCCGTACGTCGCGGATTTCTCCGCGATGGCCGCGCCGGAGAAGTACGCGACCGTCGCACGCATCCTCGGTGCGGCGGACGATGACGACGACACCCGTACCGCCGCCGACCGGGCGGCCGACGGCATACTCCGACTCTGTGACGACCTCGACCTGACCGGCTACCTCGACGACTTCGGCGAGGTGCCCGCTCGTGAAGAGTACCTCGACGTCATCGAGGAGATGACGCAGGACGCCATCGATTCGGGCTCGCCCGCCAACAATCCGCGGAAGCCGACGGCCGAGGAGATCCGCGAACTGTACGTCGAACTCTACGACGACGCGCTCGCTCCCGACGGTCGGCGTCGTTCCTGAAACCTCCCGTCTCTCCCGAACGGTTCCGATTTTACGTCCCGTTACGACCGAACTGGTCGAATCAAAACTACTAATGAGGGTGGTAGATAACTGATACGTATGTCCGAAACAAAGAGCGACCAGGACAGCGTCGGGAACTACATCGGCGGACAGTGGACGGACGCCACCGGCGCTGACGGAATGGACGTAATCGATCCGGCGACCGGGGAACCGTTATCCTACGTTGGATTCAGTACCGAGGGCGATGTCGACGACGCCGTACGGCAGGGTCGGAAGGCGTTCGAATCGTGGAGCAAGCGACCGATCGAGGAGCGCATCCAACCGCTGTTCGAACTGAAAACCCTCCTCGAGGCGAACATCGACGAACTGGCCGAACTGCTCGTCCGGGAACACGGAAAGACGTTCGGCGAGGCGAAGGGGGAACTCCGTCGCGGCATCGAGAACGTCGAAACGGCCTGCGGAATGCCGACGTTGATGCAGGCTGGCCACGTCGAAAATGCCGCACCGAACATCGACGAGACGGCCGTCCGGAAGCCGCTCGGCGTCTTCGCGGCCGTCACCCCGTTCAATTTCCCCGGAATGATTCCGCTGTGGTTCCTGCCCTACGCCGTCGCGTCGGGTAACTCGTTCATCCTCAAGCCGAGCGAGCGCGACCCGCTGACCGCCAAACGACTGTTCGAACTCATCGACGAAGCCGGATTTCCCGACGGCGTCGTTCAGTTGGTCAACGGAAGCGTCGACACGGTGAACGCGATACTCGACCACGACGGTATCGAGGGCGTCTCCTTCGTCGGCAGCACGCCCGTCGCGAAGACCATCTACGAGCGGGCGGCGGCCAACGGCAAGCGCGTACAGGCACAGGGCGGCGCGAAAAACCATATCGTCGTCTCGGAGACCGCCGATCTCGAGTTCGCCGCGGAAAAGAGCGTCTCCTCGGCGCTCGCCTGTGGCGGCGAGCGCTGTCTCGCGAACGACGTTATCTGCGTCGAAGAGAGCGTCTACGAGGAGTTCGTCGACCTCGTCGTCGATATCGCGGGCGATCAGACGGTCGGCCACGGACTCGACGGCGAGACGGACGTCGGCGCTCTCATCACGCCGGAGCACGAAGAACGGGTCCGGAACTACGTCGAAACGGGGGTTCAAGAGGGTGCGACCCTCGTCCTCGACGGACGGGACGTCGAGGTGGACGGCTACGAGGACGGGAACTTCCTCGGGCCGTGCGTGTTCAGGGACGTCACCGAGGACATGGTCATCTCCCGCGAGGAGATCTTCGGCCCGGTTCTCGGTTTGATGCCCGTCGCCGACGTGGACGAGGGTATCGAGGTGCTGAACGCGTCGGACTTCGGGAACGCTGCGAGCCTGTTCACCGGCAGTGGAGCGGAAGCACGAAACTTCCGACACAACGCTCGGGCCGGTAATCTCGCCGTCAACGCTGGCACCGCTGCACCGATGGCGTTCTTCCACTTCGGCGGGCGGAAAGATTCGTTCTTCGGGGACCTCCATGCGCAAGCGGAGGACGTGGTCCGATTCTACACGGACGAGACGGTGTACATCGAGCGTTGGCCCGACGCCTGAGGCGTTCGGTCCGTGTTCATGGGTTTCTTTGCGTTTCACGACCGGGATTCCGGAGTGCTCTCCGCGCACCGAAGATCGTCTCTCTCCCATGGTCGGCGAAATATCATATACTATTAAGTAGTACTAACACACATAATTTTCCCATGGAGACATTTGCGTTCCACCTGATGCCGTATCAGGATATCGAAGACCTGTCCGAGAAGAAATCAGCTTGGCCGTGGGCCGAGTACGATTACGATCCGGAGAAAGGTGCTCAGTACTATCAGGAGTACCTCGGCCAACTCGAATACGCCGCTGAGTTAGGTTTCGATGGCGTCGGCGTCAACGAACACCATTATAACGCATATGGGTTGCAACCCGGTCCGAACATCACGGCGTCGAATCTGGCCGCCCGAACCGAGGATACCACCATCGCGTTTTTCGGCAATTTACCGGCGCTCCGTGAAAATCCGGTGCGGCTCGCGGAGGAACTCGCCATGTTGGACAACATCACCGAGGGCCGAATCATCAGCGGTTTCCCCCGCGGAATTCCGAGCGAGTATTTTGCCTACGGCGTGGACATGGGCGAATCCCGAGGTCGATTCGAAGAGGCGTGGGACCTCATCATGAAAACGTGGACCGCCGACGAACCGTTCGACTGGGACGGTGAGTACTTCCAATACGAGAACGTGTACATCTGGCCGCGTCCGTATCAGGATCCGCATCCGCCGATGTGGATGCCGGCGGAGAGCGAAGAATCGCTTCGCTTCACTGCCCGTAATCACGTCCCTACCGGACTCGTCTTCCAGCCGGTCGAGACGATCAGCGAGAAGTTCGATGAATACCGCCACTACGCGGAGGAGGACTACGGTTGGACTCCGAGCGACGAGGACTTCAGCGTCATGCGAGCCATCTACGTCGCCGAGACGATGGAGAAGGCCCGCGAGGAAGCCGAACCCCACCTACGGAAGTTCTACCAGACGCTCACCGCTGGCGTTCACATCGGCGTCTCTGCGAACATGATGGGCGACCAACCGTACGACCCGGAGAAGTGGGACGAGTACGTCGAAGAGCTTCACCCGCACGGGGAGTTCGCATTCAACTACGATTTCGACGAGTTCCAGGAGTACGGCGAAACGATCGTGGGCACGCCCGAATACGTCGTCGAAACGCTCGAAAAACAGTACGAGGAGGTCGGCGGATTCGGTCGGATCGTGGGGCAATTCCACTTCGGCGACTTGCCGGACTGGAAAGCCCGCAAAAACCTCCGACTGTACGCCGACGAGGTCAAACCCGAAGTCGACGAGATCGGCGAGGTAAACCCCTAATCGTCCGGTTCGTCTCCCTCGATAACCGACAGATTCTCTTTTCCGATCGGATTCCTCCATCATCCGTATTTAAACCATACCCCGAACGTCCCGAAACCTCTTGGTCCCCCAGCGGGAAGTGTGGATCGTATGCTACCATCGCTTCATCAGTCGCTGTTAATGGTAACGGATCTGACTGCATCGACGGCGTTCTACGAGGACATCGTCGGTCTGGAGACCGATCGGGTCGAAGAGGGGAACGTGGAGTTCACAACGGGTGAAGGGACCCTCGTGCTCGAAGAGGATTTCGACCCCGAGGTGCTTGACGCGTTCGGATTGGACGACCCCGGTGACGATAGAGGAAAGGGGGTCATCGTCGCCCTCGATGTCGGGACTCCGGACGACGTGGACGCCGTATGCGAACGCGCCTCGGAGGCGGGAGACGTCGTTCGAACGGGGCCGATGGACGTCGATTGGGGACGTCGAATGGCCCTTCTGTCGGACCCCGACGGCTACACCATCGAGGTTTCGGCCTCACTTTCGGCGTGATACACCTGAAGTTATATATCGTGGGAGAACACTTCCTTATGTGATGCGTGCACAAGAGCCACATCCGCAGTTAAAAGCTTTCATGGCAGAGACCGAAGACGCACCGGCGTTCCACGAACTTCCGGTCGAGGAAGTGCGAGGGATTACGTCCGGGGTTTTCGCCGTCGAGGACCCCGAACCCGTCGGGGAGGTCCTCGACGAAACGATCGATGGTCCGGGCGGCGATCTGCCCATCCGAATCTACCTACCCGAGGGCGAACAGCCGTTTCCGGTGACGATGTTTTTCCACGGCGGCGGATTCGTCTCCGGCGGACTCGATAGCCACGACGAACTCTGTCGGAGACTGACGAACACCACCGAGGTGGCTGTCGTCGCGGTCGACTACAGACTCGCTCCGGAGAACCCCTTCCCAGCGGCCGTCGAAGACGCGTACGCAGCTACCGAGTGGGTCGCTGCGAACGGGGGCGAATACGGCCTCGACACCGATCGTCTCGCTGTAACAGGTGACTCTGCGGGTGGAAACCTCGCGGCGGTCGTCGCGATGATGGCACGGGACCGGGACGGTCCGTCCATCGAGCATCAGGTCCTGCTCTATCCTCCCGTCTCACATCACCTGAACTGGAACTCGGTCGACGAAAACGGGGAGGGATACTTCATCACGAAGGAGGATTTGACGTGGTTCGACGATCACTACTTCGAGCATCCCATCGACGAGATGAACGTGTACGCGTCACCGCTTCTCGCCGCTGATCTCGGGGACCTCCCCCCTGCGACGATCGTAACGGGTGGGTTCGACCCGCTCCGCGATGAGGCCATCGCGTACGCTGATCGGCTGGAAGCGGCCGGTGTCGATGTATCCCATTACCACTACGAAGACGTCATACACGCCTTCGTTCAGATGGCTGCCCAACCGTTCGAATTCGACCCGTCGGAGAACGCACTCGCGGATATCGCCGGGGATCTACGATCCGCGCTCGAATAGAACCGAGTGGGCTCCGCAATGACCCGTACGTCGTCGATTATGGATCACTCACGCAACCGACAAATGACATTCACAGTACGAGGAATCGTGACCAGTGGCTTCGGGAGGGGAAAGAAATTCGTCGCGATGGAGGGCTACGCCCATCAGTTCGAGCGAGAGTTAGGGTACGAACCGCATCCAGGTACCTTGAATCTCGAACTGGATGCCCCGGTTCGAGAACGATTGGCGCGTCTCGACCCGACGCGTCTCGACGGCTGGGAAGCGGATGGCCGCTCGTTTGGTGCCGTCGACTGCTATCCTGCCGTCGTTCCCGGGAGTACGGACTCGGTTCCCCTCCATTTCGTTCTCCCCCACCGCACCGACTACGATACGTCCACCATCGAACTGATCTCTCCCGTCAACCTTCGGGAGCGGTTCGGCCTCTCCGATGGGACAGCCTTCAAAATTCGAATCCAATCCGGGGACACCGAGGTTTAGCCCCACCGAACCCCGTGACCGTCCGGCTACTCATTCTCCCCCCGCCGCGTGGGTTATTCGTGTGTTATCTCCACGGCTTCGTTTTCGCCACGCGCGTTCGTCGAAGTGAGATCGATCAGACCGTCATGAAGCCGCTCGTAGGTTTCATCGACCGCCTCTTCGACGATCGCGGTGTTCGCCGTGAGCGGCAGAAACGACGTGTCGCTCTCCCACCGTGGAATGATGTGCATGTGGAGATGATCGGTCACCGACGCTCCCCCTGCTGCGCCGACGTTGAACCCGATGTTGAACCCGTTCGGGGAGAGCGCCTCCTCGATCACCTCGATGACCATCTGTGCGGTTTTCATGTAATCGACGAGTGCACCCTCATCGAGGGAGTAGAACCGTCCCGTGTGTTCGTACGGCAGTATCATCGTATGCCCCGGATTGTACGGCATATTGTTCAGCAGAACGTAGGCGTGCTCGCTACGGGCCACGATGTTGTTTTTGCGGTCGTCATCGCCCGCGGGAAGACGGCAGAAAATACACTCCGTGTCGTCACCATCTGCCGGACGATCCCGGGTCACCCATTGCATCCGCCATGGAGCAAACAGCGAGTCCATTGTTACAGACATCGGGGGGTGTTAGTATAAAATCTCCGCCCGTTCGAGAAGTCACCCCGTCGTACCACATCCCGGATCGGGGGAATATTTATTATATACGCCGACGAGTTCGATCTATGAATCGGATATCGAGAAACCGGACCGAGTCGATCGATCATGTTGAGTGATAGCATGCTCCCCGATAGTTACAGCTATCGCCGAAGGGAGCCCGTGAACGGGTTAGATAGCGCTATCGAAGCGTTCCAAGCCGGTGACCCGGTTTTGATTCACGATGCAGCGGATCGGGAGAACGAGGTGGACATCGTGTATCCGGCACACGCCGTCACGCCGTCCAACGTCGCTCGACTCCGAAACGACGCTGGCGGATTGATCTGTGTGGCCCTGTCCCACGAGGTGGCTGAAACGTTCGGCCTCCCGTTCGCGGAAGAGCTCATCGAGCACCCGGCGGGTAACGAGACCACTATCGATTACGACGACAGATCTTCGTTTTCCCTGACGGTAAACCACCGGGAGACGTATACCGGTATCGTCGACAACGACAGAGCACGGACGATTTCCGAACTCGGTCACGCGGCGCGGAATCCGGAAACGACCGACTTCGCGGCGGAGTTCGACACGCCCGGACACGTACATACGCTCAAAGCCGCGCCGAACCTCCTTGAGGACAGGCGGGGTCACACGGAACTCGGCATCGCGCTCGCGGAGTTGGCGGACGTTCCGCCGGCCGTCGTCGTCTGCGAGATGCTCGACGACAAAACGGGGGGCGCACTCTCCCGATCCAACGCGGCGTCGTATGCAAAACACAACGACTTCGTCTTCCTCGATGAATCGACGATCATCGACGAAGTCCGTACCGATTGACCGGTAGTCATCGGTGCCTCAGAACGGTAAAATCGGTGTCAGACGCCGATATACCGGTTCGTTTCGGCGTCCAATCGGGGTGGGAGGTACTCTTATATACCTATGTGGTCCATTGATATCTACGTACAATGAACGGTAATAGTTATACGTTCGAGTATCAACCAGCTACGATCCATCACGGGTCGGGTGTCGTTGCAAATCTCGAGACGGAACTCGAACGACGGGGACTCTCGCGGGCGCTACTCGTTACGGACGCCACTTTGCGGGACGTCGATCCCGTCATCGGGCCGATTCGTGAGGGTCTCGGGGAGTCCCTCGTCGGCGTTTTCGATGGCGTGACACCGGAAAAATACCTCGAATCGGCCTACGACGGTGCGATACGGGTTCAGGAGGAAGACGTCGATGCGCTCGTCCCGGTCGGTGGCGGAAGTAGCCTGGACACCGCCAAACTGATCTGCGTCCTCGCCGGGCACGACCGACCCCTCGACGAAGTCGCTACCGAGATTGTGGATCGGGAGGCGGTTCTCGTTCCCGATCAGGACCGCCCGTTACCGGATATCTTCGCCGTGCCGACGACCTTACCCGGTGCCGATCTCTCGCAAGTCGCGGGCGTCAAGCTGAGTTTGGACCCGGACGGACGTTCGAAATCCGAGATTCCCAGCGCCGGCGTATCGGACAGTCGTCTGATGCCGACCGCGGTCTTCCACGACTTGGACCTGTTCGAAACGACCCCCGACCACATCCTCGCTCGCTCCGCGATGAACGGATTCGACAAGGGGATCGAAATGCTGTACACCCGTCACCACAATCCCCTCACGGATGGGACGGCCGTTCGCGGCGTTCGACTGCTGTACGAGAACCTCCCGACTCTCACTACCGGCTCGACGAGTCGGGCGGAGCTATCTCGAATTCTGCAGGGTATCGCCGCGGCGCAGTACGGGCTTTCGACCCCGAACGCATACCGAGCCTCCGTCATCCACTCGTTCGGCCACGCCCTAGCGCGGAACTACGACGTTCAGCAAGGGGTCGCACACGCGATCGCGGCACCGCACGTGCTCCGCTACCTCTTCGAACGGGTCGACGGACGACGCGATCTGTTGGCGGAGGCGTTCGACGTCCGGAATGCGGACGATTCCGACGAAGAGACGGCGGCCGCGATCGTGAAATCGGTCGTCGATACCCGCGATGCGCTCGATTTACCGTCTCGGCTGCGTTCGGTCGAGGGGACCGAACGGGATGATTTCCAAGACCTCGCACGAGCGGTCATCGAGGATCCGTTTATGCAAGCCGGTCCGACCGATCTCGATGCGACCCAGTCGGGCGTCGAAACCGTTTTCGAGCGGATGTGGTGAGCCGATCCTCCTAAAGTTTCATGCGGGATGAGCGTCTTCTTCCGGTATGCCATCGGACTATCCGACTCGCCGGCCGACCGACGCGGAGTATCTCTCCGACGAGACGGTCGATTTACCCTCGTCCCTGCTCAACCTCCCGTGGATAGACTGCCACAACCACGCCCAGACGCTCTCGTGGGAGGACCGCGAACGGTACGCGCTTTCCGGTTGTCAGTCGATGGTGATGGTCGCATCGGGGTACCACTGGACACCCTACAAACCGGTGGTCGCTGACGACGTCCGGTTCCTGTGGGACGATGCGATCAATCGCCGCCGAGCGATCGAAACCAACCATTTCTTCGAAGCCAATCTCGCGGTGGGCGTTCACACCGGCGTTCGAATCGAGAATCCCGACGAGTTGCTGGCCGCGATGGACGAGTACTGCCGACTCGACGAAGTCGTGGCACTCGGTGAAACCGGCATCACTCCATCCCAGCACGTTGAGTCATGGGGTGTAGACGAACAGCGGGCGGTCGTTCAGGCGCAGATGGAGCTCGCGGACGAACACGACCTCCCGATCATCCTCCACACCCCGAATCGGGGAACCGGTGATAGCCCGACCTATCGAGTCGGGGCCAGCACGCCGGGATACGAGAAGAACGCGTCCCTCGCATCCTCACCCGTCATCGCGGGAGATAATCCCGAACTCGAAGCGGTCAAGATCGACGTTCAAACCGCCAGGGAGGCAGGTCTGGCCGAAGAACGGATCGTCGCTTCACACGCGGATCCGAACAACGCGAACTACCTCATGGAGGAGACGGAGTGCTATCTGAGTTTCACCGTCGGGTATCCGTGGTTGACCGGTGTGACCGCCGCCGACGTGGCGGAGACGATTCGCGAGTACGGGCCGGATCGAATTCTGGTCGAAACGGACTGCGCGAATATCCTCCGGACGGACGCGTTCTCCGTAAAACGGACGATTTTCGACCTCTATCGGATGGGGATCGATGAGAGCGATATCCGGCAAGTCGTCCTCGAAAATCCACGGGACGTCTTTGACCTGGAGGAATAACCTCACGTCGCGGATCGATTCAGGTGTGCCGACACGTGTTCGTTAGCTCTCCGACCCCTTCGACACCGACCGTGACCTTCGTCCCGTCGTCGAGGAGGACTTGCGGGTCGCGATACACGCCGACTCCCGGCGGCGTTCCGGTGAATAGCAGATCGCCCGGTTCGAGCGTAAACGCCCGACTGCAGAACGAGACGAGATCGTCGATGTCGAAGATGAGGTTCGCCGTCGTCGAATCCTGTAATCGTTCCCCGTCTATCTCCGTCCAGATGTCGAGGTCGTGCACGTCGTCGATCTCGTCCAGCGTGACCAGTTCCGGCCCGGTCGGTGCGAAGGAATCCAGACTCTTCCCCCTGACCCATTGTCCATCGCCGTGCTGTAGATCACGGGCGGAGACGTCGTTCCCCACCGTGATTCCCGCCACGTAGTCCCGCGCCTCGTCGGCACTCACATCCCTGGCTCGACGACCGATCACGGCGACTAACTCGGCCTCGTAATCCACTTCATTCGTGTACTCGGGATCCCACGTGATGTCGTCATCCGGACCTCGAACGGCCGTCGGGAACTTGGAGAACAACACCGGTTCGTCCGGAATCGGGTTCTCCCCTTCTTCGGCGTGTTCCTCGTAGTTCAATCCGACGCACACGACTTTTTGGGGGTCTCCTATCGGTGCGTGTCGTTCGAGGTCGTCGATGGCGTGGCAGTCCACCTCGTTTTCCATCGCGTAGTCCACGGCGAAGGAGGCTCTCTCCTTCCAGTTCCACGTTTCGAGGAGTTCGGGGAGTCGTCGCGGAATCTCGACTCCCGCCTTCTTTCCTGCCGCGTGGAGGTCCACTACGTCGTCGTCCGAGGTGCGGGCACCACACCACGGTTGGCCGGTTCCGTTCGAACTGTAACAACCTATTCGCATCGTCGCTAAGTAAAACCGCCACTATACTTAATCCCGATGATGGCCCTTCACGGCGGGTTCCGATACACGATTACTCGGCCGTTCGTCCGCTGCGTTCGTCCTCCAGTGGATTTCTGTCAACGTCTCCGAAATCGACGATGTCAGTGCAGGGATCGTCTTGCAGAGAAAATGGCAAGATTCCAAACAGCTATAACCCAATCCTTCATAACGTAGCTTGATGTCCACAATTAATAATCGAATGGTGAGCGCATCAGATGCTAAAAAATCGCAACCGGTGGTCGGGAATGGCGCTTGAAGGTGAGTTCCTGTTGGCCGGGCGACTGCTTCTCGGCGGAATGTTTCTGTATAACGGATACAACCATTTCGTCGACTACGAGGGCAGGGTCGGATATTCGGAGTACAAGGACATTCCCGCCCCCTCGTTATCGGTCATCTCGTCGGGAGTGGTGCTGGTCCTCGCATCCATCGGCATCATGGCCGGAATTTATCCGGTGATCTCCGCGGGCGCTCTCGCGGTGTTCCTCATCGTCGCGACGCTGTTGTTCCACGACTTCTGGGATCAGTCCGGCGAGGACCGACAGAACGAGTTGAACCACTTCCTGAAGAACGTCGGCTTGCTCGGAGGCACGCTCATTCTCTTGGCCGTCGGAGGTGAAACGTGGGCGTACGCCGCCAACATCGGGTTGTTCTGACCGAGAAGGTTGGACCGAATACAGTTAGATACGCATGAAACTCGGACAATTTCGAACGAACGAGGACGAACGGCCGTGGGCAGGGAGCGTCGTCGACGGCGGAATCGTCGACCTGAACGTAGCGGGCAGGCGGTCGGGCGTTACGCTGCCGTCCGACCTCCGCGGAATCATCGAGACGTGGAACTGGCGGGAGAAGGTCGAATTCGCGACCGCGTACGCCGAGGAGACCGGAGATGCGATGCGTTCCCACTCCGCCGTCGTACCGGTGGCTCCGATCACCGAACCGGAGAAGGTCGTCGCCATCGGGCTGAACTACATGGAACACGCTGAGGAGGGCGATCAGGACACCCCGGATTCTCCGATGGTGTTCTCCAAATTCCCGCGGACCATCGTGGGGCCGGACGAGCCGGTCGAGTGGGATCCGGAGCTGACCGAGGCGGTCGATTACGAGGGCGAACTGGTGGTCGTAATCGGCGAACGAGCGCGCAACGTGAGCGAGGACGATGCCCTCGACTACGTGGCGGGATACACCATCGGGAACGACGTTTCCGCCCGCGATCTCCAACTGGCCGATGAGCAGTGGGTCAGGGGGAAGAGTCTGGATACGTTCGCACCGATCGGTCCGCATCTCATCACCCCGGACGAGATCGACGACGTGGGCGACCTCGACATCTGGACGGAGGTTAACGGCGAACTGTTACAGGACTCCAACACGAAACATTTGATCTTCCCGATAGCGGAACTCGTTTCGTTCTGCAGTCGGGCGTTCACCCTGTCTCCGGGCGACGTGCTATTCACCGGAACGCCCGACGGCGTCGGCTACTTCCGTGATCCACGGGTCCTTCTCTCGGAGGGGGACACGATGACCGTCGGCATCGAGGGTCTCGGGGAACTTACAAACGGGTGCCGCTACATTGGGTAAGCAACCATGGGAACGTACCCGACCCGGCGTCCGACGGACGCGGAGTACAGCGAGGCCGAGGATATAGTCCCGACCGAACTGAGCAGCATGCCGTGGATCGACATCCACAACCACGCACACACCCTGTCGTGGAACGATCGCGAGAAGTTCACGTTGAGTGGATGCGAGTCGATGGTGATGATGGCGGCAGCGTACTATTGGACGCCGTACAAACCGGTCGAGGCCGACGATATCCGGTATCTCTGGGACGATGCGCTCAATCGACTCTCATCGATCCGCCAGTCGCACCTGATCGACGCGAAGATCGGTGTCGGCGTTCATACCGGCGCTCGCGTGGATGACTACGAGGAAATCCTCGCGGTGCTCCCCGAGTACTGTGCCCTCGACGAGGTCGCGGCGGTCGGCGAAATCGGGATCACGGAGTCACAACACGTCGCCGGATGGTCCCTCGAAGAACAAAAAGAGGTCACTAGACGGCAACTCGAAGTGGCGGCCGATCACGGCCTCTCGGCGATACTGCACACGCCTGCCGATCTCAGGGACGTCGAGTTCCCCGACCGGACCCGTGGGGACGTTCCCGGATACGAGTTGGAACTCGCTTTGCAGCAAGAACCCGTGTTGACCGCGGAGAATCCGAAACGGGAGGCGATCGAGATGGATATCGAACTGAAGGACGAGGCGGGACTCCCCGACGATCGGATGGTGCTCTCCCACGCCGACAAAAAGATCGCCCCGTACGTCTTGGAGAACACGGATTGCTATCTGAGTTTCACGGTCAGCTATCCGTGGCTCCTCGGGGTTTCGCCCCATCACGTCGCCGAGGTGGTTGCGGAGTACGGGCCTGACCGTATCCTCGTCGAAACCGATAGCGCGGGAGTGCTCCGGAGTGACGTGTTCGCATTCAAGCGAACGATTCTCGAAATGTATCGCATGGGACTCGGCGTCGATACGATCCGACAGGTAGTGTACGAGAATCCGAAACGGATTCTCGCGTGACCACCATCGGCCGTATTTTGCACCCGCGGGAATTTTGTAGCGATCGACGTTTCCCGAAAGCGGCAAACCCCCCGTTCGGTCGACGGGGAACGCCGCAAATCGTGGATATATTTTAAGTACAGTTGTACCTCATCCATACGTATGGATTCTGAACCCTCGTTCGAGGTTCACGCGAAACTGGACGTGATGGTTGAGATGCGCGACGGCGTCGAATTGGCGACCGACGTGTACCGACCCGCAAAAAACGGTGCGGTGGTTGACGAGCCAAAGCCGGCCCTTCTGAGCCGAACTCCGTACAACAAACGGGGAGAGATGACGCGTCACGGCGAGTGGTTCGCAAAGCGTGGATACGTCGTGGTTCTCCAGGACTGTCGAGGGCGGTTCAATAGCGGCGGGACGTTCGAGATGTTCGTCGACGAACCGGAAGACGGCTACGACACCGTCGAGTGGATCGCGAACGAGGAGTACTGCAACGGTCTGGTCGGGACGATAGGGTCGTCGTACGGGGCTTGGGTACAGAGTGCGCTCGCAACGCAGGACCCACCGCATCTCGAAGCGATGTTCGTCAATCAGGGGCCGGCGAACGGACGGAAGGCGACGCTTCGACATCACGGGGCGTTCGAACTCCGATGGCTCTGTTGGGCGTTCACGCTGGGCGGCGGATTCGCCAAACGGGCGCTCCGGGACTCGGCGCTCCAAGAGCACTTGGCGAACGTCGACGTCCGTGACATACTGGCCGGAGCACCCGTCAAGCGAGGGCAGTCTCCGCTCGGGCATCTACCCGAATACGAGGAGTGGATGTTCGACATGCTCACCACGGGGAGTGAAAGCGACGAACGGTGGTCCTCGCCCGGAATAAATTTCGAATCGTACTACGAGGAGATGGCGGACGTTCCGACCGTGTATTCCGGCGCGTGGTACGATTCGTATGCTATCGGCACCTGCAACAATTTCGAGGCCCTCTCGGACCTGAAATCGTCCGATCAGTTCCTCCTCATGGGGCCGTGGACCCACGGCTGGAACGAGTATCCGCTCTCCTCGTGGAACAAGACCTACTCCGGCGAGATCGAGTTCGGGGAACTGTCGTTTCGAGACTATCAGGAGACGAGGTTGCGTTTCTTCGACCGCTACCTCAAAGGACGGGATACGTGGGACGAACCGCCGGTTCAATACTTCCGTATGGGGACGGGCGACGGATCCCGATGTGCCGATGACCGTCTCCTCCACGGCGGGGAGTGGGACACGGCGGAGGAGTGGCCCCTCCCCGACGCGCAGCCCACGAGATTTTTCGCTCGTCCCGATGGGTCGCTTACCCGTACGGAACCGACGGTTCGATCGGCGCAAAC
Organism: Haladaptatus sp. CMAA 1909; assembly: GCF_043952005.1. NCBI lineage: Archaea > Methanobacteriati > Methanobacteriota > Halobacteria > Halobacteriales > Haladaptataceae > Haladaptatus > Haladaptatus sp. CMAA 1909. The sequence goes on along the minus strand of NZ_JBIOAV010000004.1, from coordinate 26,890 downwards.
GACGTATTCGTTCGACCCTCGGGATCCGGTTCCGACTATCGGCGGCAACTGTTCTTCGTATGTCACATACGAGCAACGCGACGAGTCGATCCTCGAATACCCGCTCGAAGAGCGCTATCTCGTGAACATCACGGGGAGCGGCGGGTACGATCAACGAACCCGAGCGAGCACCTTCGGTGCCGACCCTCCGTACGGACCGCTCGAACGCCGTGACGATGTCGTGGTATTTCGGACGGAAAAGCTGGAAACGGACCTCGAAATCGCCGGCCCGGTGCGGGTACGACTCTACGCCGCCAGTACGGCTCCGGACACGGATTTCACCGCAAAGCTGATCGACGAATATCCTCCGACCGAGGACTTCACCGGCGGGTTCGCCCTCAATCTCACCGATTCGATCTGTCGGGCACGGTACCGCGGCCACAGAACGGAACCAGCCCTCATCGAACCGGGCGAGGTGTACGAGTACGAACTCGAACTGTATCCGACCGCGAACGTGTTCAAAGAAGGCCACCGGATTCGAGTCGACATCTCCTCCTCGAACTTCCCGCGGTACGACGTCAACCGAAATACGGGCGGAGAGCTGTACGACGGGAGGAAGTTCGAAGTCGCCGAAAACACGCTCTACCACGACCGGGAACACCCGACCCACGTCGAGTTGTCCGTACTTTCACGCTGACAGTGTGGTCGGGGCGTTTCCGGGACGTAAATTTGATCGGCAACCGGTGGGAGACTCCCATCGTCTCGCGGGCATACTTCGCCGGCTTCCGCGAGCGTCCCGCCGGCCAAATGTAGCCATTGAGCCGCCAATGACGGCTACGTGTATGCACATGCTGTTCGGTCGGAAGGCCGCCTCCCACGGCCCGAGAGCTCGTCGTGTAAATATAATCGTTTCGTGATAGAAAATGCTATACCCGGCCACTATCATAATACGATATAGTCGTGACCACTTACAAGAGGATCCTAGAGGGAATTACGGTTCTCGATCTGTCCACGTTTGTAACCGGTGGCTTCTGCTCCGCGATGCTCGCAAACCAAGGTGCAGAAGTCATCAAAATAGAACGCCCTGAAATCGGTGACGATAACCGCCATTCGGGTCCCCCATTCATAAACGGCGAATCGCCGTACTTCTGGACGGTGAACTACGGAAAACGGAGCATCGAACTGGACCTGAAAAACGACGATGCGAAGCGAACGCTCTATGAATTGGCCGAAGAGGCGGACGTGTTTATTCAGAACTATCGTCCGGGGACGGCCGAACGTCTCGATGTCGATTACGAGACGATCTCCGAGTACAACGACGACATCATCTATCTGGCCATCTCCGCGTTCGGACAGACCGGCCCCTGGCGCGAGCGTCCGGGCTACGACCTCCTGATACAGGGAATGAGCGGGATAATGAGTGTGACCGGAGAGGAGGGACGACAACCCGTGAAAGTGGGACTCCCGATGACGGACCTCATCACGGCGATGTGGGGCGCGTTCGGAACGGTTACCGCACTTTACAGGCGCGAGACCACGGGCGAGGGTGAGTACATCGATCTCGGGATGCTCGAGTCGACTCTCCCCTGGCTCACCAAACAGGCAGGCAAGGTGTTTGCGGACGAATCCCCCGAGCGAATGGGGACGAGGGATCCGGTGCTCGCACCGTATCAGTCCTTCAGAACGGCCGACGGCTACATCAACATCGCGTGTCTGAACCAGAAGCTCTGGTACGAACTGTGTGAAGCGTTGGATCGCCCGGATCTCCCGATCGACGAGCGTTTCGAAACGAACGCCGATCGGGTACAGAACATGGGTGCGCTCGAGGAGGAACTCGAAGATACACTCTCGACGAAGGGCACCGACAAGTGGATCGAGATTCTGGTTGAGGACGCCGGTGTTCCTGCTGGACCGGTGTTCACCGTCGAGGAAGCGCTCAACAATCCGCAAGTCGAGGCTCGTGACGCGCTCGTCGAAATCGACCATCCCAAACTCGGAACGATTCCCGTGATCGAACATCCGCTCCGATACAAATATGCGGAGAGCGGATTCAGTGACCCTCCGCCGACGCTCGGGGAGCACAACCGTGCGGTCCTACGAAAATTGGGATATTCCGACGAGGAGGTGGACCGACTCGAGGAGGCCGGAATCCATGGGACGAAGAGCGACGATACCGAGTGATGGTATCGAAGCGTTTTCCGACACCGTACCGCGATTCGTCGATATCACAGTGGTGATTATGATCGCGAGTCGGTCGTCCGACTCGTGATAGAGTTGGTAGCATGATATGGGGGATCGAACACCCATGCTCTCGGATTTCTTCATCCGTTTCGCGATCGTGGAGGGGATTTCGTTCAAACGATCCACCGGACGATCGTCAAATCCCCGAGAGTCCTCCAGATTCGAGAAAGGCGGTGCTCGGTGAGTCGATGATCATAAATAGTTGTATTTTTATCCCAGCAATGAGAATCGCCAACCATGAACAAACTCGCGGACGTATCAACCGAGGTACTGCGGGACGAACTCGCCGACGTGTCGGATCCGAAGGCGGCAAAGCGGCTGATGGTCGCGTTGGCGTACGACGGCGGTATCTCGATTTCTACGCAGAGCGAAATCTACGGCATCCCGGAATCGACGCTGTACTACTGGATCGATAGGGTCGGTACGAAATCGCTAAAATCCGCGATTCACGACGACGATCGTCCCGGTCGTCCTACGAAACTCGACCGAGAGGAACGAACCGCGCTTCGACGGGATCTGATGGGGGAACCGACCGAATCGGGATACGATGCCACCGACTGGTCACCCGAACTCGTTCGCCGCCATATCGAGGACGAGTACGGCGTTTCCTACTCGCTCGGGCATATTCGGCGGCTCGTCCGGAAGTGGTCCGTTGATCGGAAATGAGTACAATAATTTTTGTTTACTCATCGTATCTCATAATAAATATCAAAGCAAACACAGAGTGGCGAATTTTAGCCCTTGGTTTCGACGTCGAGTTCGGTAGGGAACGACCTGTGAGCAACGATCGCACCTTCGACTGCCGCGCGAAGCGTGATATCTCGTCGTGTCATGGGTTCCTGACGTGTCATGGGGTTCCAGTCGTACCCGTGTGCGTCCGGCTCCTTTCACAATAAATATATTCCACGAATGCGCCGGAAAGTGCCCGTGATCGGTGAACTCAGGTTATTCGAGCCCCCGATTTTTCAAATAGCCACGCCTCTTCGGTCTCCAATTTCACCTGAACGCGGTCAGTATGCCGTGGGATTTCGCCCTGCGACGTGAGCGCCGATAGGGACGTTCCGTTTGCGGAGAGGTGGATCGCATCCCTGTCGCCGAGCGGTTCGATCACGTCGACATCCGCGGCGAACGTGCCCGGACCGCTATCGAGACTCAGGTACTCCGGTCGGATGCCGTAAATGATGGTTTCCCCGACGCGCTCTTTCATCACCGCGGTTTGCTCGTCCGTCGCTGGAATCGTGCCGACGTCGGTGACGAAAGAGAGACCGGTGGAACCGTTTTCGACCGTTCCCTCGATCAAATTCGGCGATGGCGACCCGATGAAGTCGGCGACGAAGCGGTTCGTGGGGTCGTTGTAAATATCGTAGGGGCTGCCGATCTGTTGTACGTGACCGTCGTCCATTACGACGATTTTGTCGCCGAGCGTCATCGCTTCCTCTTGGTCGTGGGTGACGAAGATCATCGACGTGTTCAGTTCGCGTTGAATCTTCTTCACCTCGACGCGCATGTGGTCGCGGAGGTTCGCGTCGAGCGCGGAGAACGGTTCGTCGAGCAGGAACGCTGCGGGTTCCATCACCATCGCACGCCCGAGCGAAACGCGTTGCTGTTGTCCCCCCGACAGTGCCGAGGGCTTTCGGTCCAACATCGGCCCGATGTCGAGCGTTTCGGCGACTTCCTCGACGCGACGATTCTTCTCGTCCTTCGAGAGGTCCGTGTTCATGTCGAGACCGAACCGAATGTTCTTCCGCACGCTCATGTGCGGAAACAGGGCGATGCTCTGGAAGACGAACGCGAGGTTTCGGTCCTTCGATTTCAGGCCGGTGATGTCCGTTCCGTCCACGAGGATCCGACCCTCGTCCGGTTCCTCCAATCCGGCGATGCAACGAAGCGTGGTGGTTTTCCCGCATCCCGATGGGCCGACGAAGACGACGAATTCGCCCTCATCGATGTCGATGTTCACATCGTCGCAGGCGACGATCTGCCCCTCGTTGAACGTCTTCCGGACTTCGTCGATTTGGATGTGTGTTCCCCCGTTCGTTTCGGAGGGTTGGTTGGCGTTCGATGCGACCGTCGATTCGTTCGAAGTAGCGTCTGTGGTTCGAGTCATCGTTGTGTGAGTCATACGGTGAATGCGTTCTCCAAGTAGTTCCTCGCGACGAGATAGATCATCGTCGGTGGGATGCCGATGATGAGCGTCTCGGCCATCAGCTTACCCCAATACACCCGCTCGCCCGAACCGCCTCCGATGGTGCCGTACAGCACCGGAACGGCGGGTACCGGTCCGGTTCCGGTCGTGAGTAGGTTCGCGAAGAGGAAGTCGTTCCACCCGGTGAGGAAGGCGAGGAAGCCGACGGCGACGATTCCGGGAGCGGCCAGCGGGAGGATGACCCGCAGGAACGCCGTGAACTGCGTACAGCCGTACACCTGCGCCGCTTCCTCGATGTCGTCCGGGAGTTTCTCGAAGAAATCCCGAAGGATCCAAATCGCGAACGGGGTGACGAACACCTGATATGCGAGGATCATTCCGGGAAGGGTGTTGTACAGTCCCAAGTCGTTCCACAGGTCCATGATCGGGATGACGAGGAGGATGTATGGGAACATCATCGCCGAGATGATGGCGTAAAACCCCGCGGTTTTTCCGTAGAACTCCTTGCGAGCGAACGCGTAGGCACCCGGAATGGTGATTATCAGCGCCAGTATCGCCGTCCCGGCACCGATGAGGAAGCTGTTCACGAGGTTGTCCTTCAGTTCCGTATAGCCGCTCGTCCACGCCTCCAGCGTCGGCGAGTGGGGGACGATGTGCGGCGCGCCGAAGAACTCGTTCGGCGACATGAACGACACCGAAACGATGAACAGCAGCGGAATGAGGTTCGCCAGGACGAGAAACCCGACGACGCCGTACGTGGTCGCCTTGACGGTCACGCCGACGGCGTCGTACTCCTGTGTACTCATGCTCCCTCCTCGCTCGCGCGTTCGAACTCGCGGATGAACACGAACACGAAGCCGATGGTCAGGAGGAGCAGGATGATACCGACGGCGTAGGAGACGCCCATGCGACCCTGACCGTACGCGAATCGGTAGAGCAACACCGCCAGGATGGAGGTGTCGTATCCCGGACCGCCGTTCGTGAGCTGTAGAACCTGTGATATCTTCGTCATGTTCCAGATGAGGCGGATGCTCACGGCGACGAGAATCGCGCTTTTCAGTTGGGGAAGCGTGACGCGGAGGAACGTCTGGAACCGATTCGCGCCGTACATCCGTGCCGTCTCGTACATCTCCTCGGGGATGCTCTCCAGATTCGCGGAGATGATGAGGAACATGAACGGCCAGAACGTCCACGTCGTCACGAACATGACGACTCCGAGCGCCAGATCGCCGTGGCTACCCCAGTAGATGGTCTCGTTCAGGATATGCCACTTCGTGAGATAGCCGAAGACGGGGCCGAGGTCCGGTTCGAGCATGTACGCCCAGATGGTACCCGTCACCAGCGGCGGAACCGTGTACGAGATGAGGAACATCCCGGTAACGAACCCCTTGCCGCGACGGAGTTCGCGAACCGCGAGCGCCGCGGCGATGGCGACAATCAGTTGAAACACCGTCGTTAGGGTGAAAATCAGCGTCGCCTTCAGCGATGTGTAGAACGGGTTCCAACCGAACAGGAACTTGTAATTTTCCAAGCCGGTCCACGTCGGATCGCCGCCGAACGGCCAATCGTTGAAGCTCATGTAGATACCCTGAATGAACGGCATCCACATGAGTACGACGAGGAAGACGAGCACCGGGAGTATCAGTAGATACGAGAACCAGTTCTCCGACAGTCGGTTCCGATACCGCTCGGTCCGCTTCCCCACGTCGAAGATGTTTCGTGTCGACATATCAGATATCTATTTGGTTCCGTATTTGCTTCGCCGAGCGATCACACGCCTCCTCGGGGGATATCTTCCCGCGGACGGCCTCCTGGAAGAGTGGACCGGCGATGTTGTACTGGATGGCGTTCATCTTCGGATGGCTGGCCCATCCGTTCTCCATCCCGTCGACGGTCGTCTCCAACGTCGACATGAAATTGCTATTCCCCAACGCCTCGTCGTTTTTCAACCCGTCCCAGACGTCCTTCCTGACCGGGAGCGTCGCCAAGGAACGGGGGACCTCCTTCTGGAAATCCTTCGAGAGGAGCTTGTTTATCCAGTCGATGGCCGCGTCCTCGTGTTTCTTCCAGACGTTCTTTTTGACGCCATCCGGTTTTCGCATGAGAGCGACACACTGCGTGAAGAAATCCCCGCGGTTGCCCGCCTTGCCCTTCCACGAGGGGGCGAAAACGATCTTTCCATCCTTGAGCATGTCCTTTGCACGGCTTCGGAACAGGCCGAAATCCTTCGTACTCCCCTGATACATGCTCACGGAACCGGATATCAGGCTCTGGGCGACGGCCTCGTTCGACGCCGTCGGGGCTTTGTCCGAGGAGAGCCCGTGCTTTTGGTAGATGTCGACGTACTGCCTCGTCGCCTTCTTCCAAGCGTCGGTGTCGTAGTTCACGTCCGACCAATCCTTGTTGAGGTACATCCCGTCGTACCCTCCATCGGATGCGGCCCACGTCACGAGGGCCTCGTCGGTGACGTCGCCCTGCGCACCGTAAATCTGGAAGCCGTAGTCCCCCGGTCCGTTCTTTTGTAGCCGTTTCGCGACCCGAAGGAGGTCCTGATAGTCCTTCGGCGGGAAATCGTCCTCGATGGAGAGTCCGGCCTTCTCGAAGTGGTCGGCTCGCGCGATGAACGGCGCACCCACCTCCAATCCGATCGGGACTTCGTAGAGGTTGGCGTCGAAGCCTCGATAGCAACTCTCGGCCATTTCGAACGCCCACTCGACGTTTTTCAACGCGTTCGAGTCGAGTCTGTCCTTGTACTCGTCGACCGGTTTCACCCAGCCGGGGTCGATGAACTGCCCGTTGAGCGAGTTCGTGGAGTCGTAAATGACCGGACGGTTCCCGTTTTTGATGTTGTTCTTCCACTTCCCGCCGTTGATGTCGTCCCAACTCGCCCAGTTCATCTTCATCGTCACGTCGTGATTCGTCCCGAACTCGTCGACCGACGACTCCATCAACTGCTTTGCGACCTCCGATTGGGAGTGGAAGTACTCCCAGTATTCGAAATCCTTCCCGCCTCCGCCGGAGCCGTTCCCATCGGTCACGGAGCTAAGGCAGCCGGAAAGTCCAGCGATTCCACCGATTCCAATCGTTTTGACAAACTGTCGTCTTGATGCCTCAACCGACATGGTTTGTCACAAACAAACATACCTATATAAATCTTTGGTGGGTATGTAATACTTTCACTCTCGATTACATTCCTATTATATAAAATCGGGAGAAAAACATTGATATACTCCCTTCGAACTGTTTAGACTACTGCCACAGGACCGGACCTGTTGGCGAGCTACACTATGAACGACGAATCAGCAGACATCCTCGTACTACGAAGTGACACACACGGATTGCCGGCCGAAGAGTACGCGGCCATGCTCGACGAACGGTTGCCGAATCACCGCGTCCATCTCGCCCGTACTCCCGCGGAAGAGCGAGACGGAATCGAGCAAGCGCGGGTCGTCACCGGCGTCGATATCGACGAAGAGCTACTGGAACACGCGGAAAACCTGCGGTTGTTCGCCGGCGTGGCGGCGGGCTACAACCACCTCCCGCTCGAAACGTTCTCCGAGATGGACGTCACGGTGACGAACGCGTCGGGTATTCACGCGCCGAACATCGCGGAACAGGTCCTCGGCTACGTGCTTTCCTTTTCGCGCCGCCTTCGAGAGGGGTGGGAGCGCGAAAAGCGCCACGAATGGCGACATTATCAAGCCGAGGAGCTGAAAGGTAGCACCGTCACCGTCGTCGGATTGGGAGCCATCGGAACGGCCATCGTCGACCGATTCGCCGGATTCGACGTCCACACTATCGGGGTTCGGTACACGCCCGAAAAGGGCGGTTCGACAGACGAGGTCATCGGGTTCGAACGGGAGGCGTTACACGATGCCTTGTCGAGGACGGATTATCTCCTCATCGCCGCACCGTTAAGCGACACGACGCGTGAACTCGTTTCGGAGGAGGAGTTCAAGACGTTGCCACCGAACGCGAGGGTGGTCAACGTCGGCCGAGGGAAGATAATCGACACCGACGCCCTGATCTCCGCGATCCAGAAAAATCAGATCAACGGTGCCGCACTCGACGTCACCGACCCCGAACCGCTACCGGCGGACCATCCCCTTTGGCAGTTCGAGAACGTCGCGATTACACCTCACAACGCGGGCCACAGCCCGAAACACTGGGACAGGTTGGCGGAAATCGTTGCGGGTAACGTGAATCGGCTCTCGGAAACGGACGGTACGGAAGGGTTGGAAAACGTCGTTCGATCGTAACAAGCCGCCAGCCAACCGGCGTCTCTTCGCTCGGAGTACGCGAACGTGCCGCTTCAGCTTTCGAAGGCTCCTCCCGCGGAGGAATCACGTTTAAATCGAACTGCTGCATCGATAGGGTATGAACGAGAAGACGACGAACGACGACATCACGAGCGATACCGGGCCGAGTACGCTCGGGTCGGTCGAGAAGGCGTTCTCCATCCTCGAACAGCTGAAGGCCGATGAACGGGCGGGTGTTTCGGACCTCTCGAACGAACTGGATCTTCCGAAGAGCACGGTTCACATCTACCTTCAGACGTTCCAACAACTGGGATTCGTCGTGCGGGACGGAAACGACTACGCGCTCAGCTATCGGTTTCTCGAATATGGCGGACGGATACGGAACCGTTCGAAGCTTTACCAGGTCGCGAAATTGGAAGTGGATCAGCTCGCGACGGACACGGGCGAAGTCGCAAATCTGGGCATCGAGGAGGATGGATCCCGTATCTTAGTTTACAAGGCCGGCGGTCGGGACGCTATTCACGACAACGCTCCAATCGGGGAGTATACACACATGCACTGGACTGCGCTCGGGAAGGCGATGCTGGCGGAGTTTCCCCGCTCCCGCGTCGAATCGATCATCGAAACCCACGGGCTCCCGAAAGCGAACGAGCACACGATAACGGAGGCGGATGCGTTGTTCACGGAGTTGGAGCGAATCCGGGAGCAGGGATACTCCGTCGAGGATCAAGAACGGAGACGGGGCGTCCTCACGATAGGGGTGCCGATCATGAATCGTAGCTCCGACGAGGTCATCAGCGCGATTTCGGTTTCGGGTCCGAAAAGCCGTCTGGACGCCACCGAAACGTTTGACGACCTCGTCAGCGCGGTCAAACAGGCGGCAAACGTGATCGAACTCCGCTATTCACACTACTAGTTCCGCCGTGTGATATCGATAAACGGCGAATCTCGGTGGATTCAACCATTTTGAACGAGCTTCGACTTCCCCACGGTATAATCCCACCCGGCGCATTTGGGATTACAAACATAGGTCTGTAATACCGTTCCCAACTACGAGATCACCGGAAAATCCCGGTGTTCCGCTTCGAATCGGACGATAGGGCGCGAATTTCGGTGTGAAAGGCCGATAACAGCGGGAGGAAGCCAATTTTGGAAACGTCTCCCACCGGCTTTCTCATCCAACTCTCGACGAGGTATTCAATACTATTGAACACTATTTCGTGATATACCTTGTCGAGCGTGCAATTTGAATTACTGTTTGTCCATTTTATCAGATCGGGGATAGACCACCAATGAATATTGCAATCAATTCAATGAGGAAAAATATATGTCGTCGACCACGTATTTTGAGATAATATTGTAAAATTCTCACACAATAGTGATGGGGCCAAAAACCCAACATTCGCATATATGAAGTATATAGTTGTCATAGACACCTTATATGAGATAGAACTCCGATATTCACTAATGGATGGCGGTAAGAGGGTTCGATAGTGTGGGGTTACACGATGCGTCGCCGACAGTGTATTCCTCGACTTCCACACTATTACTCGGAGATGACCGGGGTCGATGCTCATCGGGCTCCGTACGAGAAAGGAAGCGGTGATCGGTACTCGATCCGCTATCAGTTCCAGATCACTTCTGCTTCGACGTACAAATCCGCGTTCAAACGGGAAAGCGATTCGTGGGAGATAGCGTTACGGTAACTTCACGGCGAGCGACCGGAAGCGTCGCCGCCAGTGGTAGAGGCCGAAATTGTAGCGCATGCAGTAGCAGTCACGGTGCCGGATACATCAACCGATCGGTGTCCGTTCGACGAATCGTCTCGCCGACCGACTCCCGTACTCCGTTCGCTGGCCGCTCGCTGGTCGCCTCGTCTGCCGTCCCCACGCGTCAGCGGTCGAACTGTTCTCTGGGCTAATTGACCCGAACTCGGTCGATATTCGATCACATAACCTAGACAAAATATAATATGCTGGGCGTTTATCTATTGTCCATGGTGAGGTGATCCATGTGAACACGGAACAAATAAATTCCGAAGAACAACGACAGATGGTGAGAGCGCTCGGTATCGATGACGTCTCGGCAGATCATACGTTGAACCTGTCCGAGATGAAAACCGTACTCGATTCCGGATTGGATCCGAAATTCGCCTCCGTCGGCGAAGCGATTCGGAACGATATCGAAGGACGACTCGACGCTGACTTGTTGGACGAGGCACTCTCGGATCTCGGCACGCAGATCGGACGCCTTCCGGAGGTTCGAACTGCGGGGATTCCGGACGGAGAACGCGAACCCGAACGACTCTACCGGGAACTCGTCGAACCGGGATGGCGCGTGTACGACCACCTCGTCGACGTCGGTTTCTTCGAGAGCGTGGACGTCAACGTTCCGCGATTTACGCGGGAGCACATCAAGAGTACGGCACGGGAAATCGTCCGGGCGGATCCGCTGACGGAGGGATTGACCGAGGTTGGGTACGACGAGGAAGAACTGGTCAAACTGGTGATGAACGTGACCAACAACGACTTGCGACTCTCGCGCTGGGTTCCGACCGCCGACATCCCGGAGGGTGTGGAATTCGAACTCGAACACGTTCCACCGCTCCACCAGCGGGCCGCCGGAGGCGGACTGTTGTGGATTCGAACGATGGACGTCCATCTCTGGCAGAAACAGGTTCTCATCACGGACGAGATCCTGGATGACGCGTTCCGGGACATCAAGGCGATGCTCGCAGGATTTCACCTGCTGTCGAGGGCGGCCCTCGAAATCGCCGATTCCGAGCGCGATTCGCTCACGGATAGCCAACTAACCGCGGCACTGACCGCCGGTGCCGCGATCATGATCATCAATCAAGAAGACCTCTGTCGGGACGCGTACTACATCACGGAGGACGTGCGCGCCCCGAGCGAAGCGAGATAACACACGGTATCAATCGAAGAAGACAGAGCGGTCAAAGCCGCACAGGACACCGTCGTACGCGAGACGGACAACGGATATCGGGTACTGGGATCCCCGGACAAATCGGTCACCCACCAACACGACACCGACCTCGAACTCGAATACGAGAAAAAAAGTCGGAGCGGGGTCGAGCATGGAGGGACACCCCTCGTCGTTTCGGGCGACCCACCGGTGATGTATCAGTCGAACCGGTCGCCCATTTCGGGGTCGTTCCTGATGTAGAGGCGAATTTTTACGTTCCAGGATTGCTTACCGTGCACAATGGAAAACGGAACGCCTTGGGTGTTCGCCGACGGGGGACGAGTGCAACCATTCGTAAGAGACGAGACGCGACCGGGGGATCGACGGTGATCGACGTCACCGACCTCACGGTTAGATACGACGACGTCACGGCCCTCGAAGGAAACGACCTTTCGATCGAACCGGGCGAGTTCGTTACGCTTATCGGGCCGTCCGGGTGCGGAAAAACGACGCTCCTCCGAACGATCGGTGGCCTCGTTGAACCGACGAACGGACGGGTCAGTATCGACGGTGAACCACCTGCCGTCGCACAGCACGACGGTAACGTCGGATTCGTCTTCCAGCAGCATACCCTCCTCCCGTGGAAGACGGCGTTGGAGAACGTCACGTTTCTCCGGCGAATGGCCGGGAAACCGTCGAAACCGGACGACGCCCGCGACCTCCTCGAATCGTTCGGCCTCGACGGGTTCGTCGACGCTCACCCGACGGAACTCTCGGGTGGGATGAAACAGCGCGTCGCCATCGCGCGGGCGCTCCACCTCGACGCCGACGTGCTCCTGATGGACGAACCGTTCGGCGAACTCGACGAAATAACGCGCGAGGAGATGGGAATCGAGGTTCGGAGCGTCTGGCAGCGCGAACGAAAGACCGTCCTGTTCGTCACCCACAGCGTTAGCGAGGCGGTGTTCCTCGCCGACCGCTGTCTCCTGATGAGTCACCATCCTGGACACATTAGTGCCCAGTTTACCATCGACCTCCCGCGTCCGCGTGATGCATCTATTTACGAGTCCGACCGTTTCCAGTCATACGTCGCAACGCTCAGGAAGACGCTTCACGATCACCTATGAGAAGGGTACGAAGTCATCCACGGGACGTGTTCCTCCCGGTCGGTGCGCTCGTGGGTCTCATCCTCACGTGGTGGGGAATCGTCGTTACCGTGGGGATTCCTCCCTACCTGTTGCCGTCACCGGTCGCCGTTTTCGAACGTCTGCTGAACAGTCCCGACCTGTACCTCCGTAACGCCCGAATCACGTTCGACAAAATCGTCGTGGGAGGAACGATCGGAATCGTCCTCGGGGGCGGGTTGGGGGCTCTCATCGCGATCGTTCCGTGGTTTCGCCGGACGATATATCCGTATCTCGTGGCCGCGCGCGTCGTGCCGAAGATAGCCGTCGCACCGGTGTTACTGATTTACATCGGAACGGGCTTCTCGACGGCGGTCGTCTTCGTCGCCCTGATCGCCTTCTTTCCGATGGTCGTGAGCACGGCCGCCGGATTCGAGAACGTCCCACGGAACGCGGAGGACTTGCTGGACTCGGTCGATGCGAGTTCAACGCACAGTTTTCTGTTCGTCCGGCTGCCGTACGCGCTGCCGGATATCTTCGCAGGACTGAAGCAGTCACTCACGCTCTCGGTCATCGGTGCCGTCGTCGCCGAGTGGATCGTCGCGAACGAGGGTCTCGGATTTCTCGTCCTGTTCGCGTCCGAGGACGTCAGGCCCGATATCATGCTCGCCGCGGTGACGATGCTTTTCGTCGAAGGATTGTTCCTCTACGGAGCGGTCGTTCTCGTCCAAAGACGCGTTCTCTGGACGACCGGGTGACTCTAGTTTCGACCCCAGCGGATCCGCTTTTCGATCAGTACGGGGACGAGGAAAAATCCGATACCGAGTAGTGCGAGGACGAACAGTGCAGCGAACATGCGTGCGGTCCGGAGCGTCCTCGACGTGTCGAACACTCGGTATCCGAGTCCCGAGTCGAGGATGAGAAACTCCGCGGTGACGGCTCCGACGACGCTGAGCGCCGCGGCGAGTTTGATTCCGGCGAAGACGCTCGGTGCCGCCGCCGGGAGCCGAATCGTGAGAAACGTTCGCGCCTTCGACGCGTCGACCGACCGGGTGAGGTCGAGGTATTCCCGCGGCACCGACTGGAGGCCGTCGAGCGAGGCGATAGCGACCGGAAAGACGGTCAATGTGACGACGAGCGCCGCCCGTGCGGGGATACCGTGTCCGAGCCAGAGGAAGAACAGCGGCGCGATAGCGATCATGGGTGCGATACGCAGGGCGACCACGTACGGATGGAGGATCGCTGCCGCGTTGCGCGAAGCGGTCATCACGAACGCGAGAAAAAGCCCGAGGACGGTACCGCCGACGAGTCCGAGTCCAGCGGTGAGCACGGTGACTGTGGCAGCACCGAGAAGCACGGTTCCCGTCGCGACGGTCGCGCGCGCGACGGCCACCGGCGAGGGAAAGATCACCGACGGGACGCCGGTCACCACCGTGAACGCCTGCCAGCCGACGAGCAGAATCGATAGCAAGATCACGGATGTCGTCCGTCGACCGAAACCGACGACGAACGCGTCGCGGTCGGTACCGAGGCTCATCCGCCGAGTTACCCCGTCTTCTTCGCGTACGAACCGATGTACCGGTAGTTCGTGTCGAGGTGTTCGTTCGTCCAGGTCGAACTCGTGTCGATCTTCTCGTCGATTATACCGGCCGAATCGAGGGCGTCGCGCGTCTCCTTCCACGGCGTCGATTCGCTCCATCCCCATCCGTGCTTCCCGACCGCGTCCGACCGCATGTATCGAGAACTCATCACCTCCCACTTTTCCCGCTCCACGTCGCGTGACTCGCTCAGTGCCGGTACCGAGTCGATCAGTTCGTCGATTCCCCCTTTGGGATCGTTCGATGCCCACACGGCACCCCTGGCGGTCGCCCGCAGGAACGCCCTCACCGTCTCCGGGCGGTCATTCGCGAATTTCGATCCGGTGGCCAGGACGTGGCCGTACGACGGAATCGAATTTGCGACGGAGAGTCGATCGATCGTGTCGCTGTGCTGGCGGGTGTCGACCACGTCGCCGAAGACGCCGCCAGCGGCGTCGATCTTCCCGGCGAGAAGTTGCTGGACGGTGTCGTATCCCGTATCGACCATGGTGACAGAATCGAGAACGCCGTGTTTTTCGAGGAACAACTCCGTCAGAATCCGAACCATTCCCGGACCCGTTCCGATCTTCGCTCCCTTCAATCGGTCGGCGTTCGCGAGTTTCGACCCGAAGTTCTCGCGGACGGAGAAGACGACGACGGGCGTTCGTTGCATGACGATACCGATCGACAACGGGGAGAGCCCCCGTGCTGCGGCCGTGACGACCTGATCGCTGCTCGTGACGCCGAACGATTTCTTCCCCAGAGCGACCTGTTTGGCCGAGAAATCGGACCCCTGCCCGCTCTCGATTTTCGAGAGCGCCAACCCTTCGTCCGAATAATAGCCCTTGGCCTTCGCCGCGAAGTACGGTACGTGTAGTCCGCTGGGTTTCCAGTTCAGCAGCAGCGAAACGTCGGTCTTGGACGGCGAGGAATCGGTGGGATCGGACTTTCCACCGATACTCCCGAGGCAACCGCCGAGCGCCGTCACCCCGACCGCTGTCACCAGCGATCTGCGCGAGTAGCTCATACGTCTACTAACACGTTTCTACGGTATAAAATATTCCAGGTAATATTTAAATAGGGGGCGGAGGTCTCTTCGACCGATTATCGAGCTGATCGAATACAAGTGATCAGGTATCGTCGACAGTTCGAATCCCCCGCGAACTACACTCCGGGCGCGTTATCGATCCCTTCTTTGCCGACCCGACGTCGCTTCGTGGGAACGTCGCGCCGCACTCGGAACATTCCATTTTCGCCCGCTTCTTCGGGCTCGGAACGGCGCTCTCCCGCGGCAATCTACGGTCGTCGTCTCTTGCCCTCGGAATGATTTGTTCTCACAGCGATGAATTGATACCGATCGGTGGTCCAGTATTCGGTCTCGATGTCGTCGAACCTACCGCGGATTATCGAACTCCGGTTCCGGCAACTCGGTGAGAGGGGATGATATTTCTCCATGGCGAGCGAAAGTATTACAAACAGTCCCGCCATTGAATGGCTGTAGCTATGTCAAACGATGGCACGAGTGAGTTTCTCATCCTCCGAGAGCTAAACGACCCGATTTCCAAGTCCGATCTCCACGAGGCCGCCGAAGCCTCCGGAGAGGCGCTCGAGGAACTCCGAGAGGAAGGATCGAACATCAGATGGGAATCCTCGGAGGTACTCAGGAACGAAAACGACGGTATCGTCGGAACGTTCTGTCGCTACGAGGCGGAAAGCGAGGACGTGATCGAAGAACACGCGGAACGGGCCGGATTACCGGCGACGAAGATCACGCGCCGCGGTGAACCCTTAGAAGGGGAATGATGCGCTGTCTGCCATACTCGTCGCCCCTCGAACACGCTCCGCAGTCGATTCCGAAATGACGATTTCCGACGTGACTGCACGACTCCAACGGTCCGCATACACCGGGGAAAACCGATGTATTCCCTGTACGGTCGTGAACCTGCTCATCGCCGCAGCCATGGCCGTCGGGTTCGCATTCGTAACGACCAGTCTCGCAGTCGGCCTGATCGTCTTCGCGGCGTTTGTCATCGTGATCTACCTCCGGGGCTACCTCGTCCCCGGAACGCCGAAGCTCACGAAGCGGTACTTCCCGTCGCGGCTTCTCGCTATGTTCGGAAAGGAGGTGGTGAGCAGCGACTTCGAGGGACGCACTACCGACACGGACACCGAGAACGAGTCGCTGTTGACCGCGAATGGAGTGACCGGAGATGACGGGGTAACGCTCACGGATGAGTTTCGGGAATCCTGGACCGAACAGATGCGCGATGTGGCCGACGGAGGTATCCAACCCACGGACGTCGCGGCCCTGTTCGACGCGACGTCGGTTTCCCAGCACGGCGACCAGTCGTTCGTCGTCGATGAGAGGAAATCGGTTCGGTGGGGATCGAATGCGGCCCTCGTTGCCGACCTCGCCGCCGACACGGTACTCCGTGAACGGACTCACCGCTGGACCAGCATCGATACCGAACGGCGTGAATCCGTCCGAATGGGGCTACGACTCTGTCTGAAGCGTTGTCCGACGTGTGGCGGCCCGCTAGGGGTCGAAGAAACGCGCATCGACCCCTGTTGTCAGAGACCGCACCTCTCGGCACAGTCAGTGTGTGAAGAGTGTGGAGCAGTACTCGCGGATACGGCCGTGGTGGACGACGGGGAGACGGTCGGCGTCCGTTCGGAGTTGCTACAAGTATGACCGCTACGGGGACGGTACCGGATTCGCGACCGAAACGGCCCGGAGACACGTCGAATACCACATATTCCGGTACCAGTGGGCCGAGGGGCTCGTTTCAGTCGAGAGTCGGCGACGGACTCTCGGCGTCCGCCGATTCGTCCGCGCGGAGAACGAAGGTTCGCTCGGATGGTGATGCTTTGAGTTCTATCGTGTGTGTCAATCGATAGTACTTGCGCTGGCTCGTATAATAGTGCTCGACCAGTTCGGCCTCCTCCAACACCGACAGGTGATGCACGGCGCTCCTGCCGTCCATGCCCACTCGTTCGGCTAGCTCCGACACGTATCGGGGCTTGGTCGACAGTTCTCGGATGATCTTGACTCGTGACTTGCTCCCCAGCACGTCGAGCAGCGACATAGTCGTAGGTCTCGACTCGGCATAAAAAATAATTCGGTGACAGTACTCATTCATCAGCCGTGGATAGCAATTTATGTGGGTGGCGTACGAGAGACGCGTATGGTCGAACTTCCGGACAACGAGACGAACGAGCAAAAAATCGTCACGCAGGGGTACTTCGAACGCGAGGTTCGACTCTCGGCGTCCGCGACGTCGTCGTTCCTGCGCGACCTCGCCGACCAGATCGACGACGGATCCGATCTCACGATCTCGAGTGACAAGTGGGAAATACCGTTTCAGTTCCGCGAACCCATCGAGGTCGAAATAGAGTTCATCGGCGACGGAAAACGGGAACTAGAGGTCGAACTTGAGTTCGAGTGGGATTCCGAGGACGACAGCTTAAACGTGAACTGATCGTGTTAGCTCCACACTCTCGGGAAACCCGTGTGACAGGACCGGGCGAGCGGACGCCAATGGACCGATGAAACTCATCACCGTGTCGCACCATCGCTCCGGTCCTGGATGCGCGTGAAGGCCTCGTTACTCTCGGTCTCCTTCGTTTTCGAAACTGCCCGTTCGAAGTGGCTTTCGCAAAGGACGATGCGTTTCGGATCACTTCCTTCCATATCGACGAATTCGCGGACCGCTCCCACCGCCGCCTCGCGACAGATCGCTTCGATGTCCGCACCGACGAACCCGTCGGTCCTTCGTGCTAACGCCTCGAAGTCCACGTCATCGAGTGGTTTCTTTGCCGCGTGAATCTCGAATATCTTCCGACGAGCCGTTTCATCGGGCGGTCCCACCTCGACGTGGTGATCGAGGCGACCCTGCCGCAGGAGGGCGTCATCGAGCAATTCCGGTCTGTTGGTCGCTGCGATGACGACCACGTTTTCGAGCTCTTCGAGTCCGTCCAGTTCGGTCAGTAACTGCGAAACGACGCGTTCGCCGACGCTCGAATCCACATTTCCGCCGCGTTCGGTCGCAATGGCATCGATCTCGTCGAAGAAGACGACGGTTGGAGCGTTCTCACGTGCCTTCGTAAACACGTCTCGAATACCCTTCTCGCTCTCTCCGACGTACTTGTCCAGCAGTTCCGGGCCCTGTATCGAAATGAAGTTCGACTCCGCCTCGTTCGCCACGGCTTTCGCGAGCAGGGTTTTACCCGTCCCCGGTGGCCCGTGGAGCAGGATTCCGGTTGCCGGACGTAAATCCACACGCTCGAAGGCCTCGGGATACTCGAACGGCCACTGGACCGTCTCTCGAAGACGGGTTTTGACGTCCTCGAGGCCGCCAATATCGGTCCAGGAGACTTCTGGCACCTCGACGAACACTTCTCGGAGGGCCGAGGGTTCGGTTTTCCTCATCGCGGCGTCGAAATCGTCCGCGGTAACCTCGATATTCGTGAGTGCCGATTTGTCGATGGCCGAATCGCCACCGACGTTCGGGAGATCGACCCGCTGGAGTGCGTGCATTACGCTTTCTCGTGCGAGGTTTTCTAGGTCGGCACCGACGAATCCGTGCGTCTTCTCCGCGTAGTCGCGCAACGTAACGTCCGGGGCGAAGGGGATGTCACGTGAATGAATACGGAGTATTTCCTCCCGACCTCCCACGTCTGGAACGCCGATTTCTACCTCGCGGTCGAATCGCCCCGGGCGTCGCAATGCGGGATCGATGGCGTCTTCTCGGTTCGTCGTCCCGATGATCGTCGTCCGCTGCCGGTCACCGAATCCGTCCAGCAGTGAGATCAACTGTGCGATGACGCGGGATTCCGCGTCGCCGGTCGTTTCGCTCCGCTCGCGGGCGATGGAATCCAGTTCGTCGACGAGGATGATGCTGGGCTCGTTCGCCCGTGCCCGCTCGAAGACCGCTCGAAGTCGTTCCTCCGTCTCCCCGTAGTACTTCGAGGCGATGGTCGTGGCGGAAACGACCTCGAAGTGAACATCGAGCTCGGTGGCGATAGCCCGTACCATGAGCGTTTTCCCCGTTCCTGGGGGACCGTAGAGCAATACTCCGCGGGGTGGGTCGACATCGAACTGACGGAATCGTTCGGGGTGACACAGCGGAAGTTCGACCGCTTCACGTACCCTTTCGAGTTCCGTGTCGAGACCCCCGATGTCGTCGTATGTAGCCCGCTGGTCCGAATACAAGCCCGGAACTGTGACGTCACTATCCCGGTCCGTCGTAACCGTCCCGTTCGTGTCTCCTCGTTTCGTTTTCTCCGTGACAGTCTCGCTACCGTCCGAATCGCCAGTGACGAACTCGATGTGCGTTCCATCTCGAACCACCACTACACCCGTTGGCTGGGTCTTCAGCACGTGGAGGAGGAGATGATGTTCGGTATCCGCAGTGTGGGTGCCAGTGTTGGTCCCCGAAGTGAACTCCATTGGTACCGCGAGCGTTTGGTCGGCCGTTACCGCTCGGCCTTCGAGTTCGCTTCGCACCGTTCGTTCGCGTTCGATTGACCAGTTATGGGTCGATAGCGTGATGGTCACGCTTGTTGCAGGGCTGACCGTCGCGGACGTGACGGAGACGGTGTCGCCGACGTCAGTACCGACGGCCCGACGGAGATGTCGGTCGATTCTGATGCCATCCCGGCCTATCGAACCGGCGAGAACTCCGGCGATGGCACTGTCGCCTTCCTCGCCTTCGATGCGCACGAAGTCGCCCTCCGCTACCGATAGCTGCTCCATCGCACCGGGGACGAGGACGACCAATCCGTGTCCGGCGTTACGCTTCGTGACTGGTTTGACCACCTGCTTCATCGGTCATCGGTTTTCTCGCCATCACTAATTAATGCCCAGGGAGGTCCCACGGGAACGGTACGCGAGACACACGCTACTCAACTCTCGATCAACAACGATTTGAGATATAAAACCATAGAATACAATACATATAATATTGATTTCCTAATAAAAATCCCTGTTTTGGATACAGAAAACATTAATAATGATGTAGAAAGATCGTTTATTCGGCCCATGGCAAGAACGCACGAGTCTCGGGTTACTGGTACGCTCATCGGTGATCGAGAGGAACCGATGAAGGACGTGTTCCGGCTCACCGAAGAGGAGCGTGCGCCACGTGCGGCGAGGTAATCACTGGAGATACACAACTATGTCAATCGAAGACGACGAGGCCGTCAAGGCCGCAGCCGAAACGATAGTGGAAGAGACCGAACTCGGATATCAGGTGTTCAACGCACCCGACGAAGCGATTCTGTCCCAGCGAGACACGGATCGAATTCCCAGGTACGACGTAACCCAGGAGATGCTCAACGAGTCGGGGCGGGACCCCGAAAGCTGGCTGATGTTCGGCAAGAACTACGAAAACCACCGCTTCGATCCATCTGAAGTCATCACCGAGGAAAACGTCGATCGACTCGAATTGGAGTACGATATGGAGGTCGGGGCCAACTCCAGTATGGAAGGAAGCCCGGTCATCGTTCCCGGCGACCCGCCGGTGATGTATCAAACCAACGGCCCGAGTCACGTGAAAGCGATCGATGCTCGGGAAGGGGAGATACTCTGGGCGTACACCTATCCCGCACCCGAGGACGCGGTGCTCTGTTGTGACGACAACAACCGCGGGGTCGCGGTCTGGAAGGACAAAATCTATATGACCTCACTGGACTCCGGCGTGCAGGCACTCGACCGGTATACAGGTGAGGAAGAATGGTACGTGAGTACCGCCGACCACGAGGAGGGATACTCCGCAACGTGGGCACCGATCGTCTACGATGGCAAACTGTTTACGGGCAGTGCGGGCGGCGAGTACGGCGTGCGTGGATTCCACTGTTGTTTCGACGCCGAAACCGGCGAGGAACTCTGGCGGACCGACACTTGTCCGGAAGAAGAGTACGTCGGAGATAGCGTCAAACAGTCGGGTGGGACGAACTGGATGACGCCGACGCTCGACACCGAACGGGACTTGCTCCTGATCAACGTCGGTAATCCAAGCCCGGACTTCAACGGCACCGTCCGTCCGGGACCGAACCGTAACACCTCTTCGACGGTGGCGCTCGATATCGAGACCGGCGAGATTCAGTGGTCGCATCAGGAGTCCGCACACGATACCTGGGACTACGACTCCGCCAACCAGCGCATGATCATCCGCGACCTGGAAATCGAACACCTGGACTGGCGAGGCGACGTCTCGTACAACGCCGGGAAGACCTCATGGGCGTACACCCTCGACATCGAAACCGGCGAACTCAAAGTCAGGAGCGAACCGCTGACACAGCAAATCAACATGATGAGAATGGTTCCGCACGTCGAGGAACAGCGGGATTACGTCATGCTTCCCGGCTTGCTCGGCGGGGTCGACTGGCAGCCACCGACCTACTGTCCCGAGACGGGATTGTGCTACTTCAAGGCCCTGAACACGCCTCACGAGATTTATTGGCGCGACGAGGAGTACAAACCCGGAGAGAAGTTCTGGGGTGGAATCGTCGAGGTCGAACCCGATGAGGAAATCATTCCGGACGAATGGAACGGTCACATTAGCGCCATCTGTGCCGTCGACCCGTCGACCGGGAAGGTCGTCTGGCGGGACTGGATCGACAGCGACCGGTACCTCTGGGGAGGAACGATGTCGAACGCGTCCGGGCTGGTATTCGCGGGCACACAGAACGGGAACATGGTCGCCTACGATGGCGAGACGGGCGACAGGCTCTGGGAGTTCGATCTGAGTGATAAGGCGATCAGTGGCGACCCGGTTTCGTGGTTCGACCCCGAGACCGAAAAGCAATACATCGCCATTCAGGTCGGTGGCAGCGGGTTCGTCGGCCGTGGCCCGCGTGGTGACCGCCTCGTCGTGTTCTCATTGCAAGCCTGACGTTCCCTGTTCGGACGTTTCCATCTTCGAATCCGAGTGGAGTCCTCGACGGATTCAGGGTTCAGCCCCGGTCCTGTGCTATTTTGCGAATGTATTCCGAGTGAATGGCGTTGAAAACGATTCGTACGTCATCGCTTTCGGGGCGACACGTACAGGTGAGCCGATAATCCATCTCGTTTACTTCGTCGTCATCGAGAAATAGGTTCATGTCCATTTGAGCCTCGCCCGCGACGAGGATGGCTGAACAGCGCGCACACGTGCCCGAGCGACATTGAAATGGCCACTTGAGCCCCTCACTCTCGGCTGACTGAAGCAGCGAATCGTTACGGTCCACATCGATAACGCCGTACTGTGATTCCGGAAGGTCCGCGTTCGCGGCCATCTCGAAGATGTCATCCGTCTCGATATCCCAATCGTTGATATCGACTACCCGATAATCCAGATATTCGATGGTCGCCGGTGATTCGTCCGGCGCCTCCGCGTCATCTTCATCGGCGGAATCGGCTCCCGGGCCGACTTTCGGTAGATCGAAATCACTATTCATCGGTGCTCCCATACCGTTCCGCGGTTGATTTCCGCATCGATATCTAATTGTCGTGATTCATGATTGTAATAGTTGCGTCAATAATGTGGGTATTTCGCCGTTGACGACTCCAGTCGTAGCCACGAGTATTGACACGGTCCGTACACGTTATCGTGCAGTAGATGGGTTCCACTACAGATTTCCACCGCTTGGTTTATTTATCCCGCGGTTGGGAGCATTCGAGCATTATTTCTATGAGTATCTACCGACCACTCAAGGCAGAGTTGTCGGAACAACTATGCTGAGCGATTCCCGAGTTCCCCGTACCGACCACGAGGGAACAAATGGATCTCTCTCGAAGGATCGCGACAGAGCCGTTAGAGACGAAAGCAGTGCTCGAAGAGCATGGATGACCGATTGTGCACGGTATCGTAGCGCGGGTGACGCCGATTAATAATACGATTCGAAGGATGTACACCAGCGTATCTGCCGTTCGTTCATGCCGTGAAGAGCTAGATGGGGGAAAGGAATCACGCTGTGCTTGTATCATTTGTCTCCGTCAACGGATCAACACGAAACACATAGTCCGCATAGACGCCATCCAGATTCGCGGGGCTTTCTTCAGCGGTATGCCGTTGACAGAGACGGGCCGCCGACTCAACGGCCCCGTGACCCGTTTCTTCTTGGTAGCGTTCAAGAACGACGAATTTCGCTGGCTCGTCGCACCCACGACGGTGACACGTCGGAGGTGGCTCCGAATGTTCTTCTCCCTCGTATCGGGATTCATCCGTTTCGTTCCGGTCGTCACGTGGTTCAGTTTCGTCCATACGTTCACGCGCTTGTTTGACTTCCCACGCTCGCTGGCGGTTTTCTTCGTCACGGGCTTGCTTGTTTCGGCTCTTTTTGTTGTCCGCCATATCAGATATAGGTGCACGAAAGGGATAACGCTGTGGCCGACATGCGGAATGTTTTTCGCTAGTGACTATCGTGGTCACATATGGGGATCGCGGGAGGCTAATTCGCTTAGCGAGCGTAGGCTACTTCGCCCCTTGGGATTCTCAAACCGTCGTAGATCATCCGAGCTGAATCTAGAGCAAGAGCCACCGGCACGTTGCAGGTGGCCGGTTGCCGGGAGTCAACATCAAAGCCTCCTTCAGGGCGAGCGGGGTACTCCGCGAGCGAGCAGGGTGAGGTGTTTACTTCCCCGTGATACTACTCGATTTGTTCGAGCTTTTTCGAGACGTCGGAGAGCCACAGTTGAGGTACAGTCCATCGATTCCGTTCGTAATGGTGGGTCCCATCTCACCTGGACGGCGTGCGGGTGGGGAGTAGTGTTCGCGCATCGTTTTGAGTAACGGTCCCGGGGTAGTTGTACTTCCGATTAGCGCAATATTCGGAAGTGATAGGGATATCACCGCCCTTCTTGAAACCGAGGTTTTCAGACCCCACAGCTGCCGAAAAGAAGCGAATAAGTAGACATGAATCATATATAGCTATATCAAAATCGCTTCGGGGGAAGATGAGACTACACCGGAAACAGCGTACCCAGGATGCACGATTTCGGCGGGCACATCGATCTACAACAATTGCAAACCGGGATCTAAGAATCAATTCTAGTTAGTATTCTAATATTCTCACGATTTTCGCGCTGCTTGAGCCAATGCAGTCGCTCACCGACGGGCGTTCACTATGTTATCCGTCGACCTTAGCCGATTCCTGTCTGCTTCAACAGCGTGAGAACCGTGTTTGCCGTTACAACAGGCGACCGGACGTATTCGCCGGTCACTTCGATCCGTATCAAGAGATCAACAGCACGCCAAATCGAATACAGCAAGCACGCGAATGCGAAGTAGAAGAATCGAAGGACGAAATTCTCGATATCGTTGCGGCAATACACCTCGACAAAACAACTGTCAGTTCGTCGGATTGAAATGGACTTTGCAGGAACAGTACCAATATGAATCAGCCGTCCAAGGAGAAAGAAAACAACTGGGATACAACCACCTACGATGAGGACCACTCGTTCGTCTTCGAGTACGGCGAAGGCGTCGTCGATCTGCTCGAACCAAAGGATGGCGAACGTATCCTCGATCTTGGCTGCGGCACCGGCCATCTCTCCCATCGAATTGCCGACGCCGGAGCGGATGTCATCGGCCTCGATGCATCAGAGGAAATGATCACAGAAGCACGCGAGACCTACCCCGAATGCGACTTCGTCCATGCGGATGCCCGCGACTTCTCGTTCGCAGAGTCATTCGATGCTGTGTTCTCGAATGAAGCCCTTCACTGGATTCCCGAACAAGACGCCGTCCTCGAATCGATCACGAATGTACTCCAACCCAACGGACGGCTTGTTGCCGAACTCGGCGGAGTGGGAAATGTCGCTTCTATTGTTGAGACAGTACAAGATGTCGCGGCTGAGCAAGGATATGACGTCAAAAGCCCGTGGTATTTCCCAACTGTCGGCGAATACACTACGAAACTCGAAGCACACGGCTTTGAGGTCCGCTATGCGACCCTCTTTGACCGGCCAACAGAACTCGACGGCGGCGCGGACGGACTCTCGTCATGGCTCAGAATGTTTGGTGATAGTCTCTTGTCCCCGATTCCGGCCGAAAAGCAACAAGGGATCATCTCGACCGTCGAGGACAATCTCCGGGATCGGCAGTTCAGGGACGGGACATGGGTTGCGGACTATCGAAGGCTCCGCATCGTTGCCGTGTATTTGGCTGAGTGATCTGCCGTATGCATTGAGCGCACTAGTCTCAACTTCCACGCTTCGGGGAAGATGCACAGTTTCGGAGGATGGACTACTTTCTCGTGTTTTTGGGCTTATCGTGGCTCTGTCGGCCCTACTTCGGAGGTGTATCAACTACTTCCCTCGGTGAAATGCCATCGAATGCGCGAATACA
The DNA here is from genome assembly GCF_043952005.1 of Haladaptatus sp. CMAA 1909. NCBI lineage: Archaea > Methanobacteriati > Methanobacteriota > Halobacteria > Halobacteriales > Haladaptataceae > Haladaptatus > Haladaptatus sp. CMAA 1909. The sequence continues at coordinate 1,312 of NZ_JBIOAV010000004.1, read as the reverse complement.
ACCTATAACGCCAAAGAACGTTCCGCGAACAGAGCCTGCTAAGTGTCGTTCCGAGACTACGACACCGTCGCCGCGATCGTGAGGTTCTCTGGGCGCAGAATCTCAAAATATGTAATTCCGGCCTATATTTAGACTCTATGTACGATGAGCGGCTATGGGGTCAACAAACGACGAAGAGACTCGACGAAAAAGCCTGTCGACGCGTGAGTCGCAGGCGCTGTCACGGCTCGCAAGCGAAAGCCAGCAGGTAATCACCATCAGCGACATTGCAGAAGTCCTCGACATCCCTCAGAAGTCAGCTAAGGACATGCCGTATGCGCTCAAGGAGAAAGGCTGGCTGGAGCGGATCGCTCACGGGAAGTATCTCATTTTGCCACTCTCTGCGGGCGAGAATCCCGTCTATACCGAACACGAATAGCTCACTCTGGAAAGTGAATATCCGCAGGCACACGAGTGAGTCCGAGCGTCGTGAAATCCCGATCAAAGGCAAAGACATGCTCAAATACATGGCCGCCGTCGAAACTGCAACCGACGACGGAACGTTCAACGCCTTCCCCTCCAAGGACGACGACGATGCCGAACCGGAGGAGTGCGACTGTGACGGCCTCGGTGACTTCCCGTGTTGGCCATGCGTGCGAACGGGTCGCAAAGAACTGCCCAACTAACCCCGTCTCCCTTTTTCATTTATGTCACGCCAAACAACGCTGACCGATGGTGCCCAGCGAACGCTAACCGAGTGTGCAGATACGACCGAACGCGCCCTGCTCGACCGAGCGCAAGCGCACGCGGCGGACGTCGCGGATGCGCATTTTCATGAACTTCTGTTCAATGCATTCGAGTGGAATATCTTAACCCGAGCGCAATGAACGGCGGGTGGAACGAAATACAACCTTGATTTTGTTCTTATTGTCTGTCGAATATGTCATATTCAAGTCACAGCTGGTTGACTACGTTTTCCTAGAGTAACACGATTGAATAATACTTGAAAAGAGTGGTAGTCGGAATATTTCGCTGCATTATGAACTTATTTCTTATCCTTGGATAAATGCTAATTATGCCCATCAATCTCTCGATTGGTACGCTTTTGATTCGCCTAGCCCTTGGCAGCATCATGATCGTCCACGGTACTGGAAAATTGTTTTCGGTCGGTCCAGCTGCGATGTCGATACCTCAGTTTACGGGATTTCTCGCCAGTCTCGGTGTTCCCGCACCATCTGTCGTTGCATGGATTGTTGCACTCGTTGAACTCGTTGGCGGTCTCTGTCTCCTAGTGGGTTTCCTCACCCGGTTTGCCGCATTTGCAGTTGCGATA